>JAFZXE010000019.1 GCA_017616895.1 Bacteroidales bacterium
AAACAAACAAACAAACAAACTTTTCGGTTTTGCAACTGATTTTCAGCGGGTCGCGGTTTTGTAAATTGTCTTTGCAGGGTTGCGAAAACATGAAACAGTGCTGCGAGACGGTTTCGCATCGCTGCAAAGTCGTCCCGCAGTTCTGTAAATTGAAATCGAAGGCTGCAATATCATGTCGCAGCACTGCAAATTAAAATTGCAGCGTGCAATTTCGTCTCGCAACGCTGCGAGGCGGTTTTGCAATGATGCGGGGCGGTGTTGCAGTTCTGTAACGCCGCCCCGCACATCGACAGACATGATTTCACAGCTTGTAACAGCGCCTCACTCAGTGATATAGCCGAATTGTCGGAGGGCACGCTCGCTGTCGCGCCAGTCTTTGAGCACCTTGACGTAGAGGTTCAGGAAGCAGCGCTTGCCGGTGAAGGCCTCGATGTCCTTGCGGGCCTCGACGCCCACCTTCTTGATGGCTTGGCCCTGATGGCCGATGACGATGCGTTTCTGTGTCTCGCGCTCTACGTATATCACCGCCGAGATGTTGTCAACGCCCTCCTTCTCTTCGTAGCCCTCCACGCTCACCTCGCAGCTGTAGGGTATCTCCTTCTGGTAGAAGCGCAGCAGCTTCTCGCGTATTATCTCGCTCACGAAGAAGCGCATCGACTTGTCGGTCAGCTCGTCCTTGGGGAAGTAGGGCGGGTTTTCGGGCAGCTGGGAGAGAATGGCGTTAAAGATGGAGTCGATGTTGAAACGCTCGGTGGCGGAGGCGGGGATGACCGTCGCACGCGGTATCTGCCGCTGCCAGTAGCCCATCATATTCTGCACAGAGGTCTGGTCGGAGAGGTCTATCTTGTTGATGACCAGTATGACTGGCACGTTTGACTGTATGACTTTCTGCAGCACCTGCTCGTTCTTGAACGGCTCGCCCATCTCGGTGACGAGCAGGAAGAGGTCGGCGTCCTGCAAGGCCGAGTTGACAAACCCCATCATCGACTCGTGCAGACGGTAGTGCGGGTTGACGATGCCCGGCGTGTCGGTATAGACAATCTGGAAGTCGTCGCCGTTGACGATGCCCATGATGCGGTGGCGAGTCGTCTGCGCCTTCGAGGTGATGATGGAGAGGTTCTCGCCCACGAGGGCGTTCATAAGGGTTGACTTGCCCACGTTGGGGTTGCCGATGATGTTGACGAAGCCGGATTTGTGCATGAGGATGTTGAGATGTTAAGATGTGAAGGTGTGAAGATGTGAAGATGTGACCACTGACTACTGACTGCTAACTGCTGACCGCTGACTGCTGACTGCTGACCGCTAACTGCTGACCGCTAACTGCTGACTGCTAACTGCTAACTGCTAATTAAAATCAAACAATGCCTTGCAACGGTTGTGTTGCAAAGCATTGTTCTTGATTCATGTCGCGGAGATTATTCAGCGGCGGGAGCCTCTTCGGTGGTCTCAGCTGTAGCGGCAGCGCGGGTGCTGTTGATAACCACCACGTCGCTGGTCTTCACGTTGAGGAGCTCGAAGTTGTCGCCCTTGATATCCTGAACCTTCACGCGGTTGCCGATCTCCAGAGGAGTGACGTCGATAAGAACCTCGCTGGGCATGTTGGCGGGCAGAGCCTTCACTTTGAGGC
Organism: Bacteroidales bacterium; assembly: GCA_017616895.1. Lineage (GTDB taxonomy): Bacteria > Bacteroidota > Bacteroidia > Bacteroidales > P3 > Colimorpha. Next base: position 1,628 of record JAFZXE010000019.1, read on the forward strand.
GTTTCTGCTTGTAAACGAGTTTGCCGCCCTTCATCACACCGGCCGAAGTACCAGTGGTGTGCACGGGGATGGACATAACCACCGGCTTGTCGTCGCTCAGCTCGTAGAAGTCAGCGTGATAGACGATGTCGGTCACGGGGTGGAACTGCATGTCCTTCACCATAGCGCGGAATTTGTTGCCGCCCAGTTCGATCTCGACGAAGCAAGGCTCCGGGTTGAAGAGGATGCGCTGGAAATCGGTCTGCTTGAGAGCAAACATTTTCTGGTCGCCTTTGCCATACATCACGCAGGGCACCATGTCGGCGCGGCGCAATGCCTTAGCATCTTTTTTCCCTACGTTCTCGCGAAGAGAACCGCTCATAGATACTATTCTCATTGTTTTGTTTGTTTTAGTGAGGGTTGCCCCTCGGTTAATATTTGATTAATTGTTGTTGTGCAGTTTGTGAGGGATGCCTTTACGATGGATGGTGTTCTCGTAGAGGTTGTCGATCGACTCGTAGTTCACGATGCAGCGTATCGACTCGGCGAGCAGCCAGTCGGTGGGCAGCACGTGGATCTTCGGCGACTGACGGCGCAGCGGGATGGTGTCGGAGACCACCAGCTCTTCGAGCACCGAGTTCTCGATCTTCTCGATAGCGTCGCCCTTGTGTCCGTTCGAGAGCACAGCGTGGGTGATCATAGCGCGGACGCTCTTGGCGCCGTTCTGCTTGATGATTTCGGCAGCCTTGCAGATGGTCGAACCCGTGTCGATGATGTCGTCGAGCAGGATGACGTCCTTGCCCTCCACATCGCCGATAAGTCTCATCTCGCCAATCTCGTTGGGTTTGTTGCGGTGCTTGTAGCACATCACGAAGCTGTTGCCCATAGTCTTGGCATACATGCCGGCGCGGCGGCTACCGCCCAGGTCGGGCGAAGCGAACATCACGTCCTCGACGTTCAGAGCCTCGCGTATGTAAGGCATGAAGATAGAGCTGCCGAAGAGGTGGTCAACGGGTATGTTGAAGAAACCCTGAATCTGGTCGGCGTGCAGATCCATCGTCACCACGCGGTCAACGCCCGAAGCCTGCAGCATGTCGGCAATCAGTTTCGAAGCGATGGGCACATGCGGCTTGTCTTTGCGGTCCTGACGGGCGAAGCCGTAGTAAGGAATCACAGCCACCACCTTGTCGGCGCTGGCGCGCTTGGCGGCGTCGATCATCATAAGGAGCTCGAAGAGGTTGTCCGTCGGCGGGATGGTTGACTGGATGATAAACACAATACCGCCGCGGATGGTTTCCTCAAACGAAGGCTGGAATTCGCCGTCGGCATACTGGAAAACCTCCGATTTACCTAATTCGATACCGTAATTTTCGGCCACACGGGTAGCGAGGTCTTTGGTCGCACGGCCCGCGAAAATGAACACTTTATCGTTTTTTGTCTGCATGACTGTTATTTGTTTTTGCGGGTGCAAAAGTACTATTTTTTTTACAACTGACAAACAAATCACTCTCAAAAACATTTTTACGAAAACTTGTTCATAAATGATGTCGTAAATAAAATTGATTCAATGTTTTTCTTGTACTTTTGCAAACTAGAAACAAAAAAAACTTACAATCATGAAGAAAATCACTTTTTTTACGGTTGCGGCAATGCTGCTCATGGTGCTTGCAGGCTGCACTAAGGCTAATTTTGTCAAAACATGGGCTGGCAACGGTGTGCTGCGCCCAAATGCGGAGGATCCGTGGGATAGCTACATGGCATATATGACTCTGCACGATGACGGTACGGTCACACGTTTCCTCACCTCGGTTGACGATGCTTTCAAGCCACAAAAGGCCAAGCAAATCGAGGGTGTCGGCTCTTGGGAGAGCGACGGCAAGCATGTTACCATAACGCTCGACCCGACATGGGCTCGATTCACATGGGAAAGCCTCACCACTGAGTATGTGTTGGACGATGTATCACTATACCTCGCTAACGGAAGCATCTCGTCGGGTGAGGGTGGAGCCGTTTCGTCCCCAAGCTCCGGAAGTTCCACCTACGCATGGATGGAATCGAGCTATTCGATGTAGTATTGATTTCATAAGACTGCCTAAAGCACAATCCATACTGTAGAGACGCAAGATTTTGCGCCTCTATTTTTTATGTCGCAAACCACAATGTATACTCTATCCATTGTCTTTTTTCAGCAAGACAGAATGTCTATCTCGGCTTTAGGCGATGCGCAATGTTGCGGGGATGGGAATTTAGTTGTATATTTGCAGGCTGTAACGGCACGGGGCATAGGTTTTTGCCAGTGCGCATAGATAATTGACATTATGATAGATATAGCTAATTTGGATGAATTGATTGGCATGGCTCTGCGTGAGGATATCGGCGACGGCGACCACTCGACGCTGGCGTGCATACCGCCTACGGCGCAAGGCAAAGCCAAAATGGTGGCGAAAAAAGAGGGAATCCTCTGCGGTGTGGAAGTTGGGGAGAGGGTGTTCCATTTGGTTGACAGTTCCCTCGAAGTGACTCTTTTAAAAAAAGACGGCGACCCGCTCCATGTGGGCGACATCGTGATGACCGTCAAAGGCCATGCGGGGTCGATCCTCACCGCCGAACGCACAGCGCTCAACTATATGCAGCGTCTGAGCGGCATCGCCACTCAAACGCATCGTATGGTCGAGATGATAGCTGGTTTGCACACTCAGCTGCTCGACACCCGCAAGACCACCCCCAACATGCGGTTGCTTGAAAAATATGCCGTCAAATGCGGCGGCGGGACGAATCACCGCATCGGCCTCTACGACATGATTATGCTCAAGGACAATCATGTCGATTTTGCCGGCGGCATCGAGCAGGCTATCGACCGCACCCGTGACTACCTGTCCAAAAATGGCAAGAACCTGAAGATTGAAATAGAGGTGCGCAACCTCGACGAGCTGGAGCGTGTGATGAACCACGGCGGAGTTGACCGTATCATGCTCGACAATTTCGATGTGCCTACACTCCGTGAGGCTGTGAAGCGCATCGGCGGTCGATATGAGACCGAGGCTTCCGGCGGCATCACCGACATGACACTCCGCGACTACGCCGAAACGGGTGTCGATTTTATCTCTGTGGGAGCCTTGACCCACCACATCAAGAGCTTAGACCTAAGCCTAGTGAGCGATTAGGCGCGTGCCCGCACAGGGCGGTAAAAGCAGTCCGCATTCCGTTTCAGATCACAGGTCACCCCACTAACGCATTAACGCATTAACGCATTAACGCAATAACACAATAACGCAATCAAAACCTAATGTTCTCTCCCAAACATCTCTGGCAGTCGTTTATGACTAAGTTGAAGGACCCAAAAGATCCTTTCGGCCATTGGTGTATGGAGACCTATGACCGCATCAACTCCGGTCGCATACTCAACTTCCTCCACAGGTTTCGTGTTCCTGGCATGCCTAACGTCCGTTGGGACGATGTGCTGCGGTCGTTTCTTAAGGAGATATTCAGTGGCGACACTCGTCAGAGGGCCAAGTCGTTGACCTTTTCGTTTATGATGGCGTTCCCTCCCATGCTGCTTTTCCTCATAACTCTGATAGCCTACCTGCCTGTTGATGGCATTCAGGATGAGTTTCTAAACAACCTCGGAACCATTATTCCGGCCAGGATAGCTGATACCGTCAACATGACCGTAAACGACATTATGGGCAACAAGCGCGGCAGCCTGCAGGCCATCGCTTTCTTTTCGTCGTTGATATTGGCTGCCAACGGATTGAGTTCACTCTTCCGCTCGTTCCGCAACCCCAAGGTCGAAGCCAGCACCCGTCCCTGGATTGTGCGTTATATGATGAGTTTCATGCTTGTCATATTGCTCTATCTGCTTATCATATTGATGCTTGTCTTGATGATGGAATACCACCGCTTCCTCGGCTTCCTGACCGAACGCGGCGTAGTGCGCTGGTCTGAGGACATACGCGACCTGGTTGGCATTGGCCGTTGGTTTGTCTTGGCGCTGGTCACCATGCTGGCCACCAACGCGTTCTATTACTGTATCGATTACTATTGGTTGAAGAAAGGTTCCTCTCGCATGAAGTTCTTCTCGGTTGGGGCTATGGCCACTTCGTTGTTCTTTTTCGGCTTCACATGGCTGTTCGAACTCTATATTGACAACTTTAACAACTACAATATCTTGTATGGTTCCGTCGGCACACTCCTCGTCATTTTCCTTTGGATCTACCTCAGCTGCCGCATGATTTTGGTCGGCTACGAACTCAACCGAAAGATAATGGAAGTCGCCGAAAGCCAGGAAACCACAAAATCAATCGAAAAACAAGACCGCTTCGTCTGAAATCACCACACAGCAGCCCGTTACCTTTCAAACATTCAAACTTCAAACCCTTTAAACATTCCAACCCATTCAACACATTAACGCAATAACACAATAACGCAATATAGTATCATGATTCTCAAAAAAGAAAACGGCAAAGTAGTGCCTCAGGAAGCTCCCAAAGGCGAGCGTTTCAAGATGATAGCCAAGACCATGATGGGCCTCGAAGAGGTGCTCGCCGACGAAATACGTGAGCTTGGCGGTACCGACATCGAACTCCTCAACCGCGCCGTCGCTTTCCGTGGCGACATGTTCACCCTCTACCGCACCAACTACTGCTGCCGTACCGCACTCGCCATTCTCAAGCCCTTCGCCGAGTTCGAGGCTCACAACGAGCAGGAGTTGTACGACAATGTCTATAACCTGCGCTGGGAGAAGATACTCGACGTCGATAGCACTTTTATGATTGACTCTGCCACCAGCGGCGAGGTGTTCACCCACTCCTACTATGCCGCCCTCAAGACCAAGGACGCCATCGTCGATCGTTTCCGCAAGATGTTCGGCCAGCGTCCATCCATCGACACCGAGAGCGCCGACTATAAGTTCAACCTCCATATCAACGACACCCATGTCTCCCTGCTGATGAACTCCAGCGGCGACTCCCTCCACAAGCGTGGCTACCGTCAAGCCGTGGGCATAGCACCGCTTAACGAAGTCCTCGCCGCCGGCATGATAAAACTCTCGGGCTGGAAGTGCGACTGCAGCTTTTTCGACCCCATGTGCGGCTCAGGCACCATCCTTATCGAAGCCGCCATGCTCGCCAACAACATACCCGCCCAGTACTATCGTGGCGGCCGTTTCGGCTTCAAACGCTGGAAAGAGTTCAACCTCGGCGACTGGAAATCCGTCCTCGACCAGGAAAACCGCAAAATCGGCGCCTCCGACTTCGACTATGAGATATGGGGCAACGACATCGACTACGGCGTCCTCGAGCAGACCGAGAAAAACCTCCAGTTCGCAAAACTCCACAAAGACGTGATGCTCTTCCACGGCTCGTTCGAAAACCAGGAGCCGCCAGAGGGACGCTGCATGATTGTCACAAACCCTCCCTACGGCGAGCGTATCAAGATAGAAGACCTCAACGCCATGTATGAGAAACTCGGCGATGTGTTCAAACGCCTCTATGGCGAAGGTCGCGAGGTGTGGCTTATCTCGTCCGATTTCGAAGCCCTCAAGCACATAGGCCTCAAGCCCTCGAAGAAGATACCCCTCCTCAACGGCTCCCTCGACTGCCGCTTCCTCAAATTCGAACTCTACGAAGGCTCCCGCAAAGGGTCGGTGAACAGTGATTAGTGAATTGTGAATAGTGAATTGACAATAGTACCCTCGACCCTTGACTCTTGACTCCCAGTTTATAAAATCCTGCGCCAACTCCGTCGGCTTCCACGATTGCGGCATCGCTCAGGCACGCCGGCTCGATGACTTCGACGCCACCCTCTCCACTTGGCTCTCCCACCGCTACAACGCCGATATGCAGTATATGCAGCGCAACGCCGACAAACGTGGCGACCCCCAGCTCCTTTACCCCGGCGCCAAAAGCGTCATCTCCGTTTTGCTCTCCTACAAGCCCTCCCGCACCGTCGAAGGCCCGCACAAAATCGCACGCTACGCCTACGGCGACGACTACCACCTCGTCATCAAGCGTATGCTTTTCCAGATGATAACTCTCATCAAGGAGCGTTACCCCGACTTCAATGCCCGCCCCTTCGTCGATACCGCCCCTATCTCCGACAAACGCTGGGCTGCAGCCGCCGGCCTCGGCTGGATCGGCCGCAACACCCTCCTCATAAGCCCCACCTACGGCAGCTTCTGCAACCTCGGCGAACTCGTGTCCGACTCCCCCGTCGATGCCTACGACTCCCCGCTCCCCAACGGCTGCGGTTCCTGTTCCCTATGTGTCAAGTCCTGCCCTAACCAAGCCCTGCAGTGTGTCGAAGGACGCTATATGCTCGACGCAGCCAAGTGCACCGCCTACAACACCATCGAGAACCGTCACGACTCCCTGCCCGACTCTCAGCGTCTGGCCGGCTACGTCTTCGGTTGCGACATCTGCCAGGAAGTCTGTCCTCACAATGCCGACACCCTGGCCGCCGTGCAAGTCAGCGATGAAAAAATCTCAAGTCTCCAACAGCTCGCCTCTGCCGACGAGTCCTCATTTGACGATGCAACTCGCGACACTCCGCTCAGCCGCATCTCCTACTCCCAATGGGTCAGAAATCTGAAACAAGACGAACCTTCCACTCCCCCTCAACCTTGACCGTATGCGTGTATAGCGTGTCTATCGAACGTCCGCTCTCCAACTTCACCTTCACCCAAGCCCCGCTCCCGTCCTCACACATCTCTTCCGACAACACGTGCAGCGAGCTGCCTCCCATCTCGTCAAACATCATCTTCATCCACGCCTCGAACAGCTCGTAGTCCTCCTGCTGCGTGTCCGTATATGTCAGCGCCTCCTTGTAGTTCTTTTCGAGTATCGCCCTGTTGAACGCCGTCACCACCGACGACGGACTGTTTCCTACCGAAGCTTTCTCGCCACCACTGCACGACGTGATGATAAAAGCACCTATCACTATGGCACACAATACTTTCGCCGTTTTACCCTTGACTTTCATAAATCCTGTTTTGCCTGCAAAAGTACTACATTTTCCAAATACAACGTCCGTGTTTCTTAAAAATGAAGTATCTTTGCACGGCAAAAACAATATTACATCTTTCAGCCGCAGGCGCTGCAAAGTTTATCGACACTCTAAAACACGTTGCGTTTAATATTTAATAATTCACCCTTAACCCTTACTCCTCCGATGCTTTCCGATACTCCACAATGGGTCGCCGTCTATACACGCTCTCGCACTGAAAAACGTGTTGCCGAACTCCTGTCGCAACGTGGTATAGTGAACTACCTTCCCATCGTGTCGAGGCGCCACAAGTGGAGCGACCGCTACAAGATGGTCGATGAGCCGCTTTTTAAGTCGTATGTCTTTGCCAAAATAAAAAAGACAGAGGTCGATAAAGTGCGCAATGAGCAGGGGGTCGCAACCATAGTCTCCTTCGGCGGCAATATCGTGACCGTCCCTGACGATCAGGTTGAATCGATTCGGCGGCTGGTTGATGCGAAGCAGGAACTCTCGGTGCTGGAGTCTTCGGCGTTGCGCAAAGGGGCTCGGGTGCGTATCGAAGAGGGTCCGTTTGCCGGCACGGTGGGTGTGCTTGTGTCTGATTGCAAGGACGGCAACTTCGCCGTTCGTATCGATGCCATAGGGCTGTCGCTTGTGACCTCCATCGACAGGCTCCTTGTGAAACCACTGGGAATAAAAAAACAGAAACTAAAAACTTAAAATATGCCTGAAAACATTAAAATAGCGGTAATCGGCTTGGGTTATGTCGGCCTTCCTCTGGCCCGTCTTTTCTCTACAAAATATCCCACCATAGGGTTCGATATGAACAAGGGACGTGTTGAGTCCCTTATGTCTGGACACGATGCAACGCTCGAAGTGTCGGACGACCTACTTCAGGATGCCATCAAAAGCCACGGCTTCCGCTGTACTACGGACATCGAGGCTATCCGCCAATGCAATTTCTACGTGGTGGCTGTGCCCACTCCGGTTGACGAGAACAACCGTCCCGACTTGAAACCTCTCTGGGGAGCAAGCGAGACCGTTGGCAAAGTTATCTCGAAAGGCGACGTGGTGGTCTATGAATCGACTGTCTATCCAGGCGTCACCGAGGAGGAGTGCCTACCTATGGTTGAGCGGGTGAGCGGCTTGAAGTTCAACTCTGACTTCTTCGCCGGCTACAGCCCCGAGCGCATCAACCCTGGCGACAAGACTCACACCGTTGAGAAAATCAAAAAGGTCACATCGGGCAGCACGCCTGAGGTGGCCGACCTCGTCGATGCGGTTTACAACTCCGTCCTGGTCAACGGTACCCACAAGGCTCCCTCAATCAAGGTCGCAGAGGCGTCGAAGATAATCGAGAACTCGCAGCGCGACGTCAATATCGCCTTTATGAACGAGCTGGCCAAGATATTCAACGCCATGGGAATAGACACTCACGACGTTATCGAGGCAGCCTCGTCGAAGTGGAATTTCATCAAGCTGAGTCCCGGCCTCGTCGGCGGCCACTGCATAAGCGTTGACCCTTACTACCTCATCCAGAAAGCGCAGGTGTATGGCGTTTTGCCGCGTGTTATGAGCAACGCACGGCGTCTGAACGACGGCATGGGTGCCTACGTGGCCAACCAGACCATCAAGCTGATGAACAAGAAAGGGGTGATGGTGAAGGATGCTAAGATACTGATTCTGGGTGTGACATTCAAGGAAAACTGCCCAGACATTCGAAACACCAAGGTCGTGGATATCTACCACACCCTCCGCGAATACACTCCCAACATCACCATCTACGACCCATGGGCCAACGCTGAGCATGTACGGCATGAATACGGTGTCGAAATCCAAAGTTCAAAAGCTGGGGTACAAAACAATTATGACGCCGTGATTCTCGCAGTCGCCCACAAGGAGTTCCTTGAAATGGATGTTCGTTCGCTGGTGAAGGAAGGTGGCGTAACCTACGACGTGAAAGGCATTCTGCCAAGAAACATCATAGACGGCAGATTGTAGTTCCATACCTCAGAATTCGACTGAAAAAACACGAAAAACAATCCAAGAATTCGGGTTGAGTTTTTTCCAAAATTAAAAAAAAAGAACACTTTTGGAAAAAACTCGGTTGTGTCAACACATGTTTTTATTCAGTGTTGCAACATTGCATAAAAAGAAAAAGCCCCGTATTTTGATACGGGGCTTTTTCTTGTTGTCCAACCAGGACTCGAACCTAGACTGGCTGATCCAGAGTCAGATGTGCTACCATTACACCATTGGACAGGCTTTCTCTTTCTCTCGAAAGCGGTTGCAAAAGTACTACATTTTTTTTATTCAACAAATTTTTTCTTGCGTTTTTTGTCCAACAGTCTGTCTCATAGTGTTTGACGCTTGCTGTTGACTTGGGATTCATGACCGCTGTAATTGTGATGAGGATGCATCAGGTAACGGTATGGAGTGTACATCCATTCGCCGTCGCAGATGAGGGCGTAGAACTGACCGGTTCGTGTGTGCCGATACTCGTTTTTCACCTTCGTCATCATGTATATCCGAGCGTAGGCTCTGGCTTTGGCTTCGTCCGACTCTATGATTGTGAATGCTTTGTGCTGTAAGCTATCCGCCAGTTTAGTGTGTTTCGCCTTAAAAGGAGCGGAGTTGACGGCCAGGCGTTCGAGGGGGTTGAGTGCATATTGATATTCTTCAAGTGACACGTATTCGGGGTCTGGTTCGTAGAAAGTGTGGCCGTAGGTGGTGAGATACCAGCATTGGTCGAAGCTGTTGCGCATACCGATGGAGTATTCCAACATTGCAAGACCTCGTTTGTCGCTTGTGCCGTGCTGCATTTGGTGTTGTAACTCTGCCATTTGCTTGGCAAAATGTAGTTTGTATTCAGCATTGTCGGCTATGTTCTTCTTGTCCTTGTAGCTGAACGGGTCGCTTACGAAGCCAATGTTCATCCGTCGCTGGTATGAGGGCGACACTTTTTTCAGGTGTTTCACCGCCGAGGCGTAGTTGCACTCCCTCAGATAGTGTGTCCCGATTATGTCCTCCCAATAGTCGGCGTCGGTATAGCCTCTAGCGTTGAGCCAACGGTCTTCGCTGTCGAGTGGGTGGACGATGCGTTGGCGGTATTGCAGTATGGTGTGGGCACTCATCCTGTCGGCCAGCAGAAACATCCAGTTGCTGTAGTCGTGTCCGTTATATCCGAGTGTGCCGCAATACCACTTTGAGGTGTCGGGGTCGGGTGTAAGCCAATACACCCAGGAGCTCTCAAAGCCAGGATGCTCATTCCAGTCGCCATTTACTCTGTATGATGCGGTTGTGTCGCTCTCTCGCATAAGTTTGATAACTTTGTTGTTGGTCAGTGTGAAAAGTCTGTTCTCGGCCATATTCGCCAGCTGGAGTGCCCTAACTTGCCTTCCGCTTGCCGCCATCCGTTCGCAGAGTCCCACCGAGTCGGGCAGTAGTATTCGTCGCATGGCATCGTACATAAAGCAGCTGCGCAGCAGCTCATAACCGCCAGGACTTGATATGTGGCTCAGTTTGAAACGTTCCTTCTCGGGCAGCCGTTTCCACTCTTTCTGCAGTTCCTTGTCCATCCAGTGCAGTTCGGAGAGGGCATAACTTTCAAAGTCGTCGTCTATGCGTTCGGTTTGGCTGCGCAGGTAGAATCGCAGCACTCGTATGCTCTTTCTCAAGAAATCGTCGCAGGGGAGGGTGTCGATGCCGTCCAGCTGCCTCAGAGCTTCCTTAGGCCTATGCTGGTAGTCGAGAAGGCAGGCTGCAGTATAATTCCATATCGCTCGCCGGCTCAGTACTGTGGTTCGTGCGGCTCGCTGGGCGATATGCAGTACTGCGGTGTCCTCACAGTATCCCTCGATACTTATTTTGTTGGACAGGACGTATGGATTGTTTTCAAGCGAGAACAACACACGTTGCAGTTCGACGGTCAGTATCGGGCTTTCGGGTGCTATTCTGAGGAGTGTGTTGAGCAATTCGGGCAGTTTGAGTTGCTTGAGCTGCATTACCGAACCGATGTCACCCCGTCGCAGGTAAATCTTGCATGCCTCATCTGTCCGTCCTAGTCGGCAGAGACTGCGGGCGGCATAGTCTTCAGCCTCTGACTGGAATATGCTTCCATTCATCTTGTCTTTCATCTTGTCCCATAGGGCCAAGGTGGCGTTGTCGTCGCCGATGGCCCACTTGCATTTCATCACAAGGAAGGCGTATCGGTCGGCATATTTTTTAGTTGGCTTGTAGCTGCATGTCCCAGAGTATATTTCCTGCAACAGCTGTTTCTCGTCGCTTATGTGGCTGTTGTAGTACCAGGGCGAGCGTTGGGCGTTGCGGATGTTGGAATATTTCTTCGACCAGCATATCAGCCTCACGGCGTCGGTGTCGCGGTTTTCCACCAGTTTACGGCAGAACGCGTTCCGCATCGCCATCTCGGTGTTCTTTCCGTTGCCATTTCGCATTTCGGACAGCAGTTTTTCCCAATCCATAAAGTTGTCCCACTCGGTGTATATGGCTCGCCTGATGGCCGCAGTGTCCTTGCAACCCGTCTGACGACTCCACAGCAGGATGTTCTTTTTGCTGAAGTCGGGGGTGATCTGCAGCGCAGGTCCTTCCGCACCGTATGGCAGCAGACGGTAGATGTCGTTCTCGGACGAGGAACAATACCAAGGTCCGCAGGCACAAGCCGTTGAACCTGCAAGAATCAGGATGCTAACGAGAATAAATGGCTTCAATTTCATCATGGCTGTATTTTGAAAGGTTTAACGAATCGAGGTGAAAGAGAATCGTTGTGTGCTCTTTGTCAAGTTTCGGCAGGGCTTTCTGCGTCTTGGCGATTTCGGCTGTCTCGCCCCATTCTTCTCGTAACATTCTGTCGTGGCTGTTCACAGTCGTTGTGTCAGATAATGAGTGCGAGTTTATGAGTCGGCAGAAATTGCCGGTTGTGTCAAACTCCACTCCCCATCCATATACAGGATAAGCCACATCGCAGTTGGGAAGTTCATGCTGCGAGTATTGTGCTAAGTATGGTTTCACGTCATTGTAGTCGAGTATCGAGTTTTTTGTCTTGCTGTTCTGGAGTCTTCCTGTGTTGTAGCACATTAGCAGCGAGCGGTCGAACGGAATGCCGTCACGTTCAGTATCATACATGTCTGAGACATATACTTCGTCTCTTTCGTCCTCTTTCTCCTTAGGTTGTTCCAACTGTCGCAGTTGGTGTAGCCGAACTGTCCCGCTCAACGTAATGCCGCGCTCGTGCAACAGTTTTCTCACATGGCGGCATAATGCGAAATAGACATCTTCCGTCTGACTTGTCCAGTCGCAGTCGAGTTGCACCTCCTTCACTTTTCCACCGTAATGCTCTTTTGTCATCTCCTCGATGCGTTTCACCAGCAGTTCGGCATAGTTCCTTCCAAAATCGTAACTTTCTGCCAGCGCCCGTATCGCATCAACGGTGATATACACCACAGGTATCACCTCCATATCGTGAGGCAGAGGTTGTTCGAACCTGGTGGTTGCCACCGGCACCATCGCCCACTCGTCGTAGCCGTTTTCGGCTCCCGGAGCTACGTCGAAAAATTTTACATAGAGCCTATCTATCCGATGCTCTTCCATCCACCGCAGTTCCCACTCTGTCGGGTCGTAGGAGGTCTTCCAGTGGTAGATGCCTCGGTGGGCAGGTGCCACCACCTTAGTCTTCAGATTCTCCTTATGCCCACAAGAGCAGAGCGCAAGGATAACAATAACCAAAAATGTTGTCAGTTGTCGATACATGATATTTAATTGTCTATTATATTTTCATATCCTTTCACGCTGCAAAAGTACAAACGATACCCCGTCCGCTCAAGCCTTTTGGCAGTCATTGTATGAAATACCCGGTTTATTGTATGAAATTAAGGAAAACCCCGACTTGGTTCACCGGCCACCGGTCGCTGGTCACCGGTCACTGATCTTTAAACCCTTTAAACCTTTCGAACCTTTTAAACCTTTTGAACAAAAAATTTTTTTCCCCCTCACACAATATCTAACTTAATTGCTCGTTTCTTAACTAAGAAATTAATTACAAAACTATGGATACCGCTAACCGAAAGGAACTGACCAAGGCCGAGGAGCAGGTGATGCAGGCCATCTGGAAGATAGAAAAAGGCTTCGCCAACGAGATTGTCGCGGCGGTCGATAGCGAGGTGGCTTACAACACAGTGCTCACCGTCGTGCGCATCCTCGAGCAGAAGGGCTTCGTCGCTCACGAGACCTTCAACCGCTCCAACCGCTACTACCCACTCGTCAGCCGCGAGGAATACATGCAGCAGATGCTTGGACGCGTGGCGCACAACTGGTTCGGCTCGGCTCGCGCCCTCGTGTCGTTCCTCGTTGACCGCAAGGCGGTGAGCCTCGAAGATTTGGAAACAATAACTAAAGAACTCGAATCATGATACACTGGGCATTATTTTCGACTTTGGCATCGGGCGTCCTCTACGGCGTCTATCTGCTGCTTTTCCGCCACGACCGCCAGCTGCAGCTGCGGCGCTGGTTCCTGCTTACTGCTCTCGCCTTCAGCTTGGCCTATCCGCTGATACGTCTCCCGCAGGCGGTGTCGGCCACTACGGCCACCGCGACTGCCGTGCTGCCCGAGGTGGTGGTCGGCGGCGCTCAGGCTCAAACCGTCTCGGCGGCATCTTCGACCGACCTCTCCTGGCTGCCCTTGGCGCTCTATGTCGGCGGCGTCGCGGCTGCGTTGGCGATTCTCGCCGTCCAGCTTTTCTCCATCGTCCGGCATCTCCGCCGCGAGCGCATCACGCTCCTCGACGACACCACCGCGCCCTTCTCCTTCTTCGGACATATAACCATAGGCACACGCGGGATGACCGACGACGAGCTGCGCCTCGTCCTCGCCCACGAGCAGGAGCATGTGCGTCGCCGCCACACGATGGATGTGCTCACCATGCGCCTCATGTGCTGCGTCACGTGGTTCACCCCCTTCGCCTGGCTCATGCTGCGCGAGCTCTGCGCCGTACACGAATACCAAGCCGATGCCGCCGCCGTGCACGGCAACAACAAAGGCTATCTAAGCCTCCTCTACAGGCAGGCCGTCGGAACAGGATATGGCCATATCACAAATAAATTCAACAGTATTAACCTTAAAAACCGTATTGTTATGATGAACAGACAGAAAACGCGCTTCGGCGCATGGAAACTTGCGGCTGTGCTGCCAGTGGCGGCCTTGCTGCTGATGTTCGGTTGCAAACCCGCTGCCGAGAAGGCTGCCGTTGCCGAACCCGAAACCACCGACCAGATCTTCGACCAAGTCGAGGTGAGCCCCGAGTTTGCCGGCGGCATGGAGGCTATGTATCAGTATCTCGCCGAGAACATCCAGTATCCCGAGCAGGCTAAGACCGACGGCGTGGAAGGCCGCGTGATGGTCGGCTTCGTGGTCGAGAAAGACGGCAGCATCACTGACGCCGAGGTGCTTCGCGGCATCGGCGGCGGCTGCGACGAGGAAGCTCTCCGAGTGGTCAACGCAATGCCCTACTGGACGCCCGGCAAGCAGAACGGCGAAGCCGTCCGCACACAGTTCACCCTCCCCGTAGTCTTCAAGCTGCAGTAACCAAGACAACGGCACCCAAGCGAAGCTGAACAAGTGAAACAACAAAAAAGCCCTCCCCCAAAAGGAAGGGCTTTTCTTGTGCGTGCCCGCACCTACTGTATTTGCACTTTCATTGGGGGGCGGTCGCCTATCTGGAGTATGTAGTCGTTGCAACTGCCTGTCGCTATTGCCGATCCGTTGCTTGCGAGGCCGTTGAAGGCTGATGTACTCGGGAAAAGGTCGATGGTGCAGATGACGGTGGCCTTCTGCGCCGCCACGAGGTTGCCTGTGCAGTCGAACAGTCGTATGAGCTCGCCATCGACACCGGTGATAGTGAGCCGTGTGCCATCGAGCGAGATGGTTGGTTCGACATCCGATGGCGGCTCGATTGTCTCGTCGGGTACATCCATAAGGCTAAGGATGTCCAACGTGGGCATTTTCTCCAAAGGTTCTGCTTTGGCTTTGGGGGCTTGCTTGACCTTATTTGTATGAGGAATTGTGTCTATCGGTTGCGGCGAAGGTTCCTTCTGGGGTTGTGTGGGTGTCGATGGGGGCGTTTCGTTGTTCTTGCCGCCGAAGAAGAACTGCCGCCATTCTGGTACCACCGCGATGGCAACCAACGAGGTGAGTAAGAGGGCGAGCAGTATAAGGACCACACGGCGCATCTTCTGTATGGTTCGGTGCATCCGTTGATATACTGCGTCGCGGTTGAGTCCCATCGCGGCGCCAATCTCGTCACCATGATAGCCGTCGAGATAGAGCTGCATCATTTGTTGCTCGTCTGGTGTGAGTGTTGAGATGAGGTTGTCGAGGAGTTCTTTACGATGAACGGATTCTTCGTCGGCGGTGGAGTGAAAAAAATCTTCGGTTAGAGGCTCGGTGTATAGCGTTTTCCGCCTGTCGATTTGATAGAACACCGAGCGAGCTTGCCAGCGCACCCATGCACGTTCCTGCCAAGGGGTGGAATTGAGCCGTAGCTTGCCGAGGTTCTCCCACAGCTGTATCGACACCTCCTGCAGAAGGTCCTGGCAGTGGTCGTAGTTTCCATTTGCCTTTTTCCAGCACATGCACCACAGCATTTTACGGTGGCGTTCGAGCAGGGTGGTGTATGTATGGTGTTGGTCGGTCATGTGTTTTATAAACGGATTCTTGCGAATAATGTTGTTACATAGTGGTCGGTGATCAGTAGTCAGTGGTTAATGACTAACACAATCATGCATTTAAACAATATTACACATCTTTTTGCGAAAATCTGACAGGAAGGATTGAATTTTTTTCAGTTGTCAGATTCGACTCCGTTTGTGTGTAATATGTTTGTAGGATTGGTCAGTATTTTACTGACCGTAAAAACAAATTCATTAACTTAAAACAAAGCATTATGAAAAAAATTATTCTTTTTCTCGGCACATTGGGACTGTTTGGACTTACTACCGTCGCATCGGCCCAAACCAGGGATCAATATTTTGAAACTGGCGGCTTGGGGTATATTATTCTGTCGTCTATGGATCACACAGTGGAGGTTAGCCGTCTGTGGAATGGCGGTTTTTATCGCGGAAATATTACCATTCCCGCCTCGGTGGTTTACAATGGCGAAACATACAATGTGGTAGCCTTGGGTGAAGAGGCGTTCGAAGGGTCCACTCTATCAAGCGTTACGATTCCTTCGTCTGTCATAGAGATTAAGCGCGGCTGCTTCTTCAATGTTATGGGTTCTCTATCGGCAATCAACATACCCGCCTCGGTTACATCGATTGGGGAATATGCATTTGTGGTGCAGAACCTCACTGCCATCAACGTGGATGAAAACAATCCCAGTTACAGAACAATAGACGGAATGCTATTCAGCAAAGATACCGCCACATTGATGGCATGTCCTGCTGCCAAGAGTGGCGCGATAACGCTGCCGCAGAACACAAAGTATATTGCAAACTATGCGTTCACTTTTTGTTTTTACATTACTGGTGTAACGCTGCATGAAGGTATTTCCAGCATTGGCTGCCGGGCATTCTGGAGCAACAGGCGGTTGAACAATATAGTCATTCCATCATCGGTGAGTCATATCGGTCCAAACCCTTTCGCCTACTGTCTGGCACTTGACAATCTTACGCTCTCCGATGGTAATATGCACTATTATTTAGACGGTATGATGATTTATTCTGCGGATGGCGACTCTCTGCTTTCGGCACACAAAAGTGCTGACTCTGTATATTTGCCCAACACACTGCGTCTTGTCAGTGGTTTTGCTGGTAACAATAACATCCGTTATGTACACATCCCCGACGGGGTGACAACCATAGGCGACGAGACGTTCAATGGAAGCACTCTGGTCAGCATCGATTTGCCGAACCATTTGGATCTTATGGGCGAGGGCGCTTTCGCCTATTGTAATTCGCTAACACGCGTTGCAATGCCTTCAAGTCTCGACATGATGAGAAAAGAATGCTTTCTTTTATGCGAAAACTTGACTTCCATTGATATCCCGAACGGTTTGAGTGTCATTCCTCCAGATGCATTCAACGGCTGTTCATCGCTTTCGCATATCGCTTGGGGCGACGCGGTTGAAACTATAGGCGAAGCGGCTTTCGGCGACTGTGCATTCACCGGACTCATATTCCCGTCAACTTTGCGATCCATTGGGTTAGCGGCATTCCCCTCCTATAACGGCATGGCAGATATGGACAGGGTGGTCTTCACCGCTCCCATCGACACTATTGAGCCCGAAGCATTCGCCCAACGGCAAATAGGCTTGCTGCGGTTCGAGAATACCACCCCGCCTGTCACTGTCACGATGCCAGAGTATGGTGAAGACTTGGGCTGTCTTTATTACGCCACCGTTGACACCATTGTCATCCCCTGTGGCACGTTAGATGCATACTTGGCCGACAGCTATTGGGGTCAGTTCGCCGATTTCTACTATGAGGACTGCAGCGGAATTGAGGAAGCTGCCAGCACTCGGCAGTCAGCAGTCAGCGTTTATCCCAATCCGACTCAGGGTATGGTTTATATAAACAGCGAGGCGGGGACGATAAAGTCTTCGGAATTGTACAATGGTCGTGGGGAAAAGGTGTCGGTGAAACTCACGACTGAGGGCATTGACATGTCAAGCTTATCGGCTGGCGTGTATTACCTGATTCTTACAACCGAGAATGGGACGTATCGTCACAAGGTGGTCAAGCTGTGAAAAAGTTTCAAACGAATTTGAATGTGGCAGGAAAAGGATGATAAAACGACCACTGAAAGATCGCCGAAGGGTCGCCGAAGGATTGAAAGCTTAATATCTGAAAATCAGTATTTTGTAAATTGTTATAGTGTCTTTATATAAAACGCTGTTTTATAAATATATAGCTAATGTGATGGGTGGTGGGTATTTGGGGCATCCTTCCCTATATGAACAAGAATCAGGGACAGGGCAAATAATATGTTGAATCAAACAACTTGTCCCTGATTTGCAGAAGTGGTCGGCGGTTATTGGCTGGTTGTCAGCGCTTGCGCAGCTCCCAGAAGGCTACGGCGGCGGCTGCGGCTACGTTGAGTGAATCGACGTCGCGCTGCATGGGGATGACGGCGGTGTGGTCGCAGGCGTCGATGACCGCCTGGGGCAGGCCTTCGCCTTCGTTGCCCAGCACTAGGGCTATGCGTTCGTGGGCTTTCAGCCGCGGGTCGTCGATGGGCAGGGCGTCGTCGCGCAACGCCATCGCTATGGTGGCAAAACCCAACCGTCGCAACCGTTCAACCCATCCGAATCTATCAATATCAAACTTATCAACATTAAACTTATCAACATCTTCCATCCACGCCCAATCGACCTGGAACACGGTGCCCATGCTGACGCGCACACAACGGCGGTTGAGCGGGTCGCTGCAGGTGTGGGTGAGCAGCACCGCCTCGATGCCCAACGCTGCCGCCGCACGGAAGATGGCGCCTGTGTTGGTGGCGTTGACCACGCTGTCGATGACCGCGATGCGCCGCTTGCCGTCACACACCTCCTCGACGCTTTTCATCCTCGGACGCCGCATGGCGCACAGCACCCCTCGCGTCAGCTCGTAGCCGGTGAGCTGCGCCAGGAGGTCGCGTGAGCCGGTGAAGACGGGCGTCTGCTCGCCCACCAGCTCGACCACCTCTTTGGCGGTACTTTCGAGATGGCGCCGTTCGGTGAGCAGCGAGAGTGGCTGGCATCCGGCTTTGAGGGCAGCCTTGATGACGTTGGGGCTCTCGGCGATGAAGATGCCCATCTCGGGGTCGAGACGGTTGCGCAGCTGTGTCTCGGTGAGACGGTGGTAGGGCGCAAGGTGTTCGCTGGCGATGTCGCTAATTTCTATAATCATACGTGCTAAATAACTTTACAAATGTTGGAATTATTGTGTCTTTAAGTGGAAGTGGATAATGAAACAAAATATTTGACATAGAATGGCGTTATTACATATTGGTATTAATTTGCCTTGTTTGCCTTGAAATAAAATAGCTATTTACACAAACCACTGCGATGCATCATAACCTAGTATCAATTCTATCAGTTTTAGTCTTTTTATTATCGCTTTGTGTCACCGACCTTTACGCCCAGCCAGGCGGTCCTGGCGGACGTCCTCCGGGAGGTGGATTCCCTGGTGGCCGTCCTCCGATGGGACGACCCGGACAGCGTCCGCCCGACGGCGGATGGGGCAACCGACAGAACGACCAGAAGGCCGAATCGGTGAAGCAGAAGAAAGTGCGCGAAGGCTCGACCTTCAAGGTGGTGGGCTCGCTGCGCGACAGCGTTTCGAAAGAATTTCTCGCCTACGTGAACGTGGCGGTGCTCGACACAGCCGACAGTACGATGGTGAAGGGCGGAACGACGAACCTGGATGGCTACTTCGAGCTCTCGGGCATACCCGCCGGCACATTCTACCTGCGAGTGTCGGGATTCGGATACAAGACAATCTACAAGCAGTTTGCCGTCGAGAACAACACGGCCCTCGGCACCATACTGCTGCATCCGGCGACGACGCTGATGAAAGAGGTGACGGTATCGGCAGAGAAGCCGCTCTACGCAATGGAGGGTGAGAAGATGATATACAACGTCAGCGAAGACCCGTCGATACAGACGGGTACGACCACCGACGCGCTGCAGAACGCGCCGGGCGTGGAGGTTGACATCGAAGGCAACATAACGCTGAGGGGTGTGTCGAGCGTGGAGATTTGGATCAACGACAAGCCGTCGAAACTCACCGCAGAGAACCTCAAGACATACCTCGAGACGCTGCCAGCCAACGCGCTCGACCGCATCGAGGCCATCACCAACCCGTCGGCGAAATACGCCACCGAGGCGGAGGCGGTGATCAACATCGTGACCTCGGCGCACATCAAGAAGAACCACTTCATAAGCTTCGGCGTTTTCGGTTCGCCTCAACCGTTCGTAAGCCCGTGGCTGAGCTACATGTGGGCCAACGAGAAGCTGTCGGTCAACATCTACGCATCGGGACGATTCAACCAGAACCGAAGCCTCAGCGAGAACACCTCGGTGAAGCGCAAGGGCGCCCCCGCAGGCAGTGGCTACGACTACGACACCATTATGACCGACTCGGCCTACTCGACGACAAAATCGCTCGGTGCGGGCGGCAACATATTCATGAACCTGTCGTACAACATCGACTCGACCTCGGACATCGAGTTTTTCGGCAGCGTGAACTACAACTACAACCAGAACGAGTCGAACATGTTCGACACCTGCGGCTTGTATCCACAGGCGACGCTCGGCAGCTACACCTACGGCGACACCAATTTCTCGAAGTCGCACAGCTGGTTTGGCTTCTTCGGCGGCAACTACACCAAGAAGTTCGACAACAAGGGACACAACCTGCGCATCGGCATCGACGGGCATTTCAACACAGGTCCGACCTACAACGACATCTTCCGCATATATGACACCACGTACTATCTGGGTGGCAACTTCCCGATGGACAGCTACCACAAATACTACAAAAACTCCAGAGGTAGCGCCTCGTTCAGCGTCGAAGCCCGATACAACCGTCCTTACAGCGAAAACGGCGAACTGAGTTACGGCATCGAATACTCGCACGAGAACGAGCACAACACCTATTACCGCGGATTCATAGACGGCTCCGACACCACCCGCGACCGCCTTCGCAGTTATGAATACATGGGTCGTGAGGAGGACATCGACGCCGACGTCAACTGGACACACCGCTGGGGTGGATTCACCCTCGAGCTGGGATTGGGAGGCAGCTGGCGCAACCTCCACTTCGTCTATGGCCACGACTACGCCTGGAACTGCGACGACACCACATACAACCAGTTCACCGCGACACCATCTATCCACCTAAGCTACAGGACGGAGTCGATGCACAACTTCAAGTTGAACTACACTCTGCGTATGCGCAATCCGCAGGAATACCAGCTCACCACCTTCAAGACCTACACCGAGGACAGCTGGTCAACGGGTAACCGCGACCTCACCCCGTCGCTCACCCACAACGCCGAAATCGGATGGACAAAATTCTTCCAGCGGTTCGGCTCCGTGAGCCTTGAAGGCTATGGCCGCTTGTCGCAGAACGAGATAGACAACCTGACCGACGTCACCACTATGGAGGACGTTTGGCTCAGCCGTATCGTCAACTACTCGGTGCCTTACAATATGGGAATGTCGTACCGCTACGGTTTGTCGGCCAACGTCACCTACCGTCCGACTGGCTTCTTCAACCTGCGCTTCTACGCCAACGCCTACGACTATGGCTACCGCATGAACTACACTCGCAACGACGGTTCGGTTGAGGACATTCGGAACCACAAGTTCTCCTACAGTTTCCGCCTCAACGCATGGTACAAATTCCTCAACAACTACCAGATACACGCATCGGCCAACTACAACAGCCCCACCATCGGACTTTACAGCATGCGCAAAGCCCGCTACAACATCAACCTCGGCATCCGCGCTGACTTCTTCAAA
Organism: Bacteroidales bacterium; assembly: GCA_017616895.1. Classification (GTDB taxonomy): domain Bacteria; phylum Bacteroidota; class Bacteroidia; order Bacteroidales; family P3; genus Colimorpha. The sequence goes on from JAFZXE010000019.1 coordinate 23,107, forward strand.
CGCAAGATGTCGGTGTTCGTCAACGTGAACGACATCTTCAACTGGGGCGCCCGCTACGGCTCTGGGTCGGAGAACACCAACCCATACTATCTCAGCAACTCGACCTCGAAGACCTACTACTTTGGCAAACCCACCAAACCCATCTCCACCTCCATCTCGGCGGGCATAACCTTCCGCTTCGGAAAGATGGAACTCGAACGCAACGCCAAGGAAGCCACCGACGAGACGATAACGGTAGAATAGCAGTCAGCGAACAACCCATAAGACCTATTAGACCCATTAGACTTATTAGACTTATCAACCTAAAACATAAACCATGAAATCATATATCTTCCCCGGTCAGGGTGCCCAATTTGTGGGCATGGGAAAAGACCTCTACGATAACCACGACGAAGCACGTCGCCTCTTCGAGCAAGCCAACGACATACTCGGGTTCCGCATCACCGACATTATGTTCGGCGGCACCGACGAGGAGCTGAAACAGACCAAAGTGACGCAACCCGCCATCTTCCTCCATTCGGTCATCGCGGCCGTTTGCCTGGGCGACGAATTCCAGCCGGCAATGGCGGCAGGACATTCCCTTGGCGAGTTTTCCGCTCTCACCGCCGTCAAAGCGCTCTCGTTCGAAGAAGGGCTCACCCTCGTCTCCAAACGCGCTATGGCGATGCAGCGTGCCTGTGAGCTGCAACCCTCCACCATGGCGGCCGTACTTGGCGGCACAGCCGAAGAAATCGAAGCAGCATGCCAGTCGGTCGAAGGCGAAGTGGTGGTGGCGGCCAACTACAACTGTCCCGGTCAGATAGTCATTTCCGGCACACCCGAAGGCATACGCCTCGCATCCGAGAAACTCAACGGTGTGGTCAAACATATCGTGCCCCTCAACGTGGGTGGTGCTTTCCACTCACCGCTTATGGAGCCCGCACGTCTGGAACTGGCGGCAGCCATAGAGAAAGCCGTCATCAACGAGCCCCTCTGCCCTGTCTATCAGAATGTTGACGCAAAGCCACACACCGACCCCACCGAGATTAAATCCAATCTGCTCACACAGCTCACAGCGCCAGTACGTTGGACTCAAAGCGTCATCAACATGATTGGCGACGGCGCCGACGAATTCATCGAGCTCGGCCCCGGCAACGTACTAAGCGGCCTCGTCGGCAAGGTCAAGCGCAGCTTGAAATGATGTTGACCCGCGTCACAACATTCTATAAGGAATCTATTTAACAAAAAAAAACATAAGCCGCCCCAAAAGCGGCTTTTTTTTTTGCATATAACAAAGATAATCAAACACCTTAACGAAGTAGAGCAAGGTTTTTCCATCGCTCGATGGGGGAAAAAATGTTAAAATTCCACATCCGTTGTCAATTTTTCACCCCCTTTGCGTCTATATATTATATAAGGGGTTTTATTTTGAAATTTTGTTTGGGAGTGTTATTGAAGTTTTGCAATCAAATATAGATAGAACTATTAACCAATACAAATACAGTTATGAAAAAAATGTTTTATTTCCTTGCGGCCTGCATGCTGCTTCCCTTCGTTGCTTCGGCGCAGTATTTCGAATCAAACGGCATCGTCTATGGCATAACCTCCGAAGCCGATCAAACCGTCGCGGTCGAGTTCTACGGCTATTTAGAAGGCACATCCACATACAGTGGCGCCATCACCATTCCGCAGACAATAGAGTACGAAGGGACGACCTATACTGTCACCGCATTGGGCGAGGAGGCGTTTTCGAGCTGCACAGGGCTCACCTCGTTAAGCCTTCCCGCCTCAATCCGCAGCATCGGCGCCTACTGCTTCTACAACTGCAGCCTCACATCTCTCCAGCTGCCCGACTCGCTGCGCAGCATCGGCAGTCAAGCATTCCTCTACTCCTACATCACCTCGCTGCACCTGCCCGCCCATTTCGAAGAGTACGGAGAAGCCTCTTTCTGGTCACGTAACCTTACAAGCATCACCGTTGACGAAGCCAACACGCACTACCGTTCCATCGACAACTGGCTCTACAGCAAGGACAGCCTCACACTCTGCATCGTCCCCGACGGGGTGTCGGGCGTCATCACCGTGCCCTCGTTCGTGCGCCATCTTGGCAAACAAGTCTTCGGCTTCAATGCCAACGCATCGTCTGTGTCGCTGCCCGAAGGGCTGGTCAGCATCGGCGACTTCGCCTTCAACTGCTGCTCGTCGGTCAACAATGTGGTCATTCCCTCCACCGTTTCCCACATCGGCATCTGCCCGTTCTCATACTGCCCGCAGCTGACCAACCTCACAATCGCCGACGGCAACACCCACTACGTCATGGACGGCCTGATGCTCTACAGCAGCGACTACGACACGCTGGTGTCCTGCCACAAGTCGGGTGCAACCGTGACAGTAAACCCCAACGCGAAGGTTCTGGGCGGATTTGAAAATAACACCTGGCTGCGCAATATCGACATACCCGCTGGCGTGACCGACATCCTCGACAACTGCTTCAGCGGATGCTCCTTCACCACCATCGCTCTGCCCGCTCATCTGAACTCCATCGGCATCCGCGCCTTCACCGAGAACAGCAACCTCACCAGCGTCACTATGCCCCAGACGCTTCGCACCCTGGGCGAGGGTGCCTTCGCTTGGTGCACCAAGCTCACCTCCATCGTGATTCCCGACTCGCTCCGCGTAATTCCGAAAGAAGCCTTCAACTCCGACCCTCGCCTCTCCACCATCGTCTGGGGCAACGCCGTTGAGGAGATTGGCTATGCCGCCTTCTGGGCGATGGCAGCCAGAGAACTTGTGCTGCCGCCCACACTTAAAAAGCTCGACGACTATGCCTTCGCCGCCTGCTCCAACAATCTGAGTGCTGTCATCGTGCAAAGCCAGCTCGAAAGTATGGGCGAAGCAGTATTCCGCAGCGCCAACATCGACCATATCACGTTCACCACCGGGATTCCACCTGCCACCACTGGCAACGGTCCTCTGTCCGAAGTGGGCTCTCTCGACAGTATCATCATACCCTGCGGCACCCTCGACTCTTGGCAGTCCGACAGTTACTGGGGTCAGTTCGCCGACAAATACGTCGAAGATTGCAACCGCATCGACAACTTCGAAATTCAAAATTCGAAATTCGAAATTAACATCTTCCCCAACCCTGCAACCATACACACCACAATCACCAGCGACCTGCCAATAACAGAACTCACCCTCTGCGACATGACCGGACGCCAGCTGACCACATTCAACAACTGCGGCACCTCCGCCACCCTCGACATCTCGGCGTTTTCCAAAGGTCCGTATTTGGTAAAGGTAATAACATCGGCAGGCATGGTGGTGCGCAAAGTGTCGGTGCGCTAACCCTCCCCATGCACCCTTATATGTGTGTAGATTATTACTTTGACTGTCCGTCAGGCGCTTAGGTTTTCCATGTTCATTGCCTCCAGTTCCCCCAGTATTGCGTCGGCTATCAGTTTGTGGCCCCCCTCGTTAGGGTGCATGCCGTCCTCGCACAGGTAGTCGGAAAGGCGGCGTTGACGCAGAAACACGCTGCTGATATCTATCAGCTTGATACCCCTGCGGGCAGCAATCTTGAACACCTCCAAGTTGTACTGCTCGTGCCAGTGGCCGATATTGTTCACGTCGCCCTCAAGCCACCGCAGTATGTTCTCACCGTTGAGTCCAGCGCTCACGTGGTCGAAGAATCGCTGCGAGTCCAGTTCAGGAAGCGAGAGCAGCACAGGTATTGCGCCGATTTCCTCCACACGGTCAATCACATTGTTATAGGTATCGACAAACCGCGGTATCGCCAGTTTCGGTTCGTGTTTGCCATCCGGGTCGGCCGCTATCGCCCTCCAGTCGAAGTTGCAGTCGTTGCCGCCAAACTCCAGCACCACGATGTCGCCCTTCTCTATACGATTGAAATAGCGCTCTATACAGTCGAGGCCGTTCAAAATGGTGCTGCCGAAGCGCGAGCGGTTCTCGATATTCACGCCCAGTCGTAGTGCGCAGGTGTTCACGAAGTTATCCTCCGCCACCTTATATTTAACGGTGCCCTTGCATATAGTTTCAGGAACCGTGACAACCCCCTTCATAACCGAATCGCCGAAAGCGAATATTTTTTTCATTAGTTCCATAGTTGAATTTTTAGGTTTGATGTTTATTTATGGGTTTGATATTTATTCTTTGATAGTTTTACCGCCCACTAACGCAATCACACATTCACCCTTTTTTCGCTGCAAAAGTACGTCCGTTTTCCGACCCCTGACACAAAAAGGAACCATTCGCCAACCGATGTGCCAAAAAGTCATATTTGGGCCCAAAGGTGCGAATTCTGACATTAAAACACAGCACTTTGCAATTTCACCCCACGATTTTGGTACCCAACGGGATGAAATTTTCGGAAGAAAAACAAAGCCTTGCCCATATATTTACGATTTTGTTGTACCTTTGCAATCCGAAAATGACAGAGCGACTGATCATATCCACCAACGTTGACTTGCTTCGAATCGATTCGGAGCACATCGTCTATATCTTGGCCGACGGAAACTACTCCACCCTCGTCGCCACCGACGGCGGGGAATACGTTATCACCATGCAGCTCGGCCAGGTGGAGAAAATCATCGAAAGGCAGCTCTCAGAAAGCGGCGTGAACTTCATCCGCATCGGTAAAAGCATCATTATCAACAAACAATATATCACCTACATAAACGTGCCGCAACAGACGCTGGTGCTGTCCGACGGCCACACGAAATGTCATAAACAAACGGCCTCACGCGAAGCGCTGAAGCAGCTCAAAGCCTTGATAGAACAATAGAAATGAAAAACTTACAGGACATAAACGATGACGAGATTCGCGTAATAGGACACGAACCGCCAAAGCACCCCAGCAAATGGTGGATATGGGTTGCGCTGGCAGCGGCCATCATTGCGGTGGTAGTGCTTGTAGTGGTGTTGCAACGCGAAAACGGGGGCAACATAAAGACTACACCCGCCGACACCACCAACCAAGAACCACTTACGCAATCACACAATAACGCAACTCCGCAATCTCAGCTGTGGTTCAACAACATAGACAACTCCGCCGAAGCCTCGTACCTCGCCATTAACGACACCATCATCGACTCTCTGCACCTCAAGGTTCTCACGCCCTACAATGCCACTCCCGAACTCTATGTCGGCAACCTCAGCGAATCGGACACCAACATACTCCTTGCCGCGATGGCGGCCGACATACGTCGCGACAACGGCAAGATAGTCGGGGCCTTCGTCTATGCCGGCGAGCCGCTCTCGTGGGGACTTTCCAAACTCGGCTACTGTGCCATTTCCGAAGGAGGCTTGACGCTCGGCGTCGCCGAGAACTCGCCCCTTTTCGAGCAGGCCACCGAGCAGCTCGGATATTTCTTCCGTCAGTATGCGGCGGTGAGCAACGGCGTGGCCGTCAAGAACAACCCCGAGAACGCCGCACCGCGCCGCGCACTCTGCATCATGGGTGACAAATATTGCGTCGTAACCACCTCGGACAGAGTTGTTATGAACGACTTCAGCACTGCGTTGGCAAAGCTGGGCGTCAGCGATGCCATATTCCTGGTGGGCGGCGAAGCTCACGGCTGGTGGCGCGACGACGAAGGGACGCTTACCCATTTTGCTCAAGGCAAGCAGCGCACCCGCAACAAGAAATTCATGAACTACATAGTGTTTCGCGCAAACTGAACTTTCACGACCGACGGAATTCCTAGGTTCCGTTTTTCCATATCAAAGTCGTATCAAAGTCATATCAAAGTCATATCAAAGTCGTGTGTGGTATATGTTGAAAACCGGTATGACGTCAACGGGCGATTACCGATTTATTGGTCACCACTTTTCCCGACCTCATCATGCTTCGGATGATATATACGCCTGGCCTGCGTGTTTTGTACAACTCGTCGGCTCGATGGCCGAGTATGTCATACACTTCGCGTGAAACCACATCCGACTCTTCTACCACATCCTTTATGCCGACAGGTGGTTCGGGGTCAACAGGCTCCTCGGGATGGATGTTGAACACCGCGCAGTTGCACGTGTTGAAGCCATAGCCGCCACCGCTGAGAGCACCCAAGGCGAAAAAACCGTCGCCCGAGCCGCCCCACCCCCAGTTCATGTGAAGCATGCTGTCGGCGTCATAGCCGTCACACACGAAGATATGCCCCATATCGGTGGTGCCGTCCACAAAAGAACCATACACCAGCGGACGCCCTAGGTCAAGGCTCGCCTTTACTTTTGCAAACCACTCCTCGTCCGAGTAGATGGGGTCGCCCCAGATGTCGCGATATTCGAAGGTCATGTCGGGAGAGTATTTGAAATACGTAACAAGCGCCTCGGGCACCTGGTTGATGGCGGCGTTCGAGACGTAGATGCCATACTCCATGTCGAGCGTCACTCCGCAATGCCACAGAAGCGTCGCGATAGGCGTAATCTCTTCAATGTCAGACCACCTGTCAATCATATCGAGCATAGCATCCCACTGATAGGTAGTGTTTCCGAAGTCGATGCCGCCATACGACCCCTGCCCTGTCTGCGGATAGCCCCAATAGCGCATAACCTGCGCCATCGCTGTAGCTGTGCAGCCCGCAAGGTCGTGACCGCCAGGTCCACCATCCTCTTCGGGGCACATCATATTGTAGGGGTAGTTCTGGTTCCACTGCGATGTAATCAGCGGCCCCACGCCTTCGGCATCCTTGCGGTTGCTGCCGTAACCCGTAGTTATGGCACGTTCCCAGCGTTGCTGCATCTGTTCGTCGGCGACAATATGGTTGTCAACGGCATATTGAATCTGCTCCACGAAAGCGTTGAGGTATCCCTGCATCTGCGAGGGTATGCAGTTCTCTTCAAACTGCCCAGCCTTCGAGTAAGCGAGGATAGGCGTGGTGCTGTTTTCAGCCGAGACGATGACGAAGCCGTTCTCAGCGTTGAAGACATAGAAGGCGGCGGTGCCGTCGGCGAGATTGTAGGATTTCACGAACTGCAGGTCGCTGCTATTCAAAAACCTTGCGCCCACAGCCTTAGCGCTGCCGAGGTCAACAGGATGTCCCCATGCAGTAGCCATCGCCATCAAAAGCCCCACAAAAAAAGTAAAAATTGGTTTCATAAAGCGGTTTGGATTTGAGTATAGTTTGTAAAAATATCATTCTTTCTTTAAGCCACCTGCGACTATGCGGAACATTGTTAATCCGCCGTTTCCTGCGGGTTTTCTTCGGTTTTGGAGGCTTTCTTCTTTTTGTGCTCCTGTTGGAGGTAGAAGATAATCAGGATGGCGATGCCGACGGTGATGGCGGAGTCGGCGATATTGAAGATGGCGTTGAAGAACTCGAACTCTTCGCCACCGACGAAGGGCACCCACTCGGGCCAGTCGAAGCGGAACAACGGGAAGTAGAACATATCGACGACGCGTCCGTAGAGGAACGGTGCGTAGCCGCCTTCGGGCGGGAAAAGCTGCGCGACGTTGTAGTAGCTCTCGTTGAAGATGAGTCCGTAGAAGCAGCAGTCGATGAGGTTGCCGATGGCACCGACGAAGATGAGGGCGAGGGAGACGATGAAGATTGTCTGCGCGCCTTTGCGGATATAGTGCACTATGGCCCACATAACGGCGATGGAGGCGACAAAGCGGAAAAGTGTCAGCAGCAGTTTGCCGACGCTACCGCCGAAGGCCATACCGAAGGCCATGCCGACATTCTCGACGAAATGGAGCTTGCACCACGAGCCGATAAGGGGTATCTCCTCCCCTATCTGGAGATGGGTCTTTATCCATATCTTAAGCACCTGGTCGGCGATAAGGATGATAGGTATGATAAGGGCTACAATGAGGGTTTGTTTTCTGGATGGGGTCATGGTTTGGATTGCGTTAATGCGTTATTGTGTTATTGCGTTAGTGAGTGATTGCGTGATTGCGTTAGTGTGTTAGTGGCTGACTGCTTTTATTGCATTGTGCGGGCACGCACCTGCTGGCAGAGTTCGTCGTACCACTTTTGGCCGAAGCGACGTATGAGGGGTTCTTTGAGGTATTTGTATAGCGGCACGCCCGTTTCACGGCCTTTGCATACCGCCGAGCGGCAGACGTCCCACTCATGGTAGTTGAGCGAGATGAACTCGCCGTAGTTGTCAACCCGGATGGGATAGAGATGGCACGAGACGGGTTTCATATAGTCGATCTTGCCGTCGCGGAAGGCTTTCTCTATGGCGCAGAAGGCGCATCCGTCCTCCCACACGACGTAGGCGCACTCGCGGTTTGCGACCAACGGGGTGCAGGGTTCGCCAGCGTTGTCGTCGATAGCCAAGCCCTGCTCGGCTACGGCTCGGCGTCCTGCTTCGGTCATATAGGGCTCCACCTGGGGATAGATGCGCTCGAGCACGGGCACCTCGTTCTCGTCGAGCGGCGCACCAGCGTCGCCTTCGACACAGCACTGCCCCTTGCACTGCGACAGGTCGCAGCAGAAGCAACGGTCGGCGATATTCTCGGATATTATGCAGTTTTCGACGATGAGCACGGGCAAATTTAAAATTGAAAGTTGAAAATTGAAAGTTGAAACTAGTGGTCAGTGGTCGTTGGTTATTCTTCTGCCGGGCGGGTGGCGGCGCCGAGGGTTACTATGCGTGAGGCCTTGGCACCGAAGATGCCGAGGCCGCCGTTGATATTGCTTTGCACCTGGACGGGTTCGGTCATGAAGATGTCGTCATTCTGCTGTTTGAAGCGCGAGAGCTCATAGAGGTAAGCCTCTTTCGAAAGCGTCTCGATATAAAGCAAGACCTCCAGAGATATCGACTTGCCCGCCTTACGGCCTTTATATGTGCTGTAAGGGGTGTTGGCCTCGCATTTGATGGTGACCTCACGGTTCTGTCCGTCGAACATCTCGTCGGTGAAGTAAAGCTGATAATAGGCGTAGGCGTCGTCGCCGTCGATATTGATGGACGACGAGACGTTGGAGGTCAGAGCGCCGTCGGAGCAGCCGAAGGCGCGCCAAACCGTGTCGATTAAAGTGTCGCGCACGACGATGGTCGTGTCGTCAGGATCGTAAACGGAGTTGCCGTTGCGGTCGTAAAAATTCACCACCGAATCGACGGTAGCTATGTGCATGCTGTAGTAGTTTTTCTCGCCCGGACGGTCGTTGAGCACAAAATGGTAGGTGTCGCCCATGCTCTCGCGGACGGTGACGCTGGGGCGGAAAGGCATGCGTGTGGCGGCTGTCAGAACGGTGTCGTCGCCGCCGTTCTGCATACGGACGGTGAGATTGATTGAGTCGCCTTCGGCAGGGCTGTAGGGAAAGCGATAGACGCTGCCGTCGAAAAGTCCGGTGAAGGTTGTTCCGCCCACCTTGACCTTCACGTCGGCGTTGCCGATAACCTTGAAGTTGCCGCCCGAGAGGAAGAATCGGCTGTAGGTCAACCGCACGGTGAGGTTGGTGTCGGGTTCCGGCTCGGAGACGACCACCACCATAGGGCTCTGCTCGTCGCCGCGGAAGTCGATCTGCTTCTCACAGGAGACGTTGAGGAAAGCTATCGCCAAAAGGAATATGTATATTGAATTTTTCATTGCGAAGAGGGAATTGTGAAGAGTGAATTGTGAATTGTGAATTGTGAAGAGTGAAGACGTTGATATGTGGATATGTTATGATGTTATGGTGTTAATTTGTGACCTGTGACCTGTGACCATTAACCTTTACTTGCGGGCACGCACTTAGAACTTAAACGTATATGAGAACGAGGGGATGATGGGGAATATGGACACTTGCACGAGTGACGAGGGATAACGCTCGCCGGTGGTGCGGTTGGTGGAGATGGTGCCTTCTTTCTCGTAAACGAGGAAGGGGTTCTTGTGGTTGTAGAGGTTATAGACGCTCACGTTGATGGTGCGCTCGCCGTGTTTGAGCTTGCGGTGGAAGTTGACGCTGGCGTCCATGCGATGGTAGGCGGGCAAGCGGTAGTTGTTGCGCGACTCGACATACGACACCACCGAGCCGTCCTCGCCCTCATACTCGCTAAGTCCGAGGGTGGCCATGTTGCCTGTGCTGTAAACCCACGTGAGCGAGCAGTCGATCTTCTTGTTGAACTTGTACATGAGCACGACGGAGACATCGTGGCGACGGTCGTATTTGGCGGGGAACTTCTTGCCGTTGTTTATCTCCTGACCCTCGCGGTCGAAGATGCGGTCGGAGTGGCTCCAGGTATAGCCGATCCAGCCGGTGAACTTGCCGATGTTGCGCTGCACGAGGAACTCGACGCCATAGCTCCATCCACGTCCCATGCACACCTTGTCCTCCCAGCCGACGGAGCTGCCCCAGAAGGAGGCGCCGTCGCGGTATTCCATGAGGTTGTCCATATATTTGTAGTAGCCCTCGACCGAGAAGTCGGCGATGCCGCTCCAGCTGTACATCGCGCCCGCCGCCACCTGATGGGCCTGCATGGGGGCGATCTTGGCCGTCACGGGCACCCAGAGGTCGGTGGGAAGGCTGATGGAGGAGTTGGAGAGCAGGTGCATATACTGCGTCATCCAGGCGTAACCCACCTTGAACGATAGGTCGGGGGTGATGAGGAAGCGTCCGCTCAGACGCGGCTGGATGGAGGGGTAGAACTTATGCTCCACATAGAAGCCGCTGAGGTTCACGCCGCCGTTTATCTTCACCGCATCGGTGATGCTCCAGTCGTCCTCGATGTAGGCGTTTATCTCCTCGGCGTGCACGATGCTCTGCCCTATGATGGTGTCGAGATTGTACTCCAACTCGACGCCGTCGTAGCTCTCGTAGCTATCGATCTTCGAGCCACTCACCTCGGGGCGGAAGATGTGGTGTATGTAGTTGGTGCCGAACTTGATGTTGTGGTTAGGCTTGGGCGCGTAGTCGAAATCGACGCGAGCCGAGATGTCGCGGATGCCCGACTTGTAGGTCATCTCGCCCGAGTACTTGCTCATATCGGTGCCGTCGGAGTATTCGTCAATGAGGGTCAGCCCTATCTTGTTGCGATACTGGGTGTAGGCCACGGTGGCGTTCATGAATATCTTGGGGTTGATGACGTAGTTCCAGCGCACCGAACCGACGATGTTGCCCCAGCTGTAGCGCAGCTTCAGATTCTCCTTGAAGTTGGTGCCGTAGAGCACGCCCTCCTTGGTCTTGAGGCGCATATAGAGGACGTCGTCGCCCATGTAGAACGAGCCGTAAAGGCGGCTACGGTCGGAGAACTTGTGCGTAATCTTGGCGTTGGCATCGTAGAAGTAGTAGCCAGCCGTAGTGTTCATATCCGACGTCAGCGAAAGCATCGCCATAGACGGTTGTATGAGCAGGTCGGCGTAGGTGCGGCGACCAGAAAGGCTGAAGGTGGTCTTCTCCTTCACGATGGGGCCTTCGACGGCCAACTTGGCGGCAATCAAGCCCGCCGACACCAACCCGTGGTATTCTTTGTCGTTGCCGTTGTTGGTGGTCACATCGACCACACTCGAGAGACGACCGCTGAAATGGGCAGGGAAGCTGCCTTTGTACATCGTCACATTCTTGACGGCGTCGGCGTTGAAAGCCGAGAAGAAGCCGCCGAGGTGGTTGACGTTGTAGAGTGGCACCCCGTCGAGCAGGAAGAGGTTCTCGTCGGGACCGCCGCCGCGCACATACAAGCCGCTGGTGCCCTCGGTGCCTGACTGGATGCCAGGCATGAGCTGCAGCGCTTTCAGCACATCGGTTTCGCCAAACAGCACGGGAACGGCTTTGATATGCTCAAGAGGCATCTCCAGTGCGCTTATCTGCGAAGAACGCAGGCTTCCGACACGCTCGGCGCTCACGGTGACCTCTTTCAGTTCGACGCCCGGATAGAGCGCCACGTTGAGTTCGAGATTGCCCGTAAGCACGGTGTCGAGCTCGAACGGAGTGTATCCCACGTAGCTCACCCTCAGGCTCACGCTGTCGCCTTTCGGCATAGTGAGGCTGTAGAAGCCGTAGGCGTTGGAGAGCACGCCCTTGCCGCTGCGTTTATCTACAACCGTCGCGCCGATGAGCGTCTCGCCGCTCTGGCGGTCGGTGACGACACCGCTGACCGTCTGAGCGGACAAAAAGTGACCAGTGGCCGGTGACCAGTGACCAGTGACCAGCGAGCCGAAAACGAAAAATATTATTGGGAGAAATCTTTTCACGGAGTATGTTGATAGGTTGATATGTTTATGTTTGAATGTTTAAAAGGTGACTGGTTGCTGGCTAATGTTGATATGTTTACTTAAAACTTACAGCTTAAAACTTAAAACTCATTTATTGCCCTGTGCGGGCACGCACCTAACTGATGTCTTCTTCGTCGTCATCCTCGGTGACTGGGTCGAGGACTTTCTTTATCTTCCTTGCTTTCTTTCGATGGCGTTTGTGGCTTTCTATAGTCTCGCCAGCCACGATGCCCGTCGGCACCGCTATTATAGAGTAACCGAGTATCATCACAATCACCGAGAGGAACTGTCCGAACGGCGTCACCGGCGTAATGTCGCCATAACCCACCGTAGTCAGCGTCACCACCGCCCAGTAGATACCTTTCGGGATGCTTGTCATCATCTCGTTGCGACCACCCTCGACGGCATACATCATAGTGCCGAGAATGACGGCGGTGATATAGACGAAAAGCATGAATATGAGAATTTTAACCACGCTCTTTTTCAATGCATCCATGAGAATATGTCCCTCTTCCACAAAGCTTTCTATCTTGAGGATTCGGAAGATACGCAACAGACGCAACAGACGCAGGACCGAGAGCGCCTGGGTTGCGGGGAAAATGAGGCTGAGATAGGCGGGGAATATCGAAAGAAAGTCGATGATGCCGTAGAATGAGAACACATAACGCCACGGTTTCTTTAGGCAATATACTCTGAGGTAATACTCAATGGTAAACGCGAGTGTGAAAATCCATTCAAGGGCTTTCATCGTCCACCAAAGCCACGAACTATTGCGGTGTATTCGCTCGGTCAGCGTACTGTTGTCGCTAATCATACTATCCACCACAAGTAGCACTATGTTCAGCACAATAGCGACTAGCAGCCAGATGTCGAATTTCTTGCCGGCAGGGGTGTCCGATTTGAATATAATCTTATATATATCCTCCTTCGGAACCCTCTTCCACTTTCTCGGGAGAAGGATATTGAATGTCAGCCAATGCATTATGCGGCTCGATACCCTAACGAACCACTTGGCTATCTTGCGTCCTATTGCTACAATAAGTGCTCTCGTTGTTCTTTTCTGATTTTCTTCCATTTTACAGTTTGGTATTAACTATAATCACCCTTTCAAACAATCATTTATTAGCTTTTATCCACAGGACATTGGCTTTCTGCGGCTGAAACAGCTTCTCGGCGACGGAGCGCACCTTATCGGGAGTCACCATACGGTACAGCTCCGGTTCGTTGTTAACCCAATCCAGATGTCCCATCCACTCGAAGCAGCAGAGCGCCGCCGCACGGTCGGACGCTTTGTATTGGGAATAGACGAAAGTCGATTCATACTTGCTCACCACCTTTTCCAACTCATCATCAGACACCACCGCTTCCCTCATCTTCTGCAGTTCGTCCTTCACCGCTGCTTCCGCCTCTTCGAGTCTCACACCCTCGTTCAGGGTGCCTTTCACCACAAAAAGTCCCTCACCCATATCGCCCGTCACGTAGGCGTTTACCTCGGAGAAGAGCCGTTTTTCTACCACCAGCGAGCGGTAAAGTCTCGAACTCTTGCCGTTTGAGAGCAGGTCGCTTATCACGTCGCAGGTCACGAAGTCGTCGTCGGTACGTCCGCACATCACGAATGCCATATAGAGTGCGTCGCTGGGCACCTCGCGTTCCACCTCCAGCCGCCGTCCCTCCGTCTGCGCAGGTTCTTTGATATATTTTCTCTGTTCGCCAGCCGCTGACTGCTGACCGCTGACTGCCAACAGCTGACTGCCAATCACCCTCTCCAACACTTTCGCACAATCGATGTTGCCTGCGATGGCCATAATGGCGTTCTCGGGGCGGTACCATTTCTCGAAGAACGCCTTCACGTCGTCGAGCGTCGCCTCCGACACATGCCGTATGTCGGCCCCGATGGTGCACCAGCGGTAGGGGCTCTGCTTGAAGCACAGCGGCCTCAGCAGAAGCCACACGTCGCCGTATGGCTGGTTCATATAGCGTTGATTATACTCCTCGGTCACCACCCGTTGCTGCACAGCCAGTCGTTTCTCGCTCCAGTCGAGCCCGCCCATGCGGTCAAGCTCCAAGTCGAGAGCCTGCTCAAGATAGCCGGCCGGCACGGTCACGTAGTAGTTTGTGTAGTCGTTGTTGGTATATGCGTTCGACTCGCCGCCCATCATCTGCACCACGCTGTCGTAATCGGGATAACGCCGAGTGCCGCCGAACATGAGGTGCTCGAACAGGTGGGCGAACCCCGTACGTTCGGGACGCTCGTCCCTCGACCCCACGCCGTAGAGCGTGTTGACCGTCGCCATAGGAGTCTCGCGGTCGCAATGAAGCAAAAGGGTCAATCCGTTGTCCAGAATATGCCGTTCGTAGTCAACCATTTTTATGGGTATAATTATATAATAACTCATATTTCTCATCATTATTATTTCCCCGTATCAAAAAACCGCCCCCCCCCACCCCTCTGCTGACCCTCAATTGGTCCTCGGTTGACCGTCGATTAATCCCAGGTCGGCCCTAGGTTGACCTCCGCCTAATCCCAGGTTGGCCCTTGGTTGGCCTTAGGTTGGCCCGACGCCGAGTCTAAGTCGGTTTTATGTATGCCAAAACCTAACTTTGCACAATAGTTAAACAAAACCTGAGCAAAACCTGAGCAAAACCTGTAAATGTATTTTATTGTTTCACATAATGTTACAAGCCGAATTTTGGTCATTTTTTGTATCATTAAAAACAATCAATCTACACATTGTCAATCACTTGACCTCCAAGAAAAGTTACACTGTTTTCTGACTCCTACTTCTTATCTTGTATTGCGTTCCCCCGCTGAATATCAAAAACTTGAAACCAGAAACTGAAATTTTCGTCGAAATATCGTATTTTTGCACACTCGTTTGCCTACTTGGGCAATCTTAACCACCATGAATGCAAGCATCATCAACATAGGCGACGAACTGCTTATAGGCCAGGTTGTAAACACCAACGCGACCTATATGTCGCGGGCACTGACGGCAGTCGGGATTGTGGTCGAGGAGGTCTGCACCATCGGCGACAACGCCTCCGCCATCCAATCTGCCATCGAGCGTCACCTCTCGCTCTACGACGCAGTGCTCGTCACCGGAGGACTCGGTCCCACCAAGGACGATATCACCAAGGAGACCCTCTGCCGCATGTTCGGCAGCGAACTCTACGAGAACGCCGAAGCCCTCGCCAATATCGAACGGATATTCGCCCAACGCGGATTCCCCATGACCGAGACAAACCGTCGTCAAGCTTTGGTTCCACGCTGCTGCGAGATGATAAACAACGACCTCGGCACCGCCCCGTGCATGTGGTTCGATGTCAGCGCCCAAGCGCGTGCCTGCACAGGACAATCAGCTGTGGCTCAAGTTCTAGTATCGCTGCCAGGCGTACCATTCGAGATGGAGTATCTGGTTGACCACAAAGTTGTCCCGATGCTGCAAGAACGGTTCCAGTTGGGTACGATCATCAACAAGAACATCATCGTGCAAGGTATAGGCGAATCGTTTCTTTCCGACCGCCTTGAAGAGATGGAAGCCGCCTTGCCCGAGAGCATCAAGCTGGCCTACCTGCCGCAGGCGGGC
The DNA here is from genome assembly GCA_017616895.1 of Bacteroidales bacterium. Taxonomy (GTDB): domain Bacteria; phylum Bacteroidota; class Bacteroidia; order Bacteroidales; family P3; genus Colimorpha. The sequence goes on from JAFZXE010000019.1 coordinate 38,827, forward strand.
ATGATAAAACTGCGACTTACAGCCAGGGGCACTGACAAAACAACGCTGCAAGCCCAGATAGACCAAGCCGTGCAGAACATCCGCACAGCGGCGGCGGAGTTTATCGTAGGGGAAGACTTTGAGAGCATACCCGAAGTGGTGGCCGACCGTATGAAACGCCTAAACAAGACGCTCGCCACCGCCGAAAGCTGCACCGGAGGCAAGATTGCAAGCCTGCTCACAGCCATGTCTGGAGCATCGGAATACTACAAAGGCGGCGTCGTGTCCTACTGCAACGAGGTGAAACACTCGGCATTGGGAGTCGCCATCGAAACCCTCGACACACACACAGCCGTGAGCGAGGAAACCGTCAGAGAGATGGCCGAAGGCGCCCGCAAGAGATTCAACACCGACTATGCAGTGGCCACCACAGGAGTAGCCGGTCCCACCGGAGGCACCGACACCACCCCCGTCGGCACCGTGTGGATGGCGGTGGCGACGCCGGAAAAGACTATAACAAAAAAGATGCGCTACAACGGACGCCGCCAACAGGTGATAGACCGTGCGGTGAACGAAGTGCTGGCGATGCTGGCGAGGTGCGTGTGATTAACGATAACGAAAACCAAAACGAAAACCTATCAACATATCCACATATCAACATATCAACATAAAACATAAAACATATCAACAAGCAACAATGTCCAAAGGACTTATAACCATACTTCTGCTTCTTGCCAGCAACGTCTTCATGACCTTTGCCTGGTATGGCAACCTGAAGCTGCAGCAGATGAAACTCATCACCGACTGGCCTCTCATAGCCATAATAGTGCTTTCGTGGGGGCTGGCGCTGCTGGAATACTGCTTCATGATTCCCGCCAACCGCATCGGTTCGACCATCAACGGAGGCCCTTTTAACCTTATGCAGCTCAAAATCATACAGGAAGCCATCTCGCTGACGGTGTTCACCGTAATCGTCGCCACCGTATTTAAAGGCGAACCCATAAGATGGAACCACATCGTAGCCTTCGTATTCATCGTACTGGCAGTATTCTTCGCCTTCCTGAAAGATGGAAGCGGTCAGTGAGCCTTCGGCTAACGATTACGAAAACCCTTCAAACAATCAAACCCTTCAAACCTTTTAAACATATCAACAGAAAACATATCAACGTATCAACAATAAACAATAAATAATCATGACAAAAAAAGGCAAATTCTTCACCTGGACGAGCGTTATCGTAGTCATCGCTCTGGCGGCATTCATCTTCTTCCGTTTCATCTTCGTTTACAGCAGCGGAGTGAACACCGGCGACCTCAACTATTTCCAGAAGCAAGGCGTTGTGTTCAAAACCTACGAAGGCAAGATGATCCAAACTGGATTCAAATCCAACGGTGGCAACATGGGCAACCTCAAATCCAACGAGTTCAAGTTCTCCGTCACCGACGACAGTGTAGCCGCCCAGCTGATGCGCTGTTCGGGCAAAGAGGTCGAACTACACTGGAACCGTCATTTCGGCACTCTGCCTTGGAGAGGCCGCAGCCAGTATATCGTCGATGAAATACTGTCGGTTAAAGAACACTAAGGATGTTTCAGAAAGTCATCAACGGCAGCGTGAAGCTGGTGCAGCGCTGGCTGCCTGAGCCGTTCATCTTCGCCATCGTACTCACCCTCGTGGCAGCCTGTGTGGCTATGCCCGTATGTCGGCAGACGCCACTCGAAGTGCTCGAACACTGGGGCGGCGGAGTGTGGAACCTGCTCACCTTTGCCATGCAGATGGCGTTGGTGTTGGTCTGTGGAGCCACCTTGGCAGCGGCACCCACCATAAAGAAAGGGATAAGCCTGCTGGCCCGCATCCCGAAAACGCCGACGGCAGCCATCGCACTCGTCACCGCCGTGTCGGCACTCGCCTGCTGGCTCAACTGGGGCTTCGGACTTATCGTGGGTGTCATCTTCGCCAAAGAGATAGCACGTACGTTGCGTGGTGTCGATTACCGTCTGCTCATAGCGTCGGCCTATAGCGGCTTCGTAGTGTGGCATGCAGGACTTTCCGGCTCCATCCCTCTCACCATGGCGACACCGGGGGAAGCCTTGCGCACCGCCACCAACGGCATACTCAACGACCCAGTTCCCGTAAGCCAAACCATTCTCGACCCTCACAACCTGGTGATGGTGGCGTTGGTAACGATGGCGATAGTGGCAGTAAACACCCTTATGCACCCCAAACAGGGAGTGGTGAGTGTCGATCCGTCGCTGCTCGAAGAGCCCGAACCCGAAAAAAGAATCAAAGGCACAACCCCGGCCGAACGGCTGGAGAACAGTCGCATACTCGGTTGGGTCATAGCGCTGGTAGGTCTGGGCTATCTGGTGCTGAAACTCGGATTCCGTGGAGGTTCGCTCGACCTGAACAACGTGATAATGCTGTTCCTTTTCCTCGGAGTGATACTACACGGCACCCCGCTGGCCTACGTGCGAGCTTTCGGTAAAGCCGTAGGCGGAGCGAGCGGCATCCTGCTGCAGTTCCCCTTCTATGCCGGCATCATGGGCATCATCACCGGAGTAGGCGCCAGCGGCATCTGCCTCGGTACGGTGTTAGCCAACGGATGCATCTCCATCTCAACGCCCGTCACCTATCCGCTGCTCACCTTCCTCTGCGCAGCCATACTCAATATGTTCGTACCCTCCGGAGGAGGACATTGGGCAATACAGGCACCCATCATGTTCGCCGCCGGAGCCAACCTCGGAGTCGATCACGGATTGACTGGCATCGCCATCGCCTGGGGCGACGCCTGGACCAACCTCATACAGCCCTTCTGGGCACTGCCCGCATTGGCCATAGCCAAACTCAACGCCAAAGACATCATGGGATTCTGCCTGATAGACCTGCTTGTAACAGGAGTCATCATCTGCGGAGGCCTGCTGATATGGGCGATGTGAAAGATTTAGCGGTCAGCAGTTATTGAGCCTTCGGATAACAAAAACGAAAACCTTTTAAACAATCAACCCTATCAACATATCAACATAAAACCCATCAACATCAGTCATAGAATAGAAAACAAAACAGGGGATGCGCCGATGGGCACATCCCCTGTTTTGTTTGTATTCAACCTAACAGTTATTCTGCGTATTCGTAGTAAGTGGTGCGGGTGTAGCTCTGTGAGCCGTAGGAACTACTGTAGGTGTTGGTATAGCTGACCGAAACGGGGTATTTGCCGTCGTACTCATAAGTGTAGGTCGTAGTATTCGACTCACCAGCGCTGCCGTTTTCGGACCACGTTGTCTTCTCGGTAAGCACATTATTCTTGTTCAAGAACGAAGCCCCTTCACCACCAACCATAGCATAGCAACCATAGAACGGGTTTTTGTTCTTGTCGAAGGTGTATTCTGCGGTATAATTATCCGTACCTTGAGTCATAACCATCTTCGAGACATTGCCACCGTCGTATGTAAAATCAATGGTTGTAGCCGCACTGTTGCTACCCTTCGCAGCTTTGTGCTGGAGGACAGCTTCCACAGCGTTGCGGGTGGGGAGAAGCATACCCAACGCATATTCCGCCGACTTGGTCACATCACCCTCTTCCAGGTCTGTCACAACTATCTTTACAATTTTCTTGCCATCATGGGTAACGTCGTATGTACGAATCAGCTTACCCTCGGAAAACTCCTCTATCTTCGTTATCTTGCTGCCGTCATACGTATAGGCGGTGTAATCTTCGTTCGACTCGGCGACCTTGGTCAGCTGCTTGCCGTCGTAGGTCATGGTGAGTTTGTACGAAAATTCCGAATTGTTGGTCGTTCCGTTGTAATAGTAGTTGGAAATAGAAGACAGTGATTTGCCGTCCCATTCCCATTTCTGTGTCATGTGTTTGGGTGTCGTATCGTTCTGAGTAATGGTTGTACCACCCACCGAGCCCGTCATTGTCGAAAGTGATGACTGATAAACAGCGGCGATTTTCTCCTTAGGGTTGAACTCGCCTTCCTTGGTGCAGGATGCGGCAAAGAGCAGCATGGCTGCCGATGCCATAAGAACTAAAGTTTTTTTCATGATTGTTGAAATTTGGTGAATTAATGATTTTCAAAAGATTTCTTTAATAACTAATCTTTACCTACTTTTAGTATATACACCTTTGAAATTATTGCATGGGTACTACTGACGCATTATCCATGCTACTATTCGGCTGGTGTGAATTCGTCGGCGGCTACGTATTCGTAGGTTTCGGTTGTGGTGGTCTCGTAGCGGTAGTTACCTGGCGGGTTGTTCTCAACCATATAGGCGACGGTTTCTGGATATCCGAATGTGTTGTAGGTGTAGGCGTATGGGTAGCCGTTGACTTTGACGATATTGTTTACGCTCAAGGCGGTGGGTCCGAAATAGGCATAGCAGCCTTGTATTGGGTTTTTCATGTTGTCGTACTCAAACTCGATGGAGGCATCGGAGCCGAGGTCAATCTTGACGAGGTTGTCGTTTTGGTAGTGGAAGGTGAGGATGAGGGGGGCCTTGGTTCTAGAAGGTGGCAAGGAGAGCATCATGTCGGAGAGACATTTGGGGAAGACGAGGCTGAGTGCGGTGCGCATAAAGGGGATGTCGTTGGTGTCGAAGTTGTCGGTGTTGATTTCGGCTGTGAGGGTGGTGATTTTCTTGTCCTGGTGATCGATTTCAAAGGCCATTGCGGGCTTGTCGCCGACGACAAGGGTGTATTTGTCAAGTTTGCCCCACATATATTTATATTCGGCATAGTAGTCGCCGTCCTGCTGACATTTTGACACGCGCTTGAAGGGGTTGTAGGTGAGGGTGACGTGGCTGATAACGTTGCCGGCGGTGTCGTAGGTGAGGATTTCGTTGAGTTTTTTCTCGTCCCAGACAAACTGTTGACATTTGTATTTGGGAATGACGACTTCTTTTCTCAGGGAGTGTTCTCCGCTATAGAATTCGAAGGTCTCTTTGACGGACTCGCTGTAGGCTCTAACGAGACGCTGTTCGGGCTTGAAGTTGCCTTCCTTGGTACAGGATACAAATAAGAGGATGGCAGCGGAAGCTAGAATAATGTTGATGGGTTTCATGTTGATAGGTTGATGTGAAATTGTTAAGATGTGAAGATGTGAAATTGTTAAGATGTGAAGATGTGAAATTGTTAAGATGTGAAGATGTGAAATTGTGAAGATGTGAAGATGTGAAATTGTGAAGTGACTATACCGACCACTGACTACTAACTACTGACTGCTGACTGCTGTCTTTATTTCATTCTCCGTATTCGTAGTAGGTGGTAGAGGTGGTGGTTGTGGTGACGTCGTCTTCTGTGACGGTGACGGTGGTGGTCATCGTCTCGGGGAAGTCGGAGGTATTGTAGGTGTAGGTGCACTTCTGATTATCGGGCAGAGGCAGCCCTTCCATCGAATTAATCATTCCTCCCGTCTTGGTCTCGACGATGTTGTTCTTGCTCAACGACGCGGGACTCAGCAGTGCGAAACAACCCTGCATGGGGTTACGCATGTCGTCGTAGGTGCAGTTGACGGTCATCAGGGTGAATCCGCTCACCACGACTGCCATCTTGGTCAGGTTCTTGTCGGTGTAGGTGAAATTGATGCTAATAGCCATCGACTGCTTATCCATCCGGTTGGTTCTTTGCGTCACGGTCAGCGTGGGCACCAATATTGAGGCCAGCTGCTGCGGCATAACCATCGAGAGGCTACGCTCGGCAAATTTTGCAGTCATCGAATCGGGTATGTCTATCGACATCTTCATCTTGCTGATGTTTCCTCCTTCATGCTCGACGTCGGCGGCAAACATCTCCTCGCCTTCCGAAACCATCGTTATCTTTATCAGCTTGCCCGACTTGTAGGTATATTCCGTATATGTCTCGCCGCTCTCGTCGGCCACCTTCACCAGACGGCCTCCCTTGTAGCTAAGAATCTGACGTCCATAGACAGATCCGTCGGTGTTGTATGAGATCATCTCTTTGAGCAGCTTGCCTTCCCATATCCATTCTTCGGCCTTGTACTTCTCGACTGTCGAAGTCTGTCCGTTGGATACCGACGTTTCCTGCTGATAGACAGCAACGATTTTTTCTTTCGGGTTAAACGAGCCCTCCTTCTTACAAGAGGTCGTCATGCAGAGGACTGCAACTATAAGTAAGATTGATATGCGAGAAAACTTCATAGTGTTGATATGTTAAGATGTTAAGATGTGAAATTGTTAAGATGTGAAGATGTGAAATTGTGAAGTGACTATACCGACCACTGACTACTAACCACTGACTACTAACCCTACTATATAACGTAAAAATGACTATTTATGTTTCCCCTTGGTGATGAGGGGAAGTATTTCCGATTCAAAGATGTCGCGACGGACGATGCGATAGTGGAAGTTGTATGTAGAGTTGAAGGAATAGCTGTGGTGGACGGCATAGCCGCCACGGTCGAGCAGGGACTCTATCGACTCACTGTCGAGTGCGAAATGTCCAGGCGAGGGTTTCATGTTGAGCAATATGGTTTCCAATTCGCCCCAACGGTATTTCCACTCCTCGACAGACATTGGATGCGGAGGGTTGACACTACGAGCGAGGCAAGAGGCAAGCTGGGAGGCGGTAAGGGTACTTTTTTTGACGAGCGAAAGGTTTACACGGACATAGTTGCCTTCGCAACCGGTGTATTGATAGTCCGGCCCGCCGAGGGTCTTGGACTTTTCTATCTCGCCGTCGATGGACTTTACCGCCGAGGCACTGTCGATGGCGAGGTGTGCGGGACCAAAGACGTCCTGAAAACAAAACTTATACACGTCGCAGAGGTCGGACGCGGGGAACTCTTTCATATAATCCTGCAGTCGTTTGGTGCAGGAGTCTGGGTTAACGACCTGTGACATAATGTTCGGAAAATGAAATCCCAAGATGGCGACAAGCAACATCACTGGACGAAAGAACCTACGCATTGGCACGGCTGAAAAGATTTGTGAAACCGAAACTGCCGTAGTCAAACAGTCCCTTGTCGGTGAGTTTGAGATGAGGTATCACGGGCAAGGCCATGAACGAGAGCGTCATAAAGGGCGACGAGAAGGGACAGCCAAACTCTGAGACTTTTCGATTCAGCCTTTGGTAATCAGCTGCCACCTGCTCAGCGGGCAAATGAGACATCAACCCAGCCACAGGGAGGGGCAGCAGGTCAACATCTTCACCATCACAAACGGCGATGCCGCCACGTTCGGCAATAAGAGTATTCAAGGCCAGGAGGATGGAACTGTCGTCGGCACCCACGGCTATCAGGTTATGACAATCGTGCGCAATGGTGGATGCAATCGCACCGTGCCTAAGTCCAAAGCCTGAGATGAATCCGACTTGAGGAGGGGCGCTGCCGTCGTAACGATTTACCACAACAATTTTCAAGATGTCCCTTTCCGTGTCTTGTACAACACGGGTGCCATCGTCAGACAACCTAGGCTCCACCAAGAGGCTTTCCGTAATGATTGACGACTCGGTCGCACCAATGACACGGATATTACCGCCTGGATATTTCAAAGCTATTTCAGCCCCATCCAGTGGTGCTCTTTCAAACTTGTTTGGCCAACCTTTCTCATTATTTTTATCCTGACAAGGTTGTTCACGTCCAACATTACGACCTCCGACATATACATCTATCACTTTGAAGTCAACAAGATTGTCAACCACAATAAAGTCAGCCGAATCGCCGATCTGCAGGAGTCCAACGGGAAGGTTGTAGTGCTTCACCGGCTCGACGCAAGCGGCCCAGAGAACGTTCCATAACGGATAGCCACACGCCAGAGCCCTGCGTACCATACGATTGATATGACCGTCCAACAAGTCGTCGGGGTGCTTATCGTCGGAACAAAACATCAACTTCTCTGAATGGTCCGCCAACAAACCTTTGAGATTTTCGAAATCGTTGGCTGCACTGCCCGACCGCAGAAGTATTGACATCCCCAAATTTAGTTTTTCCTCGGCCTCATCTATCGTGGTACACTCATGGTCGGTTGTTATACCTTCAGCAACATATCGTTTAAGATTATCACCTGTCAACAGTGGAGCGTGCCCGTCAATTGGCTTATTAGCCCTACGAGCCGCCTCAATCTTACCCAAGACCGACTCGTCGCCCATCACCACCCCGACACTGTTCATCATCTCGCCCAAGGCATAGATATCATCCCGTTGCATCAAGTCGTCGATTTCCCTCACACCCAAGTTTCCGCCAGCGGTCTCGAAGCCTGTAGAAGGTACACACGACGGCGCAACGAAGCACATCTTCATTAAAGATCGACGGCTGTTCTCTATCATATAATCAACACCTTCTACGCCTAGAACATTGGCAATCTCGTGCGGGTCGCAAACCGCAGCCACGGTTCCGTGACGCAAGGCCACCCGACCGAATTCCTCTGGCAAAAGCATGGAACTTTCAATATGCACATGGGCATCCACAAACCCAGGCATTACATACGGAGCATCCTTGGGCACCTGAGCCGTATGGTCGATGGACGCTACACGTCCATTCTCGACGGTAATGGCGCCATCATAGCACCTCCGATTGAAAACATCAATTATGTGAGCTTTTATTGTCATCTAGGAACAAAACATTGAGGGCATACTTGTCAACAGCACACGTTCAACCGATGCCGATTTTGAAAGTGCAAAGATACAAAAAACTTACAGGCCAGCCATCCCTAAAAGTAAAAATGATTTGTTTTCAACTACAATATTGTGTCTTAATGCATCACTATACTTCCCAAAAAATATTTTATCAAAATCCTAAAGGCATCGAATAAACGCCTTTCCATGAGACAAATTTGCAAGTTAAGCAGAAAATTTTCTGCTTAACTTGCAAATTATATACAATATATTATTTATGTGATACTTATGAGTGCAAATTAATTTTATAAACTATAACAAATAGCATCAAATATGCATCAAAGTGAATAATAAATGCAAGTTAAGCAGAGAAATTTCAATCTAACTTGCATTTTTTATTTATCTTTGCATTTGCAAAAACAAAAACAACACACGATGATTGTAAGTGAAACCATTGAAAAATATATCATTGGAAGATTACAGATAGATAATCCATGGTGGAAAGACGGCAATATTCCAACATACTTTAAAGGAATGATGCCGAGGGCTTATCTTGAGATATTCTACCCACTTGTAAAGAATAGCAAAATCAACAGAGCTCAGATCTTGATGGGCCCTCGCAGAGTGGGAAAGACCGTCATGATTTACCATACCATACAACAACTGATAGCCAATGGGGTTGCCCCGCACAATATTGTATATATATCAATAGAAACGCCAATATACAATGGTGTGGCGCTTGAACAATTGGTGACGTTGGCCATGACAGCTGCGGGCAATAACGAATGGACAACAAGTCAATGTTTTGTATTTTTTGATGAGGTTCAGTATCTGAAAGACTGGGAGGTTCATCTCAAATCACTTGTTGACACATACCGCAACATCCGTTTTGTGGCATCTGGCAGTGCGGCTGCCGCATTAAAGAAAAACAGCAATGAGAGCGGAGCCGGCCGATTCAGTGACTTCAGCCTACCTCCCCTCACTTTCTATGAATACATCCAACTGAGGAAACAAAGCAAGCTTTTAAAAGAATCCTCAATCACATGGAATGGCCATCGCACCCATTGTTTCGAGGCCGTAAACATAAACAAGTTAAACAACACGTTTATAGATTATATCAATTACGGAGGATACCCGGAAGTGGCGTTCAACGAGCAGTTGCAGAACGACCCCGGACAATACATCAGACATGACATAATAGACAAAGTATTGCTTCGCGACCTCCCAAGTCTATATGGAATATCGGATGTGCAAGAACTGAACTCGTTGTTCACGATGATAGCATATAACTCGGGCAACGAATTCTCATACGAGAGCCTGGCCTCAAACTCTGGCGTCCAGAAAGACACACTCCGAAAATACGTCCAATATCTTGAGGCTGCATTTCTAATCAAAGTAATCCATCGTGCGGACGACACTGCCAAAAGATACCAGCGCGAACACAGCTTCAAGATATATCTGACAAATCCGTCACTACGCTGCGCACTATTCCAGCCAATAACCATAAACGACCAAGAGATAGGCGCTCTTGTCGAAACCGCCATATACGCCCAATGGATTCCGAGAATGGGGGTGGATATTGCCTATGCTAACTGGCGCCAAGGGCGCAAGGAGTTTGGAGAAGTTGACATTGTGGGCATAAACCACGGCAAGATGAAAGCCGACTGGGCAGTAGAGGTAAAATGGAGCGACCGTTACTACGAAAATCCTTCCGAGCTACGCTCGCTGCGGGCGTTCATGGGCACTAACGGGCTATCACAAGCCTTGGTGACAACAATGACACAAAGCGGATTAAAAGATATGCCATGGGGCGGCCTTCAATTCATGCCGTCGGCCTGCTATGCATACATCGTAGGTCGCAACACGCTGAACAGGACCCGAGACGTCATGGGACTGTAAGGAGATTGTTAAGTCACCGTTAAGCCATAGTTAAGTCTTGACCATTCCTAGAATTTCCACGACGAACGAAATTGACCGTTGACCACTGACCATCCAACACCTCTCCAGAGAACCATCAAAGCCCTATCAAGGCAGCATCAACACCGTATTAAGCTATAATTTTGTCATAATTAATGAGTGTAAGCGAACCAAACCGAATCTGACAATAAACAGCAAAAAAAAACAAAAAAACATCAAAAAACACAAAAAAAACTGTTAAAATTCTGTTAAAATAACGGAGAAAAACACTGATTTTTTGCATTTGAAAATTAACCGCAACGGTATAATCACCTCAAGATCAACATAAATCACCTTACCGTTGCACCGTTGCAGTTAGTTTTGCAATAAGAGTTTTTGGGGAGTCGAACTGCAACGGTGCAACGGTAAATCTGAAAAATTCAATCAATCGTCTATTAATCAACAATCTTAAAAATAATCCGAAAAACAATCGTAAACCGCAAGCTAGAGTTTGTACCTTTGCGCCCGCAATCCGCCAAGTACTAACCACCTAATACTCAACACCCACCACTCAGAACCAATCTTTAACCCATTAATCCTGAACCACTAACCACCTTAACTCCCGAGAAACTCCCAATTAACTCCGTATTAACTCCCAACCCTGTTCAAACCTTCAACATTCAAAATTCCAAATTCCCAATTAGCCCCTCCTCCCAGCACAAAAAAAAACACTCTCAAACCCTTGAACCATGAACCTTGAACCAATCTTCGGTCAATAGTCAATAGTCAATTACAAATGTTTTCGTATTTTTGCATCCGAAACGGCGGTTTCCGAAACGGCAGTTTCCAAAGCAATCAATTCCGTTGCAAAGTAACAACAAAAAGATATAGGATATGAGGTTCTACGATAGGGAACAGGAAATGACCTTCTTGAGGGAAACTCGAGAGCAGGCCTTAAAAGTGGCTCGTTTTACGGTAGTGACCGGACGAAGGCGCGTCGGCAAAACCACATTAGTGCGAGAGGCATACAGCGACAAGCCTTTCATCTATTTCTTTGTGGCGAGAAAGGCCGAAAGCGAACTCTGCGAAGTGTATTTGGAGGAAATCAACGAGAAACTGGGTATCCCAACCTTGGGCAGCAGCCGAAAGTTTAGCGACATCTTCCGCTACCTTATGCAGCTCTCTATGAAGCAGAGCTTCACGCTGGTGATTGACGAATTTCAGGATTTCTTCAGGGTGAACAAGTCCGTGTTCAGCGATATGCAGAATATATGGGACGAGTTTGAGAAACAGTCGCATATAAACCTTATCGTGTGCGGAAGCATCTATTCGCTGATGCAGAAGATTTTCAAAGACAAGAAAGAACCGCTATACGGACGCAATACGGGCGAACTGAAGTTGAAACCATTTCGCACCTCTGTGCTGAAACAGATCATGGCGGATGCTAAGCCTGAATACTGCAAGGAGGACTTGTTGGCGCTGTTCACCTTTACGGGTGGGGTGGCAAAGTATGTGAACCATCTGGTTGATGCAGGATCAACGGACAAAGACTCCATGATAAAGCATATTATCAGTTCCAACTCGACTTTCCTGAACGAGGGCAAAAACAACCTGATTGAGGAATTTGGCAAAGATTACGGAACGTATTTCTCCATTCTATCGTGCATTGCGCGAGGCAAGAACACACGCAGTGAGATTGAAGACATAATAGGCAAGGAAGTGGGAGGATACTTGACCAACCTGGAGAATGAGTATGAACTGATTGGCAAGCGGCAGCCCATGTTTGAGCAGAGTTCCAACAAGAATGTACGCTACGAACTGGACGATGTTTTCTACTCCTTCTGGTTCAGGTTTATATTCAAATACAGTTATATTATCGAGATAGAGAACTATGGGAAGTTGCGTGAGATTGTGGAACGCGACTACACCAGCTTCAGCGGCTTGATGATGGAGCGTTATTTCCATCGTGCCACGATGGAGAGCGGTGAGTATACGCGCATGGGCCGCTGGTGGGATCGTAAGGGGGAGAACGAGATTGACATGATTGGCGAGGACGAGTTGGCCGACAAGGTCACGTTTTATGAGATCAAGCGGCAAAAGTCAGACATTAGCATCGGTCTGCTAAAGAAAAAAGCGGAGGTAATGCTGATGGCGACCCACAAGTTCAAAGGCTACGAGATTGGCTACGAGGGGTTGAGCATGGAGGATATGTAGAGCTGCGGGACGTGCTTCAAGTTAAAGCCTTTAAACCAACTTCAGCCAATAGTAATGGTCAATTACAAATGTTTTTGTATTTTTGCAAAAATCATTCTTTTACATAAAACATCATATTGGCATAAACTTGAATCTTCACTGCCCTCATGAACATCCTGTTTATAACAAATAAAAAAATAAACCCAATAATCGGCGGGATTGAACGAAGTACAGAAACACTAGCATCTGCACTTTCCAAATCTTACGGACATAAATGTCACTCGGCATATACACAACGCATTGAAGCAGAACCATGGGCATATGGCAAGGAATACCTTCTCTCAAAAGGACAAGAATCAAATCAACTCACAAAAATCATCCACGACGCCAACATCGATGTAATAATTGCCCAAGGCTCTGACGATGCAGTCACTCGACTCGTTAAAAACATTCGGCATTCCTCCAATTCGAAAAAAGGGTGTACATTTATTTATTCATTTCGAGGGATGCCTGGATTCGAGATAGCCAACCCGTTGCCGAAAGTACTATTCTTTCGACTTATACACAGACAAAACACCGTTCAAAACATAAAGAACTTAGCAATAGGAATCCTAAACCCAATTGCACATAAACTCTTTATACTTTTTCTTAGAAAAAAATACCGTCCCGCATATGATAATGCTGACAAGGTTGTTCTTCTGTCCAACAGGTATATTGATGATTATGCCAAATATGCTGGAGTCAAAAACGATGGAAGAATTTGCAGTATAAATAATTCTCTCGTTTTTAACAATTTGTTTGATTTTCGCAATTACGATGAAATTAAACGTCACGAAGTCCTATGGGTTGGTAGGTTTAACGACCAAACAAAACGTTTTTCCGAAGTTCTCAAGGCATGGCAATTAATAGAACGCACTGGGAAGTTCAACGACTGGACATTACGCATTGTCGGTTATGGTGAAGACGAAAAATACTTTTACCACCTCGTAAAGAAACTCAACCTAAAAAAAGTTATTTATGAAGGCCACTCTGAATCTTTACCGTATTATAAAACAGCATCAATTTTTTTGATGACATCCGCATACGAAGGATTTGGAAATGTACTAACGGAATCACTACAGAATGCGGTTGTACCTATTGCTTTTGATAGTTACAAAGCCCTGCACGACATCATCGAAAATGGTGTTAACGGCTTTGTATCACCAAACAAAAACAGAAAATTATTTTCCGAACGTGTTATGCAAGTAATGACTGATTCAAAACTACGCAAAAGACTGGCATCAAACGGATTGTCTTCGATAGAAAAATTCAAAATCGAGCATATTGCCTCACAATGGAACAACTTAATTATCGACTGCACACAACGCAACCTATTGATAAAATAATAACAATGTGTTAAACAAAGATTTGAAATATGAAAGTAGTAATACTCGCGGGAGGCTTTGGCACAAGGATATCTGAAGAATCAGTATTCAAACCCAAACCAATGATATCCATAGGGGGAATGCCTATATTATGGCACATAATGAAATACTACCTGCATTTCGGACACAATGAATTTATTATATGCGCCGGATACAAGCAAGAATACATCAAGGAGTGGTTTGCAAACTACTTTATTCACAACAGCGATGTTTCTTTTGACTTCCGTAACGGGAAGAACGAAACGACTGTTCATCATAGCAACCTGGAGCCATGGAAGGTCACGGTGGTTGACACGGGTTATAACACTATGACAGGAGGGCGAATTAAACGCATCCAAGAATATGTAGGTAACGAAACCTTTTTGATGACTTACGGTGATGGTGTCTGCGATGTGGACGTCAACAAGCTTATAGAGTTCCATAAAGGTCATGGCAAGATAGCCACACTAACCGCCGTGAAAATAGCCCAAGAAAAAGGGGTTCTTGATATTGATGACAACGTGGTTAAAGCTTTCCGTGAAAAGAATGCAAACGATGGTGCACCTATCAATGCGGGCTATATGGTTCTTGAACCTGACATCTTTGATTTTTTGGACGGTGATAGTTGCGTTTTTGAGCGCAAACCGCTTGAAGCTCTTGCATGCCAAGGAGAGTTGATGTCATATATCCACGAAGGCTTTTGGCAGTGCATGGATAATATACGTGAAAAGACATTGTTGGAGAATCTACTGAAGGAAGGCAAAGCCCCTTGGAAGAAGTGGGACAGAGGCATTCCCAACATTCCAGACTATAGTAAGTAAGAAAAAAGGAACTGACTAATCATGGCGCGAAAAGAAGAACTAAAAGCTCAAATCCTAGAGTTGACCCGGAAATATTATAACGAAGTGCACGGTCAGCCCCAGGTATTCGAACCAGGCAAGACCAAGGTAAACTATGGTGGGCGATTCTTCGATGCGGAGGAAATGGTGAACCTTGTGGACTCGTCACTTGATTTCTGGCTTACTGCGGGTCCTTGGGCAAACAGGTTTGAATCTCGTTTGGCCAAGTGGCTCGGGGTGAAGTATTGTTCGCTGTGCAACAGTGGCTCAAGTGCCAACCTACTTGCCTTCAGCGCCCTGACCGCACACGAACTGGGAGAACGACGTATTAAACGTGGTGATGAGGTTATTACTGTGGCTGCTGGTTTTCCCACTACAGTGGCTTGCATTGTTCAATATGGCGCTGTGCCTGTTTTCGTGGATATGAGTGTTGAGGACGGCAACATAGATGTCTCACAATTAGAGTCTGCCTATTCAGATAGGACAAAGGCCGTTATGCTGGCTCATTCTTTGGGAAATCCGTTTAATCTGGAGGCTGTTGTCGCATTTTGCAAGAATCACAATTTGTGGCTGATTGAAGATAACTGTGACGCGCTGGGCTCTGAATACTTTATTGATGGAGAATGGAGGAAGACAGGCTCCATTGGGGATATAGGAACATCTTCTTTTTACCCTCCTCACCACATGACTATGGGCGAGGGTGGTGCGGTTTATACGAACAATAAGGAATTGAACAAGTACGTGAGGAGTTTTCGTGATTGGGGGCGTGATTGCTGGTGTATGGGTGGGGTTGATAACACTTGTGGCTGTCGTTTTACAAGACAGTTTGGCCAACTGCCTAAAGGCTATGACCACAAGTATGTTTATAGTCATCTTGGATACAACCTCAAGGCCACAGACATGCAGGCTGCGATTGGATGCGCTCAGTTAGAGAAACTTGACTTTATTGTCAGCCGTCGCAGGGAGAACCATCAAATTATGTATAATGGCCTTAAGGAAACTCCGGGACTTCTACTGCCTGAACCGCAGAAGAATAGCAGGCCCAGTTGGTTTGGCTTCTTCATTACTGTGAAAGAGGATGCTGGCTTTTCTCGCAATGAACTGACCTCCTATCTGGAAGACCATAAGATTCAAACCCGAAACTTGTTCGCTGGCAATCTACTGTTGCACCCAGCATTTGATGAGTATATCGAGGGTAGGGACTATCGAACCATTGGAGAACTCCCTGTTACCACAACCATCATGAATAACAGCTTTTGGTTAGGCGTATATCCTGGCATGACACAGGAAAAACTACTGTATATGATAGACTCCATAAAAGCTTTTGTTTCGGCCAAAATCAAACAACATGATTGATGCTTTTAATAATTTTTACAAGGGCAAACGAATCTTAGTGACCGGACATACTGGTTTCAAAGGCAGTTGGCTTTCTATCTGGCTTCACGAACTAGGTGCAGAGGTGGTTGGAGTCGGTTTGGAACCCTACACCGAGAAAGATAATTTCGTTCTGAGCAAAATAGGGAATAAGATTGAAGCAGATATTCGTGCAGATATTCGTGATGGGAACAAAATGAAGGAAATATTTGCAAAGTATCGGCCTGAAATTGTTTTCCACCTCGCAGCACAGCCGCTAGTACGCCTCAGCTACGAAATCCCCGTTGATACCTACCAAACCAACGTGATGGGTACAATTAACATCATGGAGGCCATTCGAGCAACAGAAAGCGTCAAAGTGGGTGTAATGATAACCACGGACAAGTGCTACGACAACAAGGAGCAGATGCGCGGTTATAAAGAAGATGATCCTTTAGGTGGTTATGATCCGTATTCAAGTAGCAAAGGTGCGTGTGAGATTGCCATCCAGAGTTGGCGCAGAAGTTTCTTCAATCCTGAAGATTATGACAAGTGTCATCATGTGAGTTTGGCTAGTGTTCGTGCTGGTAATGTGATTGGTGGCGGTGACTGGTCCAGGGATCGCATTATACCAGATTGTATCCGAGCGTTGGAGGCTGGCAAACCCATTGAAATTCGCAATCCTAAAGCTGTACGGCCATGGGAACATGTACTGGAGCCTTTGTGTGGTTATATGATGCTCGCTCAGAAGATGTGGGAACGCCCTACTGAGTATTGTGAGGGATGGAATTTTGGTCCTGAATCAGAATCGATCTCTACAGTTTGGGAAGTGGCCACCGAGTTGGTAAATAACTTCGGCCGTGGTGAATTGGTAGATACATCTGATTCCCCCTCCCTACATGAGGCAAATCTGTTGATGCTGGATATTTCCAAAGTCAAGACTCGTCTTGGTTGGCATCCGACTCTGAATATAAAGCAGACCATGGCATTGGTTGCAGATTGGTACAAGAAGTACCAGCAGATGGATGTGTACAATTTGACCGTTGAGGAAATTAATCATTTCGTAAACGTATGAAAGAACGATTATTCTTAATAGGGGGCAGTGGCTTTATTGGCAAGAACCTTGTGAGGTGCCTGCATGGTAAGTATACCATCTCTGTATATGATAAATTTATAGACGAGGCCTATTTCGCAGGCTATCCCGATGTTAAAACCTCATCAATTGAACTTGACAAAGACAGGATTCCTGCAGATACTGATACGCCTGATTTTATTGTAAACTTGGCTTCTATTGTTACTGCAGATAGGAACCTGTCTCTGTTTGACTGTATGATTGCCTCAAATCTCAAAGTACTCTTATACCTATATGAGCGCTTTAAGAAAGAGTCCAAGCTAAAGTTGTTCATTCAGTTTGGCAGTTCCGAAGAATATGGCAACGAAGGTTCTCCATTTCAAGAGACCATGCGTGAGGAGCCTGGTTCACCGTATGCACTGGTAAAACAATTGACCACCAACACGGCCATGATGTTAAATCGCAACTATGGATTCCCTATTGCGGTGGTACGACCAGGAAATCTGTTTGGTCCACTTCAAGAAAAATCAAAGTTCATTCCATACGTGATTGAGAGCTTGAGAAACGATGATTCTCTTAATGTAACTCCATGTGAACAAAAACGTGATTTTATCTATGCTGACGATTTTGCGTGGGCAATTGACCAATTGCTGGAACATTCGCCCAAGGCTGTTGGTGAAATTATTAATGTAAGCAGTGGTGAAAGCATCTCGCTTAAAGCCATCATCGAGCATTGCAAAGAGGTGATCGGTTCTACATCAACTGTTAATTATGGAGCCATACCATACCGTGAGAATGAAATGATGGATTTACGTTGCTCGGTTGCAAAACTGGAAGCAATTATAGGCCATCCAATCAGGTTCAATATGTTGAATAGATTAAACGAATTGATATAAATGAAATATTTAGTAACAGGCGGTTGCGGTTTTATCGGCAGCAACCTTGCTGCAGAAGTGTTGCGCAAAGGAGAAGAACTATTCGTTTTTGATAACCTATATCGTCACGGTAGTGCTGACAACCTAAAGTGGCTACGCTCCAAGGGAGAGTTCAAATACTATCCTTACGATATTCGCAATGCAAACGATGTAGAGACCGTTATCAAGGAGGTAAAACCTGATTATATCTTTCATCTCTCCGGTCAGGTTGCCATGACCACCTCAATAGCAAACCCTCGTTTAGACTATGAGGTGAATGCGTTAGGCATGTTCAACCTGCTGGATGCCGTGAGAAAGTATTCGCATGATTCAGTAATCCTGTTCTCATCCACGAATAAGGTTTATGGTGACTTTGAATATCTGCATTTCCGAGAAGAGAAAACCCGCTATGTCTGCGAAGAGTATCCCAATGGATTTCCAGAAAGCATCACATTGGATTTCCACTCACCTTATGGTTGCTCCAAAGGCTCTGCAGACCAGTATATGCTGGACTTCCACCGCATCTTTGGACTGAAGACCGTTGTGTTCCGTCATTCTTCTATGTTTGGTATTAATCAGCATGCCACTTTTGATCAGGGCTGGATTGGATGGTTTTGCCAGCAGGCATTGGATATACAAGCCAATCCTACGCGTGAGCCGTTCACTATCTCAGGTACCGGAAAGCAAGTGCGTGATGTCTTGTTTAACGATGACGTGGTGGATCTGTACTTTAAAGCCAAGGATTGTACGGAAGCCTATGGACAGGTGTTCAACATTGGTGGCGGTATTGAAAATAGTTTATCACTACTCGAACTCTTTGCCATGCTGGAAAAGCTGCTGGATGTGAAGATGGAATACAAGCAGCAGCCATGGCGTGAGAGTGATCAAAAAGTATTTGTGGCAGACATCAAGAAGGCACAGGAAGTTATAGGATGGAATCCTATGGTAAAAAAAGTTGATGGTATATTACGAATGATCCGATGGCTAAAATATTAAACAAAGCGATAACAAACACAAAACAAAAATGACAATTTCAGAGTTTAGAAAAAAAATATACGTTCTTCCAAAGGACATCAGGAAAGAAAGTAAATTTGCCTTGTACAACATTCGCAAGGAGTTACTTACAAAAAAAACCTTGGAATCAAACGATCCAGGAGTGTCAAACGTTAGAATATGTGACAGAAACGTAATAGTTTCCATGGCATCCTATGGCACACGCGTTCGTTCCGCATATTGCGCTATTGAGTCAATAATGCAGCAAACAATAAAACCGAACAAATTTCTACTATGTGTTCCCGAAACGATGAAGGGTGAACCAATCCCCGAATTAATACAAAGACAACAGAAGCGAGGTCTCGAATTATTGTACTGTAAGGACATTTGGTCGTTTCGAAAGCTCATCCCAGCTCTTAAACTATATCCTGATGATATAATTATCACATGTGACGATGACTGCCTGTATGACTCCGACTTCTTAGAAAACCTTATAATCTCTTACAAAAAAGATCCTACAGCCATATGGGGGAACCGCATACACGAAATCACTTTCGACAGGCGAGGTAACATAAAAAAATATAATGAATGGAATTGGGAAATACCTAACACAGATCGCACCTCAAACAGATTCTTCATAACCACGGTTGGCGGCGTACTATATCCACCACATTCATTGTACCCTGACGTTGTTAAAGATGAAATATTTATGGAAATCGCAAAATACAATGACGATATATGGTGTTACGCAATGGCCCTCCTAGCTGGTTCTCAAATAAAAAGATCCTTTACGCACTCGGAATGTGGAATGGATTACCTTGACCCCACTGACCCATTCCCTAACTCTTTATGCTTCGAAAACAACTCAAAGCGATTCAATAGAAACGATAAAATAATACGCGCCGTTTTTAAAAAATACGGCATATATTCAATATTAAGGCAGCAAGATTAAGTGATTGACACAAACTATGATATACCATGTGTGAGACAGGTACAGCCACACGCCACGGCAAAACGTAATATTTCATATGTTTACCATCTGACACGCCAAATAACATATCATACTCATACCGTTGGTTTGACATTTTTCACATACAACCTAAAAAGTACAATTGCAAGTCTTGGAAATTTGGACAATAAAAAAACAAGTAAACATAACGCCTTACGATTCCTATAATACTTGTTATCATTATAGTCTGGGATTTTTAATTTTAGTTCTTTTATAATTTCACCTATCACACAATATTGCGGAGAAGCCGTGTTATACACATAATTTAAAATTGACGAAAAAAAACCCTTTTTAATGTAAACATAATCAATTTCTTGTTTAAACTCATCATAAATTCCTTGAACACGCGCATATTCTAAAAGATGAGAGAACACCGCAAGACGTTTTCTATACTTTGTGCTATCTTTTGTGGTGACAACAGAGCCAGGCCTAATAAGATAGTGGTATAATGGTTTGTCAACATGTGCAATAGTATTGGCAGTTATAATATTACATGTTACAAAATAGCTATCATCCGCCGAACGTTCTTCTGGATATCTTATTTTACTCTGTTCAATATGCTCTTTACGATATAAGAACGTCCAAAACAATGAAATGTAATTTACAAGAAAAAAAGATCGTTTTTCTCTTGTAAAAGCACCTGATTCAACAATAGGATTTTTAAGAATCCGTGATGGTTTTCCATCAAGAAAATCCTTTGATGCTTGACAATAGCATAAATCAACCCGACCACATCGCACTGCCTCCAAATAAAGATCCTCAAACATTGTTGGCTCCACCCAATCATCACTGTCAACAAAGGCAACATATTCACCTTTTGCATATGGAATTGCATAGTTTCGAGCCATTCCTGCACCAAGATTATGTTCCGGTTTCAAGAACACAAACTGAGACTCTCTCTCATGTCCTGATATTGTTTTTTTTATCAGATCTATGCTATTGTCTGGCCCATGATCATCCACAAAAATAAATTCCATATCATGGAGTGTCTGGGACAATAAACTTTCTGTACATTTAACAACATACTTAGCAACACCATATACTGGCAAGATGACAGAAACTTTTATCATATTATATTATATTTTATAGATTTTATTATCTGAATACAGGATTATTAAGCACTCCTTCAACAATTTTATCCATATCATAGTATTTGTACTCAGCAAGTCTTCCTCCGAATAAAACCTTTATTTCGTCATTAGCCAGCAATTTATACTTCGACAAAAGTCCCTCATTGCGTAAATTGTTTATCGGATAATAAGGCTCATCGCCCTTATGCCATGATTCCGAATACTCATAACTAACAACCGTATCCGGACATTCCTTAAATTCAAAGTGTTTATGTTCAATAACACGAGTGTATGGGGTTTCTTTATCCGTAAAGTTAAAAACAGCATTACCCTGATAATTTGAAACCCCTTTCAAAAGTTTATGCTCAAACCTAATTGTACGATACTCTAGCGGTCCATAACAAAAATCATAAAACGCATCTATTGGACCAGTATATAAAACCCTATCAGCCATTGACATGTACTCAGATTTTCTTTCAAGAAAATCCTCATTAAGTCTTACATCTATACCATTAAGCATTCGTTCAAATATGCTCGTGTACCCCCCAATAGGGATGCCTTGGTATGGATCGTTAAAATAGTTATTATCAAATGTAAACCGAAAAGGCAACCGCCTGAGAACAAATGCTGGAATATCTCGTGCAGACTTACCCCATTGTTTCTCCGAATAACCCTTTATCAATTTTTCATAGATATCTTTTCCTCCTAGTTTTAATGCCTGTTCTTCTAAATTTGCGGGATCAGATATACCTGCATAATCTAATCTTTGTTCGTCAATTCTCCTTATAGCATCATCTGGAGTTATCACATCCGGCCACATTTTACAGAATGTATTCATATTGAACGGCAGATTATAAAGGACCCCCTTGTAGTTAGCTATAGGAGAATTAATATAATTGTTAAAATCACAAAACTGACGCATAAAGTTCCATACGTCAACATTTTTTGTATGAAAAATATGGGCTCCATACCAATGGACGTTGATTCCATTTACATTCTTTGTGAAGCAATTACCACCAATATGGTCTCTTTTTTCAACCACAAGACACTTTGCTCCTCTTTTTTTTGCCTCGTATGCAAAAGAACAGCCATACAGTCCAGCACCAACAATCACAAAATCATACATAGATTAAATGTTATAAAAGAAGTAACCTTAACTTAATATTGTTGTTAGCACAAAAAAACGAAGTGCCTATACCTAATTAATTCCGACAATCCTTTTTTTCCGAAAAACGAACACTACTATAGTAACCACAACTGTTAACCAAAATAATATAGAGGTAACCAATGCCACCATATCTGACATTTCCGCAAGAGGTGCCTCGTTGTAAAACTCTATAATATGGTCACCTGCAGGAACCTCGACACCTCTCAGGATGTAGTTAACACGAATATAATCCGCACGTTTGCCATCGATATAAGCGAACCAATCTGGCTCATAGTATATCTCACTAAACACTGCGAGTCGATTGCCAGTCGTATGACTCTTGTAGCAGACTTTGCCGGGGTTGTATGGTTTTAAGTGCTCAGCCTCAATACGATCGGTGTTGTCTGGTGTGAAGTTCGAATTCTGAAGTTTAAATTCAGATGTGTTGACAATGGCTGTGGTAGCAGGATTGAAGTCGTTGAGCGAGAGTATTTCATCGTTGGGATTATCGACCGCTTTTATTTCATCGACAAACCAGCAGTTGCCCAATGCATCGGTGTTGCGCTGAACCTGTCCGTTATTCATTACGACATATCGAGCATTAAGCATATTAAGTACCCCCATATTGATATGACGGCTCATATAGAAGTCTATTAAGTCTTGATAACGCCGTAGTTTTGCAGCATTATAACCCCCAATCTGGTGGTGGAAAGCTGACGGTTTACTATCGTTGAATGTGTTGACTGCGAGATTAAATACACGATAGTCCTCGTCACCATACTGTGCAGCCATCTGATCGATAGTTGTATCCCATGTATCAGGCAGCAGTTTCATGGCACTCGACCTAACAAAATTCTTCTCGTTCAAATAGCGACGGTCAACTCCCCAGAGGTCTGCCACCACTAAAACAATCATGAAGAGGCTAACCATAGAGACTGCATACTTTGCCTTTGCCAATTTGTTTACATAGAACCACAATAAGGCACACGCTAATGCAATGAAGATAAGGCTACGCCAGCTGTCTCGGACAAACAAAGCCTTACGATCCTGGATGAATATATCCTGAATTCTCGCCCACTGGTCTCCATATTGTGCAGCCATCTGCGTATCACTGACACCCGAGTAACTCAAGCCGCCGGAAACAATCAAACCGATAATCAAAGTTATGGCAGATATTCCTCCTGAGACATAAAGTGCGATATTTTTACGTTTGGTCGTGACATCGTCGGACATCAACTGTTTTAGGCCTAGCACTGCGAGAAATACCATCACAACGTTAGCCAGCACAAGGCTCATACTTGGGGTTCGGAACTTATTATAGAGGGGCAAATTGTTGAATAGCCACTCGTTGAAAGGCATAAAGTGACGACCCCACGACATGAGGATAGCGAGTATTGTTGCCGCAAGTATCCACCAGCGGTCAGGACCTTTGGTCAAAATCACACCTACCAAGAAGAGGAAAATAATGATAGCACCGAAATAGACAGGTCCCGATGTAAACGGCTGGTCGCCCCAATATAGAGGCATCTGGGTTTGACGGAAAGCCTTATAGGAAGCGCTGTTCTTATTCACAGTTTCGCCACTTCCGCCACCCATAGCACCAGGTACCAGAAGTGTGTAGGTCTCGCCCTTACCATAGCTCCAACTGAACGCGTAGTCGAGGTTCAATCCAGATGTTTTACCTGCTATAGATTCAGGTTCTCCATCATGATAAAGATCTTCTGGAGTTAATGTTATGGCATTGCCACCACGCATGGTATATTTAGCATACTGCTGATTAACAAACAATTGCCGTGCATTACATCCAACTGCAAAAACACAACCGACAAGAATTATCGCAAGACCCATCAAAGAACTTTTGATATTCTTTTCTATTATGGAATAGACAGCATAGCCGACACCCAGACAGAATGCGCCAATTATGGTATAGTAAGTTATCTGAAGGTGGTTAAAGTTTATCTGCAAGGTAAGAGCTAGCGAAAACATTATTCCGCCAATCAGATAATCTTTGAGTTTGCTGTTTGCTGTATCTGTTTTCTTTCTGAAACAAAGAATCATACCTGCAAATATAGGCATAACCATAGAGAGAGCCCACGCTTTCGAGATATGCCCGGCTTCTATAATGATTATGTTATAGCTACCCAATCCTAATGATAGTGCTCCTAGCAGAGCCAACCACGGAGAGATTCCCAAGGCAATTAGTGCCACATAAAATCCAAGAAGATACAAAAATAAAATACCAATATTGCGTTCAAGTCCAATATAGTGAAGTGTCACTAAATGTCTTGCTGGAATTATCAGGCTCGGAGATGGTTTATTACCCCCAATCTGATAACCCGGCATACCACTAAACATGGCACTATTCCAAAAAGAATACCTTCCCGTTGACGCCATATAATCAACATTTTCTTTGGACATTGCATCAGCCTTTATAGTATCCCCTTGCATAAGAACCTTGCCACTCAGGACGGGGCTGAAATAGACACATGATATAACGAACATCAGCAGGACTATGCCGAGGTGAATTAATATTTTTTTGTTTAGTTTTTTCATATTGTTTCTACCGTTTTGGGGCTTTGTATGGGTTTTGAGGATTATTGGGTTTTCGGTTGTGTGGACACATTGTCCCCCTATTCACATCATATCAAATAACGATTTCCTTTCTTGGAATATATTCTATTGGATTGTAGTAAACTGTCGCTGTACCTTCATTCTCAAACATAAAGGGCACTTGCATGAAATCCTGAAATTCACGTATGACATTGGCTTTCTTGTCTGGTTCTACATAAAAGAGCAAGAAACCACCTCCTCCTGCGCCTAACAATTTTCCCCCAAGAGCACCTGCTTTAAGACCTCGTTCATAAAGGCTGTCAATATTGCTGTTGCTGATTTTGGAACCCATACCTCGCTTAAGTCTCCACGACTCGTCAAGAAGTCGGCCAAAGTCGTTCATGTCGGAATGCTTGTCTTCCAAAACCGACTGTGCCTCATTCACAAGCGAAAGCATCTCTTTCAACTGGGATATATTATTCTTTTGATTGGACACCGTGTCTTTCTGAATATCTGACGAGAAGCGCGAAATACCGGTAAAAAACAGCAACAGGCTCTCATTTAACAGAGTTTTCCGTTCGGGATGTATAATGATGGGCGTCTCCTTGAACTGGTTGTCGGCAAAGTCGATACGATTAAATCCTCCGAAGGCTGCAGCCACCTGATCCTGCCAGCCTCCTACTTCTTTACACAGATCACGCTCCAGATGGATGGCATCTTCAGCAAGTTTTCTTTTACCCACCTGCTTCCCTTTCAGCACATAAAAAGCATTAAGCATACCAACAGCAAAAGTGCTGCTGGTACCAAGTCCCGTTCTCGCTGGCAGGTCACCTTCGTATGTAAGTCGAATCTCGTGGATATCGAGCATACGCATAGCCTCACGAATTGCGGGATGTTCAATCTCGTCGATAGATTTGACTCGCTCTAGGCGACTATAGCACAACTCTGTGAAATATGGCATAAAGGGTGGCAGGTGACGCACGATGACGTATGCGTACTTGTCGATAGTCGAGGAAATCACAGCCCCACCATACTCGTTGAAGAACGACGGCATATCGGTACCGCCGCCAAAAAACGACATACGGAAAGGTGTCTTTGTTATTATCATTTGGTAAGAGTTATTGGTTCTTGAAGTTGCATCATATTTGCTGTTATTCGCTTTTTACTTCGGGGTAGGCTATGCATAAATTATTTTTCAAAATAACATCTTTTCAGGTTCAGGGGTATGTGGCAGAATGAACATGACGTAATAAATTGGCATATATGTAGTCTGTCCTACGGTTTTCACTACACGATTGTTGGACAATACGAGGGCGGATTTTACATTGTACTCTGGATTGGAAAGCATGTTGTTAAGCGCACTGTGAACCATATAGTCCTTGCCTGATTTCACCTCAATCGGCAGCAAACTTTGAGAGTCGGTATCGTCAACAAGAAAATCGACCTCACCACGCTGGCGGTTGTCGTAATAAAAAAGTTTGTAGCCGTGGGACTGCAACTCCTGAGCGACTGCATTTTCATAAACGGAACCCAAATTGATGCTACGAATATCGTCAAGCACAGCCTGTATGTTTAACCGATAAAGTTTCGCGGTCAATATTCCCACATCGTTGAGGTATAGCTTCAAAAGATTTTTCCGCATTGACTCACACAGCGGATATCGTGGGTTCGAAACAGCACGAACCGCCAAAGTGACTCCCGAAGATATCAGGTATTCAAATTCATTAGCATAACGAGAGAACCTATCAGACTCATTACCGCGAATTTCCTTAACAACAACACGTTTTTTCTTGTTCTCCATCTGGGACGGCACCATTTCGTAAATTCTGCGAACCAAAAGATGTTTTCCTCTGTCGGTTTCGTATTTGGAGGCATCAGCACTATACATGTCGGATATTGCATCCTGAACTTCTCTTACTTTCTGAATATTATGAGTCAAAACATACGCATTCACAGCATCAGGCATGCCTCCGACAAGCATATAGCGGCGGAAAAGCCCAATGAAATGTTGGTGCATTTCTTCAGAGAGGCTCTCTTTATTCCGGTATTTCTGATGAAGCTGCTCAAGGGCATCACTTCCAACTCCGTTGGCTATGGCAAACTCCTCAAAGTCAAGCTGACTCATGCGCTTTATGACGATGCTGCCGACAGGCACAGAGGTTGTTTCGTTAAGGACAATACCTAGCATGCTGCCACTTGCGATGAAACGGAAACGTCGTTCCTGTCTGAAAAACTTGAGCATGGTGAGGTAGTGTGGATATTGTTGGATTTCATCAAGAAAAACAATCGTGTCATCGTATCCGCCCAGTTTATCTCCAGCCACAACGCTCAACGCCAAATAGAAGTCCTCCGTGGTTCTGACTCTCTTGAACATCTGTTTGCCCTCATCGTCGGTCACAAAGTTGAGTTCGATGAAATTTTCATACAACCGACTACACACCTCCCTAATGAGAAAAGACTTGCCCACCTGCCGTGCACCTTCAACAACTAAAATCTGATCCGTACCAGATTTCAGAAATCGCTCTATTTCAACACCAAACTTTCGAAACAGCATGACTTTTGTACACTTTTCAATATAAAATAGCGGTGCAAAGATACACTTTTCAATATAAAACCAAATTCAATTTCCTGCTTTTTCAATATAATTGTGGTTTCGGTTATTCGCTTTTTACTTCGGGGTAGGAGATTCTTACGTGGTAGATGCTGGGGAGTTTTTCTTTTAACATCTGGCGGATGCGGGTGATGTCGTTGAAGGTGAGGTCGCAGTTGTTAAGTTGCTTCTGCTTTATCTTGCCGTCGATGATATTGTCTATCAGGCGGTCCATGGTCTCTTTGTCGTGGGTTTTGAGGCTCTTGCAGGCGGCCTCGACGCTATCGACTATCATCACAACGGCCGTCTCGGTGGAGAAAGGCGTGGGACCCGCGTAGCGGAAGAGGCTGTTGTCGATGGGTTCGCCTGGGTGCGACTCCTTGTACTTGGCGTAGAAATAGCCGGTATAGGTGGTGCCGTGATGTGTGCGGATGAAGTCGGTAACGACACTCGGCAGGTGGTATTTGCGTGCGAGCTCTATGCCGTCGGGAACGTGTTTGGTGATGACGTCGGCGCTCTCTTCGAAGGGCAGTTCGTCGTGGGGGTTGAAGTCGCTGCTTTGGTTTTCGGTGAAATAGAGCGGGGCCTTCATCTTGCCGATGTCGTGATAGAGGGCTCCGACGCGGGCAAGGAGCGGGTTGCCGCCAATCTCGCTTACGATGTCCTCGCTGATGTTGGCGACCTGCATGGAGTGCTGGAAGGTGCCTGGGGCGTTGCGAGAAAGCTCTCGCAGGGCGGGCGTGTTAGTTGAGGCAATCTCCATAAGCGTGAGGTTGGTCACGAGGCCGAAAAGTCGCTCGAACACGAAAATGAGCGGGTAAGCGAGGAGTGTGAGGAGCGCGTTGAGGAAGAACTCAAGGTAGCGCATGGGGTTAATGGTGTCGAAGTTGGTGAACTGGCTGAGGACACCGCTGGTGTAGATGAGCGAGTAGGTGAGGAAGATGGCGATGCTGACGGTGAAGAAGCTGCGGCGGTGTTCGAAGTTGCGTACGGTGATGATGCTCATCATGCCGGTCACGAGCTGGTAGAAGATGAACTCGAAGGGGTTGGGCACCATGTTGCCGAGGATGATGACGGTGGCGAGGTGGATGTAAAGAGCCACGCGCATATCGAAGAAGACGCGCATGAGTATGGGCGCGATGCAGAGGGGCACGATGAGCACCCAGCTGTCGTTGACGTGGAGGACTAGCGCGGTGGCGGCCACCATGAGGAGTATGACGAGAAGGACGAAAGTGATTTTCTTGTTGTCCTCGAGTATTTTGTGGCGAGTGATTTTGAGGAACATGTAGAGCGACATGAGCGCGATGAGGCAGAGAAGGAAGAGTCCGGCGTAGCGTCCGACAGGGTTGTATGTGGTTGTGAGCCGCTGGTTGCGCTCGGTTTCGAGGGACGAGATAATCTCGGCGGTTTCGGCATTGACGGGTTCACCCTTGGAAACGATAAGCTGGCCTTTACGCACCATATCGGAAGAGACCTTTGCCCGCGAGAGCCACGAGTCGAGCTCGAGTTGCGTGCGGACGTTGTCGTAGCGGACACTGGGCGGGAGCAGGCTGTCGGAGAGCTGGAGGTGTGAGATGTCGGAACGGCGGACGAAGTCGGTCACGCGGAACTCGGAGCCCGTGTTGCCACGAAGAAGTACGAGTGTGTGGGTCTCGATGTCGGGGAAGTCGGAAGGTTCTTCGACAAGGCCGATGCGATAGACGCTGTCGATGGTGTGAGAAAGACGGCGGGATTCGGCCTGCGAGAGGCGGTTGACAGCAACGTAGTCGGCCAGATTGCGGCGTGCGCGGCTGGCAGCCGAGCTGTCGATGGTGTAGTAAAGGAGTGAGTGGGAACGGGCTTCGCTGCGCGCTTTTTCGATTTCGGTTTGGGAGCGGTGGACGGAGAAGTCGAAGGGAGCGTAGAGGTCGTTGTCGCTCCAGATGCTTCCGACGGCGTAGTCGTAGCGGAGAACGGGCTGCGCGTTGGGGAAGAGGAGCAGTATGAGGATTATGGTGACAAGCATCGCGGCCACTTTATAGGCGCCCGGAAGATGCATAGCCAATGTCTGTAGAAATTTGCGCATATTTATTATAAATAATCTGCAAAGATACGAATTTATGTTGAAATTTGATATGTTGATAAGTTTTATGTTGATTTTTTGCATTTTTTTGATTGTTTGCGCAGAAAAAAATTCATATCTTTGTAGAGTCGAAACGATTGTTATGACAACTTGCAAGAGCATACATATCAGCGAATTGCACTGTATTGAAAGAATACAGGCAATCTATGCGATGCAAAACGCACGGCTTCAACATCTTGAAGCACAGCGTTAAACAGCACTCACCTCCGTATCAACGCCGTATTAACTCCGTATCAACGCCGTATCAAGTACGTATCACCTCCTATACCCCTTATATACCCCTCCTATACCCCTTCGGTATTCCTCCTACAATTCTCCTACAATTCTCCTAGTGGGCTTCGACATGACTTGTTGCTTTGAGGTGTCTGGTTGAGGAGCACCCATACCCTGCTCTTGGGTGGTTAGGGAGGAATGAGGCGGTGGATAACTTGTAACTTGTGCCGAAGGCTGCGAACTCCTATGAATTAAATGAAGAGAGTCAAACTTGAAACAAAATTCGTATCTTTGCAGGCATGAACTGTTGCTATTGTCCGAGACGATGCGGGGTTGATAGACGTGAGAGTGAGGGATTTTGCGGCGCTACCGAGAGAGTCGAGGTGGCGGCCATTTGCCGTCATCTGGGCGAAGAACCTCCGCTGAGAGGCGAAAAGGGCATCTGCAACGTGTTTTTCGCGCATTGCAACATGAGGTGCCTGTTCTGCCAGAACCAGGAGATAAGCCGAGCGAAGGTGGCGGACGAGAAAGTACGATACAGAGGTGTCGATGAAGTGGTCGAGGGTATTGCGAAGATGCTGCCCGAATGCGAGAATATCGTCGGATTCGTGAGTGCGACACAGTATGCCTACGCGATACCGCAGATTGTGGAGCGATTGCACGAGAGAGGGATTTATCCGACAACGGTATATAACACGAACGGATACGAGAGCATCGAGACGCTGAGAGAGATTGAGCCATACGTGGATGTCTATCTGCCCGATATGAAATATATGGACGAAGCGCTTGGGCGGCGGTATTCGGGGACGAAAGACTATCCGAATGTGGCTATGGCGGCGATTGAGGAGATGGTGCGGCAGAAAGGGAGCCGACTGATGTGCGACGAGCGGGGATTGGCGTTCAGAGGCGTGGTGATAAGGCATCTGGTGCTGCCCGGACAGGTGGAGAACTCGAAGCGGGTGATTGACTGGGTGGCGGAGAGGTTGCCTTGGAACACGCAGCTGTCGCTGATGGCGCAGTACTACCCCGTAGGAGTCAACATGCCGGACGAGCTGGGTAGAAATTTGAGCAAAGAAGAATATGAAGAGGTGGTGAAGTATATGGACGAGAAAGGGCTGACGAACGGATGGGTGCAGGAGATGGAGGCGAACGAGACGTATAGGCCGGACTTTAGTAGTGATAGTGTGTTTTAAGCTGTAAGTTTTAAGCTGTAAGTTTTAAGCTGTAAGTTTTAAGCTGTAAGTTTTAAGCTGTAAGTTTTAAGCTGTAAGTTTTAAGTGGTAAGTTTTAAGTGGTAAGTAGTCAGTAGTCAGCAGTTTATTTTGTGAAGTTGTGAAATTGTGAAATTGTGAAAAATTGAAATCTTAACATCTTAACATCTTCACTCCTTAACATCTTAACATATCAACATATCAACAAAAAACACATGCGGAAACCTGTATATGACAAAGATTTGGTGCCGGAGCCGTCGGACACGGCGGTTGTGATGTGGGGAATGTCGTCGGAGACATATACCCTTGCGGCGGGGTTGAACGAGGTGTATGGGTTGAACCTGACGCGTGACGACGACCTGATGGTGAACAGCAGCCTGCAGACGGTGGTATGTCCGTGTTTCACATATACCGACGCCATTCGGCAGATGTTCTATGTGCTGCTCGGCAATCCTATATTCAGCGGAGGTTTGGGCGGCAGGATGAACTACTACAACGCGATACTGCTGATAAACGGCGACGGAGCTTGGGATATGCAGCAACGCATTTACGGCGACTTCTACGGCATGCGCCCCCTACCCGACCCTTTCGACTGGCGCGAATGTGAGCGCTACGAGGCGCTGAGGGGTATCATGGGGTCGGTTACGCACACCGACTACTTCGACTTCAGAGACGAATCGGCACCGCGGTCGTCAGTATATTCCAATTTCTCGGAGCGTGCGGCAAGCAAAATCAACAGCTATTTCAAAGAACTGGTGACGTGCCTAGAGTCGGTTATATGGGCTATTGGCGACGCTCCCGACATAGATATGTTATAACTATGTTGCAGAATGCAATTTAATTTCGTAACTTTGCAAACTCGTAAGGCACGAGCGTTTTTCGAAGCCGACATACACGACAAAAACAAAATTAATCACATAAAACATAACAATCATGACAATTAAAGATTTAGAACCCAAAGAAGTATGGGCAAACTTCTACGCCCTCACTCAGTGCCCCCGTCCGTCAAAGCATGAAGAAATCGTGCGCCAATATCTGGTTGACTGGGCCAAGAAAAAGAAGATTGAGTGCGAAGTCGATAAAGTCGGCAACGTGATAATGCGCAAACCCGCCACCAAAGGCATGGAGAAGAAAAAGATGGTGTGCCTGCAGGCCCACATGGATATGGTGCCGCAAGCCCGCGCCGGCAAGAAACACGACTTTGTGAAAGACCCCATCAAGACCAAAATCGTTGACGAATGGGTATATGCATGCGACACCACCCTCGGTGCCGACGACGGTATGGGTGTGGCTGCAGCGATGGCCGTTCTGGAATCGAAGACCCTCAAACACGGTCCGCTGGAGGCTCTGTTCACCACCGACGAAGAGACCGGCATGACCGGCGCTTTCGGCCTGAAGAAAGGCGTGCTGAAGAGCGACTACCTGTTGAACCTCGACTCCGAGACCGAAGGCGAGCTCTACGTGGGTTGCGCCGGCGGTATCGACGCCACTTTGAGCATCCCCTACAAGACCGAAGCCGCTCCTAAGAAATACTGCGCCATGAAGCTCACCATCGGCGGCTTGCAGGGCGGTCACTCAGGAATGGAAATCAACTGCGGACGCGGCAACGCCAACAAAATCATGTTCCGCCACATACGCTGGGTTGCCGAGTGCGGCATCCGTCTGATAAGCGTCAGCGGCGGCAACATGCGCAACGCCATCCCGCGCGACGCAGAGATGGTTTTCGCTATGCCGAAAGAGAACAAAGACTGCATCGTGAAAGAGCTTGAGAAGGTGGCCGGATGGGTGAAGAAAGAACTCGGCGACGTGGAACCCGACTTCTTCATGAAAGTCGAAGACGTGAAGATGGCTCCGAAGGTGATGACCGAAGCCGACACACAGAAACTCATCAACACCGTGATGATCGCCCCCAACGGCGTTATCCGCATGAGCAAAGATATGGCCGGATTGGTCGAGACCTCGCTGAACCTCGCCATCATGAAGACCGACGGCAAGAAGTTCACCATCATGGCTCTGCTGCGCAGCTCGGTTGACTCAGCCAAGGACGTGCTGGCCGAGCGCCTGGTGTGCCTCGCCGAACTGGCTGGCGGCACATGCAAACTGACCGGCGCCTATCCCGGATGGAAACCCAACATGAAGAGCGGCCTGCTGAAGATGATGAAGCAGACCTACAAGAAGCTCTACAAGAAAGACCCCGCAGTGGTGGCTATCCACGCAGGATTGGAGTGCGGCCTGCTCGGCGGCAAGTATCCCGACCTGGAGATGATCTCCTTCGGTCCGACGCTGCAGAGCCCCCACAGCCCAGACGAGCGTTGCAATATCGCCAGCGTGAAGAATTTCTACAACTACCTGGTGGCAGCACTCGAGGCAGTGCCGAACAAATAAAATTGTCTGATAAGTCCTATAGGTCCTATAATTCCCATAAAACCCATAGGACTTATTAAACTCAAATAAACTTCAACATTCAATTAGAAAAAGGATGATTTCAAAAGAACTTCTGAACCCTCGGAGCATCGTGGTTTGCGGTGCTTCGAGCGACATACACAAACCAGGCGGCAAAGCCTTGAAGAACCTCTTGGAGAGCAGTTTCAAAGGTGAGGTCTATGCCGTGAACCCAAAAGAGAGCGAAGTGCAGGGCGTGAAATGCTACGCCAAAGTCGAGGACCTGCCGCAGGTTGATTGCGCCATCCTCTGCATCGCAGCCAAATTCTGCGCCGCCACAGTCGATGTGCTCACGCAGCAGAAAGGCACCAAGGGCTTCATCATCGTCAGCGCCGGCTTCTCGGAGGAGAGCGCCGAAGGTGCTGCAATAGAAAAGCACATCGTTGACAGCATCAACGCCGTGGGCGGCTCGCTGATTGGCCCCAACTGCACGGGATTCCTCAACACCAACTATAGCGGATGCTTCGACACGCCGATACCAAAACTCGACCCGCACGGTGTCGATTTCATCACCGGCTCAGGCGCCACCGCCGTGTTCATCAAGGAATACGGTATCAGCAACGGCCTCACGTTCAACAGCGTGTGGGCAGTTGGAAACAGCGCACAGCTCGGCATCGAGGATGTGCTCGAACACCTCGACGAGACCTTCGACCCGGTGAAGTCGAGCCGCGTCATCATGCTCTATATGGAGAAGATTGGCGATCCGCAGCGTCTGCTCAAACACAGCCGCAACCTTATCAACAAAGGCTGCAAGATAGCTGCCATCAAGAGTGGCGGATCGGCCGCAGGAAGCCGTGCCGCATCGAGCCACACAGGTGCCCTCGCCACCAACGACGCAGCCGTTGACGCCCTGTTCCGCAAGGCCGGCATCGTGCGCTGCCACAACCGTCAGGAGCTCACCACCGTGTGCGCCGTGTTCATGCACCCCGAGCTGAAAGGCAAACGCTGCGCTGTGGTAACCCACGCTGGCGGTCCTGCCGTGATGCTGACCGATGTGCTGTCGAACGGCGGCATGGAGGTTCCGAGTTTGAAAGACCACCCCAAGTCGCCCGAACTGCTGAGCAAGCTCTTCGGAGGCTCTTCGGTTGGCAACCCCATAGACTTCCTCGCCACCGGCACAGCCGAGCAGCTGGGATATATACTCGACGCCGTCGAGAACGACTACGACGAGATTGACTTCTCGGTGGTCATCTTCGGTTCGCCCGGATTGTTCTCTAACAAGGAGGTCTATGACCTGCTCGACGAGAAGATGAAGACCTGCAAGAAGCCCATCTTCCCCGTGCTGCCCTCCATCATCAACGTCAAACAGGAAATCGAAGACTTCATCGCCAAAGGCCGCATCAACTTCCCCGAAGAGTGTGTGCTCGGCAACGCCATCTGCAAGGTATATAACACCCCCAAGCCGCAACCCGAGAACGTGGAGCAGCCCGCCATCGACGTAGCTCGCATCCGCAAGACCATCGAGCGCTGCAAGAGCGGTTACCTCGAGATAGCCGACTACAACGAGCTGCTCGACGCTGCAGGCATCAGCCGCAAGAAGTCAGTCGAAGTCTCCAAAGTCGAAGACGCCATCGCCTTCGCAAAAGAGGTGGGATGCTCGAAGGACGTGCCGCTCGTGATGAAGGTCGTCGGCCCGTTGCACAAGAGCGACGTGGGCGGCGTGACCCTCGGAGTGAAAGACCTCGAGACCGTTGAGAAAGAGTTCAACCGCCTCATCGTCATCCCCGAGACCTACGCTGTTGAGATGTACCCGATGCTCGACGGTATCGACGTCTATATCGGCGCCATCCGCGACGAGAAGTTCGGCCATCAGATATTCTTCGGTCTTGGCGGCATCTTCATCGAGGTGCTGAAAGACGTGCAGAGCGCCCTCGCACCCATCACCGCCGCCGAAGCCAAAGAGATGCTCAAGCAGCTCAAAGGCTACAAGATTCTCGAAGGCGTGCGTGGACAGGAAGGTGTCAACCTCGACCTCTACGCCGACCAGATTGCCCGCGTCAGCGCACTGGTACAGGCAGCGCCCGAGATTGTCGAGATGGACCTCAACCCGCTGCTCGGCAACCCGCGCTACGTCACCGCCGTCGATGCCCGCATCCGCATCGAGAAGTAAGACGGTTTGAATACAAACGAAAAAGGGCTGGCTTCGGCTGGCCCTTTATATTTCACTCGCTCAAACACAGAATCCATGACTCATCAAGATCTTATGCGGCTGGCTATACAGCTTTCGGAGGAGAACGTGCAGAACGGCGGAGGGCCTTTTGGCGCTGTGATAGCCAAAAACGGCGAGGTGATCGCCACAGGCGTTAATCGCGTGACCGCCAACAACGACCCTACGGCACATGCCGAGGTGAGCGCCATACGTGCGGCTTGCCAGAAGGTGAAGAACTTCAAACTTGACGGATGTGTGGTTTACAGCTCGTGCGAGCCTTGTCCGATGTGCCTCAGCGCACTCTACTGGGCGGGGGTATCGAAGATATACTACGCCAACACCAAAGACGACGCAAAGGCGATAAACTTCGACGACTCGTTCATCTATGAACAGCTGTCGCTTGAACGCAACGAACGCAGTATCGCAAGCGAGCAGATGCTACGCGACGAGGCTCTGAAAGCTTTCGAAATGTGGCGCGACAAAGAAGATAAGACGGAGTACTAGGTGCGTGCCCGCACAGGGGTCGTGACCGACAGGGTTGTTAATTTTGTGAAGTTGTTAAATTGTGAAGTAGTGAAGTAGTCAGCGGTTAGTGGTTAGTATTGTCAATTCACACATGCTTTAGCATTGATGAGCACCGCTGAATCAAATTAAATCAAGCGAATAATTCACTAATCACAATTCACTAAAAAGTTCCAACGTGCCTTCTGAATAGACGGCGTAGCTGCGGTGGTCGAGCCAGTCGCCTGCGTTGACATACTGTACGGCGGTGCCGTCCCCCAAGCTCACCATCATGTCGAGCGGCGTGTGGCGGTGGCCGAAGACGCAGAAGTCGGCCGGCTCAACCTTCAGGCGCTCTTTGATGTAAATCACTATGCCTTCGCGGTCGTCGCCCAGGTAGTGCTGCAGCCCCTCGCGTTGGTGGCGGAGCTTGTTGCTGTCGCTCCAGCGGCTGGCGATGGGAAAGGTGACGCGCGGCGACACTAACGAGAACAGACGCTGGCACATATGGTTGCGGAACACCCTGCGCAGGCGGTCATAGTTGGGGTCGAATCCTCCAAGTCCGTCGCCGTGCCCCACCAGGAAACGTTTTCCGTCGAACTCCATGATATCGGGGTCGTTGTGCATCACCGCACCGATTTCGTTCTCAAGATAGTCGAAAAGCCACATGTCGTGGTTGCCTATGTAGTAATGTATCTCTACCCCTGCGTCGGCCAGCTCGGCCAGCTTGCCAAGCAGCCTCACGTGTCCGCGCGGCACGACGTGCTTGTAGGTGAACCAGAAGTCGAACATATCGCCCAGCAGCACCAGCCGCTTCGCGTCGGACTTCATTGTGTCGAGTAGGCGGCAGAGCGACTGCTCGCGCTCGCGGCTGTCGGCTCCCGAGCCCAGATGGGCGTCGCTGACGAAATAGAGTTTATCGCGGCTGTCGTTCATTCGGCACCGTTGAGTGAGAAGTTTACCGCCTGCGGCTTTTTGCGCTCAACCTGGTAGCGCACCCGCTCCATCACGTTCTTGAACGCCAGCGTGTGCGGGTTGTCGGCCGTCGCCTCGTTCTCTTCCAATCCTTGGAGCACCTGCTCGTAGTAGGTGAAAAGTTCGGGATAGCGGTCAACATCGATTATCGGGTGGCTGCCGTTGAACGGCTTGTAGAGCGCGATAAGTGTGGCGAGCGAGCCGCTGTTGTCCTCCAGGAACTGGGTGATATACGCCACCTGCTCGTCGTAAGCCTCGCGGTAGAGCGAGTCGGTCAATTTCTTTGCCTCGCGGTAGGAGGCGGTATCGCCCACGAGCTTCATCATGCCGTTCTCTTCGACGGTCTGTATGCCGAAACGTTCGCGGTTGGCGCGGTCGGCCGTAACGATGTCGCGCAGTTTGTAGGCGCCATAGTTGCTGTAATCCTGCAGCTGCCAGAGGGTCGCCGACTCTTTCGACCCATCGACCTTGTAGCTCAGCGAAAGACTGTCGAACACTCCCGAGACTTTTAGTTTCTCGCCCTTGTAAGGCAGAAGCACCACGTAGTCAACCGCAGAGGTGTGGAGATTATAAAAGGTCTGGTATTCGTATTTGCCGCTGTAGCTGAACTTGCCTTTCTTGTCTAGCTGTATCGAGTCGAGGAAATGCGGCCCGTCAGGCGTCAACTCCTCGATGTACATCATCTTCCCGGCACCGTTGTCGATGGTGCCTTCGATGGTGAATTTGTTCTCTTTCTTGCATCCTGCGAAAAGCAGAACTGTCGTCGCAAACAAAAGGATGTATTTTTTCATATTGTATATATTATCTATTACTGACTACTTAAAACTTACAGCTTAAAACTCATCTATAATCGTCAACGCTGCCATCGCCTCGACCACAACTGCGGCGCGGCTCACGTGGCAGCGGTCGTGGCGGCCTTTGACCTCAATCATACGCACCTCGCCCGCACCGTTGCGGCATTGCGTGAGCGGTATCTGCGTCACGACGGGATGAAATCCTACCGTGAACTCTATCGGCATACCATTCGAGATGCCGCCCTGTATGCCTCCGCAGTGGTTGGTGAGAGTTAATTGTGAATTTTGAATTTTGAATTTTGAATCGACGTCCGATGCCGTTTGGACGCAGTCGTTCCAGCGGTCGGCATAGTCTTTGCCCGTCATCGCGGTTGCCTCTTTGCCTATGCCCATCTCGAAGCTTATTGCCGAAGGTATCGACATCATGGCGTATGCCAGACGTGCATTGAGGCGGTCGAACACCGGCTCGCCCACACCTGGCTTCACC
This sequence comes from Bacteroidales bacterium, assembly GCA_017616895.1. Taxonomy (GTDB): domain Bacteria; phylum Bacteroidota; class Bacteroidia; order Bacteroidales; family P3; genus Colimorpha. The sequence goes on from JAFZXE010000019.1 coordinate 77,294, forward strand.
CCGAAGATGGTGCATCGCACAGTGCCGCCAACGGTATTCTCTTCTGAGACGTTCTGTCCGGCGCACCATTCCGACGCGATGCTTATGCCTTCTTTAGCCAGCAGCTGCTTGGCTATGGCGCCTGCGACCACTCTCGCCACCGTTTCTCTAGCCGACGCCCGTCCACCGCCGCGATGGTCGCGGACGCCGTACTTCGCTTGATAGGTGTAGTCGGCATGTCCGGCTCGCTGCCAATCTTTCAGGTTATCGTAATCCTCGCTGCGGGCATCGCCGTTGCTGACGAGGAAGGCAATCGGTGTTCCGAGTGTCACCCCGTCCATGATGCCCGACTGCCACTCTATGTGGTCGCACTCTTTTCTCTCGGTCGTTCCCTCAACGCCGTCGCCACGACGCCGCGCAAGCTCCGCATCGATTTGTGCGAAGTCTATCGCCACACCTGCGGGACAGCCGTCAATCACCCCACCCACCGATGCGCCATGTGACTCACCGAAGGTGGTAAGACGGAAACGTTCACCGAAAGTATTGCCAGACATCTGTGTAAGAGTTTTAAGCTGTAAGTTTTAAGTGTTAAGTAGCTTGCTCGCCAAGTATATTTGTCAATTCACTAATCACTATTCACTAATCACTAACCACTAATCACTAATCACTATTCACTCACTTCGGATTTATCTCCAGCAGCTCTACTTCAAACACCAGTAGCGAGCCTGCGGGGATGTCGCCCACCTTGCGCTCACCGTAGGCGAGGTTGTGGGGTATGTAGAGTATGTACTTCGACCCCTCGTCCATCAGCTGCAGGCCTTCCGTCCAGCCGGCTATGACTTGGTTGAGTGCGAAGGTTATCGGCTCGCCGCGTTCCACGCTGCTGTCAAACACCTTGCCGTTGATGAGCTTGCCCGTGTAGTGCACCTTCACCTTGTCGGTGGCTACGGGCTTCTTGCCGTTGCCGGCTTTCTTGCGTATATACGAGAGGCCCGACTCGGTGGTATAAACCGACTTGTTGTTGCGTATTTTCTCCATGTAGGCCTTGCCTGCGGCGATATTCTCGTCACATTCTTTCTTCATCTTGTCGTTCATTTGGGTTTGGAACCGCACCATCAGGCTCTCCATCTGCTCCTGCGTGAAATAGATGGTGCCCTTGTCGGCATTCTGGAGCGCCTGCGACACCTTATCGACGTTGAACTCGACTCCCTGACGCAGCCACTCGGTGTAGATGCTCTGTCCTACGGCGTATGATATCGAGTCGTTGAAAGTCTTGAGCCCTTTGGCTTTCACCACGGTCATCTCCTGCGCGCATGAAACCGAAGCCAGCGCAACGGCAAAAAAGAAAGCTGTTGATGCAATGATTTTTCTCATATCTGTTATTCGTTTCTACAAACAATGCCTGCGGCTGTCCGCAGGCATTAGTTTTTCATTATTCTAATTCGTCACTTCACACTTTAACATCTTCACATCTTCACACATACTCCTTAGCCGGTACTCCGTCGAGGATTTCCTTGCCGCAGATAGCGAGGGCCAGCATCTCGTTCTCGCCCTTGTAGATCTTCACGGGGGCGATCCAGCCGATCTGGTCGGTGATTTGTGCCATCCAAGGTTTGCTGTATGCGATGCCGCCTGTCAGGATGATGGCGTCAACCTTGCCCTTCACCACAGCGGCGAGGCGGCTGATTTCGAGCGACACCTGATAGCAGAACGCATCGACCAGCAGCTTGCACTTCTCGTCGCCGGCCAAGGCGCGTTTCTCAACCTCGTAGGCGTCGTTGGTGTTCAGATAGGCCACAAAGCCGCCCTCGGCGGTGACCATCTTCTTCACCTTCGCCATATCGTATTTTCCGCTGAAGCAGACCTCGATAAGTTTGCTGGCGTTGATCGAGCCCGAGCGGGTGGGCGAGAAGGCGCCGAGACCGCACAGTGCGCGGTTCACCTCAACACAGCGACCGTGCTCGTGGATGCCCACGCTCACTCCGCCACCCATGTGGGCGATGATGAGGTTCAGGTCCTCGTAGTGCTTGCCCAGCTCGCGGGCGTAGAGCTTGCCCGTCATCTTCTGGTTCAGGCAGTGCCAGATGACACCTTCGCGTTTCGGGTCGAGGTCAAACTCGGGGTGGCCCGTTATCTTGGCGTATGCCGGACGCTCGTCAACGATGCCCGGGTCGGCTATATATGCACACTCCAGGCCGATTTCGCGGGCGATGGAGTCGCTTATCAAAGCGCCCAAGTTGCAGGCATGCTTGCCCTGGATACCGTCGTGGCACTCCTGTTTCATCAGCTCGTTCACGCGGTAGGTGCCGCTCTCGCACGGGCGGGTCAAGCCGCCGCGTCCCATCACTATGGCGATCTCGTCGGTGCCCACGCCGTGTTCTTTCAGCATGGCGAGGATAGTCGCTTTGCGGTAGTCAAACTGGTCGGCCACCTCCTTGTACTTCTGTATCTCCTCGATGGGGTGGGTGATGTTCTCGGTGAAGACCTCGGTCTCGCCCTCGTAGATGGATGCTTTTGTCGATGTTGCGCCTGGGTTGATAGCCAGAGTGTATTTCCTTGTGCTCATATTTTATTTAATGTGTTAATGATTCTTAAAATTTCAATGTGCAAAGATAAGAAATAAATTCCAATTTTTCACATCCCAAGTGCACTTTGTGAATAACATGCCTTTTTTGTTGAAAAGTTGCCAGCCGCCACCCATTCTCTTCACCCTCGTCAAAACCGCTTCCTGACCACCTCATACCCTTCGCCGCACTCCCTCAGCCGCCAACCTTTTTTCAGCTCTATCTCAAAGCCTTTCCCCTTTTTCCTCATCGCCTTCGTTCCTCCTGGTGGCGCAATCAGCATCGGACACCTCGAAATCACACAGCCATACTCCGAATATATCCTCCCGAACTCTCCTTTCAGCTCGATGACCGAGAAAAATGTCCCCAATTCGTCAAGTCCCGTCACACACGCTGGGTTGAACCCCATCTGATAATCGTCCGCTCTCACATAGACGGCCTCTTTCGCTTCCATCGCCCTCGCGACTTTGTCCCGCAACGCCTGTCGGGCAGCCTCGACCGAGTCAACGCCCTGCGCCACTCTGACGTACGAATCCGTCTGCTTCAACTCCGTCGTGTCCTTCGGCATTGTGAAGTCGATGCCGTACGCCTTTGCCGCAACCTCGCACAGCTTTCTCGAAGGCGAAACCACCCTTCTCCACGACGGCTCTATATCGTTCAGAACCCCATATATTGCACCCATATAATACCCGTATTGGCGTGAGAGGTTCGGCGACGTCAGCAGTTTTTCGACATCTCGGCAAAGCTGTCCCGCCACCTTCGCCGAGTCGCGCAGGCACAACCGGTATTGCGTATAAAGCGCGAGACCTTCCTGAAATTCAAACCTGCACTCGTCGTTGACTTTGTCCGGAAAAAGCGCCCACCGCCATTGCCTGTAACCCAACGCCTTCTCTATATGCGCCTGCCTGTCCAATCCGTTGCAGCTTAATGCTTTTGTGAGTTCCATCAGCTCGCCGAGCACCAGCGCCCTGCCACTTTTTGTATCCACGTGGGCGTTGTCGTAAACCATCTCATCCATTCTGAAGTGACGGTTCTGGAATCTGTGGAACAGCTCGTGTACAAACACCTCCGTCATCGCGCTGTCCGACAGTTCAAACATCGGCACCATCGCCACTTCCACACCCCTGTAACTCACGGCGCAGCCCGCCACCACGATGTCCGAATCCAACGTCCCGCACCACAGCGACCCCATCCTCCGCGTATCGGGCAGCAGCGAAGGCTCGTTGGTGAACGCCATCTTGTCCGCATCTCTCACCAGCAGCACAGGCCCCCAGACGTTCTCGCCCCACAGCCTTCCCACGTCGGCGTCGCACACGCGCTGCGCCTCAGCAAACAGGCGTGCAGCCCGTTCGTAGGGCATAGAGTCCCACGATTGCGCCCACGCGCCCATTCCGGCGACGATTGCAGCCAAAGCCAGCCACAGTGATTTCAGTCTTATGAAGATACCGTTCATATCCGTCCGTTGTTTCTGCTTGCAAAAGTACAAAACTCCCATTGCGCTCTACGAATAAAACCACAAAAAAATCAACAAAATCACAACCCCCTGACTATCACTGCCTCCCTCGCCTTTAGGTGAGGGGCAGGGGGAGAGGCTTCCCCCAACTGACAGCCGAGTTCGGCTGTCAGAGCCCACCCCAACCTTCACAATTCAAAATAGGTTTCTTCTCCAACCCCAACTGACAGCCGAGTTCGGCTGTCAGAGCCAACCCCCACCTTCAATTTTCAATTCTGCGATTAAGGTGAGCGCAAAAGCAAGCTCGCTTGTTTTTGCCGAACCGTAGCAGAATGACACCGAAGGTGGCAACTTTCAATTTCCAATTCGCCCCACCTCCCAACCAAGGCCGTACCAACTCCCAACCAACTCCCAACCAACACCCTGCTATGAAATGCCATTGTCATCATTGTCAATTGTCATTAAGAAAATCGGATTGTCATTTTCGCTCACTATAATATAAAATAATTTTATATTATAGTGGCCGTTTTGACAATGTAAAATCGTTAATGACAATCGTGACAATTGACAATCGTGACAATATGAGTCTGGCTGTTGTGGTTTGATGTATGTCTGATTATCTGATATTTGTCATCACACTAACAACCTTCACAACCCCTCGGCCACCATCCCATCCGAACCACTTCCCCCTGTTTTGTTTGCCACTTTTTGATCATTCTCCTTGATTTTTGCCATCAATTTTCCAACTTTTCCCTGATTCAGTTGACGTGATTTTTGACCGATTTTGACTTCGTCCGACATCATTTTTGCCAATTTTTGTCTGTTTTCGGCACGAATTTTACCGATAGGGGTGACAAGTTGTTTTGTGATAAAATTTGACAGATAATTGATAATGTTGATATTAAATCCAAGAAGATTCGATACCGTTACAGTTGTTACAGTGTTACAGTTCAAAATAAAGCCCCACCTCAACCCTCAGATATAATCAATTCCCTCAACCCCGTGTGCCGACGGCACACCATCCCATTAACCCATAACAGCTATTGTTGAGATACGCACCACGTCCACAGCTATATTATTTTTGGCTATATAAGCATAAAATCCACCACTTGTAGCCAAAAATAATTTACTCATCAAACAGACAATCTATTGTTATGTGCTTGGATATTATACTATTATAATATTCATTCTTCTTTGGCTGGCGATTTGAAACAAGCGAAACAAGCACCTGTTTTTGCGTCGGCAGACACTCCTTCAATTCCTCCTCGCAGTGACGCAGTTTAACACACGATATAGCCCCCAATAATTCACTTAATGAGCGAATAACAATCAACGGTTAAATACTCAATAAGGATTTGTGATTACAGGTAGGAAACCTTTTCGCAACCATATTTCACGGATATGATATAGCAAAATCCCCCAAAAAGAAAGTGCCGGATTTTGATATCCGGCACAACGGGTGAAAAAACACCTGAAGCCGTCTCCGTTTCTGTTGGGCAGAAACATCTACAAGCCGTCGCTTCAGATGCTTACGGTAAAAAAGACAAGCGATGCGTGAGGGGCGGGCAATTCCTCATACAGACCTCAAACAAGGCGGCGGCTGCCATTTCTGCTCTTCCGCATGCCTGTCTTTTCTGATTGGTGCTCCGGCGACTGGACGAGATGTGAAGAAAGCAACAGTGTTGCTTTTGATAGCGAAGCGGAGAACATCAGCACCACATCTCCACACCAATCTTGAAACAGAAGAGCGATAGGTTGCCTTATAAGGCGACTGCACTCGAGGCGCCTGCCAACACATCCGCAGAGCAACCTATCAAGGTGGCAGCCTTTCTTCTTTTCAATAAGGGTGACACCCTTCAAACTGCTGCCAGCGCCGATACGGATGAGCTACAACGCAGAGGTACCACCCTATCGCCCTTTGTGGCACTTCTTACTCACCCCAATCGTGAGCAATATCCACATCGGACGTTATTTTCATCCCCCACAGAACCTCTTTCTTAATCGTGAAAGAAATTCATCATACCTACAGATTACCTCATAGTTCGTTTCATCGGAGATGGCGTACCAACGGTCGGCGTCCTCCGGTCTCAATTCTCCTTTCCAACAAGGCGAGATATCATCCTCGTCCAATCTGAACTCTCCGTACCTTATCTTGTCCTCATCGATTCCTGTCACCGTATGGATGCCCCCGTGTCCTCCAACATAATGCCCACCTATCTTGATTTGAGGTTTTTCTCGAATCGCCATCTGCCTCAAATAAGCGAACGTGTCTTTTACAAACGCAATCATCTCCGCTTTACCCCACTCCCAGGAGTCAGGTGGCAATGGTATTGCATCGTCGGGAATGTCGTTGTCGTACTCGCTAGAAGTCGGCCACCCTTGAACCATCTCGTTTCCCACATACAGGTTTTTCGCCCATAGCTTGTCTCCCTGAATATCGACGATGTGATAAACAATCATCGGATCTTCCATATTCACGCCCTTAATCAGAAAACAATCGTTCTTTTTCATTTCCATGGGATTATGATGTCAATAAATGGTTGCCGTTGTTGTAACGAGAAAGATATAATAGTTCACGCACCTTTATCGCTGACAATTATTGAATCAATGAATGCGGTGATAATGCCCAACCAAAAAAATATCGTAGACAAAATGAATTCTTTTGTCGTAAGTCTGATCAACAAAACCCCCAACACACAATTGGATATGATTATATATTTGAATAACTTCTCACCTTCAGTTTCTACACCTTTCTCCAGAAAGCAACCAATTATCATAGCCAGCAACCAAATGGAAACAGATGATATGTAGATATCCTTATATGTGAGGATTTTCCCCACGCCCGCTATACTAATCAACGTCAAACCTTCATGCTCGTCCCCATCACTATCTTCATAGGTGTACTCTTCTTGCTGTGCAACACCCTTTTCTTTCAAGCCTTCTATATCCGTCGGCTTCATAAAGAATATTCCTGCAATATAAAAAACAAGCGTAAGGATCAGTAAAAAACCGAACCCATTCTTTTTGAAAATTGTCATTAATCTCATTGTTCTTATTGATTCTCATAACACGCATATATTGCCCATATTATCATAGAGATAGCTTGAACTATCAGCAGGGTAATAACAATAGCAATTATTATACCAGTTGTGCCGTATTCATAAGTTGATCGCCACACCATAATATCATTTAATACGAAGTTGGTGATTACTAACACCAGGGATACAATTAACGCCACAATGTTGTTTTTTACTATCCATCCATACGGCATCAATAAAAAAACGTTCAAACCAATCAGTAGATATTCTAATATACCGCCCAAAAATACAAAAACAAGTATCATCATTTTCGTACTTAAAGATAAGTACCAAGCCATTGGCAAAACAATTATTAGATATACTAAGCCCGTGTACAAACATGTGTAGACAATCGCGGCTAGAACTTGACCAATTTGTTTGATTGTTTTCATAACGTATACAACTATGTTTTAATAACGCTGATATTCAAACATCATTGTAATCATTCCCATTGTTTCCATCAATTTCCATAGCAAAGTTTGCACGGGGTGCGGTTGGCTTCTTTGGCTTGTGAAAGTGTTACGCGACGGATTTCGCCTTTACAATTCTGCAATCCGCGACATTGTGTGTTGTTGTGGTAGCGCTTTGACGAGCTACCTGTGCAAACATATACATACACCTCGCCCGAGGATTCGCTCTGCTGCGGCTGCGTAAAGAAAAGCTGACCGAACAGCAATGCCGAAAAAAGAATTATAGGTTTCATATTCTGATAGTTATTAGTTGTCACTCGTTTTATAAAGAGCCATTGGGGTGCGGCGATTCCCCATCATTCATACTGTTTCCAGCACACGGCAGCAGCCGGCCTTTCTGCTCTTAATGGCTCTATTCTATTATCATCCCCGGCTTTCCTGGTTTAATATTCCCGTCTAAATCCATCTCGTCGTCTATACACATCGGCGGCATATCCTTGTGACGGTCGTCCTCTTCGTCCCAGTTGTCCAGCACGTCGCTTATCGATTGATTCAGCATCTCCAGTTTCTCTTTCAGTTTGTTGTTTGCCCCTTTGTTTTTGAGCTTGTTGTATTTTTCCACAGTTTCATAGTACATATTCTTCCAGGTGTTCTTTAGGTTCACCAGGTTGCCGTACAACTGCGCAGATTCTTCTTCAGAGAAGATCCTTGCCCAAGTGCAGAATGTGTATTCCTGCTCGCTGTCCCAGTCATAGTAGGGGGTGTCCCAAAGCGCATCCAGCACAACATCGATCTTCTCTGGGTCGGTGCCAAAGTATAAAGTCGCCATTTCCCCGAACCTCGCCTTGAGGTATCTTGTGAAGTCGGATTTTGCGCAATACCCACGCTTGCAACACTCGAAGCCCTCTTTCTTCAGGTCTTGAAGCCCTCCACTATCGAGGTCTTGTGCTTCGAAAGCCTGATGGAGCCTCTCAAGTTTCCGCATCCGCTTCTTTACTTCTTCCTCGTAATTGAAATCAGCCATAGTTACTCCTTTTCGTTTTCTTCCAGCGGTTTTACTGTCACATCTTTCAGTTCGACGATATAGCCCCAAATGGTTCTTTCTTTTGTCTCGTCAACATCACGGCCACAATTCCAACCATCGGCATTAGTTATCTCCTTTTCGTATATCCATTCTGAATCATAAGAGATTTTCTTTTTACCTTTGTCGGAATCGCTGAACTGTGAGACGATATTAGACACCATACCTTTTATTTTATGGGAGAAGTCCTTATGGTGATCCTCATAAAAATCTACGATCCTCCCACTGGCCACTCCCGGATGAACCGGTACCACACAGGTCCAACTCACTTCATCTCCAACAGAGAACGGTTCTCCGCAGCATTGCATCTGCCATGCATCGTAAAATACTGTGCATTCGTCCAAATGCTTCTTGGTATCATATTTTTCAGTAATAGAATGCTGTTTCAGAAACTCACCCTCATCTGCGAGATTCGATGTAAAATTCTCCTTGCAATATAATCCACATATCATCATTAGCCGAGAAAGAGGGAACTCTATGTTATCTGCCCATGCAGAGCGATAACCATACAATCCAAATGCATTCAATACTCGAAAGCTTTCCGATATAATGGCCGCAACAAACGCTTCAAATGGTACATCTTCATGCCATTCTTCTTTTGTAATCTCATCGGCTATATCAATATGAAGCAATCCATTCTTTTCTGGTGAGAATGTGAAATGCAAACCACCAGGTTCATCTGCCCAAGATGTGTGATACGGATGCCCATCAACATGCGTTTCAAGCATCATCTCACAACATACACCAACCATTGACGCTAACGGCTCTACACCCATATAGGATGCATAATATGGTATTATTTTGTCGTTAATGGTCATAACGACAGCACATGATCCAACATCAATTTGTCTTACCCGAAATTTGAATGTACAATTGCTTTGTTCCATAATTATCTAGTTGTTCATGTATGTTCCACTATCCAATGCATTATCTGTTCCTCGTTGGGATTGGTGTCGTAAAGCCATACAAGCATCTCACATGTCAATTGTTCATCCTTCATGAATATTGAAACTATCATAGCAGCTTTATCCAAATCCAACCCTTGCTTCACCAACATGTATCCTAAACCCTTCTGAAACTTCGTTAACTCCATAATGTTTCCTCATTATAAATCAATGCAGGTGCGAAAGCAGGGGTGGCGACCTGTCCTTTGCTACGCAGAGCGGCCCTATACGTACTCGTGCCGAACTGGGAGCTGCATTGATATTTTTGATGTATCATATTTGTATTCATTTCTTGTCCTCCTTATTTGACTCCTCTACTATCGCTGTAATCATTTGGGAATATTCTTGCCCCATCGGCAATTCCATATCGATGTTCAACACACGGCGCGCACACAAGGTGGACTTTTTTGTCATTGGGTTGTATCCCTTTCTTTGTTCGTCGCGATAATACATGCCCACACCTCTCTTCTGCCAAAGAGGTAGGTCGTTGTAGTTGATGCCTCTCTCAAACAGCAACTCGTTCTTGTCGCCATTTGAAAGGCCTGACATCCGTTTCTGTGCTGCCGCAGCAGACAATCCCTCTTTACGCAGCGCCCAATAGCAATGCGAGTTCAACGAGTTGCGATGAGCATCCTCCTGCCGCCATCTGAAATAATCCACCACATTGGATAAAGTCGGCAAGGGAACAAGCCTGTTATCGAACACGGCAACACTACCCATACTCGTAGAGAAAGTCACGGATGCTTCTGATGCGAGGATGGAAATCAACTTTCTGTCTTTTCTTCCGAATGTTGAATCATCCAAGTGAAATAACATCGAAATCTCGTCACTTTGCGTATAACCATATACCATACGAAAGCCACAATTCATCAGGTGTTTTGTTGTCTCTATCATAGCATCGCGAAACCTGATATCAAAAGGTGCTTCCAATTTCCACACCCTTCTTGTGAGTCGTGTGAATCCGTGTCCATCCAAACGAGCCACGATATATATGCCTTCAAGCATCGTTCTGTCGAGCGACTGCTCAAAACGTCTCATTTGTTTGTCAAGGGTGTCAAAATCCATAGTTTACTCCTCCCAATTTGATATTACAAAATCGTTGTTTTCAAGTCTTACAAAATATAGTTCATCAAATCCCTCCAACCTCGATGGTAGTTGAAGTCTATTGCTCGCTGCAGCAATCGCTTTCGACGGAACTTTGCCGCCCCTTTCATCGTTGCGCTTTACACAGTCCTTCACGATGCTCTGGAAGAATATGCCAATCACATGGTATCCATATTGCTTTGCTTTCTGAATATACAATGCTCTATCGTTTATTTCGGGGTTGGTGTTGTCAACCACGAACGACTGCCTGTTATTCAGACATTCCATCAACAGCAAGCCCTCTTTGTTGCGAGTGTGCAAGATGTCAAGACTGATATGTGTATAGAAACCGTCCGACAGCATTTGGTTATAGAATGTTGTCTTCCCACTCGCCTGTATCCCGATAAATATTATCGCTTGCTTTTCTCTCTTTTCAAAAGGTAGATTATCCATAATCATTCATTTTTACAAAAGAGGCCGCTAGAATAAACAGCGGAGGAATCCCGCTGAGGTTACCACTCACGACCCCAAAAGCGTCTGTCTGGTTTGAGAACCATGCATCCGACGTGCATGCAGTTGGCCTCCCAAACAAACACCTGAATCATCCTTTTATCACCGCTATCGGCTCCAGTTTTGTCTTTATCTTCACTAGGTCGGCTTCGAGGGCAATCACCTGGTCGATGTCTTTATAGGCACTCGCTGCTTCGTCCAAGTCTTTCTGAACACGCAAACCGTGGATGATTTTCTTTGCCTCCATCCTTTTAATCTCTTCCTCTAGATTGAGCGTCTTAATGGCTTGCATACGGCTCATCGTTCGTCCGGCACCATGCGAGGAACTCATAAAGCTGTCAGGATTTCCCAACCCTTCTACGATATAGGAACTGGTGCCCATCGAGCCGGGAATGATCCCAACCTCGCCCTCTCTTGCGCGTACAGCACCCTTACGGTGGACAATGCAGTTGTGGCCGAAATGATTCTCCCAAGCCGCATAGTTGTGGGCAATGTCGATGGCGGGGTCAAACTCCACATCTGGCAACGCATCGGCAATAACTTCCTCGATGCGCTCCATCATCAGTCTTCGGTTGCATTTGGCGAAGGCGATGCAATAGTTCATCTCTGCCCAGTAATTGTTGAATTCGGGGGTCTTCAGCGGAAGAAACGGCAGTTCCAATTCCGGCTCCACCCTGCTGTAGTAAAGTTCGTTGAACCATTTGGCCCTCTTGTTGTAGAAGTCGCCCACCTGCTTTCCGAGGTTGCGTGAACCAGAGTGAATCATTATCCACAGCCACCCCTTCTCGTCGCGCTGAAGCTCGATGAAATGGTTGCCGCCACCAAGCGTTCCCACCTGATGATGGATGGATTTGTAGTGATTCTTCACCACTTGCAGCTTGTCAATATCGAAACCTGTAGGCAGATGTTTCTCGTCCTGCATCTCCTCATGGTGATCCATTCCCAGAGGGATGCGCTCACGGATACCGGGCAGCACGACCTTTCTCAAGAGGGTCTTCGTCATCTTGCGGGCGCGGATGTTGGTCTTCACGGCACACATACCGCAGCCGATATCCACACCTACAGCGTTGGGAATCACCACATCGTTTGTCGGCAGCACACCACCGATGGGCATCCCCATGCCCGCATGACAGTCAGGCATCAGCGCAATATGATGATACACGAAAGGGAGCGAAGCCAAGTTCTCCACTTGCTTGCGTGCCAATTTTTCGATGTCGGTGAGCCACATCTTGACTACGGTATTTCCTATCTTTTCTACTTTTTCCATATTTTTCTATAGTTTAAACAAAGGGGCCGCTAAGATAAACAGCGAACCAATCCCGCTGAGGTTACCACTCTCGGCCCCATTAGTTTCTAATAAAGGTCAGCATAAATTGTCCTCAGCGAAAACAATTCGCAGGCAATCACCAACGCTGACCATTTGAGATTAAAGAGTGAACAGGTTATCTCACGACGAGCTATTGTTGTTCGGGAACTTTCGCTTCGCCACAATCGCGAAGTCTATCCAGACCCCCCAAGCTCTTTACGTCCGAAACGGGGTGGGGCATCCCTGTTCACTATTTTCACAATAAAGGTAGGATGCCGTTTGTTAAGAAGTTACGCATTATCTGTATCTAAACCGCAGTACAATTCCGCGGAGGTTAGTACAGATTCCGCCCATGTTGCTTCCACATCCAGCATCAACCTGGAGGGAGGTTGGACTCCGGCGGATAACAAGCCTGGAGTTCAAGACCGGAATCGCACCGGCTCCAAGCTTGTGGCACCCCCTCGCAACGGCAATCACTACCTTCTGCCTGCTCGTAGAACACTGACGAACAGCACGAGCAACAGCAGTTTTCATTCTTTCAATGTCCTCTTTTTCTCGCTGCAAAAGTACTACCATTTACCTCCGCTTCCCGATTTCTGCAAGACTTGCAAAGCATCCTTTTTTCGGAATTATTTGTAAATTTGCATAATACGACTTCGAAAAGGCATCATTCAAAACCGTTGAATTATAAGATTTTGGATTGTTTCAAAATCTTACGTCCCAACAAAATATCGGCAACCCTTTAAGCAACTATAACTCACAAAAGTCATGATGGATCTCAGCAAAATACGGGTACACGACAAGATGGTTGTACACATCAAACGAGACGCAACTCTCCTGTCGGACATATTCGTCAAACATCAACGGGTGGCCATCTACCACGAACAGACGTACCACGAACCTATAAACAACTACCTGCGGCAGCACTACAATGAGATATACGACCGACTCTACTCCAACGGGATTGTATTCATATACATCCCGATGCTCATCGAGAATCTTGATTCGCTTGTGCAGTTCAATGTCCCCGACGGCATAAGTGCATTGAAAAACGCACCTGCGACAACGGATTTCTACAATAATCTCGCCGAGAACATAACCGATATCCCTACCACTGGACGACCGATGCTTCTCATCAGCGACTACTGGAAAAGTCGGGAGGATAAAGAGTCGGTGTGTTTCGACTGCTACGACCTCGACTATGCCGACGACCATCAGTTCATGTACGCCTTGCGGCACTATCTCCCGCCATTCAAGGTAAGACACTATGACCTTTCGTCCAACGAAAGCGGACTTAAGGGAAACATAGTGTGCGAAGAAGGTTCAGATGATGAGGCCTATGCCGACAGGGAAAGCATTGAATTAATATCCAACGAAATCCAAGAACGCATCAACCGACTTTATGCCTTGGGTGTTCCCGAGTCGCTGCTGAAACAGCTACTCTCTCTCCCCGAACCAAAGCCCAGCCGATTGGTCATCACCGAGAACTTCCGCATCCTGCTGCCCGATTATGACAACATGGAGATTGTGCTCAACCCGCTTTCGAAGGCGCTCTATTTCTTCTATCTGCGCCACACAGAAGGGTTGCGGTTCAAGGAACTGCGCGACCACCGCGACGAGCTGTACGACATCTATGCCACCATCTCACCCCGCGAAAACATCGACAAGATGAACCGCAGCATCGACGATATGGTCGATAGCACCAAGAACGCCGTCAACGAGCATTGCAGCCGCATCAAGGCTGCCTTCGTATCGAAGTTCCAAGACCGCCTCGCCCGCCAATACTACATCACAGGCAAAGCCGGCGAACCCAAACTCATCACCCTCGACCGCTCGTTGGTGGAGGATAGGTCGGGAGAGGTGATGTGATAAATGGGTATCAAATTGAAAAATGTCTCATAGCTCTTCTGAAGCCCTTGGCTGTAGCCTCCTTGACAGTCATTGCATAGAACTCACCTTCTCTTGATATATCAGTCCTATAGTATTGTTGGTCAAATGGCAAATGGTATATTTTCTCTCCGTTATTGACATTGCATTTTATCATAGGATAATCACCCATAGGAATTTTCATCACCTGAACTCCCAATTGTTTTGCAAACTCTTTTGCCATATCTGATAAGTCGGTAGTAGTAACGAATACTGGAACAATATCATAGAGCAAAAGATTTCGATGTTTGATTTTATATTCAATAGTGGTTCCAAAAAGTTGGCAAATCGCGTTTTCGTGAACTGTTTTTTGTTGCGACCAACGTTTACATTGAATAACATATACAGTTCTTTTGCCATCAGGACAAATTCGGTCAGCTATAATATCTCTGCCCAAATCCTCCACTCCTTTCTTTTCACCAAACTGCACAACATGCCATCTCCCATCAAATGGCTTCTTCCCTTCTCGAAGTAAATAGCCAATATATAGCTCATATTCAACGCCTATTTCCCAGTTGCTTTTTTCTCTTTTTTTGTATCTATCTAAAGCCAATTGATTGCGTTCGTCCACAGACAATCTGCGATATTCATTGTCTGTCAACCAATCACGAGTGCGATCTCTATTATCGTTATAATCATCCAACGATGAAAATTGGTCTTTTATATGTACGAGGGATTCATCATCTTCGAAACTATCTTTCAGTTCAGGGAATATACTTAACAAGAATTCATACTTGTAAAGCATCTGTTTACTCTCAAAAAGACTTTCTTTATATATATTTCTTATCTCTTTCACTTTGTCTGCCGCGCTTGCCGCTGGATGAGATTTATATCGTAAATAATGTTCATCCTTCTCATAAATACATGTTTCAAAATCGGCTTTTAATGCAGCAACTTCTTTGAAAGGTTTTTTGCTTTTCAAGAGATTGGATAGGCTTGCACTAATTTTCTTTTGAGAGTTTATTTGTTGATCGTAATCTTTCTTTAGTGAGTACAGTTGTTTTTCGTAATCATTTCTAACTTCCTTTATATGTTTCGCTTCACGTTCTTTAAGATCAAACAACTTTCTTTTCTGATTGATAACGACTATGCCAAACAAGCAACATATTCCAATAAAAAAAACAACAAATGCTATTTTGGAAACGAAAGTGCCTTCTCGGATTCCTTTATAAAAATCTTCGTTCAGGACACATTTAATAATAATTATTGCCGATAAAAGGATACCAATGCCCAAAGGCCATTCCCATTTGTTTTTGTACTCTATATTTCGTTTAGACATGATTGAATGTAGTACTCCCCGTTTTAGACAGGTTGATTAAGCTTTATTTGATTTACATTTAATCATCAAGTGTTTCTTTCTTCAAGTTGAAATGACACGAAAATTATTCTTTTCTCTACAGTTGTTCTTTTACTTCGTTGACCTCCTCAATCAACTGCTGTTCCGTGGGAAGGTACAGTTGGTATTCTGAAGCCAAAATGGTTTTGTTGCCTTCTGGAAGCGTCGTGCGAACAAAATACGTACACGGCGTGTTCGCAATTGGATAATAAAAATCATCAAGCGCTTCTAAATTATCTAATTATCGCTGTTTATCTATCTCTGTCGTTATAATTTGGGTTAATACTTATCGTTCTATTTTTCCGTCTGCGAAAGTACGGAAAAACTTATTTTTTCTTCTTATTACTTTCTTCTACAAACTTGCAGAACTCCACAAGGCTGCGCTGGATTACGCCACCCACCTGCAACTGCTCTTTGTACTGCGCCACCATCGTGGGCGACATGCTGCGGTTCAGCGCGAAACGCACCACCTCCATGTTGGCCTCCTTGCACAGCAAGATGCCGATACTTGGGTTTTCATTCGAACGGCGCTCCTCCTGATCCAAGGCTTCCAAATAGAACTCCAGCTGCCCAAGGTCTTTGGGATGAAACTCCGTGGTCTTCAACTCGATGACAACCATACATTGCAACAACCTGTGGTAGAAGAGCAGGTCGGCCTTGAAGGACTTGCCTCCCACCATGAGGCGGTGCTCTTCGTCGATGAAGAGAAAGTCTTTGCCCATCTCAAGTATGAAGTCCTTCATGTGTGCGATAATGGTCTTGCGGAGCTTGTTTTCTTTGTATCTCAACGGCAGGCCCAGCATATCCAAACTGACACGGTCTTTGAAGAGTAGCGGTGCCTGCGGGTACTGGTTCTGCATAACCTGCGACTGTACATCTCGGCTGCCCAAGATGGCCGACATTGCATCAGTCTTGATAGCTCGGTCGAGCTCCTTATACTCCAACCGTTCACGACCAGCATACAGCATATAGAACAGCCGCTGCTCATCCGTCTTGCAGTAGTTCATAATGAGCTGATGGTTGCTCCAACCTGTTGAGAACAATATGCTTGGAATTTGTGACAATCCGATTGTCACAATTGGGTCGGGTTGAATTTGTGACAATTCGATTGGCACAATTTGACAGTCGTGGTTTTGCGCCATTTCTAACGGCACAATTTGGTTATTAATCTTTCCTATCAGATCAAGAAATGCTGAGGATGAATAAGATTCATAGAATTTCATCATCCTGTATATGGTGCGATAACTCCAACCCCTCACCGTAGGGTCTTGTGTGTGGATATATTCTGCCAACTGACGGACAACGCCGCTACCCCAAGCCGATGTCTTGAGTTTTCCGGACACATATCCACCCACTTCCCACACCATCATCACCGTTTCCCCGTTGACCTGCTGCACCACACGGTCGCGATGAGCTGCGATGATGCCATAAACAGCTTCAAAGTCGCTTTCGTATGCCGCCAGCGAGTTGTTGTCGCTTCTATCATTTATGCCGTTATTCTTCATTATATATGTAAAAGAAAAGCAAAAACGCTTCTAAATTATTATGAAATCCATCCGGCTTCCCCTCAAAAATGTTTCCCTCGTTTGAGCAGGTAGGGCACCATCACTTGCTCGAAGCCTTTCTCGACGGCTACGGGCACGTAGTCGATGCCGTACTGTATGGTTTTCTGCTTCAGTGTGTCGCGACGGCGATGCATCTCGGCGGCGTAGGTCTCGGCAAGCTCAGATGGGTTGAGGCGTAGCTTGCGGTGGGTTTCGAGGTCGATGAATTCGGTCGGACGGTTGTCGAAGGCGAAATCCATCTCGCGCGACTGCTCGTAGGTGTGGAACAGCAGCACCTCGTGCTTATTGTGCCGCAGGTGCCGCAGGGCGTCGAGCAGCGCGTCCCAGTCGTCCTGCTTGATAAAGGCGTCAGTGAACAGCACAACCATCGAACGGCGGTGCAGTCTCTCGGCTGTGAGGTGCAAGGCTTCGACGAAAGATGTGCCGCGGGCGGCTTCGTCCGACTTGTGGTCGGTCGTGAGCAGCGAGTCTAGTATCGAATAGATATGGTGTTTGTGGGCGGCGTTGCTGCGTGTCTCGGTTTGCAGGTCTATGCCGTCGCTGAGCAGCGTGAGGCCGAAAGCGTCGCGCTGGCGTTGCAACAACTCCACCAACAGGGCTGCCCCATAGACGGCGAAGGTGAGTTTGTTTGGATGTTCGAGGTTTCCCATTCCCTCGACGGGAAACAGCATCGAGCCGCTCTGGTCGATAATCAGCTGGCAGCGCAGGTTGGTCTCCTCCTCATAGCGCTTCACATACAGTCGGTCGGTGCGGCCGTAGAGCTTCCAGTCGATATTGCGGGTTGATTCGCCGGTATTATACTGTCGGTGTTCGGCAAATTCGACCGAAAAGCCATGAAAAGGACTGCGGTGGAGGCCCGTGATAAAACCCTCCACCACCTGACGAGCATACAGCTCGAGACCTTTGTATTTCTGGATTTGTTCCAGCATGAGAAAGTGCGTACCCGCACAAGACAATTAGCGGTTATTGCTGTCAATCTACAACTTCACAACTACACAACTTCACCACTGACTACTAACCACCGACCACTGACCACTGACCACTGACTACTGACCACTGACCACTAAATCACATCAACGCGTCGAGCTTCTCGGTGAGAGTGCCCTTGGCCACGAGGCCCACGCATTTGTCAACTGCCTGACCGCCTTTGAAGAAAAGCACGGTGGGAACGCTGCGGATGCGGAACTGGGCGGCGAGGTTGGCGCACTCATCCACATCGGCTTTGCCCACTACGGCGCGTCCTTCGTATTCTTTGGCGACCTCTTCGACTATAGGTGCGAGAGCTTTGCAAGGTCCGCACCAGGTGGCACCGAAATCGACCATAACGGGTTTGTCGCCCTTAAGGAGTTCTTCGAAGTTTTGTTCTGTAATAACCATAGGAATTATAATTTTAATTGATTTGAACCAAAAAATAACAAGTGCAAAGATAGCAAATAATTCCGGAATCCGCAAATCTGGATTCCATAACATTCTATTTAACTACAAACCATAGCCTTACCCGATGCTACCTCAGCCAGGAGCGTGGATTAAGGCTGCTTCGGTCGTTCCATATCTGGAAACTGAACTCGGCTGTGCCGCTGCCGTCGCCATTCCAGACGGTTCCGAGATTTTGGCGGGCGCTCACCTTGGAGCCCTCTTTCACGCTTACCGACTGCATGTTTGCATACACCGTCATATAGTCGCCATGACGCACGATGACGCCTTTCGCACCCGCCGGTGTGGTAAAGACTCTCGTCACCTTGCCGTTGGCAACGCAAATGACGGCTGTTCCTGCAGCACAGTTCAGGTCGATGCCGTTGTTCATATTCACTCCGCCCGAGGCGTGGGTGTATTTGCCGTATTCGCGGATTACGCTCTTGTAGCTTACCGGCCAGGGGAGACGGCCTCGCACAGCCGAGAACTCAGCGCTTTCGGGGCTCTCGTTGACGTTAGGCTTGCTGGCCGTAGTTGTAGTGGTGGATGGTTTTGTTGTGGTTGTGGTGGAGGTATTCGTGGTAGTGGTGGTTTTGCTGGCAGCGGCCTTGCGGGCAGCCTCTTTGCGGGCGGCTTCCTCGCGTCGGGCTTTGGCTATCTCCTCGTTCACTATCTTCTGTATCTGTTTCTGCAGCTGCTGTCGCTGCTTCTCCTTCTGGTTTATCTGCTTGGTCAAATTCTGCTCCTGTTTTTTCGAAGCGTTGAGCGACTGCTGTTTCTGCTGCTGCTCTTTCGCAAGCAGGGCTTTGTTCTGGTTTTCCTTGAGCAGCAGGTTGCTCTGCTCCGCGCGTTGCTGTCCCAGTTGCTCTGCCGCCACCTGTAGAGCCTCCTGACACGAGGCAATCTCTGCCGCCTGCTTCTTGCGGTATTCGCTATAGTCCTTGTAGCATTTCAGCTTCAGAAACGAGCGGTTGTAGGTCTTGTTGTCAAACATCAAGCCCTGCTTGTTGAGGTTCATCTGGCTTCGATACATCGCGTTCACCACCTTGGCGTATTCAACTTTAAGGCTGTCGATGTGCGACTTCATCATGGTGATGCTGTCCTTGGTTTGCCCAATCTGCTGGTCGAGCATCTGAATCTGGCACCCCAGGTTGTTTATCAGCTTGGTGCGCTCGTCTATTTTCTGGTTCAGAGCCTTCAGCTGTGCGGCGTTGAGTTTGGTGTTTTTCTTTGCGCCAGCCAGTTCGTTGTTGAGCCGTTTTATCTCTTTTTCGAGTTTTGACTTCTCGTTTTCGAGCTGTTTTTTCGACTGTCCGTAGGTGGGTGCGGCGACGCAGAAAGCTGCCAGAAGCAGTATTAGGGCACTTATCTTGTGAAATCTGGGCATAACGCGAGGTAATGTAATATGGGTACAAAAATATAAACAAAAAGCGGGCAGCACCTTATGCCGTCCGCTTTTTTATCAAACTGGTGATGTTGATATGTCACTTACCAGTTCAGTATCTTCTTGAAGTCGTAGGCTTCGGGGTTCGCGACATATTTCTTCGCGGCCTCGTAGTCGGCAGGAGTCACGTAATCCATGATGTCGTTGACATACGACTGCACCTTGTTGCTGTTCACGTTCACCAGACGCGGAGGTATCTTGCCCGTCACGGGGTCTTGCAGGTCTTTCAGGTACAGCGGAGCCACGTTGCCCAGCTGATCGACATACACCATACAGCCCGTGCAGCCGTCGTGGAAGAGCTTGTGCACGCCCATACCCATCAGCGAACAGTAGGTCAGGTCGTATGCTATAGGCGTGTGGCAGCGAATCTCGTAGCCGATTTCCACCGGGCGGGTCTTCACCTTAAGGCCGAGTTCTTTCACCTTGCGCTCCAGCAGGTCGTTGAAGATATGCGCCTTCGACACCTTGCCGAGTTCGGGGTGGCCGTGTTCGTCGTAGCTGAAATGTATGCCGCTGTTCTTAATCTCCTCGTCGCTGAGCGAGTGGAACACACCCTCCGAAATCATGGCGGCGCCGTAGTTGATGCCCATCAGCTTGCGCTTGATGATGCAGGAAACCACCATGTTGATGATTTTATCGACGGTTATCTCGGTCTTGTTGAAGAACTCGGGTATGATGACCATCGGATAGTGGCATGCGCCGGCGATGCCGAGAGCCAGATGTCCGGCCGAACGGCCCATCGCGCTCACCACAAACCAGTTCTCGCTGGTGCGGGCGTCCTCCATCACAGCGGTGGCAAGCACACAACCCTGCGCTTTGGCGCTGTTGTAGCCGAAGGTGGGGCTGCTGTTGGGCAGCGGAAGGTCGTTGTCGATAGTCTTGGGCACGTGGATGTTGGCTATCGGATAGTGCTTGTCGGCGAGGAACTTGGCGATACGGTTGGCCGTCGAAGCGGTGTCGTCGCCGCCCACGGTGACCAGCAGCTTAATCTCGTTCTTGGTGAAAAGTTCCAGGTTAAAGCGCTGTTCGAAGTCCTCTGGGGTAGGTTTGAAACGGCTCATCTTCAGGATGCTGCCGCCCTTGTTAAAGATTTCGTCGGCTGTCAGGAAGTCGAGGTCCTGCATACGCGGTTTGTCGGTAAACAGGGCGCTGTAGCCGCCGTGAAGGCCGATGACGCGGAAACCGTCGCGCAGAAAGGTTTTGGCAACCGAAGCCACCACTGTGTTCATTCCGGGCGCAGGACCGCCACCCGTGAGAATTGCTATAGATTTCATATTCCTATGGTTTTATTTGTAAATGTATTCTGTTATTGTTTTCTCCATTGTCGAGAAGCGCGCATCCCGATGGTCATACTTCGTGCAGCAGACCTTTGCGGGATAGTCGCCGTCGTAGGTGTATTCATAGCTGCAATCTTCTGCCAGTTTCCAATCCTCGCTCATAGTGCAGCTTATCACGTTGTTCTCGCTGCCGTACAGCGGTATCGTGGAGCCGCTCACCTCGCTCTTTGTCCAGAAGTTTTGCAGAGGGTTCTTCTTCGTGTCGTAGCGGTACGTCCAATTGGCACGCTCAATACCGTCGTAGTATGAGGTGACCGACATAACGTTGTCCTCGAGCCACTCGATTGAGATTCGCTCCGAGAATATCTCATTCTGTCCAGCCGCTTTGGCGTGTTTCTCGCCGTGCGCAAGCCTGTAGGAAGTGTAGGGAGCGAACATCAACTGCTCGGCCGACACAAGACATTCCGCCGACTTGGACATATTGTAGAACGTCGTAGTAGCCTCCACAATCTTGCCGTCCTTGTGCTTTAATGTCGTCATGCTGTACAGCTCTTCGTCCAGATACCACTCTATCCTTTGCAGCTCCTTGCCCTCGTGTACAAACTCCATAACGCTCGAGTTGGTACGGTTCTGCCTCACTATCACCAAGCCGTCGTCATATTTAAACACATCCGTCCCCGCCGAGCCGCCGTCGCGGAAAAAATATTTTATCGACTGCAGCTTTTTGCGGTTCCACTCCCACTGCTCGCTCATGTATCGCGGTTCGGAGTATTCGATTTGCTCCCACTCGCCGCTTTCCTCGTTCCACGACATATAGTTTCCCGAACATTCCTTATAGACCTCCACAACCTTCTTCTTCGCCGAATACACCCCCTCCCCTTTCTCGCAACCTGCGAGCAGGAGGCAAGCAATCAACGCCGGAATCAGAATGTGGCACTTGGCTGTCATACGGCTACTTCTCGGTTTTCTCGTATTTCTCAAAATGATACGCCACACCTAGCGTCAGCATGTCGCGTTTGATGCGGTGTTTGCCCGTGAATCGGTGTCCCGACGTGAGCATCTCTCTATTGAACGCCAGCCGCAAACCGAACTGACGGAAACGAAACTCGAGACCCATGTCGAGCGCCATATTTACGGCACCCACGCGGTGGTAGGCGGCGTCCTTGTAGTAAGCGTCGGTGAAGCTGATGCCTTTCATCTCGCCGAAAGTCAACCCGATGCTAGGACCAGCGAAGACGGTGAAATGCAGCTGCGATGCAGGGTCGAAGGTGTAGTTGACATGCGCCGGAACGAACACATCGTACTCTTGGAAGCCGGGGTCGGTCACAACGGCTTTTGCCTGCGACTGCGTCTGTCCCGTCCGCAGCTCGGTCACCGTGTTCTGCGTCATCATGGTCATCTGTAGCGCCAAGCCGGTACGGAGGCCGAGATTTTCCACAAGTTTGAAATTATATCCCGCCTCGATGTGTCCGCCGTGCATGAGTATGGTGGTCTTGCTGGCCCTCTCGATAACCATCGAGTAGCCGCCGTGCACGTCAAACTGCGCCCTTGCCGCGCCAAAGGCGGCAAGCATCATGAAAAAAATGTATAGACGTTTCAAATCCTTAACCGTAAATATATGAAAAAAGCCGCCGTGTTTCTCGACAGGCGGCTTCTCATTTGCTTGTCATGACTCACCTGTCACGACCAGGCACACTTTATTTGGTCTTTGTTTTAACCTCGTTCATGAACTCTTTGCAGGGTTTGAAGGCGGGGATGTCGTGAGCGGGGACGTTCACGGCGGTGCCCTTGCTTATGTTGCGGCCGATTTTGGCAGCGCGATGCTTGATGATGAACGAACCGAAACCGCGGAGATAGACCTCCTCCTTAGCGACGATAGAACCCTTGATGGTGGTCATAAGCTCTTCAACGATTGAGAGCACTGCGGTTTTCTCGATACCTGTCTTGTTGCTGATAGCTGTTACAATTTCTGCTTTTGTCATAACGTATATTTTTGATGTGTTTTTGTTGCAATTGGATTTGCAAAAGTACACAAAATATTTAATTTGCAACAACAAAGATTATTTTTCTCTCAGAATACCCCTCCACAAGCCATCTCCCCCACTCCCCCACCGCCTCCTGCTCTACACTCCAAAACCTCCTCACCCCATCCCCCACCTCCTAAAAAGAAGAAAATCACAACACCTAAAACAAAACCCAAAACAAAAAACAAAAACAACCCAACATAACCCTCCAACCAAAAACATTCCCCCATCCCAAATTATAGCCCAAATACACCATAGAGCAATAGAGTATTAAGTATAGGAGAAATCTAGGCGAAATATAGGAGGGGTACTGAAGGGGTATAGGAGGGGTATAGAAGGGGTATAGGAGATGATACGTATTTGATACGGAGTTAATACGGCGTTGATACGGTGTTGATACGGAGGGGAAGATTCTTTAACGCTGTCCTTCAACCTGTTGAAGACGTGCGTTTTGTGCCACTATGTTCGGGCGTATTAACGAAATACCGCCCAAACATCTGATATTTACCCTATTGCAAAATGTCATAATCATCATTTTGGCACTACAAATATAAAGTTTTTTTTTCACAAAAGCAAGAAAAAAAATTTTAGCTCAAAACCTGTATATATAAAAATAAATAGTACCTTTGTTGTTTCGCTGCAATAGCGTGCCCACAATCCATTGCAGCACATAAAAAATTAAAATACAATTTGCTAATAAATATTTAGTCGTAGAATATGGACTATAATTTTAGAGAAATCGAGCCGAAATGGCAGCGCTTCTGGCGTGAGAAAGGGGTCTATCACGTGGAGAACGAAGATGGGAGACCGCATTTTTATGTCTTGGACATGTTCCCCTACCCTTCTGGCGCGGGGTTGCATGTGGGGCATCCTCTGGGATATATCGCAAGCGACATCTTCGCTCGTTACAAACGGCTTAACGGCTTCAACGTGCTGCACCCGATGGGCTACGACGCCTACGGCCTGCCTGCCGAGCAGTATGCCATCCAAACCGGCCAGCATCCTGCCATAACCACCGAGAAAAACATCGCACGCTATCGCGAGCAGCTCGACAAGATTGGATTCTCGTTCGACTGGGACCGCGAAGTGCGCACCTGCGACCCACAGTACTACAAATGGACACAGTGGACTTTCATCCAGCTTTTCAACCACTACTACGACAACCAAGCACAGAAGGCTCGCCCGATAAGCGAGCTGTGTGAACGGTTTGCGAAGCAAGGTAGCGAGGGTCTTGACGCCGCCTGCACGGAACATCTTGACTTTACGGCAGACGAGTGGAACTCTTGGGACGAGTATGGGCGTCAGCATGTGTTGATGAATTACCGTCTGGCCTACCTGGCTGACATACCCGTGAACTGGTGTCCCGAGCTGGGCACCGTACTCGCCAACGACGAGGTGGTGAACGGGCTGAGTGTGAGAGGCGGCTACCCAGTGGAGCGGAAACTGATGAGGCAG
Organism: Bacteroidales bacterium; assembly: GCA_017616895.1. Classification (GTDB taxonomy): domain Bacteria; phylum Bacteroidota; class Bacteroidia; order Bacteroidales; family P3; genus Colimorpha. The sequence goes on from JAFZXE010000019.1 coordinate 102,141, forward strand.
TGGAGTTTGAGAATCACCGCATACGCACAGCGACTGGTTGACGGATTGGAGAAAGTGGAATACAGCGACTCGCTGAAAGAGATACAACGCAACTGGATAGGACGTTCGGAGGGTGCCGCCGTGTGGTTCCCGCTCGACGTGCCAGCCACTTCGGTTGACAAACCGACGGCTCTCTATATGGGTCAGGTCGATCCTCTGCCGGTTCCCAGCTTCGAGATTTTCACCACCCGTCCCGACACCATCTTCGGCGTGACGTTCATGGTGCTCTGCCCCGAACACGAACTGATTGAGCAGATAACCACACCTGAGCAGCGCAACGAGGTGATGGCCTACGTGACGTGGGCGAAGAACCGCAGCGAACGAGAGCGCCAGGCCGAGGTGAAGAAGGTGAGCGGTGTGTTCACAGGCGCCTATGCCGTCAACCCGCTGACGGAAGAGAAGATACCCATTTGGGTAAGCGACTATGTGCTGGCTGGATACGGCACAGGAGCCATCATGGCGGTGCCTGCACACGACAGCCGCGACTTCGCCTTTGCCAAACATTTCAACCTGCCGATACGCCAGGTGGTGGCTCCGTCGATAGATGAGACCAGCGACCCCAACACCTGGGAGGAGAGCATGGACGCCAAGAGCGGTGTGAGCGTGAACAGCGGCTTCATCACGGGTATGAAGGTCAAGGACGCCATGAAGGCCGTGATAGACAAGGTTGACGAGATGGGCATAGGCCACAAGACGATAAACTACCGTCTGCGCGACGCCATATTCAGCCGTCAGCGCTACTGGGGCGAGCCGTTCCCGATTTACTACAAGAACGATATGCCCTACACACTGCCCGAAGAGTGCCTGCCGCTCCGCCTGCCCGAGGTGAAGGAGTTCAAACCCACCAGCACGGGCGAGCCGCCACTGGGTCACGCCACCAAGTGGGCTTGGGACGAGGCGAACCGAACGGTTGTGGAGAACTCGAAGATTGACAACAAGACGGTGTTTCCGCTGGAACTCAGCACCATGCCTGGATTTGCGGGCAGCAGCGGATACTACCTGAGATATATGGACCCTCGCAACGACGAACGCTACTTCTCGGAGAAGGCTGTCGAATATTGGCAGAACGTAGATCTCTATGTGGGCGGCTCGGAACACGGAACCGGCCACATGATGTACGCCCGCTTCTGGAACAAGTTCCTCTTCGATATAGGATATGCCGTAAAAGACGAGCCCTTCAAGAAACTCATCAACCAGGGTATGATACAGGGGAGGTCGAACTTCGTCTATCGCAGCAAGGAGGACAACAACCTGTTTATCTCGAAGAACATCAAAGGACGCGAGCATAACACCGTCCCCATCCATGTGGATATAAATATTGTCGATAACGACATACTCGACATAGAGAAATTCCGCCAGTGGAGACCCGAGTTTGCCGACGCCCGCTTTGAGCTGGAGGACGGAAAATATGTGTGCGGATGGGAGGTGGAGAAGATGTCAAAGTCGATGTACAACGTGCAGAACCCCGATGACCTGGTGGATCGCTACGGTGCCGACACGCTGAGGCTTTACGAGATGTTCCTCGGACCTGTGGAGCAGGCCAAGCCCTGGGACACGAACGGCATCGAGGGTGTGTTCCGCTTCATTCGCAAGCTGTGGAAACTCTATGTGGGCGACGACGACCAGCTGCTGGTTGACGACTCGGAAGCCGACAAGAAAGACCTGAAGACCATCAACCAGGCGATAAAGAAGGTGACCGACGACATAGAGCGCTTCTCGTTCAACACCTCGGTCTCGACCTTCATGATTACGGTGAACGAGCTGACCGCCTCGAAATGCAAGAGCCGCACGGCGTTGGAGCCGTTGACGGTGCTTATCGCACCCTTCGCTCCGCATATCGCCGAAGAGCTGTGGCACCGTCTGGGACACGAAGGGACGGTGTGCGCCGCCGAGTGGCCCAATTGCGACGAGAGCCTGCTGGTGGAGGACACGTTCAACTATCCCGTGTCGTTCAACGGCAAGATGCGCTTCACCATCGAGCTGCCTGCCGGCGCAACGCAGGATGAGGCTCTGGCTGCCGTAAAAGCCCACAACGTGGGACAGAAATGGCTCGACGGCAAAGAACCCAAGAAGGTGATATTCGTGCCGAAGAAGATTATAAATATCGTGATTGGGTGATTAGTGGTCGGTGGCTAGTGGTCAGTTTTAAGCTGTAAGTTTTAAGCTGTAAGTTTTAAGCTGTAAGTTTTAAGTGAACATTTCAACGCTTTCAACCTTTTAACATTTTACCATATCAACCTATCAACGTATCAACATATCAACATAAAATAGATGCTAAGCAGACATTTTTTAAGAGCGAAGGTTTTGCAGGAGGTGTATGCCTATTACTGCAGCGAGATGCCGAGTATAAGAGCCGCCGAAGACGCACTGATGCACAACATAGTCCGTCTCAACGACCTTGGCACAACCCAGATAGCTATGGCGCTGGAGTGCCTGGTCGAAGCCGAGCGTGTCACTGAGGAGGCTATGCAGAAGTTTATAGCCACGGACACCGAGCGCAATCCCGACCGCAAATTTATTGAGAACGAGTTTGCCCGCCGCATAGCCGACAACTACGACTTCAAGAAGCAGTCGGAACATACGGTTGGCTTCTGGTCGGGCGAGCAAGCGCGTTTCCGCAAGGCCATAGCCGGATTCAAAGAGAGCAAACAATATCAAGAATACATGGCAGGCCATTCGGGCTTCGAGGCCGACAAGGACATCTTCATCAAGCTGTTCCGCTTCCTCGTGAACGACGAGGGATTGCGTTCAACCGTGATCGAGCGCAGCCTTCTGTGGGAGGACGACTTCGACCAAGTGGCGCAATACGAGTACATGTTCCTCAAGACCCTCGACGAAAAGACACTCAACGAGGCCATGCCTTGGCCGCGCGTCTATGACGAACGCGACGAAGGCGAGAAAGAGGCCGCCGAGTTCGCACGCACCCTTCTGCGCGAGACTCTCCGCAACGCCGAGGAGAACAACCAGCTTATCAAAGACCATCTGCACGGGTGGGAATTTGAGCGTGTCGCTCAAATGGACATCTACCTGCTGGACATGGCCATTGCAGAACTCGAATACTGTCCTTCCGTCCCAGAGCGCGTCACCGTGGATGAATACATAGAGCTTTCCAAGGAATTCAGCACCGACCGCAGCCGCCTCTTCATCAACGGATTGCTCGACAGGCTTATCCTCGAGCTCCGTTCGGCTGGCAAGATTGTAAAGGTTGGACGAGGTCTCTACCGTACCGATTTCGACAAAGAGGAGGATTCCAATGCGTAGCAAACTGTTTTTCTCCATCCTTATGGTCTTTCTTCTTGCCGCTTGCGGTGGGAAGAAGAGCGACGTAGGCCTAGACCTTATACACAACACACAAACCATAGACGGCAAAGGCAACGGAGAGAAGTTACCGTCGATAAAATTCGACCGCGACGTGCATGATTTCGGGCGCCTCACCGCCAACGAGAACGTCTCGTATAGCTTCCATTTCACCAATGCGGGCAAAGCCGACCTGCTTATCGGAGGTTGCTCTGCCACTTGTGGCTGTACTGTGGCTGACTATCCGAGAGAACGTATCGCTCCCGGCAAAGATGGCTATGTGAAGGTTTCGTTCAAGTCGGCCGGCATGAGCGGACGCCAGGTGAAGGAGGTGACCGTCAGAACCAACGGCGACCCCGCACAGGTGAAACTGCGCATCATGGCGGAAGTGGGAGGATTTTAGTTTCAAGTTTTAAGTTTTGAGTTTTAAGTTATTAATCCAAGTTATTATTTTCAAGTTTTAAGTTTCAGAATTCAAATTTAAAGTAACAATAAAAGATTATGAACAGTTTATTTGTATTGCTTGATGCTGCTGCAGGGCAGCCTAAAGGTATGGGAATGTCGCTGTGGCTGATGATTGGTATGATCGTCCTTTTGTGGATTGTGATGATGCGTCCGCAGCGCAAGAAAGCCAAAGAAGAACAGAAATTCCGTGCTGGTCTGCAGAAAGGCGACCGCGTGGTGTTCAGCGGCGGCATTTACGGCAAAGTGCACTCGGTAGATGAGAACACCGTAGATGTGGAAATCTCAAACGGCGTGGTTGTGACCGTCGAGAAAGCTATGATACAGCCGGCCCCTGAGGAAAAACCGCAGCAGGACAAGAAGTAATTAGGTGCATGCCCGCACAGAGCGGATAGCAGCTAGTGGATAGTTTTAAGCTGTAAGCTGTAAGTTTTAAGCTGTAAGTTTTAAGTTGTAAGTTTAAAAGTTGTAAGTTTTAAGCTGTAAGTAAACATATCAACATAAAACATACCAAAAACATACCAACATCTTAACATCTTCACGATTTATGCGCCAGAAACTACATCGTTATCGTCAGTTCTTTGTCATTTTGGCAATAATGACGTTGGTGTGGTTTGTGGTCGATATGTCGTCGCCACGCAGCTATCAGACCTCTGTCAAAATCAGCTATACCGGAATTGACACGGCACATTATGTCCTATCTGCCGTCGATGAAGAGCTACCGGTTTCCGTAACCACCGACGGTTTCTCTGCTCTGCATCACCACCTCTATTGGAGGCAACGTCCGCTTTCCGTTGACATCGCCTCTCTCTCTCAGAAAGCCTTGAGCAGCGGCAATTCACGACTCTCTATAGACACGGAAAAATACAAAGACGAGCTAAAACGGCGTTTTTCTCCGGTAAGCAGCTGTGAAATTGAGATTCAGAAAGACTCCATCTACGTCCAGATAAAAGAACGGTGCCAGAAAGCCTACAAACCGCAGCTGAAAGACATATCGTTTTCTTTCCCCGACGGATATGGCTTATGCGGACAGGCCACCATATCGCCCGACTCCGTCTATCTGTACGGCAGCGAAGAGTCTCTCGGCAAAATTGCATCCCTCCATACTCAGGCAGCCAATATCACTGTCGGCAAAAACGGCGGACGATTCAAGCTCAATCTGGAACCCGAATGGAGTAAATTCCCCGATGTCAGAGTTTCTCAGAAATCCATTGTACTCACAGTTCCTGTCGAACCGTATGTTGAAATCACCCAACCCCTCAAAGTACGCATAGCAGGAGCCGATTCGGTCAGACAAGTGAAACTCTACCCCGACGAGGTCACCGTCTCATTCTGGGTGCCACAAAGTTCCTATGGGAAGATATCCGCCGACGGTAGCAAAGCCATTGTTTGTATGGACGCAGCCTCTGCATCCCACGACCTGACGGTTTCCATCACCGACTTCCCGTCCATCATGCGAATCAAGTCTGTGGAACCCGAAAAAGTGCAATACGTAATCATCAAGTAATCAAGACACGGCCCTTGAAACGGATTGGACTCACAGGAGGCATTGGAAGCGGCAAAAGTACCGTAGTGGCCGAACTCAGACGGCAGGGCATGGCTTGCTTCGTAGCCGACGATGTCGCACGCTCCTATTACGACGACCCCGTGTTCGTCTCGTCAATCCTGAATTTGTTTGACCGCTCAATCCTCGACCACGACGGACGCGTCAACCGCAAGGCTGTCGCTGCAGCAGTTTTTTCCGACAAGTCGAAACTCGCCGAACTCAACTCTCTCATCCATCCCCGTGTGATGAACGATTTCAGGCAGTGGTGTCTGCAACAGAGCGGCAGTCGATTGGTATTCTTCGAAAGCGCCATACTGTATGAAACAGGATTAGACAGCGACATGGACGCGGTGGTTGCGGTTTATCTCGAACGTGAAGAACGCATACGCCGCCTGGTCGAGCGTGACCACTGTTCGGTTGAAGCCATCGAAGCCCGTATGCGCAACCAGATGCCGGACGAGGTGAAAGCCATGCGAGCCGACTTCGTGATACTGAACTACGAGGGCAACCCTCGCGAAAGACAAATAAAGACCCTTATACACCAGCTGACCGCAGGTCGCTGACAACAGAAACAAGTAAGCACCATGATAAAGAAACTGTTACTCCTAACCCTCGCGGCAACGCTCACGATGAGCGGCGCCTACGCACAGAAACACAAACGGAGCAAGCACCACAAGAAAGTCTCCACTACCGAGATGGCGGTAGCGACGTCTGCCGAGAAATGGGCCGACTCGGTCATGTCGAAGATGTCGCTCGAAGAGAAGGTCGGCCAGCTTATGATGATTCGTGTGCCGCTCAATATGAGCAAGAAAGGCGAGGCTAGATTTGTTGATCTGCTCAAGGACAACCATGTGGGAGGCGTCTGCTTCTTTTCAGGCACCGCCGACGCACAGATACGACTGACCAAGCTCTTCCAGTCGGTCTCGAAGGTACCCCTCTTCGTCGCCACCGATGCCGAGAACGGGTTGGGTATGCGATTGAAAGACTGCTATTCCTTCCCCAAGCAGATGCTTATGGGTGCAATGCCGCACGCCTACGACAACCTCATCGAGCAGATGGGCGCCGAAATCGGACGCCAATGCCGCCAGATGGGCGTACACATCAACTTCGCCCCTGTGGTCGATCTCAACTCCAACCCCAAGAACCCCGTCATAGGGATGCGCTCGTTTGGCGAAGACCGTCAGTCGGTGGCGCTCAAAGCGACCGCCTATATGCGCGGCCTCCAGAGCCAGAGGGTAATGGCAGTGGCAAAGCATTTCCCCGGTCACGGCGACACCAAGTCCGACAGCCATTTCGACCTGCCGGTCATAAACCACACTAAAGAATATATCGACACCGTCGATCTCTATCCCTTCAACGCACTCATAAAAGCCGGCGTCAAAGGTGTGATGACCGCCCACCTGCAGGTCAACGCCTACGACAACACCCCAAACCGTCCTTCGTCGCTTTCCGAAAAGCTGGTGCAGAAGCTTATGCGTGAGAAGATGAACTTCAACGGACTTATCTTCACCGACGGACTCGACATGAAAGGTGTGACCAAATACTATGCCGACGGCGAGGGCGAGCTGCAGGCTATGAAGGCTGGCAACGACGTGCTCCTTCTGCCGCCCGATGTGGAGAAGTCGGTCTCAGCCATAGTCAACGCCGCCAGATGCAATTCTTCGGTAAAGAAGATGGTCGAGGAACACTGCCACAGGATTCTTGTAGCGAAATACAAGTCAGGGCTTGCCGACCAGTGCCCCGACCTGTCGAATCCGGCAACAGCCACACAGCCGAACCCCCTCTGCGACAGCATCTCTCGCCAGATGGCGCTCCACGCCGTGACCCTCATCAAGAACAACGGCGGACTCCTGCCTTTGAAAAAAGACGAACCAATCGATACCACAAAGATATTTGTCATCTATGCGTCGCCCTACAACATGATGAAGCGTATGGGCGCCGTCGATTCCGCCCAGGTCGTCGTGCTCGCCTATCAGGACTGTCCCGCCACACGTTGGGCTGTCGATGAGCTGCTGCACGGTCGTGCCCAGTTCGAAGGCCATCTGCCTGTCACCGCCGGCATATTCAAGATTGGCCACGGTTTGCAGGTCGATCTCTCCACACCCTACGACGACGTGATTGCCGCCGGCATGGATGCCGAATGTTTCAAGCAGATAGACAGCATCGTGCTCAACGGCATCGACAAGCAAGCCTACCCCGGTTGCCAGCTGCTTGTGGCCAAGGACGGCAAGGTGGTGTATAACCGAGCCTACGGCCATCAGACCTACGACCCCAAGTCGGCAGCGGTCGATACAAACACCGTTTACGACATCGCCTCCCTCACCAAGGCCACGGCCACCACGCTGGCCGTCATGCGCCTCGTCGAGACAGGGAAAATCCATCTCGACGACAAGATTTCGAAGTATGTGCCATATCTGAAACACACTAACAAAAAGAACATAACCATCCGCGAAGCCCTCAGCCATTTCGCTCGCCTTAAGGACTACGACAGCTATTGGAAGAACGCCAAAGACGACGACGACCCATACATGTCGGTGCTGAAACAGATTGCCAAGAGCGACCTCAACAAAGAACAGAAATATGTCTATAGCGACCTCGGGTTCATACTCCTGGGCGACATGGTGCGATACGTGAGCGGTCAGACGCTCGACCACTACGTGTCTAAATATTTCTTCCAACCCATGGGCCTTACCCACACCACCTTCTGCCCGCTCGAGCACGGCATTGAGCCCTCACTCATCGCCCCCACCGAGCAGGACAACGACTATCGCCACCGCCTTGTCCGCGGCACCGTACACGACCAGAACGCCGACGTCATGGGCGGTGTCGCAGGCCATGCCGGACTTTTCTCCAACGCCTCCGAACTTTTCAAGATATATCAGATGCTGCTGAACGGTGGCACCATAGACGGCAAGACATACCTTAATCCAAAAACCATAGACCTCTTCAACTCCCGTCATTACGCCGAGCGCGGCAACCGCCGAGCCCTCGGGTTCGACAAACCGATGTTCACCCCCACCAAGGCAGGTCAGACAGCCACCCAAGTGTCGCAATCCAGTTTCGGACATACAGGCTTCACCGGCACCATGTTCTGGGTCGATCCCGAATACAAGCTCGTCTATATCTTCCTCTCCAACCGCGTTCACCCCAACGCCACACCCAACAAACTCGCCAAGATGAACATCCGCACCGACATACAAACCCTGATATACAAGTCGATGGGAGTGAAGTAAGTGCGTGCCCGCACAGGGCGATTTATTTAGTTTTAAGTTTTAAGCTGTAAGTTTTAAGTAGTCAGCAGTCAGACAATAACACAATCACACAATAACACAATCACGCAATAACGCAATCACATCAACATATCAACCCACTAACGCATTAACACATTAACGCAATTCCACATTAACAACCCCCATTTGTCAATTCACTATTCACACATGCTTTAGCATTGATGAGCACCTTTGAATCAAATTAAATCAAGCGAATAATTCACTATTCACAATCTAACGCAATAAAACAACATGGCCTTCGCGAAATGGATATTGGCAGGACTCGGTTGGGCCGTCGGCGGTCCCATCGGCGGCATCATAGGATACTTCATCGGATATTCCATATCGTCGTCTTTCAAGAAAGATAAGGACACCCCCCGCATCGACACCTCCTACGACCAAACCTCCAACCGCACAAGCAATCATCGCGGTCCCTACCGCAACACCGGCACCTCGTCCGACATCCACGCCGCTCTCCTCGTCCTCATCGCAGCCGTCATGAAAGCCGACGGCAACGTGAAACGAAGCGAGCTCGACTATGTCAAACGATTCCTTAGCAAGAACTACGACGGCGAGACCGCCAAAGGCATGCTGCTCATGCTGCGAGACATCGTCAAACGCAACATCCCCGTCCACGACGTATGCCAGCAGATAAAAGTCAACACCGACTACACCACCCGCTACCACATGGTCGATTTCCTGTGCGGCCTCGCTGGCGCCGACGGCGACTTCGACCACAAAGAGCAGCGTGTTATCCGCACCATCGTTGTAGGACTGGGCATCAACGCAGCCGACTTCGCCTCCATCTACGCCCGTCACTCCACAGCATCCTATTCTTCTCGTGGAAACTATTCGGGCAGCTCATATTCTGGCGGCTCGTACTCGGGTTCCGAACAAAAACGCACTTCGGGTGGACGCCAGTCGAACACCTACACCGCCGATAACGACCCATACAAGGTACTCGGCATCGACAGCAGCGCCACCGACGAAGAGGTGAAGAAAGCCTACCGCCGCCTCGCCATGAAATACCACCCCGACCGCGTCGAGACCCTCTGCGAAGAAATAAAACGCAACGCCGAGGAACAGTTCAAGAAAATCAACGAAGCCTACGAAACCATCCGCCGAGCAAGAGGAATAAAGTAACCATATACATAAGCCATATCACACCATACAACAAGCTTTGATTTTATCACATAATTTAGTACCTTTGCAAACCAATATAATCAAGAGTTCATTTTTACAATAAACTAAATAAAATGAAGAAACCGCTGAAAATAGTTTTGATAATCGTGGGTGTACTTGTGGGGCTGGTGCTGCTGGTGTCGGTGCTTGTCTCGCCTATCGCTACGGCGTATGTGAATAATAACGGCGAAAAACTGGTGGGGCGCAAGCTGACGGTGGATCGCATCAGTGCGAACATACTGACCGGGCATGTAGCGATAAAAGGGCTGAAACTGTATGAAGACGATGCGACGACAGAGTTCGTGACCTTCGACCTGCTTGACGTGAAGGCGCGCCTGCTGAGGCTTCTGGTGCAGGACGTGTATATTTCGCACATAACGCTGGAGAATCCCAATGTAAGGTTGGTGCAGAACGGCAGCCGGTTCAACTTCCAGAGTCTGATTGACCATTTCAAGTCGGACGACGAGGATGATGACGACGACACGCCGTCGAAGTGGAAGCTGTATTTCTACAACATCAAGCTTTCGGAGGGTGCCGTGCAATACCGCGACGTGGTGCGAGGCAGCAACTGGCGGCTGAAGGGGTTGAACCTGGATGTGCCGGGATTCTGCATCGGAGTGGATCAGGCGACAGACGCTGGTCTTTCGGTGGAGCTCGCTGACGGCGGACGCGTACATGCCGACGCAAAATACAACATGGAAAGCAACGACTTCGAGGCGGTGCTGGACTTGGACGACGTGAACCTCGTGGTTGCGAAGCCATACATCACGGAGGTGCTGAACGTGACGGGTATAAAGGGCAAGCTTGACGCACACCTGAAAGCCGAAGGCAACCTCGACCAAGCCACTGAGATGAACATACACGGACGGGTGGATTTGGCTGGCTTGGACCTGCCGACCAAGGGTGGACACTCATTTGCCTCGTGCGGCCGCACGTTGGTGACCATAGACAGGATAAACATACACGACAAGATATTCGCCATCGACAGCGTCTATATTTCGGGGCTCGCAGGTCGTTTCGACCGCTATACCGACGGAAACAACTACACAAGGCTATCTGTGAAGAAAGATAAGACAACAGACAGCGAGCAACCATCAGCAGAAAGCGAACAGCAGACGGCGGACAGCGTTCAGCAGCCAGAAGTAAAAAAGCCATTGAACGTGACGGTGAAGCATATACGCGTGACCGACTCAAAGTTGACCTATACCGACCAAACGCTGGCCGATGTGTTTGAATTCCCAATGACGGCTATAAGCATCGAGACGGAGAACTTCTCGCTCATGGGCGACAACAACGCCGTTGTGAAAGCCTCGCTGCCCGGCGGCGGCACACTCAACATACGCTGGAACGGCAACATCATGGATTGGAAGAAACACCAGGACATAATGCTGCGCATCAAAGGTCTTGACCTCACACGCGTGAGCCCCTATTCGGTGGCCTATCTGGGCAGGCCGTTCACCGACGGCACGTTCTCGTTTGTGAGCCACAACACGGTGAACAACAGTGTGCTCAACGGCAAGAACCACATCGACATATACAAAGCCGAGGTGGGTAAGAAGCGCAAAGATGTGGATGCGCAGATGAAGATACCGTTCAAGACGGCTCTGTATATCCTTAAAGACAAGGACGACAAGATATTGCTGGACGTGCCAGTCAAAGGCAATGTCGATAGCCCTGAGTTCAGCTATATGAAACTGATATGGAAAACGCTGGGCAACCTATTCGTGAAGGTGGCCACTTCGCCCATCAGGGCAATAGGCGAAGCCATGGGTATAGGCGACTCGCCCGACTTCATAAAGATTGAGCCACAGCAGAGAGATTTCAATTCGGAGCAATACCACCAGTTCGGCGAGCTGGCCAAGATTGTGAAAGGCAACGAGAACATAAAGCTGGTGCTGGATCAGCAGGTGGATTCGACAAGCGACGCACAGATGCTTGAACGCTACGCACGGCGCAACGAGATAGTGCTTCAGTATATGACCGGACATGAGGGAGTGTCGCCCGAGCAGGTGAGCGTGACCACCACTATGACAGCAGGATTGAAACAGGCGGGTTATGCTGTTATGTCCGAAACGATGGAGGAAATTTTCGAATGAACGTAACCATTATACTCGCCGCTGGCAGCGGAAGCAGATTCGGAGGCGACGAACCCAAGCAGTTCGCAAAAATCGGTGACCGCACGGTATTGGAACACTCGGTTGCAGCATTTGCCGCGGTCGATGGCATAGACGAGATATGCGTGGTGACACAGCCGGAATGGATTGATAGGGTTTCAAAATTCAAAGTTCAAGGTTCAAGGTTCAAGGTTATTGCTGGCGGCAGTGAGCGGTATATGTCGAGCCTCAATGCGATTATGGCTTATATCGACTATCCCGACGACACGAACCTGCTTTTCCACGATGCAGCAAGGCCCAACGTGTCAAAAGAGGTGATTGAGTCGGTGCTGCACTCGCTTGGGCAGTACGAAGCCGTGGGAGTGGGCGTGCCTGCCACAGACACACTTTGGGAGGTGGCGGTGACCAACGAGGCGATGGAAAAGACACCTGAGCAACCTTGGTGCCTGCTCAGGGTGCCTGAACGCAAACGTTATTGGATGGCGCAGACACCACAGGCGTTTCGGTTGCCTGTAATCAGAGATGCCTACCAGCGAGCTTTGCAAGACCCGATGTTTGCGGCCACCGACGACTGCGGTGTGGTTAGCCGCTATATGCCTGAAGTGAAGATACACCTTGTTAAAGGGTCGGCAGACAACATAAAAGTCACCTTTCCACACGATTTACAAAACGTCAAAACAATATGATATCAGAAAATATCAAACAACGAAGCCTTCTCCGTACAGGGTTGATAGATGCGGCACTGCTTACTTTGGCGTGCATGATACCTGCGATGTCGCACTTGCTCGCGCTGCCGATATACATGCTCAACCCGATGCTTATGGTTGTTGTGGCCGGCATGCTGCTGGTCAACAGCAAATGGAACGCCTATATACTCGCACTTGTCGTGCCGTTCTTCACCTGTCTGGTGGCTGGTATGCCGACACCGCTCAGCGCTCTCTGCATGGTGTGTGAATATGCGACGGTTGCGACGGTGTTCTACCTTGTAGGTGGCCGCAGAAGCGGTTTTCGATGGGCATTCGGTTCCATCCTTGCCGCTATCGTTGCCGGCAAGGCGGTTTATTATTTTGCCAAATGGATACTTGTCCGTCCCGAACAACTTGTCAGGACGTCGATTGTTTGGCAAATGGTCAGTGTGTTGGCCATATCGGTCGTATTTGCCCTGTTGTGGTATAAAAAAAACAGATAAACGATGTTACGAAAACTACGAATAATACTCGCTTTGTTGTTCTTTGTCGGAACGACGTTGCTTTTCCTTGATTTCACAGGCGCAATAGGTCTGTATCTTGGCTGGATGGCGAAGGTGCAGCTGCTGCCGGCGGTGTTGGCGTTGAATATTGGAGTGATAGTAGGGTTGCTGGTGCTGACGCTGCTGCTGGGGAGAGTGTATTGCTCGGTGATATGTCCGTTGGGCATCACACAGGATTTCTTTGCCTGGATTGGCAGCCGATTCAAAAAGAACCGTTATCACTACCACAAGCCAATCACATGGCTGAGGTGGACGGTTCTCGGGGTGTTTGTGGTGCTGATGGTTGCGGGATTGAACGCGTTGGCCGCCATAATAGCTCCATACAGCGCATACGGACGCATAGCATCGAACATACTCCAACCGATATATATATGGTTTAACAACATTTTTGCCGATATAGCTGAAAGGCACAACAGTTATGCCTTCTACAGCGTAGAGGTGAGGACAACGGCTTGGGCGACGCTGACAACTGCGGCTGTCATGCTGGCTTTAGTCGCAGGGTTGTCACTATGGAGAGGCCGCCTGTGGTGCAACACCATCTGCCCTATAGGAACCGTGTTGGGATTTGTGTCGCGGTGGTCGCTGATGAAACCTGTGATCGACCACAGCAAATGCACGGGATGTCACCGCTGTGAGCATAACTGCAAGGCCGAATGTATCAACTCGGAGAACCGCATCATCGACTATTCGCGCTGTGTCGGTTGCATGGATTGCATAGGTAAATGCAAGGGAGGTGCGATAAAGTATAGGTTCTGTGGGTTGAAGAAGAAAGAAGAAAGCCCGGAGGTTGACACCTCTCGCCGCAAGTTCCTCATAGCCACCGCAGCTGTCGGTGCCGGAATGGCGGTGAAAGCACAGGAAGAGAACATCGACGGCGGATTGGCGGTGATAGAGAACAAGGTGATACCCACTCGAAACACCCCGCTGAAGCCTGCTGGGTCGGGAGGCCTTAATCGTTTTTCGAAACATTGCACTTCATGCCAACTATGCGTGACTGAATGTCCAAACCATGTGTTGAGTCCATCAAAAGAGCTGAAGACATTCATGCAGCCGGAGATGAGTTTTCACGATGGTTACTGTCGTCTGGGATGTGTGAAATGTTCACAGGTGTGTCCGACGGGTGCGATAAAGAAGATTACCGCTGCCGACAAAACAGCGATAAGCATCGGTCACGCCGTCATAATTGAGCAGAACTGCCTGGCGGCACAAGGTTCGAACTGCGGACACTGTTCCGAAGTGTGTCCTGCCAACGCTATCAAGATGGTGGCAAATCCATCTACGGGATACCTTGTTCCGACCGTTGACGAGAACCGATGCCTGGGATGCGGCAAATGTGAATACCTCTGCCCCGTGCGTCCGCTCTCGGCGATTTATGTCGAAGGCCGTGAACAACACACCACAATCTAAAAAAACTTGAACCCTTAAAACCTTTGAACCTTTTTAACCCCTTATAAATGGATAGAAGAGAGTTTTTGAAAGTGATGGGAGGCGGCACCGTAGCCACCGCTGCCGTGCTTACCGGTTGCAAACAGGCCCCGACTGCCACAGCGGAGGGATTTGCGCAGGGCGAAGTGCCTACCGACAAGATGACCTACCGCACAGGCAAACACGGCGAGAAGATATCGCTGCTGGGATATGGATGCATGAGGATGCCGACCATCGAAGGCAACAGCGGCAGAGAGAATAACTTTGAACTCGACCAGGAACAGATAAACCGACTCACCGACTATGCCATCGAGCACGGCGTAACCCTTTTCGACACTGCACCGCCCTACTGCAAGGGCCGTTCGGAACATGCTATGGGCATCGCACTCAGCCGTCATCCGAGAGACAAATACTACCTGAGCAGCAAGATGTCGAACTTCCCGCCTAACACGTGGAGTCGTGAAGAGTCGATAAAGATATACCACAACACGCTGAAAGAGCTGCAGATTGACTATATCGACTTCATGATGCTCCACGCCATCGGCGGCACGAGCAAAGACCTTAGCGGACGAGAGCTGAGCCCGATGGAGGTGTTCGAAGCGCGGTTTATAAACAACGGCATCCTCGACTTCCTGATGGAAGAACGCGAGAAAGGCCGCATACGCAACCTGGGATTCTCCTATCATGGCGACGTGAAGGTGTTTGACCGTGCGTTGGATATGGACGACACCGTGCATTGGGACCATGTGCTCATACAGCACAACTATGTCGATTGGCACCACGAAGCCGTAGAGCAGGGAGGCGACGCCGACTCGGAGTATATGTACAACCGACTGGCCGAGAAAGATATCCCGATTTTCGTGATGGAGCCGCTATTGGGTGGCACGCTGGCGACACTCAACGACGCAGCAACCAAACAGCTCAAGCAGAAAGACCCGCAGGCAAGCATTGCCTCATGGGCGTTCCGCTTCGCCGGCTCCCAACCGAGAATTCTCACCGTGCTCAGCGGAATGACCTATATGGAGCATCTGCAGGACAACATACGCACCTATTCGCCGCTGAAACCGCTGAACGACGACGAATACGCCATGCTCGAAAGCATCGCCCACCAGCTGTCCAACTTCCCGACGGTACCCTGCACGGGATGCCAGTACTGCATGCCCTGCCCTTACGGGATTGACATCCCAGGTATCTTCTCGCACTACAACAAGTGTGTCAACGAAGGCAATGTGGCGCTTGCCGACGATGCCGACGCCGACAAGAAGGCCTACCGCAAAGCCCGTCGCGCATTCTTGGTGGGATACGACCACAAGGTGCCGCGCCTGCGTCAAGCCGACCACTGTATAAGCTGCGGCGCCTGTGTACACAAATGTCCACAGAAGATAGACATCCCCGCCCAGATGAAACGAATAAACGGATATGTGGAGGAGCTGAGTTAGGTTTGAAAGGTTGACATGTGGATATGTGGATATGTTGATATGTTTACTTAAAACTTAATTACTAAAAATATAAATCATGAAACTGTTGCTTTTTGGAAACATCGGATTTTGGGAGATTCTCATCATCGTGCTAATAGTACTCCTGCTCTTTGGTGCCAAACGCATTCCTGAACTCATGCGTAGCATGGGCAAAGGTGTGAAAAGCTTCAAGGACGGCATCAACGGAAAGGATGAAGGCACTCCCGACAAACCGACCGAAGCCGAGAAGAAGGAGGAATAATCGCCACTCCCACTATCGCGTCTTGATTTAACACATCACCATTGACTTTCTGGGAGCATCTCGACGAGTTGCGCGGATGCCTGATCCGCATCGTCATCGCGGCACTTGTGGCGGCGGTGGTGGCTTTCTGTTTTAAGGACCTACTGTTTTCAATCGTTCTCGCACCCAAAGAGAGCGACTTCGTCACCTACCGTCTATTCGAGAAAATCGTCGGACACATCGACGACTTTCATGTTGGGCTTATCAATGTGGATATCGCCCAGCAGTTCCTGACGCACATGAAAGTGGCATTCTATATGGGATTGCTCGTCGTGTCGCCCTACGTCATTTATGTTATGTTCGGATTCATCTCGCCTGCACTATACAAGAGCGAACGCCGTTTCGCTGTGCGAGCTGTGGGCGGAGGCTACCTGATGTTCCTTGCCGGAGTTGCGCTCAACTACTTCATCATCTTTCCCCTCACGTTCAGATTCCTCGGCACTTACCAAGTAAGCAACGACGTGGTGAACATGATTTCTCTGACATCATATATCGGTATGCTGCTTACCATGTCGCTCATCATGGGTGCCATATTCGAACTGCCCATCCTCAGCTGGCTGTTAGCCACAATGGGCATACTGACAGCCACACCGATGAAAAAATACCGCCGACACGCCATTGTCGCAATACTGATACTGGCGGCTATCATAACCCCCACCGGCGATGCCTTCACGTTAACGATAGTGTCGCTGCCAATATACCTGCTCTACGAATTGAGTGTCCTCGTAGTGAGCCACACCTGTTCCCGAAAAGACGTTAACTCAAACAAACCGAATCTTACATGACCATACTCGAATCGTTTTTATTGGCTTTGGCGCTTTGTGTCGATACTTTGGCGGTTTCTACCGCTTGTGGATTGAAGTACAAGCTTTCGCGGTGGCGCTGGGTGCTGCTTTCTTTGACGCTGGCGGTTGCACAGGGGTTGTTTCCGCTGAGCGGCGCCCTCATCGGGTCGGTATGCGAGCAGTTTATCCGCGCCATCGACCACTGGGTTGCGTTCGCACTTCTGCTTGCCATCGGGGTGAAGATGATTGCCGACGCCTTCCGCAAGAAAGACGACTCCGACCTTAAGGCCAACACGCTCAACTTCGGTGCGATGTGTCTGCTGGGCGTTGCCACCAGCATCGACGCTTTCGCCGTCGGCATCGGATTCGGCCTCAACTGCACCATACTCCAAAGCGTCGTAACCTGCGGCATAATAACCCTTGTGACCTTTATCGTGTCGGTTGTCGGCACCACGTTAGGACGAGCGGGCAGACAGATACCCGAACGCTGGGCGTCGGTCATCGCGGGATTGGTGCTTATCGGCATCGGAGTGAAGATACTGGTGGAACACCTTTGTAAATTGTGAATTGTGAATAGTGAATAGTGAATTGACAATAGTAACCTGTGACCAGAAAATTGAACCCTTGAACCTATAACCTATCACCATTAAACAAAACAAATAGGGGATGCGGCTTTCGCTGCATCCCCTACCCTATTTCAAAACCTTTGGGTCGTGCTTATTCGGCTACGACTTCGAGTTTCAGTTCGGCTTTGATGTCGCGGTGTATGTTCACCATAGCGGTGTACTCGCCCACGGCCTTGATTTTGTCGCCGTCAACCACGATGTTCTTGCGATCCACGTCGTAGTTGTGCTGCTCTTTAAGAGCTTCGGCAACCTGCTGGTTGGTGACCGAGCCGAAGAGCTGGCCGTTTTCACCGACCTTGGCGATGAGCTTCACGCTCTTGCCGTTGAGAGCCGACTGCAGAGCCTCGGCGTCCTTGCGGATTTTCTCTTCCTTGTGGGCGCGCTGTTTGAGGTTCTCGGCGTGCATTTTTCTGTTCGACGGGGTAGCGATGATAGCCATACCCTGCGGAAGAAGGTAGTTGTTGGCGTAACCATTCTTCACTTTAACGATATCGTCCTTGTAGCCCAAACCGGCCACATCCTGTTTCAGTATGATTTCCATTCTTGCTTCCTCCTATTTTTATTTGAGACAATCGGCCACGTAAGGCATGAGAGCGATGTGACGAGCGCGTTTCACAGCCTGTGACACTTTTTTCTGATACTTGTTCGACGTACCGGTGATGCGACGGGGAAGGATCTTGCCCTGCTCGTTGACGAATTTCAGAAGGAAATCCGCATCTTTATAGTCGATATACTTGATGCCGAGTTTTTTGAAGCGGCAGTATTTTTTGCGCTGCGTTTCGACGGCTATCGGGGTCAAATATTTTATTTCGGTTTCGTTTGCCATTTTCTTTAATGTTATCTGTTTAACGATTAATTTGATTTACCTCGTGCCTTTCTTATTCAGCTGCGGGAGCTTCGGCAGCGGCTTTCTTGGCGTTGCGTTTTTTCTCGTTGTAAGCCACAGCGTGTTTGTCGAGGGCTACGGTGAGGAAGCGGAGCAGACGCTCGTCGCGCTTGTAGGCGATTTCGAGGTCGGCGATCAAGCTACCTTCGGCCTTGAACTCGATGAGGTAGTAGTAACCTGTGGTTTTCTTTTTGATAGGATAGGCGAGCTTGCGCATGCCCCAGTTGTTGGTGAAGACGATTTCTGCACCACGCTCTTTCAAGAAGTTGGTGTACTTCTCGACCGTTTCCTTCATCTGATCGTCAGACAAAACGGGAGTTACAATGAAAACGGTTTCGTACTGTTTTACCATGTTTTTAATTGATTAAATTGTTATTTTGTTAACTGATGATATCAAAAAAAAAGACAGGGCTCACGTCCTGTCTTCTAAAGTTTTGGAGCCACTTTGCGGACTCGAACCGCAGACCTACGCATTACGAATGCGTTGCTCTACCAACTGAGCTAAAGTGGCAAGACCGATTGTCTGCGGACGACGCTTAGTCGCATCCTTGCGGATGTCGGGGTGAGAAGACTCGAACTTCCGGCCTCCACGTCCCGAACGTGGCGCGCTAGCCAACTGCGCTACACCCCGCTAAAAAGTGTCCTGGCAGGGACTCGAACCCTGGACCCATTGATTAAGAGTCAATTGCTCTACCAACTGAGCTACCAAGACATCAATTTTTTTCCGTCTTTATAATGTTGTCGTGACCGGGCCTCGATACTATTATATATTATATGTGTATTTCGGCGTCGTTTAGGACGTGGACGGGTCACAACCCTTATCTCAAAGAACTCTTCGTTTTGTAGGATTATCCTACGTTTGTACTCCGGGTGGGACTTGAACCCACACGACCTTGCGGTCAAGGGATTTTAAGTCCCTCGTGTCTACCATTCCACCACCAGAGCTTTTCCAAATTGAAAATTGAAAATTGAAAACCCTTCGCCTTTCTATTTCCCTGGTTGGAGACTTGAGCGGAAAACGAGACTCGAACTCGCGACCCCGACCTTGGCAAGGTCGTGCTCTACCAACTGAGCTATTTCCGCAGGTTTTCCGGATTCGCTGATATATAAAAACCCAAACAAATACCAATCATGAAAAAGAAAGTATTTTTCAGCGAAATCTGGAAATTGTTTCAAAGAACTGGAGCGGAAAACGAGACTCGAACTCGCGACCCCGACCTTGGCAAGGTCGTGCTCTACCAACTGAGCTATTTCCGCGGCTTTTTTTTCTGAAAAAGCGGATGCAAAAGTACAAACTTTTTCCGAATCAAAAACTTTTTTTCACTTTTTCTTCACGATTTTTTTTATCTCGTTGAGTTTCATCAACGCCTCAATCGGTGTAAGTGTATCTATATCAATATCCAACAGTCGGTCTCTGATATCGAGCAGAGTTGGATCGTCGAGTTGTATAAAACTGAGTTGGAAGCCTTCGCCGGGTGCGGAATTGGATGGTTCGGGTAGTTTTTTTCCTTTTTTTTCGCGGTCGGAAATCGACTCGTTTTTCGACTCCAGAATCTCCAGCATCGCGTTGGCGCGTTTCAACACCGAGGCGGGCATTCCAGCCATCCTGGCCACATGTATTCCGAAGCTGTGCTCGCTGCCGCCCGGTTCGAGTTTGCGCATGAAAATCACCTTGTTACCTATCTCCTTGACCGAGATGTGGTAGTTTTTTATACGCTCGTAGCGGTCGGCCATCTCTATCAGTTCGTGGTAGTGGGTGGCGAAAAGCACCTTGGGCCTTATGCCCTTCTGCTCGTGCAGGTATTCGGTGATGGCCCACGCTATCGAGATGCCGTCGTAGGTGCTGGTGCCGCGACCAATCTCGTCGAGCAGCACGAGGCTCCTGTCCGACACATTATTCAATATGCTGGCCGTCTCGTTCATCTCCACCATGAAGGTCGATTCGCCCGAGGATATGTTGTCCGACGCGCCCACGCGGGTGAACACCTTGTCAACCACCCCTATCGTGGCCTTCCTCGCGGGACAGTAGCACCCCATCTGAGCCATCAGCACAATGAGAGCCGTCTGGCGCAGCAATGCCGACTTACCCGACATGTTGGGGCCGGTGATGATGATTATCTGCTGGCTATCGCTGTCGAGGCGCACGTTGTTGGCCACATACTGCTCGCCCAGCGGCAGCTGTGTTTCTATCACCGGGTGGCGTCCGTCGATGATGTCGATCACGTCGCCGTCGTCCAGCTGAGGACGGCAGTAGCCGTTCGAGAGCGACACCGCCGCAAACGACTGCAGGCAGTCGAGCCGCGCCACCAGCTGCGCGTCGTTCTGTATCGGCACTATGTATTCGCCCAGCGCGGCGACGAGTTTGTTGTATAGCTGCGCCTCGAGCGCCACGATGCGGTCTTCCGCACCGAGTATCTTCTCCTCGTATTGTTTCAGTTCGGGGGTGATGTAGCGTTCGGCGTTGGTGAGCGTCTGCTTCCTTATCCACTCGGGCGGCACCTTCTCCTTGTGCACGTTGGTCACCTCCAGGTAGTAGCCGAACACGTTGTTGAAGCCCACCTTGAGCGACGGAATGCCCGTGCGTTCGCTTTCCTGCTGCTGCATGCGTGCGAGGTATTCCTTGCCGCTGCCCGCCATATCGCGCAGCTCGTCGAGTTCGGCGTTCACCCCTTTGGCTATCACGCCGCCCTTGTCGAGTTTCACCGGAGGCTCCTCGTTCACCTCGCGCTGCAGCCGTTCGGCTATGGTCATGCAGGGGTTCAGCTGTTCGGCGAAGAGCCCCAGCGCCTTGTCGCCCGACTGTGCGCAGAGCTGTTTCAGCTCCCTGATGCCCTCGAGCGAGCGCCTCATCTGTATGAGTTCCCTGGGGTTGATACGTCCCACCGATGCCTTCGAAGCCAAGCGTTCCAGGTCGCCTATGCCCCGCACCACTTGCTGCAGCTTCTGCATCAGCTCGCGGCTGCGCACCAGGTAATCCACCACCGCGAGGCGTTCCTCTATGAGACACACCTCTTTGAGCGGCATGAGCATCCAGCGTCGCAGCTGGCGCGACCCCATGGGGGTGAGCGTCTGGTCGAGCACCGCGAGAAGCGTCTTGGCGTTCTCGTGGGGCGAGTGCACCAGCTCGAGGTTCCTCACGGTGAACTTGTCGAGCCACACATAGCGGTCCTCGTCGATGCGGCTTATCTTGGTGATATGCTGCGTGCGGTCGTGCTGGGTGTCCTGCAGGTAGTAGAGCGCCGCGCCTGCCGCCACGATGCCCGCATCCAAGCCGTCGATGCCGAAGCCTTTGAGCGACGTGGTGTCGAACTGCTTCATCAGCAGCTCCTCGGCGAAGTCTTTGGTAAACACCCAATCCTCGAAGGTGTTGGTATAGTAGCGCTCCGAGTAGTTGTCCTTGAACCAGTGGAGCTTCTTGCGCTGCAGCACTATCTCCGACGGAGCGAAGCTCTGCAGCAGCTTGTCGATATATTCGTCGTCGCCCTGCGCCACATAGAACTCGCCCGTCGAGACATCGAGGAAGCTTATGCCGTGAATCTTGTCGGTCAGATGCAATCCGCACAGGAAGTTGTTCTCCTTCACCTCCAGCACATTGTCGTTGTACGACACACCCGGAGTCACCAGCTCGGTGATGCCACGTTTCACGAGCCCTTTGGTCGATTTAGGGTCTTCGAGCTGCTCGCATATCGCCACCCTCAAGCCAGAGCGCACCAGCTTGGGCAGGTATTGGTCGATGGCGTGGTAAGGTATTCCCGCGAGGTCGCAGTAGCCGCCCCCACCGCTGGCTTTGCGGGTGAGGGTGATGCCCAGGATGGCCGACGCCTTGCGCGCGTCCTCGCCGAACGTCTCGTAGAAGTCGCCCACACGAAACAGCAGCATCGCGTCGGGAAACTGTCGTTTCATCTCGGCATGCTGCCGCATCAAAGGAGATTCGTTTTCAGCGCTTTTGGCCATCGGCGTACATTTTTGGGAATGCAAAGTTACATATTTACCCCCAGTCGCCGCTCACCCCCCGTCGCCCTTTTTGCAACACTCCACAATAACAAAAAAATTATCAGCACGTTACATGCTGATAACTTTTTATAATTGACAATAAAAGTGAAATTGTGAATTGTGAATTGTGAATTGACAAATGAAACTCGACCCTTTTAAACCTTAAACTCTTAAACTTGAAACAGACTATCGTCTGTTGCTGTACACCATAATGTAGTAGAACAATGTTGCAAGAGAGGTGACCGCCGCCATCACGTAGGTGTAGGCAGCCGACCTCAAGGCACTCTCGGCGTAGCGATGAGTGTCGGGCGATGTGATGCTATGGGTGTTGAGCCACACCAGCGCACGTTTCGAAGCGTTGATTTCCACCGGCAGCGTCACCACGGTGAAGAGAGTCGTCAAAGCGTAGAGCCCGATGCCCACGAGCAGCAGCGTGGTGCCCAGCCTGTTCACCAGCAGCATGCCCGCCAGCATCACCCACATGACGAACTTGTTCGAAAAGTTCACCGTCGGCACCAGCGTCGAGCGCATCTGCAGCCAGGCATACCCCGTGGCGTGCTGCACCGCATGGCCACATTCGTGAGCCGCCACAGCCGCCGCCGCCACACTCGTGCCGTGATAGACGTCGTGGCTGAGGTTGAGCGTTTTGTTCACCGGGTTGTAGTGGTCGGTGAGGGTTCCGTTGACCTCCTGCACGGTCACGTCGTGTATGTCGTTGTCGTAGAGCATCTTCTCGGCCACCTCGCGACCCGTCATGCCGTAGTTCATCGGTATCTTCGAGTAGCTTTTGAATTTGCGTTCCACGCTCTTGCTCACGATGAAGCTCACGATAGAGAGCAGGATGAAGGCGAACCACATAATGGCGGTGTTCGCGCCGCCTCCGCCGTAGATAAGGAGTATAGTGTCGGTCGTCATAGCGTTTCAGTATTTAGACATATAATAACGGCAATCGAGGGCGTTTATTGCCCACCCGCCGAACGGCGAACACCAGAAGACATCTCTGGCGAAGACAGCCAGGATTCCCGCAGAACCATTCTTCGGGCGGGTTCTCGCGGAAAGATTTTTTCATCGAACACAAATGACACAAAAAGTTGATTAAAAATCATATCACCTCCAATTCCGGCAATATAACGGAATCACCTAGAGCCTGATTTTGAAGGAACATACTGTAATAAACAGGCATATAGACAACCGCATCCTTTTTATAAACATGTCGCTCATTTGAGAAAACGATTGCTCGGGTAATGCCATAATCGGGAGTATCCAGGAATTTCTTAAGCGCACTATGCTCCGTGTAGTCTTTGCCCGATTTGACTTCCAGCGGCAACACCCGAAGAGCGTCATAGTCGTCAATAAGGAAATCCACCTCCCCTTTTTGCTTGTTGTCGTAATAATGCAGTTTGAAATTATGGGCTGCCAATTCCTGTGCGACAACCGACTCGTAAACCGTTCCTAAGTTTATGCTGCGAACGTCATGCAAGACTGCATTCACATTTAATCCGTAAAGCAAATAGGTTAACAAACCCACATCGTTAAGGTATAGCTTTATCAACCTCTTCTGCTGTGATTCGACCAAGGGAAACCGCGGATTGCTGATAGCCAACACCTCCAAAGCCACACCCGAATTGGTAAGATATTCAAATTCGTCGGCATAGTCGGAGAAGTGCTTGCCCGTTTTATTTTCTATTTTGCTATAAACAACACGCTTTTTTTTATTTTCAAGATTACTTGGAATAAGGTCATATATACGGCGAATCTTAAGTTTTCGTTCCAAATCATACTGAGATGCGTCAATTCGATAGAGTTCGTGAATATCTTTATGCACGGACCTTACACGCACCATATTCCTATCTTCCAAATACTTGTTAACCGCTTCGGGAAGTCCGCCCACCAACAAATAATACTTGAAACGTTTCAACAACATCTCATGTGTACTTTCATCCAAAGCCTCTTCTCGCTTAAATGAATTTCGAATGTGTTCTATCCAATCCTTACCGACACCTGTAGCCCACAGGAACTCCTCAAAATCAAGTGGATACATCTGTTCAACAGTAATACTGCCAATTGGAACCGATGGCGTTTCAGACAATGCAACCCCCAGTTGTGAACCACTGGCAATAAAGCGGTATCTACCCTCCTGATTCAGAAACTTCAGCATAGTCATCAGATGAGGATAGCATTGAATTTCATCAAGGAACACGAGCGTGTTCGTCTTATCCCCCAATGGCTTTGTGTAGTAATTCCCAAGTCGCATATACAAGTCGTTCGGACTCTTCACATCGGCAAAATACCTATCACCTTCCTTATCCTCCTTAAGGTTGATTTCCACAAAATGCTTGAAAAGCCGTTTACCCACAAAGCGCACAAGATATGACTTACCAATCTGCCTTGCACCGTTTACCAACAGGATTTTGTTGGGTTCATTGGTCAAAAAGTGTTCAATATACTGCGAGAATTTACGCTCTAACATATCCTTAATTGATTATTAAACGACGGTACAAAGATACAACTTTTTTACAAAATCACCACTTATTCCGTTTTTTTACACCACAAAATAACAACTTATTCCGTTTTTTTTGCGCCTCAAAATAACCACTTATTCCGATATGGTAGAAAGAAGTTCATCGGACACGGATGGCATGAATCTTCATCCTACCTTATGTTATTGTTTTTCCAATTGCAGATTTGCCAAACAGACGGCTACTTCTTCTTTTTCATCTCGAGGGCGCCAAGCCAGGACATAACTCACCTCGGCATAGACCACACTATATCCTTTCTTTGCTAGCTCGTCCAACTCTTCTCTTTTGCTCTTCGAAAGAGATGCGATAGGTTTTCCTTGTTTGGAATCCAAATATCCATCATGATATTTCATTTCGTCACCGCTTCTCATCGCAAGTACTTCGTTCTTATGGTCGCGGAAATAATCAAGCCACACATCACGTAAAGAAAGGGACAAAATGATACGCTTATTTTTTACTGGAGCCAATTCTGATGGTTTTTGGCCGAATAAACCGCTGTCGGAATGGATATACAGGTTGTGCTTCGCCCGAGTCAATCCGACATAAATACTCCGAAGCGAGTCGGCATCATTTTTGTATAGGCCAAACAGCCACAAGTGCACGCTATCGAACTCACGTCCTTTTGCTTTGTGGATTGTGCTGACATAGACAACCTGATCGTCATATTCTGCGAAATCCTCGACATTCGATTCCAACAGGAATTGTCGCAAATCGGTCTTATAGATAATTTTGTGAGTTTTCTCGTAGATTTCCCAGAATCGGTGCATATACGGGAGCATCTTGCTTGTGGCGTAAGCCTGTTCGGTTTTATGTTTCGCCTCAATCCAAGCCTCCTTCGAGACAGCAATGCTCTCAGAACATTTTAGCTGTTTGGTGAAATATCGAACCTCCGCCAAATTGATAAAACGGAAACTGTCGGTAGATTGAATAAGCAACGGATGCAGCCCCATCTGATGAAGATAACACGACACCTCCAACGCCTCTTCGTTAGTGTATGTGAGTACCGCGGAGGAACCCGACAACTGATCCACCCCTATGACCGAAAATGTCCGTCCATTCGACACTTCGACTCGTCCCAAATCTTTTTGCATCGATATTATCGGGGTGGATTTCATTCGGTTCGGTATGCACTGGACAAAATTGTTCGCCACATTTACAATGGAAATATCCGACCTATAGTTTTCCGTCATTTCGTAAAACCTTGCATTCTCTTCGGATACCAACGAGCCCATATAAGCTGAATCGCTGCCACGAAAAGCATATATATTTTGATCGTCGTCACCAACCGCAATAACCCTCATATCCTCATTCCTTTTCATCAAAGCACGGACCAAACGGAATTCGTCCGCTGCCATATCCTGCGCCTCGTCTATGACAAGCACACTTTTTGCAATCTTAGATTCTTCAACATCTCCACGTTCTATCATCTCTGCAGCATGCAGCACGACCTCATCCGATTCCTCAAGGCTACCGAGCTGCCCCATGAGGTCAAAGGCATACGAGTGGAATGTTTTTATATCGACAAAGTGCGCCGCATTGCCAACCAACTTGATAAGCCTGCTCTTAAACTCGGTGGCCGCCGCTCGCGAGAAGGTCAACATAAGCAGCTGCTCGTGCTTCACATCCTCCATCAACAGCAACGACGCAAGTTTGTGTACCAACACGCGAGTTTTACCGCTACCAGGACCAGCTGCAACGACTATTACGCGAGAGTCTTTGTCATCGATTATTTCCCTTTGTTTAGGTGACAACGTGCCGAACAACTGCCTGAATTTGTTTGGCGTGATATTGCGGGTAATTTCTGTCCGACGGTTTCCTTTGAAATAATGGTTGATAAACTGACGGTAATCCAGCGTGAAGTAGTCGTTGACGAATTTTAAGGCAGCATTATAGTCGCGTACCATAAGGTTGGCATATTCGCCAACTATATGAATCTGCTGCATCCGCTGCTGATAGAAGGCATCAAGGGTTTTGTACTGCTCTTTTCCATATCTCGCCTTACGATCCGCCATTCGTCGCAGCTGCATAGTGTTGTATATCACCATAAATCCGCCGTCAATCTTCAGCACATCATTCCTGCTGAGATAGAGCATAGATTCTTGTACGTCGGCGATTGTGGCCTTGTCTCCGAGCAACAGATGCGACTTGTTGAACCCATTAAGGACCTCGATTATTGAGAACGGAACCGACTGCGACGAGTCGTCCTTATGCTGTGCCACCGCCTTTGCTCCTAACGTCTCTACTATATATCGGCATATCTCCATACGTTTTTCGAAACGCTGGTTTATTGTGTCGTTATCAAGTAATGGTTGTATTCCGACATTTTCGCTTGCGACAAACTCTTTCTTGTGGATGTACCCCTTGACGGTTAGGAACGACAATATGGTTCGCAACCGACGGACGGTACAATCCTTCAGATTCAGTTCCTGTGCCTTTTGGTTCAAGACCTTGTAATTGAAGGCGGATTCTCCCGATGTTATTTGTTGTATCAGGAATTGTTCCAACCGCAATGTTGTATCGAGCAGCCTTTTCAGATTTACCCTCTCCACCCAAACGAGCATATCCTGCGAATCAGCCAATATGCCGTCCTGTCGCATCAAATTGACGCTGTTTATGACCGTCTCTTTGGCCATACCCAATATATCCGCAAGATATTCTATACGGCTTTCGGCCTCGGGATTGTTGCGCTCGGTCATCCTGCGGCTTATTAGCGAACTGATGATGCGGGCCGACTCCTCTCTAGTTCTATCGTCGAAAAGCGGCGAAACATTAAGCCTACGGCGAGCCTCGTCCATATTCTTAACCGTAATTCCCGTGGCGAACAAATGCGGCGAATTTTTCCCTCGACTGATATACCCCGCATTTTCCAAAGCAGCCAAAGCAGCCCGTACTCGCGTCTCGATATCCGCGACATCATCACCCCATCCTGCCATTCTTGCTATTTCCAGCACAGAACAACTTACGGTATTCCGTTGCTGAGTCAGATCTTTAATAACCTTCCAGATTTGTTGTATCTCACTCAGGGCAAGTTTTGTTTGGTTTAGGAGTATGAAGTGTTTGTCCAGGTCGTTGTCGGAATACAAGACGTAGCATTCAGCGTTCATATTCGGATCACGTCCTGCACGACCGGCCTCTTGTATGTAGTTCTCCAAAGAATCGCTTATATCATAATGTATGACCAACCCGACATCTTTCTTGTCAACGCCCATTCCGAACGCAGAAGTCGCAACCATTACCTGACACTCACCGCTCATAAACGAATTCTGATTACGAACCTTATCCTCCGATTCCATTTTACCGTTGAACGCACGAGCTCTTATACCGTCCGACTGCAATTTCTATGCAATCTCTCTAGTCCGTTTTGTGCGCGAACAATACACGATCACCGGACACTTTCTACCGAGAATCAAAGACCTTAGAAGTCCGTATTTTTCATTATCCGACTCTGCATGGATTACTGAATAACGTAGATTTTTGCGTTCCGCACTTGCGGTGAACAAACGCAAATCCACATCCAACTTTTGTCTGAAATAGGAGCAAATGTCCAACACCACTTTAGGTTTAGCCGTCGCGGTGAAACAGCTGACGGCTATCGGATGCTTCATCCTCTTCTTTTCCTGTAATTGTCTTATAAAGTCACCGATATAGAGATAATCAACCCTAAAATCCTGTCCCCATGCCGAGAAACAGTGTGCCTCATCTATAACAAACCTCACCACATTGCGCCCCAGCAGCAGCTGCTCAATGGTTCTGTTTCTGAGCATTTCGGGCGAGATATATAGCATATCGGCAGAACCGTCGGCGACCTGTGATATGGCGACAGATCTTTCTATCGGGTCGAGCAGCCCGTTCACCGTAACAGCCGTTGTTATTCCCTTTCCAGACAGATTATCCACCTGGTCCTTCATGAGCGATTGAAGCGGTGATATAACAACCGTTAGCCCTTTCTCGTTTCTACCAGCCATTAGTGCTGGGACTTGAAACGTGAGGCTTTTTCCACCTCCCGTGGGAAATATACAAAGCAACGACTCGTCGTGTATGGCGCTTTCTACAGCTTGTTGCTGCATTGGTTTGCCATCAAACACACGGAATTCATCATATCCAAACAAATCTTTCAGAGCCGAGTGAGCGTCAAGTCGTTTTTTGCAATAATCACATTTATCGCAAGGTGTGCCACATAATAGATGAATAACGTTCGAGACTTTAGGATACGAATGAATCACCCAAGGGGGTGTAATCGAGCCCGGTTCGTCAACCCCGATAATCGCAAGCGAATAGGCAAGTTCCACAGGATATTTTGCGACAACAGCCGCAACATTTGCGTTGCCGCATATCTTTCCCGAATACTCAAGTTTGATGATATTGGCGGTATCCTGGATGTGTACTATCGTTTCCGATTGTTCGACATAGTCAAAGAATCCCTTAAATTCATCTATTTCATGCAGCAATGCCCAATAGATTGACTTTAGGTGCGGTGAAAGTCGTTGCCACTTTGCATACTCATCATAGAACAGGTCTTTGGCCTTTATTGCGTCGTTCAGTGGATTATTCAGTTCGTCAACTAACAGCTTGTCGTCCTTAACCAGTTTGTGATACGGTTTTTGAGGAAACAGCAAGGGGGATAGATACAAAGTGTCTATCGCTTGATAATCATGCAGAAGTATTGTGTGTTTCAGGTCGTGATGAATGATATTGTGACCGCATAAGAATTCACAGTTTCCGACGAATCCCTTAAACTTGCGATATGCGTCAGAATGCAACTGAATACCGTCTTCACGTATTGCGCCATAATCGACAACCTTGTTGGTGTCAACGCTGACGGCGGAGAAGATGCAATGGAGCTTCGTCTATAAGGACGGCCACTCGGATACGTGGAAGTTCTATCGGGAGCGGTGAGTTTTAAGCTGTAAGCTGTGAGTTTTAAGCTGTGAGTTTTAAGCTGTGAGTTTTAAGCTGTGAGTTTTAAGCTGTGAGCTGTGAGTTTTAAGCTGTAAGTTGTAAGTTTTAAGTTTTAAGCTGTGAGTTTTAAGCTGTGAGTTTTAAGCTGGCTTTTCTTGCTTCGCTTGAAATGGGGGGCAAAAGTGACGGTTGAGAGAAATTTCGTATCTTTGCACCTCGGTTTGGTCATCGGAAAAACGATGCGAGAAAGGGAACTCGGGTGGAAATCCCGGACAGTCCCGCTGCTGTGAATCCCATGTGAGTGCGTGAACCACAAGGTGAGGGTGAACCCTGACCGACAAAAGCCACTGCAGGACGGCGAGAACGCCTGCGGGAAGGCGTCGGGACAGAGGGGGATAAGTCAGAAGACCTGCCAAGCCGCCATCATCAGAAAAACGCTCCCGAGGAGGGGTGGAAATGAACAGATTTTTTCTATACATAGCGCTTACGTTTTGTCTTGTCCCGCTGGCAGGCATGGGGCAGGACACGGTGAAGCGGCACGTGCTGCAGGAGATGCAGGTGAGCACGCAGGCGCCTCCGTCGGAGACCTACACCTCGACGCCGACGCAGGTGGTGACGGTGGAGAAGATGGAGCAGACGGGTGCGGTGCAGCTGAGCGACGCGGTGAAGCAGATGAACGGGGTGACGATAAAAGACTACGGCGGCGTGGGGGGCATAAAGACGATGTCGGCGAGAGGATTGGGAAGCCAGTTCAGCTCGCTGATTATAGACGGGGTGACGGTGAACGACTGCCAGAACGGCCAGATAGACCTGGGGCGCTACCTGCTGGGCAACAGCGCCTACGTGAGCTTCTCGAATGCTCAACACGACGCACCGCTGCAGTCGGCGAGGGCCTTCGCGGCGGGCAACGTGGTGATGATGGAGACGCAGACGCCGTCGTTCAAAGAGGGCCGCCCGTTCAACCTGAAGGTGGGCATGGAGGGGGGCTCGTTTCACCTCTACTCCCCTACCCTCTCGTGGGAGCAGCGCATCACAAAACGGCTGAGCTACTCGCTGTGGGGCAACTACATCACCTCTCGTGGCAACTACCCGTTTACGCTCTACTACACCACCTCGCAGCAGGACAGCAGCTCGCGCGAACGCAGGGAAAACTCGAGCATGTGGATGGCGACGGCCGATGCAAACATTTTTTTTAATATCAGCTCGCGGCACGAGTTGACGGCGAAAGTGCATTATATGCAGAGCCGCCACGAGCTGCCGGGACCGGTGATCCTCTACTACAAGAAAAACTCGGAGCACAGCGAGGACCGGCTGTTTTTCGCCCAGGCGAGATACCGCTACACGGGCGCGAAGGTGAAGGCGCAGGCGATAGTGAAATACCAGCTGACGGACGACCTGTATGAGGACACGGCGGCGGCGAGCCGCACGCTGAACACCTACCGCCAGCAGGAGGCCTACGCCAGCGGGACGGCGGTGTATAGCCCGGTGGAGGGCTTGAAGCTGAGCGTGGCGGAGGACGCGGCATACAACACGCTGGTGAGCAACCTGGCGAAGAACAACCACGTGATGCGGCTGAGCTCGCTGACGGTGGTGGCGGCGACATACGACAACAGCTGGCTGTCGGTGTCGGCCAACGGCTTGGCGACGATAGCGGAGGAGATGGCAGTCAGCAGTCAGCAGTCATCAGTCAGCGGTCAGCGGTTCAGGCAATCCTATCGGCGGATTTCGCCTTACGTGGGGCTTAACGTGAAGCCGTTCAGGAAGGTGGGGCTGCGGCTGAGATATTTTTTCAAGGAGAACTACCGCATACCGAACTTCAACGAGATGTACTACTACTCAATCACACGCGAGCTGAAGCCGGAGAAGGCGATGCAGCACAACGTGGGTGTGACCTATATCTTAAGATTACCCGAGAGCGATAGGCAGAAAAATGTAGACATCCGACTACAAATAGCCACCGACGCATACTACAACCGAGTGAGCGACAAGCTGATTGCGATACCTGTGCAGAACATGTTCCTGTGGTCGATGATAAACCTCGGTAGGGTTGATATATGGGGCGTTGACCACAGGTTAGACTTTTCAATTCGGATAAAACGCATAACAATTACAATTGGTCGTAGCTATGCTTACCAGCACGCCACCGACCGCACCGACCCCACGTCGAAGACCTACGGCCACCAGATACCCTACACACCGCGACACTCGGGCGGCGCCTCGCTCTACGTGGAGACGCCGTGGGTGGATTTCGGCTACACGGCGATGGCGGTGGGCAGCCGCTACTACCGCCAGCAGAACACCGACGACACACGCCTGAAGCCCTACTGCGACCAGGGGCTGACGCTGGCGCACACCTTCGAATTCAAGAACGGAAGCAAGTTGAAACTGAAAGGACAGGTGCTGAACCTGTTCGACGTACAATACGAGATAGTGCGCAGCTACCCGATGATGGGAAGGAACTATCGACTGGGAGCGGTGTGGGAGCTGTGAAGGTGTGAAGGTGTGAAGATGTGAAGGTGTAAAGGTGTGAAGATGTGAAGATGTGAAGGTGTGAAATTGTGAAGATGTGAAGGTGTGAAGATGTGAAGGTGTGAGTGCGTGCCCGCACAGGGCGGATTATTAGTTTTAAGTTTTAAGTTTTAAGTTTCAGGTCACAGGTCACAGGTCACATCTTCACATATCAACATAAAACATATCAACATATCAACAATCTAATCTTATGAAACATATCGGATTTTACCTAACAACTGTTGTTTGTGTCGCTTTGGTGTTTGCGGGATGCAAAAAGCCGAACGAGGAGGAGGAGAACGCTGCGATGCCTGAACACGGCGCGATTGTGCTGAACGAAGGCGGATGGGGCAACAACGAAGCCGAGCTGAGCGTCATCGACTTCAGCGACATGAGCATCACCAACAGCTTCTTTGCAAAAATCAACGGACGCGGATTGGGCGACGTGGCGCAGGATGTGGTTGTTTATGGCGGCAAGGTGTATGTGGCGGTGTGGGGGTCGAACACCGTAGAGGTGCTCGACCGCAAGAGCGGCAAAGCGACTCAGATAAAGATGGGCGACCGAGGGCCGAGATATATCGCCTGCGACGGGGCGAAGGTGTATGTGAGCTGCTACTCGCCCTGCAGCGTGGTGAGGATAGACACCGCGTCGCTGCAGATTGAGGCCACCTGCCAGCTGAGCGGCTTGCAACCCGAAGGGCTGTGTGTGGCGGGTGACAACATATATGTGCTCAACACCTGGAAACAGGACGCATCGGGCACCCCGTTGTACGACTCGACGATGTCGGTGGTGAGCAAAAGCAGCTTCGCCGAGACACAGAAAATCACGGTGGGCATGAACCCACAGAAGATAAAAAAGCTCGACGACGGCCACTTGGCGGTGTCATATACGGGCGACTACGACAACGTGCAGGGCGGTGTGGCCATAGTGGATTTGAGCGACATGAGCATACGGCGCATCGGCTCGGCCATATCGAACATGGACACCTACGGCGGCAAGATATACTACTACGCCCACAACTACGGGCAGGCGTGGAACGGCCAGATACATGTGGTCGATGGCACGACGCTGCAGGAAAGCACCATCACGGTGTCGGAAACCACCAGCTTCAGCGCACAGTACTATCCCTACGCCATAAACGTGAACCCGACCACAGGAGAAATATATATCGCCGGAGCCCAATACGGAGCTAACGGCGACATATACTGTTTCTCGCAGTCGGGCAGCTTGAAGTGGAAACTCGAAGCCGGCCCCCTACCCTCGAAGATTGTAGAGCTGTAGGGCGACTAACGCTGGTGGCGTTTGATATAGTTGAGCAGCTCGCTTTTGTTTGAGCTGAAGGTGAAGACCGAAACGATCTGGGGATAGTTCTCGGGGTCGGCGACATAATCGTAGGCGAACTTGGCGAAGTCGAGCTTGTTGTCCTCGAAGGTGAAGGTGGCAAGCATACGTTTGATGTCAGCTGTGGTGAAGAGTTTGGATACCACCATAGCTTGTGCGAGCTCGGAGCGGTTGTTGTCGAACGACTCCGATTTCAGCTGGCTGACCAGTTGAGCCACCTCGCCCGGGGTTGCCACCGGGATGGCCTCGACGGCGACGGCAGTGGGGTCGATAACTTCGACGGGATGGGGCATAAGGCTGTTGATGGCATCGCGCCAGCCGTCGCGGTAACCCTCCTGATAGCCTTCGCGGAAGCCACCCGTGCGACCAGTGGGAGGCACGATGGTCGAAGGCGGCTGATAGTTGCGTCCGGTGCCGGGAACGAAGGTGGACATATTGGCCGGCTCGACCACAAGTTCGGTGCCGTGGGTGGAAGCGCGCCATACGACCAGATATTCCTCTTCGGGCGCCTGCAGATCGACGGTGGTACGTACGGTTGCGTGAGCAGGCTTGGTGAGTTCGACGGTGAGGTTGTGACGTCCGCGGGTGAGGCCGCTGAAAGTATAGGCGTTGACGGGGCCTCCAACCTGACGGTTGCCATCGACGGTGACGATGAAACGCTCGCCGCCGCGCGACCGGACCTTCAGATCGACATTGTAGCGCGAGGGTGAATTCGGATGGTGCGTTCCGGGTTGAGCCACAAGCGTTGCGGCGAAGAGCACCAGGGTAAGCAAAAGAGCTGTCTTTTTCATATCGATAGATTATTTTCTTGGTTTACGACAATGCAAAAGTACAACTTTAAACAGAGGTTTTACCTTTCGCGGCACATATTTTTCCAAGAAAAAACCGACGATGTATATCTCGCAAGCGAGACGTGCATCATTCATTTATCGTAGGCAAAAATCCCGAAAGACGCTGATATAACTATTTTGAAGGAGTCCATTCAGGTTCGAACTTCACCCTAGCGCCTATAATACCTCCAGCCGTGCTCGTCACCCATTCGACAACATAGAAGCGCGCGTAGCGCTCAAGGCCCGCATCCATAGTGTAGTAAGGCCTTTGGTTTTCACTGCCCCTATATCTGATGACGTAGCCACAACCAGGTTTAACCGCCAAACGAGCCGACCAGCCACTGGTAGGAATCGTTTCGACATAGCCAAGGCCGTCAACGCTCCCCACATTGGCGATAAACTTTTCCTTCATCTCATCGCCCTGACCACCGTCATATCGGAGAAAGAAGTTGTTTGAACCATCAATATCCAAACCGACTTCCAACGGACCCTCGGTCGGGCCATCCCCATAAGTATATGTATAAGTATATCGACCCAGTGAGATGGTGGCGAAACTCCAACGATCATCGTTGCGGACATTCGCCTCGATGGTTCCAGCCGGATCTTCTTTCTTTCCGCCATCATTCTTGTCACATGAAACAAAAAGTGGAAACATGACTGCAACCATCACTGCCAACCTAAAGCATACATTCTTTTTCATAATGTTTGTTTTTAATTTTAATACCATAGAAATTGTAGATATAAACGTAATTATTTTGTTTTTAGTACATCTCATTTTTTGTGTATCAACCATTTTGCCTTGTGTTGCACTTCTAACTTGAAATTAGAAGCTGTATAAATTTAATTCAATGTTTTTCTCAAAGTACCTGAACGGCATATTTTTCACCTTTTTTCAGTTACAATGCACCCACATTGCGCCTTCAAAAAGACGAAAAATCTGCTCGCCCATGTCCATAACAAAATCCATCAATCAAATTTATACAGCTTCTTATAATTGGACAGACACCTTTTTGACACAAGCAAAATATTTTCGCAAAAAGCAGTGACATCGACAAAAGAAGCACCCTAACCGAGTAAATAATGCTTCTGTCCATACAGTCATACAACACAGATAAAAAGCACCTTATGTTCTGAAATAAAAAAATATTTTGTCATTATAAATAATTGTAGTATCTTTGCAAACCGAAATCATCGGAAAGATGCTCGATGGCGTCGTAGCTCAGTAGGTAGAGCAGCGGACTGAAAATCCGTGTGTCACTGGTTCAATTCCAGTCGATGCCACAAGAAGGGAAGTACGAAAAGGGTGCTTCCCTTTTTTGCAATCAAAAAATACGCACTATGTTAGAAGAGAAAATCAACGCCGACATCAAACAGGCGATGCTGAACAAAGAGAAAGACGTGCTGGAATCGCTGCGCGCCATCAAAGCCGCCCTACTGCTGCTCAAAACCGGCAAGGGCGAAGTGAACGAAGCGGCCGAACTGGCCACATTGCAGAAGCTGGTGAAACAGCGCAAAGAGGCAGCCGACATCTTCAACCAGCAGAACCGCAACGACCTAGCCGAAGCCGAACTGTTCCAGGCTTCGATTATAGAGCGCTACCTGCCGAAGCAGCTCTCGAGAGAAGAGATTGAGGCGGCGGTGAGAGCCATAGTCAGCGAAGTTGGCGCCACCAGCGCGAAAGACATGGGCAAGGTGATGGGCGCCGCCTCGAAGAAATTTGCCGGCACCGCCGACAACAAAGTGGTCGCCGAGATTGTGAAGTCAATACTTGGCTAGGGGTTGAAGGGTTTAAAAGGTTCAAAAGGTTTTAGGCTTCTGGTCACAGATCACTGGTCACTATTGTCAATTCACAACTTCACAAATCACCATGCACACACTACCAATTCAAATACGGTTCAACGACGTCGATCAGATGGGGCATGTGAACAACGCCGTCATCATGGAGTATTTCGACTTGGGCAAATCTAAGTTCTTCACCGAAGCCGGAATTCCTCCCGAACATGGCGACTTCACGGTGATGATTGTCCACTTCGAGGTCGATTTCACCTCGCAGATACACTATCACGACAACATAGCCGTCACGACTGCGGTGAAACGTATCGGCAACAAAAGCATCGCCGTCGAGCAACATATCATCAACCAGGACACCGGCGTTGACTGCGCCGTGTGCCGCACGGTGATGTCGGGATACGACCGTCGCACACATGCGAGCGCCGCAATCCCGGAAAACCTGAAGGAAATATTACTCAACAAATAAAAACACAATTATGAAAACATTAAGACTTATTGCAGCAGCAGCCATAGTGGTGCTCATGTGCTCGTGTAAAGGCGACGAGTTGGCCGGATTGAACGACGACGGAAGCCTCTGCGGCGTGTTCTCGGTGAGCGACTCGACCACGGTGGTATTCTCACGCGGAAACCTCCAGTATCAACCCTCGTCGGCCACATGGCGTTTTGCTGAGAGCCAGCGCGAGACACTCGGACGCGACAACGAGAGCATCAGCGAGTCATATACCGGCTGGATAGACCTCTTCGCATGGGGCACCAGCGGTTGGAACTCGGGCGCAGACGCCTACATGCCCTACAGCACCGCCACGAAAGACAGCATGTATTGGCCAGGTGGCGACTCGGCTGCCAACATGAGCGGGGTTTATGCCAACGCCGACTGGGGACAATTCAACGCCATCGAGAACGGCGGAAACACCCCGGGACAGTGGAGGACTCTCACGAAAGACGAATGGACATATCTCGTCAACCTGCGTCAGGGTGCCGCCCAGAAGATGGGATTGGGCAAGGTAGATAACGTGGAAGGACTCATACTGCTGCCCGACGCATGGACGTCGCCCGACGGTGTGGAGTTCACCGCAGGCTTCGACAAAGGGTACAAGACCAACCGCTACACCGCAGCCAAATGGAGCAAGATGCAAGCCGCCGGCGCCGTATTCCTGCCAGCCGCCGGATACCGCGAAGAATACTCGGTGTTCACCAAGTTCAAAGACGAGTACGGCTGCGGATTCTACTGGTCATCTACAACGCTCAGCAAACCCAACTGCAACATACTCTTCTTCGGCAACGAAGCCGTCAACCCGAAAAACTTCAGCAAACGGCACTTCGGCCTTGCGGTAAGACTGGTGAAATAAACATACTAAGAACGGAACGCTCAACATGCGTCCATAAAAATTGAGAGGGCCGCGTCAAACGTGGCCCTCTCCTATTTTTCATTCCTCTGTGTTTTTAGGAAGTTTCTTTATCGGCATTGCCTCTCGCTTAAGAGGTTTGGGGGCCTTCGAAAGCGACTTGTTTATGTTATCGACTTTCCTCTTCGAGATTTTCTTTGCGGCATCCAGGTCACGGTTCTGATTTTTCAAATCGTACTTGACCTCTTTTGCGGGTTTCTCGCCTGACGCCTCCATCAGGCCGTCCAACTCCAACTCCAACATTTTCTTACCAATCCCGCCCGTCGGCACCGAAGGGTTGGTGCAAGGGTCGCAGTTGATTTTTGCCAACAAACCGACACATTGCATTTTGCTGATAGAACCCGATGTCAGTTGGGGTGTCCAAACTTCTGCGACATCGACCACCTTCTTGTAGCGCTCGCCCGTCTCAATGTTCGTCCCGGTCACGGTGACACTTACGGAGTCGTGAGAAACCTTCGAGATCTGTATGTATTTCGCTGCGGGAGTCTCGCAACAACCACAGTATTCAATCATAGCATTATGCTGACGCAGTATCTTAGCGACCTTCGAAGCCTGTTCGGCTGTCAGCGCCGACGCCCCGCTATCCGACTTCTGCGCATTGCAGAGCAGCATCGGAAGCACAAAGGCGGCCAATAATATCAAATGTTTTTTCATGTCTTACACTTTGGTCGATTAATACCTACTGAAGGTCTCTCTCATCGAGCG
This sequence comes from Bacteroidales bacterium, assembly GCA_017616895.1. GTDB lineage: Bacteria > Bacteroidota > Bacteroidia > Bacteroidales > P3 > Colimorpha. The sequence goes on from JAFZXE010000019.1 coordinate 140,772, forward strand.
GAGCTGCGAGAAGCCCCAAGAACTTGGCCGAGTTGTCAAACTCCATACGGGTGTATTTGGGTTTCTTCTGACCTTTGATCTTCTGGCTCACCACAACGTAGGTGTAGGGCTTGGGTTTCTTGCCGGTGGCGTCGTCGCGGTATTTCGAGTCATACTCGTAAACCACCATCTTCTCGACTTTGTATTTCTCGTTCTTGTATTTCTCGTCCAGATATTTGATGATGGCGTTGGTATAACGCTCTTTGGGGAGGACCTTACCGGTCATGATGGCTTTCTCGGTGTTGATGTCATAGACGGCCTCGAACTCAACCTTCTGGTTGTTTGAATAGTAAGCCACAAACTGGTCGTTGCCGCGCTTAATCCAATCCGGGCCGACGCTGATACGTGCAGGAGGAACCTTCTTGGTGAATGCAGCCACAATGCCGTTTGACGGAGCTTCTTTTGGCGACGAAGCAATATCCTCTTCCGGAGCAGGACGCTTGTTCAAGCTTTTCTCCTCGGGGTTGTTGCGAGCGTAGTAGTCGGCCTTCACCTCGTCGGGGTCGGGTGCGGTATTCTTCATCAGCTTGCCTTTGGTGTCGAATATCATCTCGCAATCCTCGGCGCCGACACCCTTGCGCACCACTATCATGCGATAGTAGTTGTCGCCACTCATTTCTTCCACATATTCAACATGCTTAACACGATATCCCGGATAGTTGTTCACGAAATAGGTGTTCATCAACGTAGGACACTCCTTTATTTCGGTCGGGAATGTGGTGTATTGCCAATCACCGCTGGCGGTGAAATAGCTGCGTCCCACCTGGCCGTCTATCACAACATCGGCGATATACTGACCCGGAGCCTGATACCAAGTCTTCACCTTATAGGCCTCGTATGTCTTCTCAAGCGAGAGAAGCACCGATTTGGGCACATCTGTTTCCTTTATCTTCGTCTGCGCCGAAAGCAGCATCGGCAGACACACAGCAACAATCAGAAGCAGTTTTTTCATATCTTTACTTGATTTAGTGTTTGTCGTTTTAGTATTTTTCCTGAAAAGTTTCTTGCAGATTAAACGCCGATTCTCCCGTTTTATTGTTTGAACAACACATCTTTGCGGTCGGGACTTATCGAGACAGCCATGATGTTCACCCCGGTTATCTTCTCGATTGCGTAGAGATACTCCTGCAGGCGAGCGGGCAGGTCGGTGTATTTTTTCGACCCGCTCAATTCCTGTTTCCAACCAAGATACGAGACATACACCGGCTTGATTTCCACCGCGTTGAACTCATAAGGCAACTCGTCGGTTTTCTCGCCTTCGATTTCATAGTGGGTACACATCTTTATCTCGTCGAAGTCGTTCATCACGTCGGGCTTGGTGACAAACAGGTCGGTCACACCGTTGAGCATACAGGCATATTTCAGAGCCGGTATATCAATCCATCCGCAGCGACGCGAGCGTCCGGTGGTGGCACCATATTCGTGACCCAGCTGGCAGAGACGTTCTCCGGTTTCGTCGAACAACTCCGTCGGGAACGGACCGGCTCCCACACGGGTGCAGTAAGCTTTGGTTATACCCATCACACGACCGATTCTCGAAGGTGCAACACCCAATCCCGAGCATACACCTGCCGTGATGGTGCTCGACGACGTAACAAACGGGTACGAGCCGAAATCGATATCCAGCATCGAGCCTTGGGCGCCTTCGGCAAGGACCTTCTTACCCTCGTCCAGACATTTATTGATGAAGTATTCGCTATTGACGAACTTGAACTGTTTCAGCACTTCGAGCGACGCCATCCACTCTCTCTCGTACTCATCCATGCTCATATTGTCGATGCGGAAACTGTCAACATCGAACTTGAGTGTGTGTGCCGTCTGGAGATGCTGAACCTTGAGCAACTCGTAGTGTTCCTTGAAGTCGAACTCCATGATGTCGCCCACCCTGATACCCGTGCGTGCGATTTTGTCGGTATAGGCGGGACCTATGCCCTTGAGGGTCGAGCCAATCTTTGCGTTGCCTTTGGCTTTCTCGTTGGCGGCGTCGAGCATACGGTGAGAAGGAAGTATGAGGTGAGCCTTCTTCGATATATAGAGGTTCTTGGTAGCATCCACCCCCTTTTCTTTCAGCGCCTGCACCTCCTGTGCGAAAATTCGCGGTTCGATAAGCACACCGTTACCTATCACATTTATCTTCGACTCATGGAATATACCCGAAGGGATGATGTGCAAAACGTGCTTGATGCCGTTGAACTCCAGCGTATGGCCGGCATTAGGGCCACCCTGAAAGCGTGCAATAACGTCATACTCAGGTGTCAGCACATCGACAACTTTTCCTTTTCCCTCATCGCCCCACTGGAGGCCTAACAATACATCCACTTTACTCATGATATTGTCTGTTGTTTTATGTTTTGATTGTTTTTTATTTTTCTCAACTGAACACAGGTCACAGATCACTGGTCACTACCTATTCTTGAACCATTCGATAAATTCGGGCAGGTCGTCCATCGGCTTGAAGCCCTCTTTGAAAGGTTCGGCCGGAATGGGACAAACGTCGAGATAGCCAACCAGCGTGGCGCAATCGAACTCACCGATAAGAGCCTCTATCGTAACATATACTCCCACCAGCTGGTCGTCGTCGCCCTCAACCGGGTTTTCCAACGCCACACGAAGCCCCACCATATCGGGCGACTCCTCATTCTCCAACTCCATAAAGTACATCTTCTTGGTGTCGAACCGATACTTGTCGAAAGTTACCTTCAAGCCTTTGCCTTTCGGCTGTTTGAACGCCACGAACTCCCACCAATCCAAATCGGGCGCCTCTTCCACCAAGTCGGTGACATACTTGAAGAGGTCGGTGTCGCCCTCGGCCGAGAACGTCACCGTGCGTCCGTTGTTGGTTTGGTCGCCAATCTCGTAGGTCAACCCCTCACAGTAGCCGTCCAACACCTTCTGCATCTCTTCGAGCAAAGCGTTAGCCTCTTTCTCGTCGAGATCGTCGAGCATCGTCAGCTGCTCGTTATGTTCGGTAAACCATTTCCAAAACTTATCTGTCATCGTGTCTTTTGTTTTCAGTTAAAATCCCACAAATTCAGCCTCACACTCTATCTTCACCCCGAATTTTCTTTTCACATCCTCTGCTATGCTGCCTGCCAATTTGCGAACATCCTGTCCAGTGCAGCCGCCTCTGTTGACCAGCACCAATGCCTGCTTCTCATACACACCGCAACGGCCAAGCGTGCGTCCTTTCCACCCACATCTGTCTATCAGCCATCCTGCGGCCAATTTATATCCTTCCTCCGTCTCGTGTACGGGCATATCGGGATTATCTCTCTTCAGTTCTTCGTATTTTTCTTTTCCAACCACTGGGTTTTTGAAAAAGCTCCCCGCATTGCCCAACTCTTCAGGTCTCGGAAGCTTCGACCAACGTATCTTCGCGACGGTCTTGCTTACAGTGTCCGCATCTCTCGCACCCATCATTCCCAACTCATCCGCCAGTGCCTTATATGTAAGCACCGGCTCATATTTCTTGTCAAGCCTATACCTCACACTCGTCACCACATAGCGTTTCCCTTCAGCATGCTTAAAGCGACTCTCCCTGTATCCATATCCGCAGTCAGCCGCTTTGAACTCCACCATCTTCTTCTCCCTCACGTCATACGCCGCCACACTCTCAATCACATCCTTCGCCTCCACTCCGTAGGCCCCTATGTTCTGCACCGCCGACGCACCAACGGTTCCTGGTATCGCCGTCAGGTTCTCTATTCCGTGCCAGCCGTTATCCACGCACAGCTTCACAAACTCATCCCACACCTCGCCGGCTGCCGCCTCAACAGTCACACTCATATCATCCTCCCGCGTCACCCTCACACCTTTGTTTTCCATCACAAGCACGAGCCCGTCATATTTCTCAGCAAACACCAGATTACTCCCCTGCCCTATCACCACATAGCCACCCTCACGCAGCTTTCCGCTTTGTGAGAGTTCTACCACATCCTCCACCTTCGTGGCAACCGCAAGTTCCTTGGCCCTGCAGTCGATACCGAATGTGTTGTACTTCAACAGGGATGCCTCTGATGCAACCAACGCCATCCTCTAACCTATTTTCTCGGTTTATAGAATGTAATCTCGCGTCTGGCAGCCTTACCGTTAATCGAGTCCTCTTTGCTGAGTATCATCCAACGGCCCCTCAGTTTCTCAAGATTATACTCCATCGTGTCAATCTTCAGCGTATTTTCCGTCAACTCATACAGCAGAGTGTCGCGCGTCAGCGTGTTTCTCAACTCCGCCAGCGCGTTTCTCAAACTGTCCGTCAGCATATACGGCGGATAGTTAAGCAGCGGATGCTTCTCACCGTAGCTCAGATACACCGAGTCGTTATCCATAAAACAGAGCGTCACCGCACTGTCCGTCAGGTTCTTCATATCCTCCACACCCGTAGAGTCAGTATAGTACAGGTGGTCGGACGCCTGTTGCCAGAAACCGACTATCACCTTGTCCTTCGAGCACGACACAACCGTCAACGACATTACTGCCGCCGCCATCACTGCTAACAATCCAATTTTTTTATTCATATCATTAATTATTTAGATTGCAAAAATACAAAAAATAACCCACTCCCAAGCCATTCTATATAAAATACATTTCAACAACCGCGCACACACCTGTTTTACAATAACTTAAATCATCACAAATCCCCACCTTAACACCCCCTTAATTATCATCATTGGAATCCTCTCACCTTCGCGGCCAATGTTGGAGGCATCCTCTAAAGCAGCCTTGCCTGTATCGGCCAACCACATTCCCTATTGGCATTAAAATGAAAACAGAAATTGGAGACAAAGACGGAACAGAGTTGAATCAGAGTTATATCAGAGCCGACTCAGGCTCAGGACAACTTCAACCCTGAGTCAGGTCAAATCCGACCCATAGTCAGGCCTGAACCAACTCAGCGTTAGGCCAAAGCCAACTCGGAGAAAGGTAGGAGGTGTGTCGAAGCCGAGTCGAAGTTGACTGCTAGTTGACTGCTCCTTAACCTAGAACTAACATAGAATTATCCTAGAGTTACCCTAGAATTACCCTAGAATTTCACCCTCTCAACTCACCCATGAAAACGAAACTGGGAAAACGATGCACATTATGGCACATAATGTCTGCATAATGTTATCAAACGGCCCTCTTGTCTAATTATTGTATCGCGAGAAAAATTATGGCAAAACGCCCATCTGCGGCAATAAGAGGTACTAACTGGTGGTCATAATAAAACGGTGGTCGTTTGACCACCGTTTTGTACCCCGGGGGGGACTTGAACCCCCACGCCATTGCTGACAGCAGATTTTGAGTCTACCGCGTCTACCATTCCGCCACCAGGGCATCGATTTTTGCTTTCAAAATCGAGTGCAAAAGTATGCAGTTTTTTTCAATTGACAAAATTTTTTATTGCATCCCGCCAACAACACAATAATACACAGCCAATTATAAATTAAATCAAAAATTTATTTTGCTGTAATAAAAAATTGTAGTACTTTTGCAACCGCTTTCGAGAGAAGCGAAGCCCAGGTGGTGGAATTGGTAGACACGCTACTTTGAGGGGGTAGTCGCCGTAGGGCGGTGCAAGTTCAAGTCTTGTCCTGGGCACAAAAGAGCAACGCAAAAGTTGCTTTTTTACTACCAAGAAGAGTTGCCCGGGTGGCGGAATTGGTAGACGCGCACGTTTCAGGTGCGTGTTCCGAAAGGAGTGCAGGTTCAAGTCCTGTTCCGGGCACTAAGGAGGGAAATCACTAACGATTGACCTCCTTTCTTTTTTGCCACATATAAATGCACCTTTGTTTTATTGGCTGTTTTTTATTACTTTTGCAAACGTAAAATTGTTCAACCGACGTGAAGAAAGTCGCTGTATTATATATTGTTTTGTTCCTTCTGGCATCGTTTGCGGCGGCGCAGGTGTCCGACACAACCCGGATTACAGACACCGACAGCATAGCTACAGCCGACAGCAATCGGCGTTCGGGAGATGCTTTCGGATTCCGTCTGGGTGCAGGACCTGACCGCTCGGGTGAGTTTGATGTCACATGGCAGAAAGTATTGGGACGCTACCGCTTGGAGGTTGATTTAGGTTGGGCGCAGTGTGACAAGTGGGGCTATCTCAACGTATCCACCGCTTTCCATTTCCACTGGAAGATAGTCAAAGGGCTGGCGTGGTATGTGGGACCTGGAATAAATATGGGGTGGTATTTCGGCGACTATCATTTCGGTCTCGGCGTGGGCGCACAGCTCGGAATTGAGTATAATTTTGATTTCCCGATACAGTTTTCCATCGACATCTTCCCACGCTACAACATCCTCGGCGCCTCCGATGCGGTGGGGCTCGGCGGCAGCGGCGCTCTGAGTGTGAGATACCGATTCTGACCGCCTAAAACATATCAACAGATACTAAACGGTCAGTATTCTGCAAAAACATATCAACTAAAAATATATCAACAGATATTAAGCAGTCAATAGCCAGCAACAACATATCAACATAAAACCTATCAACCTATCAACATAAAACAAATCCTCCCATGAACATTCATATCGTACAGCACAATATTGCGACTAATAATCCTGAAGAGAACCTGAAGTGGATACTTGAAGAACTGGATCGTCCAGAGGCGAAGTCGGCGTTGCTGACCGTCTTTCCCGCCTGCACGCTATGTGGCTATCCGCTTTTCGGCTCGGTAAGCTATACCGACATCCAGAAACGGGCGCAAGCCGTACTGCAGGAGCTTATAGCTCAGTCGGAACACCGTGCTTTCCTGATTGGCATGCCTTTGCAGCTGCAGGATCGTGGGCTTTGCAACGCCATCGTATTCGTCCAGAACAACGCCATACGCGCCATCGTGTCAAAGAAATACCTCTCACCCGACGAGCAGAAATATTTCGTTCGCGGCGAAGGTGTGCAGCTCATACAGTTTCAGGAACAGCGCATAGCGATAGGTTTCTACGAGGATTTGAAAGAGTTGAGCAAACATAATATCGAGCAACCCGACATCGTGGTGTGCTGCGGATGCAACGTGTTCGACTACAACCGTCCCTACCGCACCCGCTACCGTATGCGCAAGATTGTGGAGAACCTCAATTCGTCGCTGGTGTATGTCAACCGCATAGGCGGCGAAGGCAGCTATCTCTTTGCCGGCGGATCGCTCGCTTTGAACGCCGCAGGTGGACTTCTGACACAGTTCCCCTATTTCGAGGAGTGGTCGAAGAGCGTCGATATGCAGCTGCTCGAAGAGTGTGAGGACGAGAAGCCCGAAGCGGTCGATTTGGTTCACAAAGCCCTCATAATGGGAATACGGGAGTATTTCGAGAAGAACGGTCAGAAACGTGCCGTACTGGGACTTTCCGGCGGCATCGACTCAGCTTTGGTGTGTGCGCTGGCTGCCGAAGCGATAGGTCCTGAGAATGTCCACGGACTCTTAATGCCCTCGCAGTATTCCACCGACCACTCGGTGAAGGATGCCGAGGATTTGGCTAACAATCTGGGTGTCGCTTACGACATCGTGCCAATCAAAGGCATGTTCGACGCCTTCAAACAATCGCTGGCGCCCGTCTTTGGCGATCGAGCCGAGGATGTGACCGAAGAAAACCTGCAGGCACGCATACGCGGAACGCTCGTGATGTCGTACGCCAACAAGTTCGGCGCCCTTGCGCTCAACACCACCAACAAGAGCGAGGCAGCGATGGGATACGGTACCCTCTATGGCGACAGCTGCGGCTCGCTCGGTGTCATCGCTGACCTCTACAAGACCGAAGTTTACGAACTCTCGAACTACATCAACCGCGAGCGTGAGATAATCCCGCAACACACCATCGACAAAGCTCCGTCGGCCGAACTGCGCCCCAACCAGAAAGACACCGACTCGCTGCCCGACTACGAGGTGCTCGACGCCATACTGAACCTGCATATCGAAGAACAGATGTGCCAGGAGGAGATAGTCGCCGAAGGCTACGACGAAGATGTGGTGAAAGAGGTGCTCCGCAAGGTGCGCATCAACGAGTGGAAACGAATTCAGTTCGCCCCGCTGCTCAAGGTGTCGCCTATGAGTTTCGGCCTCGACCGCAGGGTGCCCATAAGCTGACATAGAAATAATGTCTTATCAAACCAATCCACAGTTAGAGCTTGCGGAGAGTTATCTTCGCAACACAGGTGTGTCCATATTTCTTACGGGAAAGGCGGGAACGGGCAAGACCACATTCCTGCGCCACGTGTTGCCGACTCTCAACAAACGCTATGTGGTGGTGGCGCCTACGGGTGTTGCCGCCATCAACGCTGGCGGAGTGACCATTCATTCGTTCTTCCAGCTGCCGCCTTGCCCATATCTGCCTGATGTAACAGACCTGATAACCGAGTACCAGCTGCCCGAAGGCAAGAAGCAGATGCGCAAATCGCGTATCGACATCATACGCACACTCGACGTGCTGGTCATCGACGAGATTTCGATGGTTAGGGCCGACCTGCTCGACTCTATCGACAACACGCTGCGCCGCTACCGTCGCAACAGCCGTCCTTTCGGAGGTGTCCAGCTGCTGCTGATAGGCGACATACATCAGCTTCCGCCTGTGGTCACCGCCGACGAGGAACCCTACCTGAAACGGGTTTATAACTCGCCGTTCTTCTTCGAAAGCAAGGCATTCAAAAAACTCTCCTACATAACCGTTGAGTTGCGCACCATCTACCGCCAGCAGGACGAGCGTTTCCTCTCGCTGCTCAACCAGATGCGCGACAACCGATACGACAACGATACGTTGCAGCTGCTCAACAGCCGCTTCGTTCCTGATATAGAAAACTATTTCAAGGGTCAGAAGTCCATGCCTATCCGTCTGACCACCCACAACGCGCAAGCCGACCAGGTGAACCGACGCAACCTCGAGAAACTCGACTCTCGAGAGCGACAGTTTGACGCTACGGTGACTGGCACCTTTCCCGAAGGCTCCTATCCTGCGGAGAAAACGCTCAAGTTGAAAGTCGGCGCACAGGTGATGTTTGTGAAGAACGACCCCAGCGGTTCCGGACGCTATTATAACGGCAAAATCGGAGTGGTGAGCTCGTTCGACGATGAGGAGAACAAGGTTGTGGTCGAAAGCGAGGACGAGACAATCGAAGTAGAGCCAGTGGAATGGGAGAACGTGAAGTATGACATCGATCCAGCCGACAAGTCCATCCGCCAGACGGTAGATGGCACATTCACCCAGTACCCGCTTCGGTTGGCCTGGGCGGTGACGATTCACAAAGCACAGGGACTCACCTTCGATAACGTGATAGTCGATGCAGCCGACGCTTTCGCCTACGGACAGGTCTATGTGGCGTTAAGCCGTTGCCGTTCGCTAGAGGGATTGGTACTGAGCAGTCTCATCACCTCCTCCTGCTCGTTCGACAACCTCGACGTGGAGGCGTTCAACAACGCGCAGCCTTCCGAGCAGGAGACTCGCAGCCGCTATGAGAGCAACGCGTTCAACTATTATGTCGATATGTTTTTCGACCTGCTATCGGTCAAGCAACTCTACGATACAGCACTCCGTATCGACCAGTTCAACCGCGCCTATCTCACCAATATCGCGCCCAAAGCGGTGACACGGTGGAACGAACAGATGCCGCGCCTGGCCGCTCTGAACGATGTCTATGACAAGTTCCGCAACCAGATATCCCGCATGACAGCTGATGCGACCTCTTCCGAAGAGGCGAAAGGTATGATAGCTGAGCGGATAAGCAAAGCCGCCGCCTATTTCCACGCCCAGCTCGCCGACGCCCAAAAGTCGATGGAGCCGTTCTTGGATGTGGAGATAGACAACAAAGAGCATGCAGCGAAGTTCAAAGATATGGCTGAGACGTTCTCGTCGATTATCGGCCTCAAGTGCGCCTGCCTCAAGCGGGTTATGGAGAAAGGCTATTCGGTGGAAGTCTATCAGAAAGCAAAGTGCGACTATCTGCTGAAAGACGAGAAACCGGAAACTAAAACGAAAACCAAAACCAAGACGAAACCCAAAGCCGACGAGAGTGCAAACCTCTACGACTTGGAGTATCCCGAGATACTTCCGCGCCTCATCGCCTGGCGTCGTGAGAAATACGAGGAAGCCGACGTGCGGGCTTATCAGATATTGACTCAGAAGGCGCTGATCGGCATAGCTAAAACGCTGCCTCGCTCGATGGGAGAGCTCTCGAAGGTCAACGGGATAGGAAAAATAAAACTCCGCGCTTTTGGCGAGGAGTTATTGGAATTGGTCGAGCAGTTCTGCCGAGAAAAAGGAATTTAGGATGCTTGCCCGCACAGGGGTCCGTGCCCGGACAGGGCGATTAGGTGCGTGCCCGCACATGGCAATTAGCAGTCGGCAGTCAGCAGTTAGCCGTCACTAATCACCGGTCACTAAAACTTAAACGCTGTCTCGTCAACGGCCGTGTTCACCTTGATGTCGGTCATCTTATACTGGTTGCTCACACCGCTGAAATCCACCGTCTCCATCTCGGTCATCACGCAGTCGCTCTGACGATAAACCAGTCGTATCGACGCGAAACCTTTGGCGGCTTTCTTCTTTGCGGTCATCTCGACGGTATAGGTGCCGCCGCCCTCCTTCACCGTGTAGTCGGCGTTGTTCGAGGTAGCTATCTTCTTCACTCGGCCCGCCATCGCATCAATCAGGAAGTCGGCCAGTTTCTGCATCGAAGGGCTTTTGGGCAGATTGAACTTCTGGTTCTTGCCTTTGGCTATCAGCAGCATGTTCTGTCCGTTGATAACGGTGCGGTTGCCTGCGGGAGTGGTATAGTTGATGGCAAACTGCGTCTTGTCGGTATAGTATAGCGTGCCAGCCATATCTATCTTGGCCTTTGCTGCGGTTGTGCGCACCTGGGTGAGGCTGCCCGTTATGGAGGAGTGTTTCTTGCCTACCGATTCGATCTTGTCGAGCGCCTTGTCGCCTTGGGCGAAGGAAGTAGAAGTGGTTGCGAATTGAAATGTGAGAACTGCCAGCAGCAGTACGAGTGTCTTTTTCATGTTGAGTTTTTCGTGTTAACCTTTATTTTAGTGTCGTTTGGTGTCGTTTTCTTTCTCGCGGAGTATTATTTTTCTGAACAGATTCACCTTCATCAGCTGACGGAACAGGAACGGCTGCAGGCAGTACGATATCGATATCGTCGAAACCATACCTATCAGCGCACAGAGGCCGACCGAGTGCAGCGTCGGGTGGACAGCCAGCAGAAGCGAACTCAGCACCACCACCAGTATGAATGCCGAGAAGGTGATGGCGGTCTTGTGGTAGGAAAGCAGCGTGGTGTCGTTGCCGCGCTCCGACGAGATGAGTCCGTTGGAGATGAATATCGAGTAATCGACGCCCACTCCGAATATGAAACTCGAAAGCACGATGTTTATCAAGTTGAAGTCGATATGGAAAATCGACATAATGCCCTGCACTATATACCAGCTGAGGAACATCGGCAGGAAGGCCAGCAGAGCCATCATTACGCTGCGATAGTAGATGAGCAGCACCACGATGACGAAAATCGACGAGACAAGCAGTATGATGTTGAAGTCCGAGTGTACGATGTTCACCATGTCGCCGGTATAGTAGAACGGGTCGGCCACGATGACGCCGGGTTGCGCCGTCAGCACGTCGGCCACTTTGTAGGTGTTCGAGTCGTCGGTCAGCACCGAAGTGAACACCAGATATTTTGCGCTGTCCTGCTGGCCGTCGAGAGCGATTCTCTCCATAAAGTTGCATGCCAGCTCGTCGGGCACTATGCCGCTCTCGGCGATGGGGTCGGGTTCATAGTCGGCTTCCACCAGGGTGAAGAACGGCTCGAACATCTCGGCGTCGAGCCCTTCGGCTGCTGCCGCCTTGCCTATATCGCGCCTCGTCTGCGCCACACGGTTCTCGTTCCAGTAGGTTTTCCAGCGGTCGATGTTCGCCTGCTGCTCGTCGTTGGTGAGCACCATACGCGCTATGTCGTTATACTGCACTATCGCACCTGCCTCATACAGCGAATCGACCTTGGGCAGCATCGCTTTGTTCATAGCCAGAGCTGTGTCGAACGAGCTCGACTCGGCGGCGTAGTATTTCACGTTGTAGCCGTGATTTATGACATCCTTGTAAATCGTCTCCGAGTGGCGCACCATATCGCTGCGGTAGCCTATGTTCTGCAGGTTGTTGTCGAAATGCACCTTGGTTTTCGGATTCACCGATATCACTATGCACACCACGCTCAGCAGCGCTATTGCGCCCACCAGCCAGGGTTTGCGGTCGGGTGCGAAGCTGTTGAACTTCTCCAGCAGGGCGAACGCCTTTGGGCTGTAGGTATGCTTGGTTTCGTTGAAGAACTGCGGCATGAATATCAGCGCGAAGAGCGTCGTCCCAACCAGCGCTATCGAGGCGAATATGCCGAAGTCTTTCAGCAGCTCGCTCGTGGTGAACAGCAACCCCGCGAAAGCGCCTATGGTCGTCAGGCAGCTCAGCACCACCGGTGTTGCCTGTTCCCGCAGCACCTCGACTGGGTCGAGGACGTACTTATAGTGGGTCAGCACATGCAGTATGTAGCTCATCGCTATGCCCAGTATCGGCGCCGCCAATCCCAGCGCCATAATCGACATGCGCCCCTTTATCAGGAACACACATGCCATCGCCATCGCTGTACCGTAGAGCAGCGGCACCACAATCATCCCTATCGTCGAAGGGGTGCGGTAGCATATCAGCAGCACCACCAGCACAATCAGCAGCGATATCGCTACGGTTATCACGATGTCTTTCTTTATGCGGTTCGAGTTGCCCGCGCTCAGCACCGACGCCCCGTGGAATACGGCTTGTGCTTCGGGGTGAGCCGAGTTGAACTCCTTGACACATTTGTCCAGCCTCTTTACTATCTTGGCACATTCTTTCGAGTCAAACGAGCCGATGTTAGGCGTCAGGTAGGCGATAACCACCGACGAGTCGGTCGAGAAGAAGTGCCGCTCGATGGTCTTGGTGTTCATCATCGTGCGTTGCGGCAGCGCCCCTTTCATCGCTTCGCGCAAGTTTGCGGGGTCGTAGGGCAGCACGTTCGCCAGCGTTCCTTCGGGGGCCTCCTCAAGGGTGGCGGCGTTCTGCCTCATCGTCTCGCCGAGTGTGGCAGGCGTCAGCAGCGAGTCGAAGCCAGCATACACCGATTCTGGCAGCAGCGACGGGAAGTGCTCCAAAGCGTAATCCAATCCGTTCACCATCCAGTCGTCCTCGATGCGGTAGAGGATATGTTTTATCAATCCGCCGCACGAGTCGGGAGCCACGATGCTATCTACAAGCTCGTCGCAGAGGAGAGCCATCTCTTCGGGCGTCACACTGTCGTTTTGCCGTTCAATCTGGATGAAAATCTTGTCCTTGATGCTCATCTGGCCGAATGCCAGACGGCTGCTTTTCGACTTCTCCGTTTCCGGCAGCAGCTTGGTGACGTCCTCCTCGTATTTCAGCTGCGAGGCGAGAGCCACGAAGACCACAAAACTCACCGTCATGATGACCCACATCAAAGCCCGATGCTTCTTGAAAAAATGATACGTAGCTATAAAAAACTTCTGCATTACAGTACAATATATAAAAACGATGGTTTGCAAAAACGCTGCAAAATTACAAAAAATCCCACAAACCACATGTTAGAATAAATACCTGACGAAAGGTTATGTAAGTAACACTTTTTTGTGCAGATTTTTGTAATTACGATACATTTTTCTGCACGAAATACGCAAAATAATCCATTTTTCGGAGCGTGAAGTCAGAAGAGATGAGATTTTGGCTTCAAATTCTATGTGTCATTTATAGAAATCCGTAATTATCGGCAAGTTTTTATATTAAAACACGATGCAAAGATTCAATCTTTGCCGATACCGGCAAGAAAATCATAGATTCTTTTCATTGAGAAGTGCAAAACATTATGCCCCGTCGATTAGGACGAATATCAGGATACAATCATCTCACAACGAATCTGGCTGTCTCCATGTGCTTGTCAGCTTTTATTCGCAACAGGTAAATCCCCTTCCCCAGTTGCGCAACGGGGACGATTCCCTCAGACGAACCTTCCGCCACCTTTTGACCCATCGCGTTAAATATGGCGTAATCCACCGTTTCACAAGTGAGTCCCTTCAGATGGATGACATCTGTGGTAGGGTTGGGATAGATGGAAATCTTGGAGCGGGGAGTTTGTGACACGTCGGCGATGCCCACAGCCGGGGTGGTGGGAATGATATTCACTATAAGTCCCTCTATCTTCGTCCAGCCGTACGAGAAACCATTGCTATCGGGAATTGGGTACCAATTGTCCCTGCTTCCTCCCCAGCCGAAGTTGATATGAAACTTGCCGTCGCTCTCGCGATAGCCGTCAACCACCACGTTGTGTCCGGACCTTCCGTCCGCACTTTCAACGGCCAGATGGGCAGGATAACCGGCTTGCAGGTTGGCGATTAAAGTGGCGTACATCACCGAGTCGGGTTCACGAAACATTTGGCACTCGCTAAATCCGAAACGCTGATATGCCGCAAAAGCCTGATCCACATAGAAGGTGCCCGAGCCGTACGAACTCGATGCAGAATAGACCTGCTTACACGCCACACCGCAAGCAAAAACCAGAGCCGCCGTCATCGAGTCGGTGAGTTCCTCGCCGCGAACAAAGGCGGCATCGGCCGAATCCAGCAGCATGTTCAACTGCTCGAACGATGGGAACTGGTAAGCCTCCCAATCGTCATCGATATTGAACATCCGGCCAAAGTAATTCCCTGTGGAATAGTCGTCGCCATCGTCAAAGCGAGTGCCTTGCGTCGTTTTCAGATAATTGATTATCTGCCCCATCGTGACAGCCGGACAACCGGCATAACAATGGTTGTAGTCCTCCAGCGGATCGGCCGGACATAGCATATTGTACGGGTCACCCTGCGTCCAATGCGTGGTGAGCAGCGGCTGCTGCGCCCATCCAGCCACAGCGCAAAACAAAAATAATACGGTAAACAATTTCGACATACCTTCAACTATTAGTTATTATGACACACCGATTCATTCCATACTATCGGCAATGATTCATATTAAAACGCGATACAAAGATACAAATCTTGCCGATACTGACAAGAAATGTACCTGCATTATTCGTAAAACAGAAGCCGAGAAAGACAAGGATAGCATATAATACCTAGAACAATAAAACGGGATTACAAATTCCAAAAGATGCTTGTGTCGGATTACAAATCCGCCACAACGGAACATGTCACAGGAACCGAATAACGTGAAAAGTCGGTAGGAGTTATTTCAAAAACTCATACTTGAACAGTACGGGAACAATCTCTTTCAGGTAGTATTCTTTGACTTTCTGCTTGAGTGTTGTGATATAAGTGTGCAGTTGGGTGTAGTTGTATTGGGTAACACCGTTGGCGTCCTCGTATGTTGTATCCAGCTCGTTTATTATCTGATACAAGCCATAATTCCACCTTTTGTCATACTCTTTTGTCTTCTTTGCCTCTTTCAATATGTTTTCCCATAAACCGACCAAAACCTGTTCGTCGGCGTTCATCTTCATCTTCTTTATGTCGGTTGCGGCAAGTGTATCACCATTGGTTGTGTCGAGAGTGAATTGGTTTCGGTAGGTTCTTTCGTCGCTTCCAACGAACTCACGACAATGGTTCTGCGTTTCAAAAACGGTAAACAAGAGGCATTTGTACAGGAAATCGTCGCATTTGTGGCTTTTTACATCTTTTCCGAACTTAACATATCCATCAGCCGATTTCATAATTCTCGCCCGTTCCGTCCAATAACGATTGTATGTTACATATCTGCTCGCTGCAAACATCGGGAGTTTTTCAAGGTAGTTGTCTTTGTGGATGTAGAAACCATGACCATCATAACGTCCAGCAACAAGTAGGCTTGACATATTATCAGGATTATCAAATCCCGAGCTATGACAAACCAGATATCCAACCATATCGTTGGAATACATTGGCTTTTGAGTGACTTTTTTCCCTCCTGCGCATTCTTTTCCGTCTTTTCCCAATAGCACACCATCGTTAGCAGACGAATGAAACTTTCGTTTGTCGTAGTATCTCCCGCTATATTTTTCATATATACGTTTTACAGCCAATTTGCCACCCCCAACAATATTTTCCTCTTTTTTGTCAGCTTGTATGGTTGTCTCTATATCATACGCATCCAAATAAAGCTCCTTTATGTCGTCTTTTTCATTGCTCCAATATATGCACGAAACACAGGCATCGATATTTGTGTGGAAATGTCTTCTATTAAATGCAAAACCACCCATAAATTTCTTGTCGACTAATTTTTGCGCCTTCCAATATTTCACAGGAGAATACACAATATAGCTATCAGTATCCTGCCTAAGATAAAATTTGAAAGCCGACCAAATAAACACATTTCCCAAATCATTGAGTGTAGTGCCTTTTACTTCATCCCGCATCTGAGATACAACCCAACTTTTTTTCCATACAGATGCTTCTTTTGATTTTTTTGCTTTTTGGTGCTCTGTCGATGTTGTATCAGCATATGGTGGATTTTCGAACAGTATAACCGTACATTTGTCATTATTTAGGTACTGCTGAATGATAGGATTCTCCACATATTCCTGAGTCAGCGCATCAGCACCTAAAACCATACCTTTATTGAAGGTGTCTTTGGTTTCAACCGGAGGGATAATGTGTCTAACTTTATCTCCGAGTCGCTCTACAAGAACTCGATACTCGTAATATTCTATTGTCGAAAGAATAGTGTGGGAAAGCTCTTCCTCGTTCAGATGTAACTCAAGATTGCCCGTTCCCGCACATCTGTCAAGTATAATGTAGTCGTTTCCTTGGGGCACACGCTTAATTGCCTCTCGCACAAGTTCCAACGATTTTTCTGCGTAAAGTTCATGTGTGTAGAAAGTTCCGAGGTTCTTTTTCTGAATATTGTCGTTCAGTTTATCCATTAGGTATCCAAAGGCCTCATTGCTTTCTCCTTTGTATGGATTGATATAATCCTTGAACACATTAGGTTTTCGTATTTCACCAATTGTTGAATGGAGACCTGTTGCATCTCCGATAAAATCCTCCTTTCGCACATTCAACGACTTGTTTATTCGATAGAAATGCTCTGCCCAACCGACAATACAATTCACATCAATGTCAATCTTTGTGTACTTGTTCTCGCGAAGCAACGCAACAACTCTTGCTTGCCCTAAATGTGTGTCCAGATCGATGGTTTCCAAAGGTGACTTTCCAACAAAAGAGTTATTATTAGAACTTGCTCCACCGATATAAACTTTCTGAATGTCATCAAGGTAGTCGCTACTATCATACCGATAGCACTTGTCATCGTTCAGAGATACAAGAAGTATGTTTTTCGGCACAGGTTTGCCCTTGATTCTCATAACGGACAAATACTTAATCGCCTGAAGCAATGTGTTGTTGAGATTTGATATCTGCAATTTGAATTCCAAAATGTTGCCATTGACGACTCCGTCGGTGTAGTCGTTGAGAATCTGATCTTCAGTAAGGCTGGAGTCAACGTTTGGGAGGTAAACAAGATAGAAACTATCCTGACCTTGTTTTTCATTGGGGTAACTTTTCACGATTGTATTATTTGTGTTTGTATTCTGTGTATATGGTTGGCCGATTCGAAAGGCATGTAAAAAAAACCGCGAGCTTCTTATTTGAAGTCGCGGTTCGGCAAAACCTTATCTACAACAAGAAAAGCTCACGGCATCCGTGAGCGTTCCCTTTTCTTTTGTAGATAGTATTGAATTTTGCCGATTCCGACTTCACAAAGAAAAGCAAAAACGCTTCTAAATTATTTAATTATCGTTTTTTATCTATCTCAATCGTTGTAATTTTGGTTAATACTTATCGTTCTATTTACGGTTTGCAAAGATACAAAAAGATGGAAAACAAGCAAAATCGTTTTTTACCCTCTATGGGAAGGGGCAAATTTCGAACTGTAACAACTGTAACTGTAACGCACCAAGTCCCCCGACATCAAAAATCCTTATTGACTATTGACTAATGACACGTGTTCCAGTTCCAGTTGTTCCAATTAAAAAATGTGTGCCAATATTCCTTTTGTATACTATATAACTAATTAATATATAAATATTTATATGTTATATAAGTAGATTGGAACACCTCAAAAAACGAACTGGAACAACTGGAACTGGAACGGTTGATAGGGATAATTTCTCCTACAAGGCAATAAATCAGTTATATAGATATGGACAACCTATCGATTGCGTTACAGTTACAGTTGTTACAGTTAAAAAATGAGTGTCAACTTTTTCTTTATAATATATATAACTTACTAATATATAGATAATTAAATAAAATATTGCGAAATCGTAGTACCTCAAAAAACAACTGTAACAACTGTAACTGTAACGGATGGCGGTAAAAACGTTTGCTTAATATGTGGGTAATCAATAAGATGACGATTTTCGAGATGTCTTGATTCACAAGTTCTGAACTTCAAATTGGGACAAAAACACACATTTTTCTCTCTAAAAAGCCACAAAATGATACCACAAAACCTACTTTTAACACTTTTCAACCCACTTCGAAAGCAAATACGTCTTCCAAAATTTCAGCCATTCGACACCAAAACCGGATGGTTTTTGCAAAAAACAACGTGATAGGCAGTCAATATTTGCAAAATTTTTCCTGATTTGGTTGTCGGCTTTTTGTTCTTTTTTTAGAGTTTTTTCTGCTTTTTTGACCGTTTTTCGGCATAAAAACACCTGTTTTTTGCCCAATTTTAGCCCTTTTAGAGGTGGATTTCGACTACTGCAACGGTACCTTACCACCTATAAACCAACAAACTAAGCCCCCACCGTTGCAGTTAGGTTTGCCTTAAGGGGAAATTTCACTTGGAACTGCAACTGTGCAACGGCAAACTTGCGAATGATAAGCCATATTACTGTTTTTCAGAATATTAATTCTTAAACGGGACGATGGAGATAAGATTGGGAGGTTTTAATAATTTTGAATTTCGAATTTTGAATGTTGAAGCTGGGAGTTTATTCGGAGTTTATTCGGAGTTTCTTGGGAGTTTCTTTTGTATGTTTTAAGTTTTAAGTGATTTGGTGTGCATCGGAGCTGCGGGTTTAAGGTTGGTTGTCAGTGGGTTGGGGGATGTGTAAAAATATTTTTGTGGTTTTATTCGTAAACCGCAATGGGGCGGGCGTATCTTTGCATCGGAATTCGACATTCATCCATTAGGTGCCAACCGTCTGGATTTCAAGACTTAAAACCAGTCCCTCAATCGTAAACCATTAATCCTGAACAATTAACCGCTTCAACGCCCTACCAACGCCGTACCAACTCCCAGAAATAAACCGACCGCTTAAAACTAAAACTTACAACATGAAACTATTTTAGTATCTTTGCTCTCACTCTTGTACGAAAAATGAAAATAGCAATATGACGAACTATGCCGATATTATCGCTCTGAAACTGAACCTGTCTGTGCAACAGGTGGGACGCACCATCGCGCTGCTTGAAGAGGGTGCCACCATCCCGTTCATCGCCCGCTACCGCAAGGAGGCGACGGGGTCGCTCGACGAGGTGCAGATTGCAGCCATACGCGACGCTTTGCTTAAACTGAAAGAGATCGACAAACGTCGCGAGTCGATACTCGAATCCATCGACGGGCAGGGGAAACTGACCGACGAACTGCGGGCGCAAATCGAAAAGGCCGAATCGCTCCAGGAACTCGAAGACCTCTACCTCCCCTATAAGCCCAAACGCCGCACGCGTGCGATGATAGCCAAGGAGAAAGGGCTGGAACCGCTGGCTCAGGCTTTGATGAGACAACCCGACACTCCGCTGGAGAACTTGGCCAAGCCTTACCTCAGCAGCGAACGTGGGGTGGAAAGCGTCGAGGACGCCCTCGCCGGCGCTCGCGACATCATAGCCGAGACGGTGAGCGAGAACGCGGGCACACGCAACGTGGTGCGCAACATGTTCCGCCGCACAGCGCAGCTCTCGTCGAAAGTGGTGAAGGGCAAAGAGGACGAGGGACACAAGTTCGAGTCGTGGTTTGACTGGAGCGAAGCCGCGATGCGGGCACCGTCGCACCGCATTCTCGCCATGTTTCGCGGAGAGGACGAGGGTTTCCTCAGAGTTCATGTGTTGCCGAGCAACGCCGACGAGGTGTGCGAGTCGATAGAGCGGCATTATGTGAAAAACCGCACGGAGGCTGCCGAGCAGGTGCGGATGGCCGTGAAGGACGGATACAAGCGGCTGATAGAGCCTTCGATAGAAAACGAATACCGCTCGATGCTCAAAGAACGGGCCGACAAGGAGGCGATAAAGGTGTTTGCCGAGAACCTGAAACAGCTGCTGCTGGCGCCGCCGCTGGGACAGAAACGCATATTGGCCATCGACCCGGGTTTCCGCACGGGATGCAAGACCGTATGCCTCGACGCGCAGGGTCAGCTGCTGCACAACGAGACGATATATCCGTTCACCTCGGTACGCGAGGAGCGGGCGGCGATAAACAAACTCGAAGCTCTCGTCGAGGCCTTCCACATCGAGGCAATCGCGATTGGCAACGGCACAGCCGGACGCGAGACGGAGGAGGTGGTGCAGCGCTGCCTCTTCAAGACGAAGGTGGTGGCTGTGGTGGTGAGCGAGAACGGCGCGAGCGTATATAGTGCATCGGACGTAGCGCGGCGCGAGTTTCCCGACTACGACGTGACTGTGCGCGGTGCGGTGTCGATAGGACGCCGCCTGATGGACCCGCTCTCTGAGCTGGTGAAGATCGACCCCAAGTCCATCGGCGTGGGACAATATCAGCACGATGTGGATCAGAAGATGCTGCAAAGCAGCTTGGACGACGTGGTGATGAGCTGCGTCAACAGCGTGGGCGTGGAGCTGAACACCGCCTCGCGCGAACTGCTATCATACGTGAGCGGCATAGGTCCGGCGTTGGCGGACAACATAGTGCGCTACCGCAACCGCGAAGGGGCGTTCTCCTGCCGCGAGGACTTGCTGAAAGTGGAGCGCTTGGGCGCCAAAGCCTTCGAGCAGAGCGCCGGATTTCTAAGAGTGAGAGAGTCGGCCAACCCGCTCGACCACAGCGCGGTGCATCCCGAACGCTACGCTTTGGTAGAGAGGATGGCGAAGTCGGTGGGATGCGACGTGCAGACGCTAGTAGATAGCAAAGAGGCTCGCGGCAAGGTTGACATCAACCAGTTCGTGAGCGACGACTGCGGTTTGCCCACCCTGCAGGACATCATGAAAGAACTCGACAAGCCCGGCCTCGACCCGAGGGCGAAGTTCGAGGTGTTCGAGTTCGACAAGAACGTGTCGAAGATAGAGGACCTGCGCGAAGGGATGGTGCTGCCGGGCATCGTGACCAACATCACCGCGTTCGGTGCCTTCGTCGATGTGGGCGTGCATCAGGACGGCTTGGTGCACATCAGCCAGCTGGCCAACCGCAGGGTGAACGACCCGTCGGAGGTGGTACATCTGCACCAGCACGTAAAGGTCAAGGTGCTCGAAGTCGATCTTCGCCGACACAGAATATCGCTAACAATGAAGGGGTGCGAGTGAGCTTTAAGTTTTAAGCTGTAAGTTTTAAGTGGCTGGCGCAGTCATTTGTCAATTCACAATTCACACGTCACAATTCACAATTCACAGGTCACACATCACAGGTCACATTTTATGAATATGAAAAGGAACATATTATTTACTATTATTCTTTTGGCAGCGACGATGCTGTTCTCGTCTTGCCATCATGAGACGGAGTTGGAGAAAATCGTCCGTCATGCGAACAAACGCTGTCCTATCACCATCACCGACGGGATGCGGCTCGACAGCATAGTGGTGCGTGCCCGGACAGGGGTGCGTGCTCGCACAGAGCAGTTGGAGAGACAGGTGGTGACCTATTACGTTACTTTGTTCGGCATCTACGAGGAGGAGTGGATGAAAGATGTGGTCGAGGCAAACCTCGAGGGGTTGGACGAGCGGCAGGTGTCGGCGCTTCTGGCTCAAGGACTTAAGGACGACCCGCAGTTTGAACGCATACTGAAACAAGCCGACTGCGACCTCTCGCTGGTGCTGCAATATGCCGACGGACGGCAGGTGAAGTGCTTCGACATCGACCCCGACGGCGTCGCCGAGACAGACGGCGAATCGGCCACGATGGAGTTCATACGCCGCGACGTGCGCAACTCCAACGCGGCCTGCCCGATGGAGATTGCGCAAGGCATCACGATGCAGTCGGTGACGCTGTCGGACGAGGAGACGGCGGTCACATACGTGTTCCGCATCGGGGGCGAGGACATCACGCCCGAAAGCGTTGACCGCTCGCTGCTCGAAGGGCTTCAAACCAGCATCGCCGCCGACCTCGAGACCAACCCCGCTATGCGCATATACCGCGACAACGGCGTCACTATCCGTTACCGCTTCGAGAATGTCAAAGGCGAAGAACTGTATGGGTTTGAATTTTAAGTTTTAAGTTTTAAGCTGTAAGTTTTAAGTGTGTGCCCGCACAGGGCGATTAGTGACCGTTTTATATAAACATCCCACATATCCACTTATCAACATATCAACATCCAACACTCACACATCATGCAATACAAATATCTATTTCCCTTGTTAGCGTTGTTGCTGTTCGTTTCTTGTCGGCAGGCGGCCGAACATTCGCTGCGCACCGCCGTCGATCAGTATAACCAGAGCTGCCCCGTGCGGATGAGCGAGCTGACGAGGATAGACAGCCTCCGTTACGACAAGTCGGCCAACGAAGTGGCGTTCCACTGTACGATGGTGGGCATCACGAGCCGCTCGCTCGACGACGAGCTGATGATGGCGGCGATAAGGGTTCATGCAGCCGAAGAGAGCCGTATGTCGCTCAACACCTTGAGTTCGAACGACAACGGCAAAGAGACGCTGATGCTTCTGAAACAACTTGACGCCAAACTCTCGTTCGTCTATCAACTCGAAGACGGCGCTGAGGTGTCACGCCAGACTTTTTCGTCCGAAGATTGGAAGAAATAACAGCAAAAACTGCCTCATAAAAAGTACAGTTTTTAGTCAAAACTGTATTATAAATTCGACAATTTTGTGCGTATTTGCTGCCGCGACTCCATTTCCTATGGTATTGCGGAGAGTTTTGTGTATTGGTTAAATCCTCTTTTTTGGGGAATTATTTGTAAAGTTTGGAAATAATGTCTATCTTTGCAAACGCAAACCGCGAGAGAATGGTTTGCCGTTAGAAAGCGCATTTCACGCTTTATTCTGATTGTGTGAACTTCGACAACTCACTAAGTAAGGTCAAGGATAAAGTAATGTCATGCTTCTTTGGTGTATATGCATCATGCTATACGTCAATTTGTGGAGCAATTCGTTACAACTTTATTTTACCTTACAGGGAGTCGAAGCCCTCACACAAAGAATAGGGTGTGATTGGATTGGCTCCACTTTCTTTCGCGGAGTGAAAAAGTCGCCGGCCAGCGACAAAACAAAGGTTGCGCCCGACACGTATCAGGGTTATAGAATATGAAACGAACAGCAATTGTTTTGTTTGTTGCAGGGCTTGCGGCATTGGCGTTCAGCTCGTGCAAGAAAGACACGTATGTACCCACGCCGCCGACAGCATCGTTCACGGTAGAGGTGTCGGCCTACAACAGCTACACCGTCTATGTGACCGACAACTCGTCGTATGACGTCACCGACCGCGTTTGGGACTGGGGTGACGGAACGTCGGAAACAGGTTACCAGTCGAGCCACACCTATTCGAGAGCCGGCACCTACACTATCAGCCTTAAGGTGACGAACTACGACGGATTGAGCGACTATGCCTCCAAGTCGGTGACTATCACAGCTCCCGGCGGCGGTGGAGACAATCCTGGCGGTGGTGGCGGAACTACGACCTACACCCAGGTGAAAATCACCAGCCTTACACTTCGTGAATTCCCCGCTGCACCAAGCAGCGGCGGCTCGTGGGACGTTGCGGGTAAGCCCGACATTTATTTTAAAATAATGGACGGCAACGCTACGACCACTTATTATACGAGCGCGACCAAGGAGGATGTGGTGAACTCGGACTGCCCGTTGTACTACACTGGCATAAACTACACTCTGTACAATCTTACAGCCACCTATCGGATTGCATTCTATGATGACGACAACATTGATGTTGACGAACTCATGGTTGCATGCAACTGGACGCCATCAACAGAGAACAACAACCACGGTAGCAGTTTTAATTGGGTGAACAGCAATTACGACATTGATTTTACCCTCTATCTGACGTGGTATTCGTCAAAAGGCGAAGCTCTTTACACCAAGCCCGCTCATTACAAAAACGGCAAATGGCTGACGAACGACGCTGAGGTCATGCGAGCACTCAATATAGAGTAATCTCGTTACAATATCAAACTGAAAGCGGCGGATTATTCAATCTGCCGCTTTTTTGCTTTGTATTTGGGCGGTGCTTATTATGTGGATGTAATACGGAGTATATTTTGACTTTGCGGTGTGTCGGGCATGACTATTTACTCAAACCTTTAATCAAAGTCATGTCAAAGTCATATCAAAGCCACTGCAAAGTCGCTGCAAAGTCGCTGGGACTATTTGCGGCGGAGGGTTATGAAGGGGATGAGGATTTCCTCCATTGAGAGGCCGCCATGCTGGAAGGTGCCTGTGTAGTACTGGACGTATTGGTTGTAGTTGTTGGGGTAGGCGAAGAAGTCGCTTTCGCGGGCGAAGATGTAGGGCGAGGTGACGTAGAGTTTGGGCATTGCGATGTTGCGCGGCTCGCGCACTTCGAAGACTTCCTTGGGGTTGTAGTCGAGGAGGCGTCCCTGCTTGTAGCGGAGGTTGACAGATACGGAGGTGTCGCCCTTGACCTTGACGGGATGCTCGACCATCGTGGAGCCGTGATCGGTGGTGATGACGATGTTCACGTCGCGCTCGGAGAGTTCTTTGAGGAAATCCATGAGGGGCGAATGCTCAAGCCAGGAGAGTGTGAGCGAACGGTAGGATCGCTCGCTGCCGGCGAGTTCGCGGACGATGTCGCTCTCGGTGCTGGCGTGGGAGAGCATGTCGATGAAGTTGTAGATGACGACATTGAGACGGTTCTGCATCATGTCGGGGATGGATTCGACGAGGCGCTTG
This sequence comes from Bacteroidales bacterium, assembly GCA_017616895.1. Lineage (GTDB taxonomy): Bacteria > Bacteroidota > Bacteroidia > Bacteroidales > P3 > Colimorpha. The sequence goes on from JAFZXE010000019.1 coordinate 165,881, forward strand.
CCGTATTGTGCGTTGAGGACTTTGTGGTAGGTGTGGCGGAGGTTGAGGCCGTTGCGGCGTAGGTTCTCGTCGAGGAGCTGGTCCTCGTACTGATTCTTGTGGCCTTCCTGGTTTTCGTTGACCCAGTATTGCGGGTATTTCTTCTCAATCTCGGCGGGCATGAGTCCGGCGAACATGGCGTTGCGCGCGAACTGCGTGGTGGTCGGGAGTATGCTGAAGAAGATGCTGTCGTCGTCAACGCGCAGGTAGTTCTCTATGGCGGGTTGGATGAACTTCCACTGGTCGTAGCGGAAGTTGTCGATGACAATCATAAAGGTGGTACGCTCTTCCTTGAGGAGAGGGAATAGGCGCTCGCGCAGCACCATGGGCGAGAGCGTGGGTTTCTCGCCGCGCCCGGCAAGCCAGTCTTCGTAGTTGCGCTCGTACCAGCGGCAGAACTGATGGTTCGCCTCCGACTTCTGCGAGCGGAAGATATCGTGGATGTTCTCGTCCTGATTGTCGGCGAGTTCGAGGTCCCAATAGACGAGCTTCTTGTAGAGCTCGACCCACTCCTGCGCATCGAGTCGTCCGCCGAGTTCCATACCTATCTCGCGGAACTGCTGCTGGTAGGACATCGACGACTTCTCGCTGGTGAGGCGCTTGGCTTCGGTGTGTTTCTTGACGGTGAGGAGTATCTGCTTGGGGTTGACGGGCTTGATGAGGTAGTCGCTTATCTTGCTGCCGATGGCTTCGTCCATGATGTGCTCCTCCTCGCTTTTGGTTATCATGACGACGGGGATGGATGGGTAGCGGTTCTTGATTTGGGATAGGGTGTCGAGACCGCTGAGGCCGGGCATGTTTTCGTCGAGGAAGACGATGTCGATGTCCTGAGCGGCGAGTTCGTCGAGGGCTTCGTTGCCGCTGGTGACGGGCACGACCTTGTAGTCGCGCTCTTCGAGGAAAAGGATATGGGGCTTGAGGAGTTCAATCTCGTCGTCTGCCCAAAGGATGGTGGTCATTGTGTGATTGCGTTATTGTGTTAATGCGTTATTGCGTTAGTGTTTGGTTGCATTAATGCGTTAGTGTTTGGTTTCGCAAGTGGGTCAGTTTTAATAAAAACGAGGATTGAGGCGGTCTTATTGTGGAATTATTAGTAGTTTTGCAATTTGTAACAATGGATTTATTAGATTTATATAGCGGGTCGGCTGTTGTCAGCCAGTTGAAGGAGGCGTTGAACGAGAGACAGGCACGAGTGCACTTGTCGGGTGCTGCGGGATCGGCCACGTCGGTACTTGCGGCACTGATACACGGCGACAACCCATACCGCACCCATCTGCATATAGCGTCAAGCAAAGAGGAGGCTTACTATCTGCTGAACGACATAGAGACGCTGCTTGGCGACACCGAGGCGGATATTGACCACAAGCGTGTGATGCTTTTCCCCACCACATATCGCCGTCCTTATCAGATTGAGGAGGTAGATAACGCCAACGTGCTGCAGCGCTCCGAGGTGATAAAACAGCTCAACGCAGGACGCAACCTGGTGGTGGTCACCTATCCCGAAGCGCTGTCGGAAAAGGTCGTCTCGTCAAAAACACTGACCAGCAACACCATGCAGGTGATGCAGGGCGCCGCGCTGTCGATGGACTTTATGATAGATGTGCTGCGGGAATACGAATTCGAGAGGGTTGACTTTGTGGTTGAACCAGGACAGTATGCTGTGCGAGGCGGAATAATCGACGTGTTCTCGTATGACAACGAGACGCCTTACCGAATAGAGTTCTTCGACGATTCTGTGGATTCGCTCCGTGCGTTCGACCCCGTAACCCAGCTGTCGGTGAAGCGCTATGAGAAGATATCGATAGTGCCAAACCTGAGTCGTGGAAGGTCGGCTGAAAGCACAAAACAGGTGGTTGAAGAAAAGGTGTCGCTTCTGCACTATCTGGGGCAGGACGACGTGGTGTGGACGCAAGGACTGCTTTACACGATAGAGACCGTTGACAAAGCATATATACACGCAGGCGAAGAGTACAAACGGCTTGAAGGCACATCGCCCATAGAACACCTGAAACCCGAAAGCCTCTACACCCCGTCGCAGGAGTTTATACAGGAGCTGTTGCGCTGCAAGGTGGTGGAGTGCGGAAACAGCGTGTATTTCAGCAAGTCGGTCGAAGTGAAGATGAACTGCGAACCGCAGCCAACCATCAACAAGCAGTTCGACATGCTGATGCGGATGTTGTCCGACTACGGCGAGCGGTCGTATCATTGCTGCATATCCATAACCGCCGAATCTCAGCAACGCAGGCTTGAGAAGGTGTTCAGCCAAACTCCCGCGACGGGGACAAGTGGGGACGAAAGCCGTCCTTTGTCGGTAGATTATCTGCCTATTCCTCTGCATCGAGGATTTATCGACCACGACATAAGGCTGCTCTGCTTCACCGACCACGAGATTTTCGACCGTTACCACAAATACACCGTCCGCGACATGCGGCAACAAAGAGAGACCTTGACCATCAAGGATCTGACCGAACTCAAACCTAGCGACTATGTGACGCATATCGACTATGGCGTCGGACGGTTTGCCGGATTGGAGAAGATGGAGGTGAACGGACGGACTCAAGAGGTCATACGGATAATCTACAAGAACAACGACACACTCTATATCAGCATCCACAGCCTCCACAAGATAAGCCGCTATGTGGGCAAGGAGGGCACCGAGCCGACACTTAACCGGCTGGGGTCGAACAGTTGGCAGGTGCTGAAGCAGAAGACGAAGAAACAGGTCAAAGACATAGCGAAAGACCTAATCGCCCTCTATGCCAAACGCAAGGCCTCGGCGGGATTTTCGTTCAGTGCCGACAACTACCTGCAGAACGAGCTGGAGGCGTCGTTTATGTTCGAGGACACCCCCGACCAACTCAAAGCTACCAACGAGGTGAAGAAGGACATGGAGTCGAGCGCTCCGATGGACCGACTGGTGTGCGGCGACGTGGGATTCGGAAAGACCGAGGTTGCTATAAGGGCCGCCTTCAAAGCCTGCTGCGACTCGAAGCAGGTGGCGGTTCTGGTGCCCAACACCATACTTGCGTTCCAACACTACAACACCTTCTCCGAACGACTCAAAGGGTTGCCGGTTAGAGTCGATTATCTCAATCGTTTCCGCACAGCGAAAGAGAAAAAACAGATATACGACGATGTTGCGGCGGGCAAGATAGACATACTTATCGGCACCCACGCTATCACCAACAAGAATCTGAAGTTCAAAGACCTGGGACTGCTTATCATAGACGAGGAGCAGAAGTTCGGCGTGAGCATGAAAGAGAAGCTGCGTCAGGTGAAAGCCAACGTTGACTGCCTCACCCTCACCGCCACACCGATACCTCGCACCCTGCAGTTCTCGCTGATGGGAGCACGCGACCTGAGTGTCATACAGACACCGCCGCCCAACCGCCAACCCGTCGAGACGGAGCTGTGTCCCTTCTCGGAAGAGGTGATACGCGACGCTATAATGTTTGAGATGTCGAGAGGCGGCCAGACCTTCTTCGTGAGCAACAGAGTGGAGAACCTTCCTGAGATGGCGGGGTTGGTGCAGAGACTTGTGCCCGACGCCGTGGTGGCGATGGCACACGGACAGATGGAAGGCAAGCAGACGGAAGAAATCCTGATGCGTTTCCTGTCGGGAGAAATCGACGTGCTGGTGGCTACCACCATCGTGGAGAACGGTCTTGACATACCAAACGCCAACACGATGATAGTCAACAATGCACAGAACTTTGGGTTGAGCGACCTACATCAGATACGAGGACGCGTTGGCCGCTCTAACCGAAAGGCGTTCTGCTATATGATGGTGCCGTCGTTTACGGTGCTTACACCCGATGCACAGAAGCGACTCAAGGCCATCGAGGAATTCTCTGCCATCGGCAGCGGGTTCAACCTCGCAATGCGAGACCTCGACATACGCGGAGCTGGCAACATACTGGGAGCCGAACAGTCGGGATTTATCAGCGAGATAGGCTACGACATGTACCACAAGATACTCAACGAGGCGATACAAGAACTCAAAGAGACAGAGTTCAAGGAGCTGTTCGCCCAAGAGGCAGAGGAAACAGGCGACTATGTGAAGGAGTGCACCATAGAGACCGATCTCGAGGTGCTGCTGCCCGACGAGTATGTCACCAACATAGGAGAGCGCCTGGTGCTGTACAAAGAGCTCAACTCGCTGGTGAGCGACGACGAGCTGGAAGCCTACAGCCGACGGCTGGAAGACCGCTTCGGTCCCCTCCCCGACCCCACCAAAGAGCTGATAGCGACAGTGCGGTTACGCCGTATGGCACAGCAGTTTGGCATAGAGAAGTTGGTGCTGAAGCAGGACAAGATGATATGCCACTTCGTGTCCGACCAAGAAAGCCAATTCTTCAAATCAGAGGACTTCATGAAGATTATACGCTATGCGCAGTCGAATCCAAAGACCGTCCACTTGAAAGAAAGCACGGTGCGTCTGTCGATGGTATGTGAAGATGTGACGAGCATCAGTCAGGCCATAGCAATGATACAGGAGATAACGGAATAGCCGTTGTCTAAAACAGAATAAAACACGAGAGGCACCGCAAACAGCAATGCCTCTCGTTTTGATTTATGTGCAATCGTTAGAAACGATAGCGTATGCTGAAGTTAAACCACGAAGGCCAGAAGAACACACCTCCGGTCAGGTCGCCGGGAATGCCGAAGTTGAGGCACGGACGAGTGTCGAGAGCCAGCTGCAGCGGGAAATCAAAGTCATATTCTATTCCAGCCTGCGCGCCCAAACCCAGAATGAATGCCGCATCGCTTGTATGATAACCCGTACCCGAATAGTGGGCATCGTAAATCCAGACGCCAAGATTTGCCGCAGGACCTACAAACCAGCCCAAGCCAGCGATTATATTCCAATACCACTGGTAGCTTGCAGCTGCATGGAGGTAACCGTTTGTGTAGTTATAGCCGTATGCCCTTCCGCTATAGTCGGACCAACCCAGCTCGGCTTCAATCCTGTTGGCATCGGAGAGGAAATACACCGCCGACAGTTCGGCATTGAACCCCCAGTCGCTATAGGTGTTTCCATTATACCTTCCAGTGTGCCATGAGTCTCCTAACCTCAAGCCAAGAGAGAAGTCCCCGGCACTTTGTGCTATTGCTGAAGCACTAAATGCGAATATTGCAACCAATGCAACAATTAACTTTTTCATCTTTTTGAGTTTTTAGTTATACAATTAGTTCACGTTAAGTCTGACTATGGTGTGTGACTCAGACGATGCAAAAATACATAGAAAACAGGGGCTGAAACCATCGAGCGGCAAAATTATTCAACCGCCGAATGTTCATGACTTGTAGTCGCCACGCGACACCACCGTCTCATAGCCTATCGCGCGCATGCGGTATTCGGTGCAGTTGCGGCACTCGGCGGCCTCGTCGCCGGTACATATCTTGTTGTCGTAGATGGCATAGTCCTTGCGGTGCTCGGTAGGCGAGAGGTTCGGCATCACCACGTTGGCTCCAGCTAATATGCCTCTCTCCCGCCCCATCGGATGCAGCGTGCCCAGCGCCGTAGTGGCGGGCAAAAGTACATGTGGATGCAGCAGCCTTATAATCGACAGCAGCCTCAAAGTGGTTCCCACGCTGCCCTGCGGCTGATTGGCAAAGGGGGTGTCGTGCGCCGGTATAAACGGACCTATACCCACCATGTGGGGCTGAAACGAACGTATGAACTGAAGGTCTTTATAGAGCGTCTCCACCGTCTGGAAGGGCGAACCCACCATAAAACCGCAGCCCACCTGATAGCCGATACGCTTCAGCGTTTCGAGGCAATGCATACGGTTGTCGAACGACATATCGGCCGGGTGGAGTTTTTCATAATGTTCTTTGTCGGCGGTCTCATGTCTCAGCAGATAGCGGTTGGCACCTGCGTCGAAAAGACGTCGGTAGCTCTCGTCCGAGCGCTCGCCTAGTGAGAGCGTAATGGCACAGTCTGGATAGCGACGGCGCACCTCGGAGACAATGCGCACCATCCGCTCGTCGTCGAACCAGGCATCCTCGCCGCCCTGCATCACGAAGGTACGGAAGCCGAGACGGTAGCCCTTCTCGCAGCAGTCGAGTATCTGCTCGTCGGTGAGTCGGTAGCGCACAGCGCTTTTCTGGCTGCGACGCAACCCGCAGTAGAGGCAGTCGTTCTTGCAGTGGCTCGATATCTCTATAAGGCCGCGTATGAACACCTTCTTACCATAGACAGAGTCGGCCACTTCGCGAGCCTGTGCTGAGAGGCTTTTTATAAGCGACTCATCGGCGGTGGTGAGCAGCTCTTTCAGCTGAGGCAACGTGATGTCACGCGAATCACGTATTTGGGATATGAGCGAGATGTTGATAGGTTTTACGTTGATACGTTGATATGTTTGAAGTCTTGAAAGGTTCAGAGGGTTTGAAAGGTTTAAGGGTTTAAATGTTTAAAAGGTACTCGTCTGCTATTATCGCCCGTGCGGCCAGCACCCACTATTTTATCACATAATCATACACTTCCTCCTGTGGAAGACCGTTAAACACCGAGCGCAGGCGCAGCATCGTTCCCTCTTTCAGCACCAGCGGCTCGACGTATGTGGGCGATTCGAGCGTAGGCATGGAGCCGTCTATAGTATAATAGACGTATGTGCCGTCAATCTCCGACGAGACGGTGACCGTAAAGCTGTCGCCCTGATGGCGTGACATCTTGACCAAAGGTTTGAACGAGCCCTCGCAGTAGTTGTAGTCGAGAGCGGCGAAACGAAGTTTGTGGCGTTCCACCTTTGAACGGAAACGAGTCCAATCCTTGCGATGAGATGGTGTCCATAAATCCTCCGACATAGCGCAAAGGCGTGGCAGCAGCATATATTCCGCCTGCGACCATTTGCTGACATACTCGGTCCACAGTTCGCATTGTCCACCAACAACCGACGACTGCGGCACAGCCGCGTGTTCTTTCGGCAATGGGTCGAACGAATAGACCTTCGCAAGAGTGACCGGCTGTCCGATTGCCTGCGGCTGATATTTCGGGTTAGCCTGATAGTAGTCGAACGAACAGAAATCAGACGGAGTCATAACCACCTTGCGTCCTGCCGCAGCGGCGTCGATACCGCACTGCTGGTCACGCCAAGCCATGACTATGGCGTCGTCCGACAAAGGAGCCTCAGCCACCTCGTCCCAAACGACGGCATGACGCCCCAACGAATCCAGATATGCGCTCAGCTGGGCAGCAATCCACTGCTGCAACTGCGCTTCGCTGTCAAGGTGTAGGTTCCGCATGCGGGCCTGACAACGTGGGCAGAGTTCCCACTCGTCAAAAAAGACTTCATTGCCCCCAATGTGGATATATTCGCCAGGGAACATCGACACCACCTCGTCCAGGAGTCCGAAGAGGAAAGGCATCAGGCTGTCGTTGCCGGCGCAAAGCACAGCCTTGGGAGGCCAGTAAGGACCTGTCTGAACGGCAAAATCCGATTCGTGGCTGCACGCCATATTAGGGTAGGCGGCCAAGAGTGCGCTGGCATGTCCGGGAAGGTCAATCTCCGGTATGACATCGATATGCAACTGAGCCGCATAACTGACCACCTCCTCGACATCGTCATGCGTGTAGAAGCCGCCGTACGACTGCGCCTCACCCGCAACAGGCGGCTCGGCGTCCATCCATGAGACATCGCCACGGTCTCCTCGCCACGAACCGACGCTGTTGAGCAACGGGTACCGCTGGCTCTCGAGACGCCAACCATGGTCGTCGGTCAGATGCCAATGGAACTTGTTCATCTTGTAGGCAGCCATGATGTCAAGCATACGCTTGATGTACTTGACCGGGAAGAAATGTCGCGACACGTCCAGATGGCATCCGCGCCAGGCAAAACGGGGATAGTCGGTAACAGTACACTCAGGAAGAGTGACCTTTGAGTAGCGCACATTGTAGATATCCTCGGGGAGCATCTGCACAAGCGACTGATAGCCGTAGAAGAGACCCGTCTCGGTGTTGGCGGAGACAAGTATGCCCGAAGGGCGTATTTCGAGCACATAGCCCTCGTCTCCGAGCACCTCATCGACCGAGTCGTTGATTGTAAACACGATGGAGTTAAACTGTTCCTTGCCCGAAAGCTTCAAGTGGAAATGCAGCTGGCGGAGAGATTTGGTGATATAGCGGGCCGTCTTGCTGTTCTGTCCGAGGTTTGAGAAACAGATCTTGGTGTTGTTCGAGAGCGTGAACGAGCGCGCCTTGGTGGTCACCGACACCGGCTCGGGAATGATGTTAACCTCGTTGGCGACATAGCTGCGACCGCACGACGAGAGCGTAAGAGTCAGCAATATACACTGCAAAAGGATTATATTTCGCATAAGCCGTTTCACGTTGCAAAGGTACGAAAATAATATTTCACAGCAACCAACGTTTATTTCTATTATGGCAAACAACTCTCTAAAAAGGCTTCTTTCCGACTCGGTCATATATGGATTGAGCAGCATCGTGGGTCGATTTCTGAACTACCTGCTGGTCCCACTCTACACCTACAAGATTGCAGCAGCCTCGGGCGGTTACGGCGTGGTGACGAACATCTACGCCTATACAGCTCTGCTGCTGGTGCTGCTGACCTTCGGCATGGAGACGACTTTCTTCTACTTCGCCAACAAGAAAGAACACGACGCCCGTCGGGTGTTCTCGACGGCTCTCTCGGCTGTGGGCATCGTGGCGGCCCTGTTCGTGGCGATATGCTTCATCTTCATCCACCCCATAGCCAACGCTCTCGACTACACCGCCCATCCTGAATATATAGAAATCATGGCGTGTGTGGTAGCCATCGACGCCTTCCAGTCCATCCTCTTCGCACAGCTGCGCTATGCGGGCAAGGCGTGGAAGTTTGCCTTCCTGAAGCTGGCGTTCATCTTCTGCAACATCGGGTTGAACTTGTTCATCTTCCTGGCCGCACCGTCGCTGGCTGCGTCGCATCCCGAGATGATGGGCTGGTACCGACCCGACTATCAGGTGGGATATGTATTTGTGATCAACCTTATATGCACCGCCGCCGTCACGCTAGGCTTTTTGCCCGAACTGCGCAACCTGCGTTTCGGCGTAGATGTGAAGATGCTGAAGGAGATGCTGAAATACACCTGGCCGTTGCTGCTGCTCGGACTTATGGGCATACTCAACCAGGTGGCCGACAAGATATGCTTCCGCTTTCTGGTGCCTGGTCAGAAGGGCGACGTGCAGCTGGGCATCTATGGCGCCTGCGTGAAGATTGCAATGATAATGGCGATGATAACCCAGGCGTTCCGCTACGCCTACGAGCCGTTTGTGTTCGGCGCGGGTGGCGGCAAGGAGAGCAAAGAGAGCCAGGCGGTGGTGATGAAATACTTCGTGATGTTCACCCTGTTTGCCTTCCTGGCGGTGGTGGCCTACATGGACATCCTGCGATATATTATCAAGTCCGACTACTGGGAAGGTCTGCGTGCGGTGCCTATCGTGATGATGGCCGAGATATTCATGGGCATCTACTTCAACCTGTCGTTCTGGTACAAGCTTATCGGCAAGACGTGGTGGGGTGCTGTGATGTCGGCGATAGGATGTGTGGCGCTGCTGGCCGTAAACATCGTGTTCGTTCCGAAGTACGGCTACATGGCTTGTGCATGGGGAGGATTCGTGGGTTACGGCATCTGTATGGTGCTTTCGTATTTCATCGGTCAGCACCACAACCCGATACCATACAAGCTGAAACCGATATTCGGTTATTTCGCCGCCGCGATGCTGCTCTTCGCAGCCATGCAGCTGTTGCCGATAGAATCGACCGCATGGCGACTGGTGGTAAACACCGCGCTGCTGGCTCTGTTCGCCGCGCTGATAGCGTATAACGAGCGAGCGCTGGTAAGCAGAATAGTCAAAAAACTGCTGAGAAGATAACCGCTGAGCAGAATTGCGATTGCGTTATTGCGTGAATTTGTTAGTGGCCAACCGATAACCGCTAATCACCGTGCGCTGAAAGCACACCATCCGATTAACCCCACACTCCCAGTGGGGGGAGACTCCTCCACAAAAAAATAGCGTACACAAAGTACGCCACATAAAACTTAAAGCTTACAGCTTAAAACCAAATGGTGCGAGCACGCACTTAATAATCCGTTAAGTCATACTCGCAGATGGAGTAGTACAGGCCGTCCATGTAGGTTTCCATCCCCACGCAGGTCTTGTCGAGTTCCTTGAGTTGCTCGTCGGTGTAGTAGGTGTGCGAGCCGTCGTAGCCAGTGCAGTGGCATCGGCGCGAGCAGGACGAAAAGGCAAGGAGGGCGACAACTGCCAACGGGATAAGTATCTTTCTCATAGCTTAGTATTCTTTTTAACGGGTCAGGAAATCGACAATCTTCGACTCCGAGATATAGCCGCTGCCGTAGGTATCGACCACAACGCCGTCGTCGAGCAGCACCACCAGCGGGGCATTGCCGTAGGTGATGCGCAGGAAGTCGTCGGCAGGAACAGCCGAAATGGAGAAACGCTCAGCGTAGGGGCTGTCGTAGAAGCGTTCGAGGCCGTGCACGGTATCAGTCGGGAAGGCAGTCACGAAAGCCTCCGACGGGAGGTCGTGACGCTTTTGAATCATCGAAAGGGTTTCAGAGGTACGTTTGCAGTACTGGCAGCCCTTGCTGTAGAAGCAGAGCACCTTGTGGCCTTCGGTCAGGTTCCTGTAGCCAAGCGGTCCTTCGGCACTTATGGTGGAGTCGAGCAGTTCGCCGTTGACAGGGATGGTGCCACGCACCGGAGCCAGACAAGCCGCCGTGCAGAGAATAAACACCGACACGTATGGCACAAGACACATAAGAATCTCAACCCAGAGCCGCTTGGAGAACTTGAACGTCGCCAGCACCGCCACCGCAGCCATCAAAGCCATTAGGGTGCTGGAATACTGGAGGTCGAAGAAGTTCATCCGTATCACGCCTCTGAAGCCGCATATCACGATGAAAGCCTGAGCTAGTATAACCAGCGGCAACACCAACCACCAACGCGGACGCCATTCGGCATCGGCATAACGCCAGATGAAAAGGGCAAACAGCAGCAGCACGGCGTTCTTCATTACCGAGCGCAACGGGTCGAAGGGCAGCAGGTCGCCCATACAGTGGCAGCTGTCGGTTCGTCCGACAAACCAAGCATAGACAAGGAAAAGGCTGAACGCAATCAGCATCAGTATGCACAAAAGCGACACGAGCCGATGATGCCTGTTGAGGAGCAACGCCACGCCGAGAAGCAACTCGGTCGATACCGCCAGCCATCCTATGATGACGGCAAGGCGGAACGAGAGTATGCCGAAGCTGAAAATGTAGATATTAAAATTGTCGATAGAGACGAACTTCGACAACGCCGACACGATGAAGAAAACACCGAGCAGACACTTGAGCACTGTCGCGATTATCGACACAGCGCGCTGTTGTTTAGGTGTCATTGACATGAGGTGCTTCGTTGATGAAACTTATTCGATGGTGGATACCGTCGCTACCCTTGAATCTTCACACGGCGGTTCGTTCAATTCTCCCTGTCCTCCTCGTAAAGAATATCGCTGTATTCCTGTTCGACACAGTCGATATTGTGCATCGTGCGGATGAAGAGGGTATCCTGCTGACGTTCATAACCAGCACGGTTGAGGTCTTTACAATGGAAGGTGTGTTCAACCTCAAAATAAAGGATTTCGGGTTTGCCGTAGAGGTTGCCCTCGCAGCGACAGGTCTTAGTGCGGCGGCAACCTGTGCAGAAAAGCATCAGGACCACCATCGCCGACAAGGTTATATATTTCGCTGCATTTCTCATTGTTTAGAGCCATCTGAGTAGGTTACGGTGCTATCGACGACAGTCACGTCGAAAGGATAGTCGGTACAAAACAGAGAATCAACCTTCCCGCGGTCTTCGGGCAGGTCGCTGCTGTTATATACGACGAAGTAAATATCACGGCAATCGGATCGGGAACTGACTGTTACGACACGCACGTCAAGAGCATGCTCCGAACCCGAGGCACCCCTTACGGCGCAGCGGCAGTTGACGTCTTTTCTGCATCCGACTGACATCAACGCTACGCACAACGCACAACATATCAGTAACATATATTTCCCCGTCATTCTCATTGCAACCGCAAAGATACTAAAATAGTTTAGAGTTTCTAGTTTTTAGTTTCAAGTTTTTAGTTCCCGACTGCTGACCACTGATATTGGGAGAGAAATATTCCAGTTCTTTGAAGAAATAATGCAAAGAGGTGTTTTATTTCTTCTTTTCGCTGTTCTATTTCTTTTCTTTTGACTGCCTCAGGACCTAATCAAGGGTGGAAGCTGTGGAGTTCTACGTCGTAGTATATGGCGGTGTAGGGAGGAATATCGACGGAACCTTTTGCTCCGAAAGCCAGACGGCTGGGGAAATAGAGCCTGTAGATACTACCGGGATTCATCATCGCAAGGCCCAGCTGCAGACCTCTGAACATACTGCCGCCCACGAGGGTCTCTATCGGTTTGCGGACATCGTAGGTCTGGTCGATGAACTTATCGCCTTTCAGGATATAGCCTTTATAGTCGAAGACGGCTACCTCGCCAACCTTCACGTTTTCGCCTTTGCCCTGTTTCAGCACTTTATAGTAGAAGCCTTCGGGGGCCTTCTTCACCTCTGGGTCGCTCTTCATCAAAGCCTCAAAGAGCTCCTCTTCTTCTTTCTCAACCGCCTCGATGGTTTTCTTCTGCTCCGCCTTGAGGTTGTCCTGCATAATACGAGTCACCTGTGCCAGCAACTCGTTGTACGACTGCTCGGTCAGCGGCTGTTTCTTCCCTTTGAGGGTGTGTTCGATGGCACGCAGCACCATCTCGGTGTTAAAGTCGTAACCGATATTCTGCATTCCGATGGCGGTGTTCTCGCCAACCGCCCAGCTGATGGAGTCGCGCTGGTCTTTGAGCACCACGTTGTCGTTATCTTTGCAAGAGACAAACGCCGACGCCGCAAGCAACAAAAGGACAAATGAACTGATTTTAAAAGTCTTCATAGGATATTGATATGTTTTATGTTTATATGTTTAACGGCTTTAAAAGGTTTCTGGTCACAGATCACAGGTCACTATTGTCAATTCACAATTCACACCTTCACAATTCACACCTTCACAAAATTTATAGCCCTGTCCGGGCACGGACCCCTGTACGGGCACGCACTTACTTTCCTCTTCCTTGCAGTATTATCAGAACCGTGTATAGCATTATCTTGACGTCGGTGGCGAGAGACATATTTTCCAAATATAAAAGGTCGTAGCGCATACGTTCAAGCATCTCGTCGATATTTTCGGCATAGCCGTATTTCACCTGCCCCCACGAGGTGATGCCCGGTTTCACTCGCTGCAGCAGCAGGTATTCGGGGCTGCGCTGCACTATCTGGTCGATATAGTACTGTCGTTCGGGACGCGGTCCCACGATAGACATGGTGCCTTTCAGCACGTTGTAGAACTGCGGTATCTCGTCGAGCCGCACCTTGCGCATGAAGCGTCCGAAGGGAGTGATACGCGGGTCGTCATCGCTCGCCAGAGCAGGCCCGTTAGCCTCCGCATCGACATACATCGAGCGGAACTTGTGCATTTTGAACGGCTTGCCGCGATAGCCGATGCGCTCCTGTGCGTAGAACACAGGACCTCGGCTGGTACATTTTATTATCACCGCCGTCACCAGATAGACCGGCAGCAGCAGCGTCATAGCCAGCAGCGATGCCACGATGTCGAACATACGCTTCACGCTGTACTGCCACTCCTCCATCAGACGGTTGTTGATGGTGATAAGCGGCGAGTGGAATATGCTGTTCAGTTTTATGCTTCCGATGATGAGGTCGCGGGCATCGGGCGTAATCCTGATTGTCAGGTCGCCACATTCGTTGGCGGTCTGCACAATCACACCAATCTGCTCCCTGCTGTTATCCTCGACAGCGATTATGACCTCCTCTACGTTGTGTTCCTCGACCAACCGGCGCAAATCCGCTATCGACCCCAGATCCGGCATTACCAGTTTCATGTTCGGGTCTTTTTCGCCTTCGCCCACACTCACATATCCCACAAAGCGCTCACCGCTGTAGGTCTCCTGCTGCTCGAGGTCGATATAGGTCTTGTATGCCAGCTTGCCCGACCCAATCATTATGGTCGGGAATCCAATCTGGCGGTTGTGGACCTTGTGGACGGTGTTCGAGGTGATGACCAGCCTTATGGCGTAGGTGATGGCGAAATGGACCGCCAGCACGAACAGGAACGACACATAGTAGTTCTTATATGTTCTAATCTCGTCATCGAGTATCAGAGCAAAGAAAAGCACTATGACGCCCGCGAGCGAAGCCAGCGCCGTCTGCTGTAACTCTTTCAGGCGCGACTTGTGCAGCACGTTTCTGTAGGTACCCTGCATAAAGTAGAGCACCAGCCAGCAGAGCGGCACCACCACGACACCATACCAGAAGTTCGCATCCCTGAAGAATGTCAGTGCGTCGCGTATGCCGTCGCCCTCGATGGCGGCTTTGCGGAATATGAAGAAAAGTGTCCACGCCACCGCAGCGGACAACCAGTCACAAACAAGGTATTTTATTTCCAGCCGTTTCTCCACCTTTGAAACTGTTTAGATTTAATCGATGTATTTTGTTATGGACATGGACGAGCAGATTTTTCGTCTTATCGAAGGAGCAATGGGTGTCCATCGTAGCTGTGAGAAGGCGGAGAATATGCCGTTCAGGTTCTTTAAGAAAAACATTTGAATTGAATTTATACAGTTTCTTACATCTGCAGCAGTTTCACATTGTCCAGATACACCTTGCCGTCAATCCCCTCGCTGTTCAACGCCGTAAACACGATGCGGAACGTGCTGTTGTAGTTGAACTGCGACCAGAGGCGTCCGAGGTTGATATATATCTTTTTCCATTCGCTGGTCTCATACAGCGTCATAGCCGACTGCGTCGATTGGGTTCCACCCGAATAGTAGGCGCTCTTCATTCCCACGCTCAGCCTCACGTCGGTCTTGAAGTCCATCTCCAGGTAGAGGTACGCTCCAGGGTCGTTACAGACGATGTCGTTGTTTATCTCGAACGTAAGGGTCTGCTTGTCTGACGGCACGTTGACCACGCCGCTTCCCGTACCCGACCGTATAAGGTTGGGGTCGATGGTTCGTTCCACCTTGCCGCTGTCGAACACAAAAGACACCTGCGACGCCTCGAAATACTCCTGAGCAAGCACCTTGACCAGCGTGTCCGACACCGAAAGTATCTGTCCATCGACAATCTGCTGCACCGTCCAAGGTCTGTAGGTGGTGGTCAGCGTCCACTTTCCCTCGGAGTCCTGCACGCCGAGGTTGGTCGTCGAGTCGGTCACAAGCGGCACATCGGTGAGCCTGATATATTCGTAGTATGGGTACTCTATGCGGGTTGCCGCGATGCCGTTCTGCTTCACGACAGGAGTAATGCGAAGCCTCGTTATAGTCTTGTCTCTCAGCACCGGAAGCGTACAGGGCAGCTGGAATGTTCCGAGGTTTGTCTCCTCCTCGTCACCCTCCCAGAAAGCCACAATCTGCACCGCATCCACGTCGCTCGTAAGGAAGCCTGTCGGCGACGGAGTGCTGGCATCGGCACGTTCCACAACGTCTATCTTGTCTAGATGCAGGTAACCCGGCACCTTCACGGCATCCTTCTTACACCCTCCCATAAGCGTCGCCACAAGGGCTATCGATAGAAATATAGTAAGCTTTGAAATACGTTTCATAACTAGATATAAACGCACCGAGGGCAAAATTATTGCACACGAAAGTATGACTGCTGTCTTTGGATTTCGGAAAGAAATATCCCAGAGATTATTCGCTTGATTTAATTTGATTAAGCGGTGCTCATCAATGCTAAAGCATGTTTGAAGAAATATTGCAAAGGGATGTTTTATTTCTTCTTTTCGCTGTTCTATTTCTTTCCCTTTGACAGACTACTTACCTATGCTGGCACGCACTTCTCATACTCCATAATCTCCAGGTCTTTCGGCTTGCCTTCGTCCAGCGTCAGCCTCACCAGGGTGCTTTTCAGGTGGAATCCCTGACGTCCTGCTGCCCCCGGGTTGATATGCAGGAAGTTGTATTCTTTGTCGTACATCACCTTCAGTATGTGGCTGTGGCCGCATACGAAGATGTCGGGCTTCGCCACCTCGAGCATCCGCTTGATATTCTGAGGGTAGTGACCCGGCCAGCCGCCTATGTGAGTCATCAGCACACGTGCCCCCTCGCAGTCGAAGTCCGCCACCTCCTCCGTGATGCTCCTCAAGTCCCATCCGTCGCAGTTCCCGAATACCGCCCTTACCGGCTTCCAATCCATCAACTCCTCCAGCACCCCCTGCCCGCAGTCGCCCGCATGCCACAGTTCGTCGCAGTCCTTGAAGAACTCCCACACCTGCTTCGCGATATATCCATGAGTATCAGAAAGTATGCCGATTTTTTTCATTGGGATTAGTGAATTGTGAATAGTGAATTATTCGCTTGAATTAATTTTATTCAGCGGTGCTCATCAATGCTAAAGCATGTGTGAATTGACAAATGTCACACGCTAACTGCTGACCGCTGACCGCTTATGGTTATCGTTGATACGTTGATATGTTCCGCTGACTGCTAACTGCTAACTACTGACTGCTAAGCATTAATCTTGTTCTATTTCTTCAAACTTCTGTTCTATTTCTCTCCCTCCATTTGCCCAGTGCGGGCACGCACCTGCACTATCACCACACCCACTATTACTATCGCCATACCGGCCACTTTGACCAGCGAGAAATGTTCCTGACCTATCGCCACCGCCGCTATCATCGAGAATACAGGGATGGTGTTGGTGAAGATGCACGACGCCGTCGCGCCGATGTGGCGTATGCCGTAGTTGTAGCAGGCGTATGCGATGGTGCTGCAAAAGATACCCAACGCCAGCAACAACAGCAACACCTTAGGCGAGAACTCGAGGGCGCCCAGTTTATCTCCATCCACAAGCAGCATCACAGGCAGGTAATACACCAAGCCAATCAGGTTCTGGTAAGCCGTGATGGTGATAGGACGGTAGTGATCGACCACCTTCACCAGAATCAGCGTGTATATCACCGCCACCACCACCGCGCCGGCAAGGAAAAGCAGCCCTTTCACCACCGACTGCCCGCCGGTTGCCGTCGAGCCGTGTCCCATAAGCATCACGCCGATGCCCACTAGCGAAAGGAGTATTCCCACCATCGTAAGCCACTGGATACGTTCCTTATAGACAGCCGCCATGCCGAACGGCACGAAGAGAGGTATGGTGGCGATTACCACCGCGGCCAAGCTGCCGTCGAGTTGGAGTATTCCGCTTGTCTCGAGGAAGCTGTAAAGGAAAGGTTCGGCGAAACTCAGCAGGAGAAACCATTTGAGGTCGCCCTTCCTTATGCGTTCCAACTTGCACATCACCGCCAGCAGCGGAATCATCACCACCGACGCAAGAAACATGCGGAATGTGATGATATGCAGCGCCGTCATGTTAGGAGCCGTCAAAGAAATCTCCTTGGTCATGATGAAGCTCACGCCCCAGAGCACCGAAGCGAAGAAAAGGGTTGAATATACGGCAAGTTTCTTCATTGAATGCGCAGATAAGTGAATAACGCAACAACGAAGGATTTAGTACCTCGAATTGATAGCATTCTAGCAGTCAGCAGTTAGTAGTCAGCGGTTAGTAGGTTTTATGCGATGTATGCCAACAGCACACTATACTATTAACCTTTTTCTGAACTAATTATTATAGGCTTTCAATATCGTCTTCCGACAAGCCTGTAATTTCCACAATGTCAGAAACGGAATAACCTTTGGCTTTCATCCTGCGGGCGGTTTGTTCGAGGTTCTTGTTGGTGGTTGTTTCAACAATGACAGCCTCGTTCTTCTCCCACGACTCCCAGTCGGTTTCAGCCAAGTATCGAGACACTTGATCGCGCAACGGATGAAGGTCTTCTCCTATCACTTTCCAAACCTCAACAGGATTTATCTGATAGTAGTCGTGCACCAAGACATGACGCATCCTTGTGATATGTTTCCAAGGTGTTTCGGCATGTTGACGACAGAAGGCATTGGTCAACTTATAAGCGGCCTCTCCGACAATCTCAATGTTCTTTACTACACCGTAGTATTTCAAGTTGTCAGCCTCAAGTTCTTCTTTCGTTTTCCCTGCGGCAAAACTAAGGATGCGGTCGATGGCTTCAATAATATGTTCCAGCCGTTCGCGGTCTCTAACGTACTCTCTCATATATCAACTTCCTATCTTGATTTACATTTTCGCTTATTCTCTGCCGTAATGTGCCATCCTCCACGATGTCCACAGGTCGGTCGAGAATTTCTTCCAACTCGTTGAGCATAGCGGCGTGTTTCAACAAGCTGATGCCTTCGTCATCGTACTGCACGAGCAAATCGACGTCGCTCAGTGGAGTCTCTTCACCGCGGGCGAAAGAGCCAAAAAGCCAAGCCTTCACAACTGGTTGCGTCTTGAAGTAGTCGGCTATTAACTGTGTCATCGCTTGCGTGCTCATAAGTTAAATTTCCTGTGTGTTTGTCGATTGCAAAGTTACAAAGAATAATTGAATTGACCAAAATTGACCGATTTTTGCAAAATAAATAATAAAAACACAATCTTTGCGTTTTATGTGATACAAAAAGAATAGAAACAAGTAAAAATAACACCCATGAAGAAAATTGCAATCCTGGCAACCATCCTTCTCACCGTTGCCTCACTGTCAGTTCAAGCGCAGAACAAGTTCCGCGGCATCGTGAAATATAAACTCGAGAGCACTGGAACGACCTCGTTCCAGATTCCTGCCGAGCAACAAACCACCGAGCTGAAGGTCTATGACGACCAGCTTTTCATGAGCAGCAAGCTGCAGAACGGCTATAAAGTGACCACCAATGCGGACTTCAGCCCCTACATCTCGTACCTGGCCGCCAACGACATAGAGCTGGAAACCTACACTGGCGACGGCAAGTTCCTCATCCGCGAGACCCACAGCAAAGCCGAAGCCGACAGCCTGTCGATACCCGACAAGGAGCCCGGTCACTTCTATTTCGAGTATGTCGATGGCGAAACGCAGGAGATGGTGGGCTATACCGCCAAGAAGGCCATCCTGCACGTCTTTGACGAAGACTCGGGCGAGGACAACCCCATCGTTTTCTGGTACACCGATGAGATTGGACCTGAGTACAACTTCCTGTTCAACGGCATCAAGGGTGTGCCGTTGAAGTTCGAGCAGCAGCTGGGCGAAGGCAAGGCTGTGACCTATACCTGCACCGAGATTGTGAAAGGCAAGGTGAAAGACGTCGATATGCTCCTGCCCGCCGGCTTCAAAGAAGCTACCGAAGAGGAGTTTAACAACTTCATGAAAGAACTTCAGGAAGCCGTCCAACTGCTGAGCGACGAATAAAAAGAGGTCACCCTCCTACCCTATCAAGCACACATATAGGCTATCCTAGACCCTTCTAGGGTAGCCTATTTCTAAAATCAAAATACATCAATGTCGAAAAAGAAAGCCAAGAAAGGCCAAAGTAAGCCATCGGGCAAAAGCAACGCCGTAAAATTCAAAGAGTTCCTCCACAGCAAAAACTTCGCACGACTCTGCGGAGCGACTTTTATCCTTTTCGCCATATTCCTGTTCTTCGCCATCCTCTCCTTCTATGTAAAAGGGGCGCCTATAGACAACTCGCGCGACAACTGGATGGGCATGGTCGGAGGCTGGTTTGCGCTGCAGCTCACCGCCCACAGCTTCGGCGTGGGTGCGTTCGGGCTTCTGCTCATACTGTTCCTTTTCGGCATACGCCTCTGGGGTCGCAAGACGCGGCTCGCCACCATCGTGTGGGTGACGCTCTTCTGGATGGTGTGGGCAGCCACATTTTTCGGCTACATAGCAGGGCACTGGATAAACAACAACTGGGACCCCGAATCGACCTCGAGCCTCGAAGCCTACGCCGGCAACATGGGATACATCATCTCCGGAGGACTATATAAGCTCATCTCGTGGTTCACCTTCATCATACTGCTTTTCTCTGCTGCCGCCGTGCTGATTTTCGTGCACAAGGTGCGTATCCACATCAACAAAGAGAAATGGCAGCAGCGCTTTGCCGACTGGGCCAAACGTCGCGAACTGCGCCGAGCCGAACGCGCCGAGCAAGCCCGCCTGAAGGCAGAACGACAAGCCGAATTGGCAGACTTGTCTGACCAGTCTGACCAGTCAGACCAGTCAGACACTCCCCAAAAAGACTCCTTCGCCGACTTCCTTGAGCAGGTCAACAATCCCAACCCCACTCCTACTCCAGAACCTGAACCCGAAGTGGTTGACCTGACCGGGACACTCGATAAGCAGGAAACACCAGCGCAACCCGAAGACGACATAGACTTCAAAATCAATCTGACTGAAGGCGAAGGGTTGTCCGACAAGGCGGAGACATCTGACGAGTCGGACTTGTCGGATGAGTCGGACCTCTCTGAGGACGACTCCGACTACTCGCGTCATTTCGGCATCAACGACCTCTACGACCCGCACCTCGACCTAGGCGACTATATTATGCCTTCGACCGACCTCCTCGAAGACTGGGAGACCGCCAACGTCAAAGTGACAAAAGAGGAGCTTATAGCCAACAAAGACCGCATCGTGCAGACCTTGCGCGACTACGGCATCGAGATTACCGAGATAACCGCCACACCTGGTCCTACGGTAACGCTCTACAAGATAAAGCCAGCGCCGGGAGTGCGTATCAGCAAAATCAAAAACCTCGAGGACGATATAGCCCTCTCGCTCGCCGCACTCGGCATACGTATCATAGCCCCCATTCCGGGCGAGAGCAACATAGGAATCGAGGTGCCGAACGCCAAGCCGCAGATTGTAGCGATGAAAACCATGCTCGAGAGCGACGCCTTCAAAAACGCCAAGATGGAGCTGCCGATCGCCTTCGGCAAAACCATCAGCAACGAAGTGCTGGTGGCCGACCTCGCCAAGATGCCCCACCTGCTGATGGCTGGCGCTACAGGTACGGGTAAGTCGGTAGGATTGAACGCCGTGCTCGCCTCGCTGCTCTATAAGAAACATCCGTCGGAGCTGAAACTGGTGCTTGTCGATCCTAAGAAGGTGGAGTTCTCGCTCTATTCCGCCATCGACCGCCACTACCTGGCCAAGATGCCCGACGAGGAGGAGGCCGTCATCACCGACACCAAGAAGGTGGTGCGCACACTCAACTCGCTCTGCATCGAGATGGACACCCGCTACGACCTGCTGAAACAGGCCGGAGTTCGCAAGATAACCGAATACAACGACAAGTTCATCCACCGCCGCCTCAATCCCGAACACGGACACCGCTACCTGCCCTATATCGTAGTTATCATCGACGAGTTCGGCGACCTTATCATGACTGCCGGCAAGGAGGTGGAGCTGCCGATAGCCCGTATCGCCCAGCTGGCACGCGCCGTAGGCATACACCTCATCATCGCCACCCAGCGTCCTACGACGAACATCATAACCGGCACCATCAAGGCGAACTTCCCCGCCCGTGCCGCTTTCCGCGTCACATCGGGCATCGACTCGAAGACCATCCTCGACACAGGCGGCGCTCAGCAGTTGATTGGACGAGGCGACATGCTTATCTCGCTGGCGGGCAAGGACATGATACGTCTGCAATGCGCACTTATCGACACCCCCGAAATCGAAAAGTTGACTCACTTTATCGGTGACCAGCGCGGCTACTCCGACTCCAATATGTTCATGCTGCCCGAATATCTCGACGAGAACGACGAGCCCACCAAAGACTTCGACCCCAAGCAGAAGGACGAATTTTTCAACGACGCCGCCCGACTGGTGGTGGCCAGTCAGTTCGGCTCCACCTCGCTGCTGCAACGCAAACTGCAGCTCGGATACAACCGTGCAGGACGCATCATCGACCAGCTCGAAGCGGCAGGCATAGTGGGACCCTACAAGGGCAGCAAGGCACGCGACGTGCTTATCAAAGACGAAGTGGAACTCGAGGAAATCCTCCGCAACCTATAAAAGGTTTGAAAGGTTCAAAAGGTTCAAGGTTCAAGGTTCAAATAACCACTATACAACAAGAAGGGCGCCCGATTGGGCGTCCTTCTTTTGTTTGCATCGACTGCTAACAGTCAAGCGCTGACTGCTGACAGCTAACTGCTAAACTACTTCTTATCCTCAGGCATCAGCATGATGACGGCGTAGTTCTTGAGGTTGATGAACTTGGCGGCGGCATCCTGGACTTCCTTGGCGGTGACCGATTTCACGAGCTCGGGGTATTTGTCGAGGTCATCGCGATCCTCGTTATACTCGTAGCTGCCCTGAATCTGGCCAATCCAGAAGCTGTTCTCCTGACGAGCGTTCTCGCGGTTGATGATCTGCTGCTCCTGAACCTTGCCGAGAGTTTCGGCGCTGGGGCCTTCGTTGATGTACTGGTTGAGGATTTCGATAGCGGCTTTCTCGATGTTCTCCACGTTGTCTGGGTCGCAGGCGATGTAGAACATCCAAGAGACCTTGGTGCCCTTACCGTCGCCGTCAACATCGTAGCTCACGTTCACGCTGGGGCTGTAGGTGCCGCCCATCTTCTCGCGGATGATTTCGAGAGCGCTGATTTCCATAGCGTCGCTCAGCTGGTTGATGATGACCTTGTTTTTCTTGGTGTTGACAAAACCCTTGGTTTCGCCGTAGATCATCAGCATACCCTGGTTGTCGGTGCCCTTGTAGGCAGTGGCGCGCGGGGTGCCGCTGACGAATTTCGGGTCGCGGTCTTTCCAGGTCTCGCCTTTCTGCTTGCCGGTGCAAGGCAGGTTGCCCACGTACTTGGCGATGAGCTCGATGTCCTTGTCGCTGATGTTACCGACGAAGAAGAAGGTCTGGTTGCTGGCGTCGTTGAAGCGCTCTTTGAAGATTTCGTAAGTGCGGTCGAGTTTCAAGCTGTTGATGTGCTGCTCGGTGGGGAGAATCACAAGACGCTTGTTGTCAGGATAGACGGTCTCGATGTATTTCTTGATGAACACGAACTGCGGGTTCTCGCCCATGAACTTAATCTGGCTGCGCAGAGCGTCGATGTTCTTGTCGAACGACTCCTGGTCTTTGCGCGGAGCGTCATAGTAGAGATAGAGCAGCTGGAGCATGGTCTCGAGGTCTTTCGGCGAGCAGTTGCCGCTGAAGCCCTGAGTCTCGCCGCCGATGTTGGGGCTGATGCTCAAGTTGGTGCCCTTCAGTTTCTTGCTGAGCTGGCTGCTGTTGAACTGAGCGATACCGGCGTCGTCGATAAGCTGAGCGGCTGTCTGAGCCATGTAGGCCTCGTTGTCCTCATAGATAGAGGTACCGCCCTTGGCGAACGAGCTCATGCGGATTTCGTCAGCCTTATAGTCGGTCTTCTTGACGATGAAGCGGATGCCGTTGGGGCAGGTGTATTCGGTGTAGTCGAGAGCCTTGTTCTCCTTGGTCACCTTGGCGGCGACGGCGGGGAGGTCCTTGCTGAAGAGCGGCTCATCCTTGAAGTTATCGACCCACGGAGTGGTCTTGGCGCTCATAGCCTTCTTGTAGAGTTTCAGGGCAGCCTTCTCGGTGGGCACCTTCACCTTGCTGTTGGCGGTGAGCCAGAGGACGAAGTTCTCGTCGGTAATCCAGCCCTTCACCATAGCGTTCACCTCGTCGAGGGTGATTTCGGGCACAAATTCGTTGGCGTAGCGGTATTCCTGACGGATGCCGGGGATAACCTCGTTCTCGAGGAAGTTGTTGGTGTATTCCTGAGCGAAACTTACGCTCTGAGTCTTGTTCTCCTCCTTGGCCATCTTCTTGTAGCGGCTCAGGAGTTCCTCTTTCTGGCGGTCGAGTTCGGCCTGGAGGAAGCCGTGCTGATCGACGCGGCGCATCTCGGTGAGGAGCACCTCGATAGCCTTGTCAACTTTGCCGTCCTTGGGGGCGCCCTCTACTGCAAAAGCGTCGCACGAGCGGCCGAGGAAGGTCTCATAGCCGGCGCCGGCCTGGATGAGGGGCGAGCTGGCTTTCTCACATATTTCGTCGAAACGGTCACTCAGCATGCCGTTGATGAGCTGGCGGATAAGGCTGTTGCGGTAGTCACCCACGGTGCCCTGCGGAGCCTTGTCGTGTTTCCAGAACATAGCGAGGCTTGTGCCGGTGGCTTCCTTGTCGGTAGCGATAGCGATGAGGGGCTCTTTGTTCTTCGGGATGTCGAAGTTGGGACGCGGACGCGGGTTCTTGACGGCCTCGCGGCTCGAGAAGTACTCCTTTACTTTGGCTTCCATCTGGTTGACGTCGATGTCGCCAACGATGATGACGGCCTGCATGTCAGGACGATACCAGTCTTTGTAGAAACGCACGATGACGTCGCGCTTGAAGTTGCGGATAACCTCTTCCTTACCGATGGGGAGACGCAGAGCATACTGCGAGCCTTTCAGCAGGATGGGGAAGGTAGCTTTCTGCAGACGTTCGCTGGCACCAAGACCGCCACGCCATTCCTCGATGATGACGCCACGCTCGTGTTCAATCTCCTCAGGGGTGAAGAGCAGCTTGCTTGCCCAGCCGTCGAGGATTTTGAAACCCATCTCGACCATATCGGGCTTGTCGCTCGGCAGATCAACATAATAGACGGTCTCGTCGAAAGCCGTCCATGCGTTGATGCCGCGGCCAAACTCGATACCGTTCTTCTGCAACTCGCTGATCATCTCGTTGCCCTTGTAGTACTCGGTACCGTTGAAGGCCATGTGCTCACAGAAGTGGGCAAGACCCTGCTGGTCCTCGTCCTCGAGCACCGAACCGGCGTTGGTCACCAAACGGAACTGCACGCGGTTTTCGGGTTTCTTGTTGGCGCGGATGTAGTAGGTCAACCCGTTGTCGAGCTTACCAATCTTTACCTTTTTGTCGATGGGAACCTTCTCGGTGAGGTCCATCTTTTTCTCCTTGCCTTTCTTCTCTGTCTGAGCGAACAGAGTGGTGCAGCCTATCAAGGCGAAAAGCACCAATAAACTTAAAAGCTTTTTCATTTTTTTAAGGTGTTAGTTATTATTAATCAATTTTGTGTGTGACTAAAATGTATTTCTTTAATACTAATATAAGAGTGCAAATTTACTATATTTTTGTTTTCCGCAAACGGTCAATATTCCACTTTTGAGTTATTCGTCTGATTCAGTTTGAGATATTGCGATATGTTGTAGTGTTATAGTTAACTAGTACACTGCAAAAGTAGTAATAATTTTCAAACCACCAAATTTTTTTTAATTTTTTTTTGTTGAGGGTTTGCGAAAACCGCCAACATTATTGATTGCGAAACGTGCGAAAATGGCGAAAATTTTGATTGCGTTACTGTGTTATTGCGTTATCGCGTTAGTTTTTATTGCGAAAATGGCGAAAGGGGGCGAAAATTTATTGTTGCGAAAAATGAAGCAAAAATATTGCGAAAAAGATGCAAGTTTTTGGAGGCTGTTGGTACTTATTGTCACAAGCTCATGAAAGATGTATTATGTCATTCTTACCAGTAAGATTTATAGTGCTTTATAACTCGATGGTAGTCTGCTGACAAGCTTGTTTCCCTCCGTATCATCTCCGTATCAACACCGTATCAAGGCCGTATCAACGCCGTATCATCTTCGATACCCCTTTTGTACCCCTCCAATACCCCTTATATACCCCTCCTACACACATCCTACAATTCTCCTACAAATCTCCTACACACATCCTACACATCTCCTATCTCACTCCGATAAACCGAAGTGGTGTGACTAGAAGTTTTCGCACATTTTCGCTGGTTTCGCAAGCTTTCGCAATAAAAACTAACGCAATAACGCAATCAAAGTTTTCGTACTTTTCGTGTTTTTCGATGTTCAAAAAACTATTCGCAAGTTTCGCACCATTTCGCACTTTTCGATGTTGAAAAGAAGCCTACTCAGAAAAAAGTTTTCAATTTTCTTGTTTTTCTGAAATTATTAACATACTTTTGTTACTTTATTAAGTACGCCACGTGTATGCGTATGCGTATATATTTTAGCACATTGATAAAAAACACAACACTATATATGGAGCAAATATTACCCTTTTCTGCGATGAAAAAGAGTGCGAAACCAACAAGCAAGAGATTAAAAACGATTTTAGCCGCGATATTGATGTCGGTACTCGGCATGGGGAGCGTGCAGGCGCAGGACTGCGAAATTGACGGAAGCGAGTTTACGTTCGAAGTACTGAAAGCCACCAGCCCCTACACTAGAATCCATTGGGCCAAGATAGGTTACGTCCATGAGTTCAAAGGGTTGGCTTTCTATTTCACCGACAACAACTCGGGTGAAACATACCGCCGACTTGAATATGCTTATAGCGACACCACGGACGACTTCTTCTACAGCGAACTGCCAGCCGGCTCCTACACTTGGTACGTAAAAGCCTTTTGTACCTACGGCGACACGTCCATAGCAATGGAGCAGGGTTCCATCGAAATTTTAGATGTGACGCCATGCAGCGTCCTTGACGAAAGCTTATTTACATTCGAAGTAATTCAGGCAAACACCGCACTCACTAAGATTAACTGGGAACGCACAGACAGATTTTGGCTCGATTACTTCGAAGGTCAGATGGCGTACTACTTCACCAACGACAACACAGGTCAAACCTACCGGTTCGATGCCTCAACCGATGACCAGATGATCGGCGGAATGGGTACCAGCCAGCTGCCCGCAGGCACCTATACCTGGTATGCGAGAGCATACTGTACTGATGGCGACTCCTCCATTGCTATGAACCAAGGCTCCATCGAAATCACCGAGGGTCCTTTCAACGCCACCGTCTATTGCAATCAGGACTCCAACGAACCAACCTGGGGCGAATACGTTGATGCCATCTACAACGGATCCTCTTACGAATTTATGGTATCGTTCAACCCCATTATCAACGGCAACGACGGCTACACATACGACAGCCTCACACGGTTCGAAGTGCAGTACAAACGCTCGGACAAGAGCGAGTGGGACTCGGTCTTCCAGAATTACGGTTACTCCGATACAACCCTGTATAACGGACAAGAGGCCATTTGGATACCTGTCAACTCAAAAGGGGTGTGGCAGGCCCGTGCACGTGTAATCAGCGGAAACGGACAGGCCGGAGAATGGTCGGATACCCTCACCAATCCAATTTATTTCTATATCTATGAGGACCCTTATTTTTCCATAGGCGACAATACTGGCCAAGACCGCGACATCCTCTGTGGCTACAACGACTGGTTAGGGGTCGACTTTGATAAAGTCCATGACGAAAACGAAAAGTGCAGTAGATTGTTCGAGTACTTTCTTGTCAACCCGCAGGGCGACACCATAGACGGTCCCAACGACGGCAGTGTCTCTATTGCGTGGTTAGGAAACATCACCGAACCCGGCACATACACCATCGCAGTCACTATTGAGGTAGAAGAAGACGCAGTCCGCCTATATGTTCCCACTCCATACGACACCACATTTACTATTGGTGCCGTAACATCATGCGAAGCCTCCCTCACAGGCTCTCCTGAACTCAACATCACAGGCTTCACCTATTATGACGCATCCATAGACAGCCTAAACCATTTCTACTACACCATCCGTGTACCCGACATCTCCAGTGACGACTATCGCTCCATCGAGGCGCAATACTACAGGATAGGCACCACTGACACCAACAGCATATACATTGACACAACGGCCAACGACACCGTCTTCAACATACCCATCAACGCCAAGGGCGACTGGGTGGTGCGGTTGCGCACCCGCTGCTGCGGAAGCTCTTTCCCCGGCGCACTTGCAAGCGACTGGCTCCTCTCCGACACCATACACCACTACCCCAACTTCACAATAGAGAACCTTACCAATTCCTGCAATGGGAACGGATCTGCTACAGTCAGATTCAATAACCCATTCAATCTCGGCGGCAATATGGGCATCCGAATCTTCGACGTGGAAGATCCTGACTATACGACATATTCAAATCCTGTTGTTTCGGGTGCCGATATAGAACTCACGAACCTCGCTTCAGGCGAATACCAAGTGTATGTATATGTTAGCGATGGCACTAACGAAGCCTGCAACGCCTACCTCGACACTACCTTCACAATCGGAAGCACTGTCAAGGTTACCATCGAGAACGATAGCTCGACTATATGCTATGGAGACTCGGTACTCTACCGTGCCATCGTGACCGGCGGCACCCCTCCCTACACATATCTTTGGGAGGCTCTTGAACTCACCTATCCCGTTGACGGAGACTCTATATGGATTACGGGCGATATGTATGGCGATTACGACCCTTCCGTAACAGTGACCGATGCCTTAGGATGTGGGGATTACAAGGGCTTAAATTTCACTATCAAACCCGCCTACACCAAGGAATCAGAGGTTGTAATACATAACTTATTCGGTGACAATACCTACAGCTATGAAGCTGGCACTCGCTATGTGGCATCCAACCAGTGCCCGTTCACATGGGGAGACATCACCTATGACTGCACGCTGGGCGACGATTCGGTGGTTGTAAGCCTGCAGACCCAGGAAGGCTGTGACTCGATAGTACACATGGCCATCGAGATCCTTAGCACCATCACAGCGTTGCCAGCCAACAGCACACTCGACACCACCATCTCGTCGGGCGAAAGCATTAGTTTCCTTGACGACGGCTGCGGCGACGGATTCTACACGCTCAACAGCCACTCCAAGGCCATCGTCCGCGCTGCAGGCGGCGACCGCGACAAGTTTACAGTAATGATTTATAAAGGAGGTGCCGTAAGCGACGAAGACACACTCAGCATTTACGAAGGACTCGACATTACAGAAGTCTATAATCGCGAAGGAACATGGGCCTGGCCAGAGGGCTATAAGGCATTTGTAATCAGCGGCGGCGTGATGACCGTAAACTTCAACACCGGCAGCAAACGCGGATACCGTATGGAGCAGGTGGCGATATCCGTGAAATCGCCCGACCAGCTGGCGGTGACGCCCATCTGCGGCGGCAGTGGCAGCGTGCAGGTGACCAACCCGTACGCCGGCCTCTATTACTGCTTGACCAAGCCGGGCGGCAGTACCGACACCATCTACTGCGGCAGCGAGGATGAAGATGTTATCTTCAGCAGTCTCACTGAAGCGGGCAATTACTCCCTGCGCAGCTATGCGATGATTATTGGCGACAACTGCCTGGCTCTCCATGACACAACTTTCACCGTCACGGAAAGCAGTTTGGAAATCTCCGTCACAGGCGACAACGAAACCGTTTGCTCGGTGAACCCGAGTGTCACCCTTACAGCCAGCGTGAGCGGCGGCGAGGCTCCATACGCCTACTCATGGAGCAACGGCTCGACCAGCACCAGCATCACCATCAACGAGGCCTACGCCTCTCCCACCGTGACCGTGACCGACAACAGCGGCTGCACCATCACCTACGCCACCATCCTCAACTGGATTGACTACGTGGAGAGCGAAGAGGCAACGGAAGCCTCAGTGTGCAATGGCGCCGAGACCTACACCTGGGGTTCGAAGACCATAACTCTCAGCGACGAACACCTCGACAACGGATACTACGTTTATTATGACACCGTAGAGTCGGGCGGCACCTGCCCTACTATCAGCGAGCTGCACCTGACCGTGAAACCCAACGCCACCACCGAGGTGCGCGTGTTGGAATGGTGCACCAGCTACACATGGCCGGTTAACGGAAACAGCTACACCACAAGCCTTGGCGGTTATTCTGACACCGTAAACGGCTGCCCAGTGACGGTGGAATACGAAAACGAAGCCGCCACCGCCACCCACAGCGGAGTGGCCGCCAACGGATGTGACAGCATCTATAGCCTCAACCTCACCCTTATAGACGGCATACCTATCCCCGCCAGCGGCACCACCGACACCACCCTCGCCACAATGGTTGAGGGCGACACCTTGTGGGTGTATGACAACGGCGGCATGCTGTTCAACTACGACATCGAAGGCGACGGCATCCTGATACTCCGCGCACCCGAGAACTACGCCATCAAGGTGGCGGTGAACGAGATAGCGCTGGGCGAAGGCGCCAAGGTATATTATACCGAACGGGATGAATTTGTCGGCAGCTGGTACTACGAAAACAACGGCGACAACAACGGCCATGAATATGCATCGAACTCCGGATTACTAAAACTCAAGTACGACGGCGGCGACTCGCCCGCGCAGGGCAAGGGCTTCAAGCTGGCCGTAACGGTGAAATCGCTAGACGACACCTGTATGTCCATCTACAACCTAGCGAAAAACGCCGAGGTCTATGGGCAACAGACCCTCACATGGCAACATACGGGACGGATTTCGGAATACCGAGTCAAGGTCGGAATACAAGACAACACAATCGATGAATACACTCCGATAGTTGACACCATAGTAACCGACACCACCATAACGCTATACGGCGACTGGACCCCATTGATTAACGGTTACTACCCGTTGGAAATCTGGGCCATCTGCGGAGATAACGACTCCAGCACAGTGTATAGCGACTGGATGGAAACCCAGTGTGGATTCCGCCCGGGCCTTGCCGACGGCGAAAGCTACCACGCTCCCGCAATTATAAAATTGTCAAGCTACAACGAAGATGAAATATACGGCCAGATGCCACCCTGCTGGTCCCGCATAGGATACCAGATACCTGCCACCGACTCCGTCTTCCCGCAACTCAACGGAGTGTATGGTGGAGACTCGGATTGGAGCGGCATATACTTCTACACCAACGCCGAGAATGACCAGTACGCCATCATGCCGAAGTTTGACACTCTCTACGGCGGCATGAACCAGTGGGCACTGGACTTCGTCCTCGAGCTGGCCGAATATGCACATCAAACCGAGTGCGACGTCGAACCCGTGGTGCTTTATGTGGGAGTGATGGATAACCCGAGCGATGCCAACAGTTTCACCGTGGTTGACTCGGTGCTGGTGAACAGCAACGACTTCCGCAGCGAATATGGCAATGAGTACTATGTGTCGCTGGCCAACTACAGCGGCGACGGTCTCTACCCCGCCTTCAAGATGGCAAGACGCTCGGCACACAACGACAACCCATACGCCAACCCCACCCTGATGCTCTACGAAATGCTGGTCATTCCCGACGGAGGCTTGAGCGCACCGACCAATCTCACCGTAACCAAACACCCGACGTATGACGACAAGGCTGTGCTGAGTTGGACAGAACCAGTATGGCCGGCGTATGGCGACGACTACGCCGTTAGCTACGTAGTATCGACCACCAACTCATCGGGCAACACATCATCGACCGAGGTTGACTTTGGCCAGACCAGCTACACCTTCACCCCCACCGCAGGCGACATTACGAAGATAACCATCGCCACCAAGGTGACGAGCGCCCGCTACAACACCAATTGGAGAGTCGAGAGCGAAGAGGTCACATACGAAGCTCCGTTCTATACACATCAAACGGTCGATACCATCGGCGACCTGAGCGACGAGCGACTCTATTCGTACCTGATGCCTTTTGAGTATGGCAACAGCGCCAGTTCGGAGATGCTGATCAAAGCCGACGAGATAGACGGCACAACCATCGACGCCATAGCCTTCCGCCTGGCTCCCGAAAGCTGCCTGCCCCCCGAGGACTTCCCGAGCTTCCAGTACGTGACGATATATATGAAGGACGTCACACTCACGGAGCTCGATGCGGCGAACATGACCGACGACTATCTGTTCAGCACCGATAATAAGGTTTACGATGGGACTACCTCAGGCGGCACCGACGGTTGGCTGATCTTCACCCTCAACCAGACCTACACCCGCGACCCCGACAAGAACCTTCTCATAGGTGTTGCCTCTGGGGCTGGCGACAATGCTGCGTACTATAGCGGCTATACCAAATTCTACATGGAAGCCGACGGCAACGACCAACTGGCACTCTCGTTCGAGGGTGCATCAGGGTTGACGACGATGCCCGGCTCAACCAATCAGTACAATCGTCCACAGATGAAACTTGTCGCGGCGAAGAACTGCACCAACGACTCCATCATTGTTGATACGAACCTGTGCGAAAACGCCTCGATTGACTGGCGCGGACATACCATCTCGTTTAGCGACGACGACATCTCGCAGCACTACATTATAATCGACTCCACCTACAACGACAGCTGGGACGAGTGGGACTACATCTATCGTTATGTATATACCGAAAAGGTGGAGGGAGCGAGTGCCAGCGGCTGCGACAGCGTCTATCAGCTGCGCCTCAACAAACTCTACAACGAGGACAACGACTACGACGCTGAGAATAGCAGCTACCCGCATGAGGTCAGTTGCGGACCTTACACCTGGCGCAACGGCGTGACCTACACCCAAAGTATGGGTACCTACGAGTATTACAACGGCGACTGCCCCGCCTACGGTTCCTACGGTCCACGTGTGTATGACACCGTGCCAGGAGCAGCCTCCAACGGATGCGACTCGATATATGGATTGAACCTCAGAGTCGATTCGTGGTACACCGTGGTGTTCGACACCACAGGCGTCGATTCCGGCACAGGCATGAAGCCCGTATATGAGTGCGAAGGCAGCGGCTACACCCTACCCGAGTGCACAATGACTGCAGCCTACAAGGTCTTCCGTGCATGGGAATGGGATGGCGACTGGTATGACCCGGAAGATTTTCTAGAGGCTGACTGGATTGAGGATGACACAATATATTTAACACCCGTGTTCGAATGTGACGTTGAGGAAATAGCTACCGAATATGAAGATCTCTGTCCGAATGGTGGCGAATATGAGTGGCGCGGGAAAACCATAACCATGGATTATGCCTTGCAGCATGGACGTAGGGACAGCATCGCTGGCGTTGACTACATCAATGTCTATGACACCGTGGCCGGTGCCATAGGCGGTGTGTGCGACAGCATCTATACGTTGCTTCTGCGTATGGAGAACAAAATCAGCTTCGACGAGCGTGTCCTTAACCAATGCGAAGCCCAAGCCTTTTATTGGATTGAGGACTACAAACACTACGGCAGCGACATGGGCTGGAGATGGGTTGATGACGGAGACGACGGCTACAAGGAGTTCGACATGAGCACTGCGGCAAGATACCTCGACTCGTTCGCCAACGGGGAATGCGGCAAGATGTATTTGCTGTCGCTTGAAATTGAAGACGATGGCGAAGACCACGATCTTGACACCGTTATTTTTATAAAATACAAAATAGAATGGGGTGACGGAATAGACACATTATACTCAATGACGATGTATGTGTGCGAAGACTACGCTTATTACGCACCCGAATGTCCCGACACTGTGACCCGCGAAGGATACGACTTCGTATATTGGAGCGACTGGCCAGAGTGCGGCTGGGAGGTTGAACCAGGCAGTGAGCAGTGGGCCAACGGCACCACGTACCTATACGGTATGTGGGAGAGCAACTGCGAGGACAAGGAGGCTGCCGACACCACCGTAATGTGTCCGAACGACACGTTATCGTGGCACGGATTTACATTGAACGGCCCTGAATTGCAAATAGGCGAATGGGACTCCAATATGGTCAAGTATGGCGTCATACCAGGCGAGTGCGACAGTATCTACCACATGCATGTGACCGTGCTGAGCAGACCGACGCTGAGCGTAACCGGTCAGGAAGAGCCGCTCTGCGCAGGGATGAGCACAGGATGGATCAGTGTGGCAGTCAGCGAAGGCAACACACCCTTCCAGTATGCCATGGGCGACTCGAACTACACAGCTGCATTCGACACCACAGAACACAAGTTTGAGAACCTCGCAGCTGGAACCCACACGGTATGGGTGAAAGACAACTGCGGTGTGACCGAACACGTACAGGTTGATATAGTCGAGCCTGCGGAGCTGACCGCAAATATCACATCCTCTATCGACTCCGCTGTGTGCTTAGGCGCAGGCAAGCAACTGAACGCCGAGGTGACAGGCGGCACATCGCCATACACTTATCTTTGGAACAGAGACAGCACCCGCATGAACGACACCTTGATGGTGAGCACCAATGCTGCAGGCACATACACCGACACCATCTTTGTGACCGATGACCACGGATGCTCTGCCGAAGGCTACTACACCACCACGGTAAAAGAAGCCATGACGGTAAGCATCATAGGCAACGACACCACCTACTGTTATGGTGCAGATGCCGACACATTGAGGGCAAATGCCAACGGAGGCTTCGACAACACCTACATATTCACTTGGTACAATGAAAACGAAGATACGGTCAGCACAATTTCGACATACAAACCCTCGACCGCCGAAACAGGCGAACACGAATACCATGTCACCCTGACCGACCAAATGTGCGGTACCGAGATTTCCGAAACCATATCTATCACGGTGCTTGACACCTTCAGAGTTGGACCTCTAAGCGAGATAAACGAGACCTACTGTTATGGTGCCAATGCCTCGCAGATTGAGGTACCCGTGAGCGGCGGTGGCACTTTCAGCGGCCAGTGGTATATGAACGGCACAGCCGTAACCGACCACAACCCAGGCGACGCCGACAACAAATACACCCCGCGCACCGACACGGCAGGCACCTTCAACTACAGCTTGAAGGCCGTTTCCAACTCCGGATGCGGCAACGACTCGGTGACAGTTGGAACGGTGACGGTGTATGCGCCGTACTCTGTCAGCATAAATAACCAGGATACCAACTACTGCGTCGGACAGCAAGCCGACACTCTACGCATAGCCAGCGTCAATGGCGGCAGCGGGGTATATACCTATCAGTGGGAATATGGTGGCAGTCAACTCGATGGCGGAACCAATAATTACTATTTGCCCGATGTGAGCAACATTCACAGCGGTTACACCTACTCTGTGCATATTATGGACGGCGCATGTTTCGACACCACAGTCACGGTGGCTACAATCATTGTCCATGACACCGGCTTGTTAGAATACACCTTCAGCAGCAACACTTACTGCCTTAACGCGGATGCCACCGAAATGGTCTTCAACGCAGGCGGAAGCAACGTTGTAGAAGATGAGGGCGACCTCTCGATGCAGTGGTACGAGAACGGCACGGCCATCGCAGGCGCCGACTCGAACAAGTACACCATGCCCACCACCACACCCGGTACCTACAACTACTCGGTGAAGGTGAGCGCATACGGCGGCTGCTTGAACGACTCTGTTCTGATTGCCACCAACACCGTACGCAATGCGATGGCGGTAACGGTTTCGAACCAAGACACAGCATACTGCTACGGCGCCAATGCCGACACACTGAGGGTTGCCAGCGTAACCGGCGGCAGCAGTGAATACATCTACACATGGTTGAAAGACGGAGAAGAGTTGAGTTCTGAAGCCACCCTCGTTCCATCGACCACCGAGGTCGGCACGAAAGTGTATAGCGTAAAGGTACGGGACGCCGGATGCAGCATCGACACCATCGTTGACACCACCATCGTAGTGGCGAGCATCACGGTATATGGAGAGAACGTGACCCACGACACCCTTGTGGCTTGCGACAGCCTCCAGTGGATTGACGGTAACACATACACCGTAAGCACTGGCGAAATGGACACCATACCTTATTATATATATGCAGCGGCTGACCAGCACGGATGCGACTCGACGGTATATCTCAACAAACTTACAATATATGAAACAATGCATGTCTCGGCAGACAACGGAGAAACTCTTGTCTGCATTTTTGACACCGTTGACATAGCCAACAACGACAATCCTTGGACACCGGTTGGTCCTGTAAGCCACACTGGTGGATCATCAATAATATATACATGGTATCGTAACGGAAATGCACTGGATGGTCATTCCTCGGATTCAGTATTCAATCTGAAATACACAACTGTCGGTGTATATAACTACACTGTTGTGGCGACCGACAGCCTTGGATGCGGTAGAGATTCCATATTTGTTGGAACGCACATTGTGTCAAGGCCGTTTATACTTAGCAAAAACAATGCCGACACAATAAACTACTGCATCAACAGTGAAGCCGACACCCTAGGTCTTAACATCACCTACGGCAGCGGACACTATTTATATCAGTGGCTTGAAGACGGAGAAAATGTTGCCAACGGAAGCGACTCACTGTATGTGCCTAGCACGAACGAGGCCGGCACACACACTTATTCGTTGAGGCTGTTTGATTCCATCTGCGGAACCGACACGACCGTAACAATGGCAACAATAACAGTTAACCCGACATTGGTGGCAAGCATCGAACCCGACACGATGTACAACTGTATGGGTAACGAAGGGTCGTTTACTGTGACTGTGGCCGACGGCAACGAGCCCACCTACCAGTGGTACCGCAACAGCGAGCCTATTGCCGATGAAACTTCAGCAGACATCAACTTCGACGCCGACTCGGCAGGCACCTTCATCTACAGCGTAGTTGTGACCGACGGAGCTGGTTGCGGACGCGACTCGATCTATGCCGGACGGAGCATAGTGTATAGCCCGATGGCGGTGACAATAGCCAACCAAGACACCGCCTACTGCTTCGGTGCTCAGGCGGACACCCTGAGGGTGACCAGCATCGCCAACGGCAGCGGAAACTTCACCTACCGCTGGTATATGAACGGCGAAGAGGCTATGGTAAGTGAGACGGAAACATACCAGCCTTCGACCGGAGAAGTTGGCTCAGCCACATACAGCGTACGTGTAACAGACGGCGAATGTGGTACCGACACCATCATCACGGTGGCAACCATCACGGTGCTCGACTCGCTAACCGTCGGACCTGTGAGCGAGATAAACGAAAGTTACTGTATGGGAGTCAATGCCTCGCAGATTGAGGTACCCGTCAGCGGCGGTGGCGCCTTCAGCGGCCAGTGGTATATGAACGGGGAACCCGTGACCGACCACGACGCCGGTGACGCAGCCAACAAATACACCCCGCGCACCGACACCGCAGGCATCTTCAACTACAGCTTGAAGATTGTCTCGAACGCTGGATGCGGCAGCGACTCGGTGACGGTCGGAACGGTGACGGTCAAAGGCCCGTTCACGGTGACAGTAGAGAACCAAGACTCCGCATACTGCTATGGTGACTATCCCGCAGAGCTGAAATTGGACAGCGTCGATGGCATAGGCGATGTCTCGTATGAATGGTACAAAGATAGCGTACAAGTTGCGCAAACTGCCACATATAGGCCGTCGGGTTACGAGTCTGGAGAGTTCGTATATTCGGTAAAGGCAATCCATGAATGTGGCAACGACACAACCGTTACGGTTGCGACCATCACGGTACAGGAAAGTATAAGTGCAAATACGTTTGTAGATACAAGCTACTGCTTCGGAGCAACGCCCGAGCCCATCACACTCAATACCACAGGCGGTAACGGCACCTACTCATATTATTGGCTTGTTGCCGACAACGACGACATGATACCCGCCGATTCATTGCCGACAACGACCAATGTCTGCGTCCCTCTTACCGACACATCGTCAGCAACATATTATTATAGAGTATATATCACTTCGGGGGGCTGCTCCACCAGTATCGATGTTGCAAGAATCGATGTGATGGAGCAAGTGGTGGTGCAAGTCACTGCAGACAGCAGCGCCATCTGCCTCGGAACGGAGGGTACAACATACGAACTGACCGACCACACCAGCGGTGGAACTTACAGCAACTACACCTACAAATGGTACGAAAACGGAGGGGAGTTATTTGACGAAACGAGCAGCAGCTATATGCCCGTCGGCTCAACCGCAGGCACCTTCACCTACAGCGCCATAGCCATAGACGAACTTGGCTGCACAAGTGATACGACAACCGTCGGAGTTCTGACAGTGTATGACAAGATGGCTGTGACGGTAGCCAATCAAGACACCGCCTACTGTAAAAACGCCGATGCCGACACTCTGAGGATTGCCGGCGTAACCGGTGGCAACAATAGCTACACCTACCGTTGGTTCGTGCACGATTTTTATGAGACCGTGTTAAGTACGACGGCGAACTACAAGCCCGCAACCGACGCAGCTGGCACCACAATCTACGACGTGCAGGTAACCGACAACGAATGCGGCACCGACACAACGATTACGGTGGCAACCGTGACGGTACATAATACCATGACAGCATCTGTGAACGGCTATTATCCTGGAGCAGTGTGTATCCATTCCGAACAGGACACCCTGTTCGTCCAAACCGAAGGCGGTAGCGGAAACTACACCTACCAGTGGCTGCTATATATTGACAGTGCACATTTCGACACCATTGATGGTGCAACGCAATCGTATTACCAACCGACAACCGACACTGTTTCTACAGGTGAAATGTTCTATGTGTCAGTAAAAGACGTTAACGGATGCGGTGACACATTAATCGACGCCGCTTACATCTATGTAACTGATTCGGTCCGCTATTCCGGATTCACTTATGCCTCCGACTCTATCCTTTGCTATGGAGTCGAAGACAGCTTGTGGGTTTACGAAACTGGTGGGGCTGGAGGGGCAACATATACCTGGTATATCGACGGTGAAGAGGTAAACCCGAACCACGAAAACAACGTGTTCACCCTGCCTGCTGGCGTCGCTGGAACCTTCGACTTAAGCGTAAAGATAAGCATGGATGTATGCGGATCTGATTCAGCACACGTTACCAACTTCACGGTGTATGACCAGTTCGAAGTGAACGCAGAGGAGCAAACCAATACCTACTGCCTTAACTCCACGCCGGACACCATCACGCTTGCTGGTCAGATAAGCGGAAGCGGAGACTACAGCTACCAGTGGTATGCCGTGACTGGCTCGACCACCGAGATTATCGACACACTCGCTGGCGCCACGAACAACTGGTATGTACCGGCGACCAACGTGGCAGGCGAAAAGGAATTCCGCGTGAAGGTAACAGACCTCAACTGCGGCGGCGACACCACCGTGTCGGTTGGATCAGTATATGTTTCTGATTCGATAAGGATAACCAGCGGCGTCGATAGCCTCTTTGCCTGCCTGGGTAGTGAAGCTGGCACCTTCAACGTCACCTACGAAGGCGACGGCGAGATTGACTATTGCTGGTACCTCAACGGAGCGGAGGTCTATCGCGACTTGGTGAACGAATTTATGCCGAGCTCCGACAGCGCTGGAGTGTTCAACTACTACCTTGTGCTGAGAAGCGGCTACGGCTGCGCCAGCGACTCGGTGGCAGCCGGATTACTGACGGTGTATGAACCGATGGCTGTGACGGTAGCCAACCAAGACACCGACTACTGCTACGGCACTCAGGCTGACACACTGAGGGTAACCAGCATCTCCAACGGCAGCGGCAACTTCACCTACCGCTGGATGCAGAACGGCGACATGGTAAGCGAGAACGAGGCGACATTCGTGCCCTCGACCACCGAGGTTGGCGCAACAACCTATAGCGTCACGGTAATGGACAACGATTGCGGCACCGACACCACCGTCACGGTGGCAACGATTACGGTACACAACGGTGCTATTGTATCGATTGACGACACCACAGCCCTGACGGCGTGCTCAGGAGCAGTAAACTGGGATAGGTCTCTCGCGGTGATTGACACCACATCGGAAACAACACTGACACTGACCTACCAGTGGTATCGTAACGATGTAGCCATCGACGGTGCGACCGACTCGACCTATACTATCACATCACCGCTCGACACCACCGGTACCTTTATATATACCGTACATGTGGGCGACAACTACGGCTGTACCGACACCACGCTCCATGCTATACGGCTGACGGCATATCCGAATGTAAGTTGGACGATAATTGGAGAACAAGACCGCGACTACTGCATTAACGGCACCGCAGAACAACTCATAGTGGTGCCGAGCGGTGGTAACGGAAACTATACATACTCATGGGACGACAATAATTCCCATACGTTGAGTAACGACACGACATATACTCCAACTATTGACTCGATTGGAAGAACCATACTTAACTTCTCACTTAGAAGTTCCGGCATAGACTACTGCGCCGGGTCTTATGGAGTGGCATACTTTATTAACATGCACGACATCTCGACTGGAGACACGACTGTGACGGCTTGCGACAGCTACACTTGGATCGACACTGTGACCTACACCGAGACGCCTACTGACGCAATGCCGACATTCGTATTGCAGAACCAGTATGGCTGTGACTCGACGGTGACGCTGAACCTGACCATCAACTACAGCAACAGCGACACAGTAGCGCAGACGGCCTGCGACATGTACACCTGGGCGATGACTGGTCAGACTTACACCACAAGCGGTTACTACTTCGACACGGTGCAGAACCAATATGGTTGCGACTCGATAGTGGTGCTGAACCTGACCGTCAACCCGAGTACGGCAAGCAACGACACGATGACAGTCTGCGACAGCTACACATGGAACAACACCAACTACAACACGTCCGGAACATACACTGCGAACCTCCTCAACGCGGCTGGATGCGACTCGACAGCAACGCTGTACCTGACCGTCAACTACAGCAACAGCGCCACAGACACCGTGACGACCTGCGACAGTGTGACCTGGATTGACGGCAACACCTATTCGGCCAGGATGGTGGCAGAGTCGCCGACCTACACCTACGCAAACGGCAACGCCGCAGGGTGCGACTCGGTTGTAACGCTGCAGCTGATACTTGCCGACAGCTACACTGCATACTTCCACTGCCAAGAATGTGACACGAACTTCATGCCAAACATAGAGGTCTGCTCACTTACACCACAGATTGTGATGCCGGAGAACGAATATGAATACGAAGGACATATATTCATAGGTTGGATAGGCAGCCCCGACACTGTACAGCCGGGCGACACTGTGACAATGACCGGCAGCATTGAATTCTGGGCCGCATGGCGCACACTGTGCAGCAACGTCGATACCGTAAGCTATGCTGAGATGTGCGACGGCGACACCATCACTTGGCGCGGTTACACCGTAACCTCGGTCCAGACGGAATACGCCGACACCGTGGCCGGCGTGGTTGACGAACTGTGCGACTCGGTCTATCACCTGCTGCTCACGGTCAACTACCCGACCACGAGCGACACCACGATACTGGCTTGCGACTCGATATGGTGGAACAACATGTTCTTCACCGAGACGCCCGACACGACTCAGAGCTACTTCATGGCTCGCGCCAACCAATACGGATGCGACTCGACTGCCTACCTCAACCTGACGGTGAACTACAGCATACACGACTATGTGGTCGAGACGGCTTGCGACAGCTATGTATTCGACAGCGTGACCTACACCGAATCGACCGACCTGCCGACTATAGGAGCCATCTCCGACAACGGATGCCCGTTCATCACTCACATAAGCCTGACGGTGAACTACAGCTACCACGGCGAGGACAGCGCGACTGCCTGCGACCTATATGTGTGGAACGACATGGAGCTTGAGGAGGGCGGCGACCACGACTATGTGGGCTACACCTCCGACGGCTGCGACTCGGTGGTGACGCTGCACCTGACGATGCACTACACCGCCTACGGCATGGACACCCAGACGGCGTGCGACAGCATGGTGTGGATTGACGGCAACACCTACTTCAGCGACTTCCCGGGCGACGTAGCCGAAATCACCTACACCTACGTGGGTGGCAGCATATACGGCTGCGACTCGGTGGCGGTACTCGACCTGACGATGGAAGACCATATCTATGTTGAGTTCATCTCCGACTTCGGCGAAGGCACGATGGACGAGATAAGCAGCTGCAGAGAGAAACCGTTCATGATTCCGCAGTGCGAGTACGTGAACGAGGGCTTCGTGTTCGACGGCTGGGTAAACCAGGTGGTTCACGACACGGTGATGCCGGGCGACACGGTGTTCCTGGAGGAATCGACTTCGTTCATCGCAGCGTGGGTACCGCTGTGCGAGGACGTGCTGGCATTCACCGACACGGCCCTCTGCGAGGGCAGCACCTTCGTGTGGCGCGGACATGACTACACGGACGAGCTGTACAGCGGCGACTACGAGGATGTGGCATACGCCGTCATCGAGAACTACTGCGACAGTATCTACTACCTGCGTCTGACGGTCTATCCGGTGTCGTACAACGAGTTCTTCGACTCGGTGACAGGCTCGGTGATATGGTATGACGAGGAATACACCACCACGGGCGACTACAGCCGCTTCTGCGGTTACAACCGCTACGGTTGCGACTCGACCGAGGTGCTGCACCTGATTGTCAACCTGAGCATCGACGACAAGGACGGCATGATTGACGTCAAAGTCTATCCTAACCCGACACAGGGCATCGTTAACCTCGACGGCGTCGAGATACGCCGCATCGCGGTGCTCGACCAGGTGGGACGCACGGTGGCGACCTTCGACAACACCAACCGCATTGACATAAGCGACCTGCCTGCTGGCATCTATACTCTGTACTTGCAGACGAGCGCAGGAGATACCACACGGAGGGTTGTGAAACGGTAATGCGTTATTGCGTTAATGCGTTATTGCGTTAGTTTTGTTGATGTGTTGATATGTTGATATGTTGATAGGTTGATATGGAGTGTGTTAGTGTGTTGATAGGTTGATATGTTGATATGTTGATAGGTTGATATGGAGTGTGTTAGTGTGTTATTGCGTTAGTGGGTTAATGTGTTAGTTTGTTGGGATGGTTTCGGGGATTTGCGGAGGATGGTTCAACAAACGCTCTAACATACTATAAAGGTAAAACTTACGGGGTTTGTCAGTGTACACATTGTTCGGCAATGTGTACACTGGTTTTTATGACAACGGGGTTGTGTTAGTGCGTTAACGGGTGGCGGGTGTGGATGCCTTTTTGAGGGGTGGTAGTGAGGTGGTAGTGAGGTGGTAGTGAGGTGGTAGTGAGGTGGATCGTTTTTTC
This sequence comes from Bacteroidales bacterium, assembly GCA_017616895.1. GTDB lineage: Bacteria > Bacteroidota > Bacteroidia > Bacteroidales > P3 > Colimorpha. Next base: position 208,702 of record JAFZXE010000019.1, read on the forward strand.
ACCTGCTTTTCTTTGACTGTTCTTTTACCGCTCTTTTACTTTTCTCCTACTTTTCTTTTACTTTTCTCCTACATTTGTTTTACATTTCTTTTACTTTTGACCTACTTGTGTACTACTTTTGACCTATACTTGGTATTTACTGGTTATTTACTGACCTTATACTGACCTCATACTGAGCTTACATTTTACCTACATTTTTCCTATTATTCTCCTAGTTTTTATTTGGTATTCGCATACCATGAGCGTGTCGGAGGTACGCTACTATACTACTCTGGAGGACAGCATGGTAGCGTGCCCTCGGCACGCGGTGGGCTGCTGGAGGCGTGAGTACCCCACACTGCGAGTGTGGGGTTAATAGGATATAGTGCCTTCGGCACAGGTG
>JAFZXE010000020.1 GCA_017616895.1 Bacteroidales bacterium
CGTTGCCGCACTGTGCCACCATCGGGCGCATCACCTTGGCGATGAACTCGGGGTCGCCCTCGTGTTTCTCGACGGCGAAGTCGGTGCTGCAGGGCAGGTTGGCCCACTCGGCGGGGATGTCAATCTTGGTGATCTCGCCACCGCGGTCAACGGCGGCGTAGTTCTTGTTCACCACGTCCTCACCCTTGCGGCCGTAGCTCTTGACGATGAATTTCTTCATCTGCTCGACGGCGAGGTCGTAAGGAATAACCTCAGAGATCTTGAAGAAGGCGCTCTGGAGGATGGTGTTGGTGCGGTTGCCGAGGCCGATTTCGCTGGCAATCTTGGTGGCGTCGATGATGTACATCGTGATGTGGTGCAGAGCCAGATACTTCTTCACGAAGTCGGGCAGCTGGGCCTTGGTCTCTTCAACGCTCCAGGGGCTGTTGTAGAGGAATGTTCCGTTGTCCTTCAGGCCGCGCAGGCAGTCGTACTTGCGCAGGTAGCTGGGCACGTGGACGGCCACGAAGTCGGGTGTGCCGACCAGGTAGGGTGCGGGCAGCGGGCTGTCGCCGAAGCGCAGGTGCGAGCAGGTGTAGCCGCCTGATTTCTTCGAGTCGTAGTCGAAGTAGGCCTGGCTGTACTTGTTGGTGTTGTCGCCGATAATCTTGATGCTGTTCTTGTTGGCACCCACCGTACCGTCGGCGCCGAGGCCGTAGAAGCGGGCCTCGAATGTGCCCTTGGGCAGGATGGAGATTTCGGGCAGGATGGGCAGCGAACGCTTGGTCACATCGTCGTTGATGCCGATGGTGAACTGGTTCCTCTTCTCGCCTTCCATGTTGTTGAACACTGAGATAATCTGGGCGGGAGTGGTGTCCTTGCTCGAGAGACCGTAGCGGCCGCCGATGATATTGATGTTCTGGCCTTTGAAAGCTTCAACTACATCGAGGTAGAGAGGATCGCCGTTGGCACCGGGCTCCTTGGTGCGGTCGAGCACGCAGAGAGTCTTCACGCTCTTAGGCATGACGGCCATGAGGTGTTTCACGCTGAAAGGACGATAGAGGTGGACGGTGATGCAACCAGTCTTCTTGCCCTGGGCGTTGAGGTAATCCACAACGGTCTTGATGGTCTCGGTCACCGAACCCATAGCCACGATAACATTGTCGGCATCCTTAGCGCCGTAGTAGGTGAACGGAGCGTAGTTGCGGCCGGTCAGCTTGCTGATTTCAGCCATATATTTTGCCACGATGTCGGGCAGGGCATCGTAGTACTTGTTCTGCAGCTCGCGTGTCTGGAAATAAACGTCGCTGTTCTGGGCGGTACCGCGGGTCACGCTGTGCTCGGGGTTCAGGCAGTTGTCGCGGAAAGCCTTGAGTGCCTTCTGGTCCACCAGCGGACGCAGGTCTTCCATATCCCAAGCCTCGATTTTCTGGATTTCGTGGCTAGTACGGAATCCGTCGAAGAAGTTGAGGAAGGGCACGCGGCCGGAGAGGGCGCTGAGGTGAGCCACAGGGGCGAGGTCCATCACTTCCTGCACCGAGCTCTCGGCGAGGAGTGCGAAGCCGGTCTGGCGGGCACTCATCACGTCGGCGTGGTCGCCGAAGATCGAGAGGGCCTGTGCGGCCAATGCGCGGGCCGAGACGTGGAACACGCCGGGCAGCAGTTCGCCAGCGATTTTGTACATGTTGGGGATCATCAGCAGCAAGCCCTGCGAAGCGGTGTAGGTGGTGGTGAGAGCTCCAGCCTGCAACGAGCCGTGCACAGCTCCTGCAGCGCCAGCTTCGCTCTGCATCTCGACGACCTTCACGGTCTCGCCGAAGAGGTTCTTGCGTCCGGCAGCGGCCCATTCGTCGATGTATTCAGCCATCGGGCTCGAGGGGGTGATGGGGTAGATGGCGGCTACCTCGCTGAACATATAGGCCACATGGGCCGCAGCGCAGTTACCGTCGCATGTCATAAACTTTTTTTCTTTTGCCATAAGCTTAAACGTTTAAGGATTAATTATTGAATTGTAAATTATTATGTTTTTTGTTTATGCCCTTTATTTGCCCTTTTAATTTGTTGTTATTGTGATTATTGTGTTTTTTAATCAATCATTATAAGTGTTTTATTCGCCCTTTTATCTGCCCTTTGGTGTGCCCTTTTATAAAATTGTTTATTAGGCTTTTATGTTTAAATGGTCTTAATTACCGTACACTCTATTGGCCCTTTTATTTGTCCTTTGTTTATATCTCTCCTTTTTTCTTCAAAGCTTCCAGTCCAATATCAAGTGCTTTCCTCATTAGTTCGTTGTTTTCTTTGAAAGCATCACCTATCTGATATATGCGATGTCCTCTTTCTCCTTCTGTTTTTAGCAGTCCTCCGCCAATCAATTGCTCTAAAAATCTACGTATTTGTTTGTCCGATAGATGATTTCCAATAATGCTATTGATGTCTGACCGTTTGGCTCTGCCATATTTCTGGAGATATGGCAGCAGTACCGCCCAAACTTGATTTATATCCCAGTCAGTGGCCTTGGAGTACGAAGCCATATCACCGGCTAACTCATAGTAGTTGCGAGATAGAATGTAATATGTTGCGTTGGTTTTACCTCGTTTCTCTATTATTCCATCTGCTTCAAGGCATTTCTCTTGCTGTCTGTCTTGTAGTCGTTTGTGACCATCACGAATGTAACCCAATGCCATTATGTCAAATACTGACAATTTATGTTCATCATCGCGTTCCTGTTGTATCTTCTGGATGAACATAGCAAAGGCCTTGTCCTTAACTACTGCTGAAAGTATTGCTGTAACAGAAAAACGGTCACTCTTGGTGTAGTCGGGTAACGGCTTGCCCTCTGAAAGAGTATACAGGAATATCTTATCGATGCCTTGCCCAGAACGTTCCACAATACCTGTTTTTGACAATACGTCGGCAAGCAAACGGTTGCGAGGAGTGCTTGGTGTGGTTAACAGGTTATCCAAGGTTACTCCATTAGGGAAGCCGCCAGCATTTGTTACCGTTAGTGAGGCAGAGCTCTGTTTGATAACAATTTCGCTTGCCTTGCGGTAGTCTCTGTGGGCGAAAGCATTGTTGATTAACTCGCGGACAACATCCTTATTGAAGAAATGGATGTCGAATATATAAGCACCTTCTCTTATAGGTATAGCTCCATTTCGTAGGTCAATAGTTTCCCATAATTTGTCAATCAGGATAAAGAATGGTTGACCAAACTGAACCCGACTGTCAAAGTTTATCTGATTATCGTTATTGCGATACTCTAGCATCACCTTGGCTTGGGGAAAAAGCTTGTTGATTGAACTTTCATACCCCACAAGTAATACTGCAGCATTAGTTACTTTGCCATCTTTAACGAGATGCAAATCGGATAATGCTTGTGTATCGCTTATAGTAAGAAAAGAAGGATTATTTTGCTTCCTCGCATATTGTTCCTTCATTATTCGGATAGCCTCGGGATCAAGGTCATAGATAGTGGCCGATTCACAAATCTGCTCCGAGAAATCTGGCTCTTGCTCTTGTATTATGGAGAGATATATGCTTTCGTCCATTGGTAGTAGGTCTTCACCCACACGTATCAGCGGAACATCTTCAAACTTGAATAACTGCCCGATTGGGCGGGGCGGAACTTCAATAACCAGCACACGACCTTTCTTTGATTCTTCGTCCTCATATAACTCATATACATCTGTTCTAATGCCGAGGTCTCTGTATATATTGCTCTCCAAAGTTCCTATAGCATTAATGTTTTGTTGAGTGCCAATGACCTTATGTGGATAAGTGTCGTGCATTCCTATCACCAAGCGCCCACCACCTTCGTTACACAATGCCACAATATAGCCAAGAATACAGCGACGACGGTCTTTGGGCTTCTCCTTACCACTCCCATTGTAGGAGACATTGCCGCCCTCGCCTTTCTTGAACTCAACGTGGTCTTCCGACTCACGCATCATTCTAAGTTGTGCTATGGTGTAACGACTTGCCATAATTACTTAAACGTTTAAGGATTAATTATTGTTGTTAATTATTGTGCTTGATTCTATAAGTTTCCATGTTGTATTTCATCAATTGGGTATGCTTCCACTTCGTCTCCCTTTATGCAAACCACATAACCGGTAATGGTAAAACCATCAATGCAAACATATTCTCCTGTATCAATCACCTCCACTATTTCACCTAAATGAAATCCCTTATATTCTTTGATGTTTTTATCAATGGAAGAAATTTTTTCATTCTTCATTGCAAGTTTCTGTTGGATTTGTAATAGCTTCTCTTCAGCCTCCCGCATTGCCTGTTCTTGTCTAAGCTTTTCTATCGCTATTTGTTTTGTCTCTTCGGCAATCATATCGTCCATGCTACTGCGAACGTGATTACACTCTCGCTCATACTCTTCTTGGGATAACAAACCATCCTCAAGATATACCTTCAACTCGTGTAATCTTTTGTACAGCATGAATCTATCTATTGATACTTCTACGGCGGTACCCTGTGCTGTAAGCATAAACATGGATTTCCCATTTGCGGATATTTCATCGAAATCCATTTTGACACCAACTATTGCATTTGCACCTAGTTCTTTGGCCTTTGTTGATAGTGCAGATAATACATCGCTATATACAGTATCAAGTTTGCGTCGGAAAGTACCGGATGTACCTCCAATCACATCAGTAATAGATGCAATCCATTCACTAATGATATTAACACCAATCACCTGATTGGCATTGACAAGACCTTTGTACTTGTCAATAGAATAACCCGGTATAAGATGAGTTGTTGTTAGTATCATAGATATGTCGTTTTTTTCAGCAGTTTCCTATTCTTTACTTTGTTTATACCCTATCTTCTTCCTCTGTTTGGCGGGGTGCTCGCGCAGTTGGTCGAGGGCGTAATGGGCGCGGTTATTTCTTGTTGTCTTTCTTTACTCGTTTGACGGTATGTGTGATTTTACCAATGATAAAGTTTATCTCAAGCGACGATTCCGTCTCTGTGGTTTCAAGGTCGGGCATCACGATGTCGGTCAGCACTTCGCCGAAGTGGTGCATCTTCTCGGCTTGAACGTCTTTGTCGGTCTCTTTGTGCAGTTCCACCAGTTCGCGCTTCAATCCCCGCACCTTGGCGAAGGTCTCGATGATGGCTATGGTGACTGCTGTAGCACGCGGACTTTTTAGTATCGTTGCCATCATATACAAGCCTTTTTCTGTGAAGGCTCGTGGCTCGACGGTCGAGGTTTTTAGGGGTTTGAGGCGGTCGAAATTTTCGACCAGATACTGTTTTTCAGTATTTTGTAGCGTAAAGGAATACCCTTGTGGGAATTTATCAGGATTGTTCCTAACCGCCTCATTCACTCTACGGGTTTCAACACCATACAACGCAGCAACATCGCGGTCAATAAGCACCTTCTGCCCACGCAATTCGATAAGCCGAGCTTCAATCTCATGCGTCTCAATCACCGATACCTCTCTTTGTTGTAATTCTTTGGCCATAGTCCCTTTTATTTTTTGCGGTCGGAATTTTATCTATACCCATTCCCTATCGACGTTCTCTCTAATTAACTAATTACGACAACAATGCATCACGCATAATACTATACGTGATTTTACAAAGATACAAAAATAAAATGGAGTGTGGAAAATAATTTTGGAGACGAGAAATGTTGTATCTTTGCAGCGTATTTCACTGCCGTATTACAGCGGAACAGAGGGAAACAGATGGAACAAGTTAAACGAATTGAGGTTGTCGCTGCCATCATTCACGATGGCGACGGGCGCATTTTCGCCACACAGCGAGGATATGGCGACTGGAAAGGCTGGTGGGAGTTCCCTGGCGGCAAGATTGAACTTGGAGAGAGTCCCGAAGAGGCATTGCTGCGTGAAATCCGAGAGGAGTTGGAGGCATGCATCGTAATCGAGAGCTTGGTAACGACAGTGGAGTGGGATTATCCGAAGTTCCACCTCACAATGCACTGCTACTGGTGCCACGTGGAGAGCGGTACACTGACTCTGAAAGAGCATGATGCTGCCCGCTGGCTCGCCTCAAACGAGTTGGAGAGTGTAAAGTGGCTACCAGCCGACCTGCAGGTAAACGAAATCCTGCAACGATATTATTTTCATTGAAGTGGTCAAATATTGAACTTGACCGTAACGTCGTCGCAGTATGACTTGAGAGGTAATAAATGTGGAAAATAGTATCTTTGTATTTTGAATATTTTACAGCCGTAGGCCTTATTTCATAGTAACACAGTTGTTTATGAAGAAATATATCTTGTCTTTCCTGTTTGCCATTGCCGTTTTTCCCGCTGTGGGGCAGGAACGTTTTGTTTTTACGCCGCAATGGACTGCACAAGCGCAGTTTGCGGGCTACTATGTGGCGCAGGAGAAAGGATTCTACAAAGAAGCCGGCATAGACGTGGCGATAGTACACCCTTCCGTAACGCAGTCGGCCATGGCTCGAATACGCAAAGGTGAGAGCCATGCGACCACGCTCCAGCTCTGCCAGGCATTGGAGATTGTTGACGGTGGGATTCCTCTGGTTAACATACTGCAGACATCGATGAACAACGGAATGGTGATAGTGTCGCGATGGGGAAAGAACCCGCTGACGCAAAAAGGAGAACGAGTGGGAGTATGGAGCGCTGGTTTCGGACAGTTGGCACGCTGTATGAGCCTAAAGGATAACCTGAACTACGAATGGATACCTTTCTCGACAAACGTTACTCTTTTTGTGACTGGTGCCATTGATGCTACGCTGGGAATGAGCTACAACGAGTACTACCAGATAGTTCAGGCAGGCTTCCCGTTGACAGACAAGGAGGTTTATCGTTTCTGTGACCACGGATACAACGTCCAAGAGGACGGTGTCTATATGACGTGGGATTACTACAACAACCATAAAGAGCAGGCGAAGCGGTTTGCAGAAGCGAGCCGCAGAGGTTGGGAGTGGGCTGCAAAACACCGCGAGGAGACTCTCGAGATAGTGATGAAATACGTAAAGAAGGACCACATCGCCACCAATCGAGTGCTTCAGAAACTGATGTTGGAGGAAACCCTTCGCCTGCAAGTCGATCGCGAGAGCGGCAAACGCGAGTTCAGACTACGCCCCGACATGGTAAAAAAGGCCACAGACCTTATGGTGGAATATGGCATGATACGCGGTACTGTGCCCTATGAGAAATTGATAGACGCTGTGAAATAAATTGAAATAGAATCAAAAAGATGAAAAAACCAATAAGCTATATACAGAGTTCCTTGTCCACCAGGCTTAGCCTACTGATAGTGATTTTCTCCGCAGCTATACTTGTGGCGTCGCTGGGCTTTATGTTCAATGTCTCAAGTCAAGCCATACGACAAGAGGCCATCAGCCGCGCCACACAGAGCCTTGAGAGCACAGCCCTCCGTGTGCAGGGCATCCTTGACCACGTGAAGGTGGCTACCGACAACACTGATTGGCTCATCACACGCCATCTGGATGGACCGGATTCAATGTTTGTATATTCAAGCCGCATCCTAGAGAACAACCCAGACCTCAATGGATGTTCTATCGCTTTTGAACCCGACTTCTTCAAAGAAAAAGGCCGATGGTTCTCAGCCTACTCGCTCAACGACCACGGAACAATAAAGACAACGCAAGAAGGGAACCCGTACTACGAGTATTTCTACATGGACTGGTACCAGCTTTGCAAGCTGCTTGACCGACCAGTATGGACAGAGCCTTTCACAGACTACAATCCAGAAGGTATCTATTCGCCGGAAATGATAACCTCATACTGCAAGCCTATCAAGGATCGCGATGGTAACTTCATCGGCACCATATCTGTCGATCTCTCGCTAAACTGGCTCTCGCAGACCATCTCCGCCGTAAAACCCTACCCCAACTCATACAGCATTATGATAGGTAGAGGCGGCACCTACTTTGTACATCCCGACACCAATAAATTGTTCTACCAAACCATCTTCACAGAAACACTCGAGCATGAAGACACGGCACTGGTGTCACTGGGTCACGCAATGCAGAACGGCGAAGAGGGCATGAAACAGTTGAAAATCGACGGCGAGAAGTGCTATGTGTTCTACAAGCCACTTGGAGAGACAGGATGGAGCACCGCTATCGTCTGCCCAGAGAGCGACATCTTCGGAAGCTTTAACCGGATGAAGATATCCATTATGCTGGCTGTGGGAGCCGGGCTGCTTCTGTTGCTGCTTGCAAGTATTCGCATAATAACCCGCGAACTGAAACCGTTGAAATTGTTGGCCAGCCAAGCTGAGACCATCGCGAGCGGAAACTTCGAAAAAGCGTTGCCCGATAGCAACCGCTCTGACGAAATAGGCCAGTTGAGCCACTCGTTCAAAGATATGCAACATTCGCTCATCACCTATATTGACGAGCTCAAGATGACCACTGCGCAGAAAGCCTCGATTGAGAACGAACTCAAGGTGGCGAGCGACATACAGATGAGCATGTTGCCACGAATCTTCCCCGCATTTCCTAACCGCAAGGACATAGACCTCTATGCCTGCATGACCCCTGCTAAGGAGGTGGGTGGCGACCTATACGACTTCTTTGTACAGGACGAACGGCTCTACTTCTGCATCGGCGACGTCAGCGGCAAGGGAATACCTGCAAGCTTGTTCATGGCAGTGACACGCAACCTATTCCGCATCGTGGCCCAACAAGGACACTCACCTGCCGAGATTGCCCAGCAGATAAACACCATACTCTCACATGAAAACGATCAGAACATGTTTGTCACTATGTTCATCGGCTGCGCTGACCTGAGGACAGGACACCTAGACTACTGCAACTGTGGACATAACGCACCGCTGCTCGACAACTTGTTTATGGATGTCAAGAACACTAACTTCCCACTCGGAGTATTGGAGGGAGCCTCGTTTGTCGGTGAAAGCATCGATGACATACGCGACCGCCAGCTGCTGCTATACACCGATGGCCTCAACGAGGCCGAGAATCCGCAGAAGAAGTTATTTGGCGAAAAGCGGGTCATCGATACCTTGAATGGCGCGCAGAATATGGACTCCAAGGCCATTATCCTTATGTTACAAGATGCTGTCGAGCGACACCGCGACGGCGCAGTTCCCAACGACGACTTGACTCTGCTTTGTTTGAAGGTCAATAAAGTCTAATAGCTCGAAGGCACTATGTTTAAGCAATCGTTATACACCATTTTTATAGAAGACAACCGCTGGTTGCTTCTGCTGCAGGGCCTTTGGGCCACTGTGGTGATTACGTTGCTATCCCTTGCCTTCGGCACATTGCTTGGAGGTTGCGTTTATTTTGCCACCCGTAACCGACGCCATTGGCTGCGTAACGTTGCAAAGTGGTACCGCGTCATAGTACGTGGAACCCCTCTCATGGTGCTCCTGCTGTTGTTCTATTACGTAGTGCTGCGAGGGTCTGGAGGAATTTGGGCGGCAATAATCGCCTTTTCTCTCAACTTCTCCAACTTTGCCTGCAGTATCATACAGTCGTCCATCGACTCCGTTGGACGAGGTCAGATTGAAGCCGGTCGCGCCCTTGGATTGAACCGCATACAGATACTGCGGTATATTATTGCGCCACAAGCACTACGCAATGCCTTGCCTGCATATAAATTCCAAGCAGTGTCATTGGTGAAAGGCACCTCGGTTGTAGGATATGTCGCCATTGTGGACCTTGCCCAAGCCACCGAAGCAATACGCACAGGCACTGGTATGTCACTGCTACCCCTTGTTGTCGTCACAGCCATATACTTCATGCTGGCTTGGATGCTGAACAAATTGTTGGACACCTTAGTAAAATCCGCCAGCCAGATATGATTACCGCCAGCCATATCAGCAAGACCATCACGCTGCCCAACGGACGGCGGATCAATATCCTCAACGACGTGAATTTCCATATTGAGCGTGGCGAGGTGGTAAGCATCATCGGTCCCTCGGGTTCCGGCAAAAGCACACTGCTCCGCTCACTCAACCTCTTAGACCCGCCCACTTCGGGTAGCATCAGTGTTGAGGGTGAGGATATATTGGCTTCGGGCTATCCCCGCCAACGGCTGCACCAGCGCATGGGTATGGTATTCCAACAATTTAACCTTTTCCCACATCTCACTGTGTTGGAGAATGTGATGTTGGCTCCCATGAAGGTTCTGAACATACCTCGCGAAGAAGCCGAAAACCTTGCCATCGAGATGCTACGCAAGGTAAGCTTGTCGGAACGAGCAACGCAGATGCCGAACACACTCTCAGGTGGGCAGCAGCAGCGTACCGCTATTGCGCGGTGTTTGGCCATGCAGCCTGACATCATACTCTTCGACGAGCCCACTTCGGCACTCGATCCCACAATGGTTGGCGAGGTACAAGGAGTCGTAAGGCTATTGGCACAGGAGAAGATGACGATGCTTATCGTGACGCACAACATGCGATTTGCTCACGACATTGCCTCACGAACATTCTATATGCACGAAGGAACCATCCTTGAAGACGACACCCCTGGCAAGATATTCAACCAACCGCAGCATGCGGAGACCAAAGCCTTCGTACAGCGTATTCACAAGCTGGTGTTCGATGTTGAAAACCAGAATTTCGACTTCTACGACATGATGTCGCAGATACGTCAATACTGCATCCGTTTTGCCATCCCTGAGCAGATGAACACGATTACGCACATAGTAGAGGAGATGATTCTGCTGCTGTCTGCATACGACAACCCGTTCCATATTGAGGTGAACCACGGCGAAATCTCAGGACAGACATCTGTCGTTATCCTTCACCGTGGCGAGACAATCTCGCCTCTTGACAAATCCGATGTTGACGAGTTGGCGGTAATGATTATCCGCGGCATGAGCAAAGAGATTACCACCGAACAGACCCCTGATGGAATACAATTGACATTCACGATATAACTATCTATATATCACAATGAATACTTTAGATGAACATAGCCTCACGCTGCCAAATAATGTGGAATTTATCCCACAATTGGCCGCTTTTATCGAGGAGGTGACGGAGAGCCACGGTATAGCCCCCTCCGTAACGATGAGCATCAACCTCGCCCTTGAGGAGGCGGTAGTCAATGTAATGAACTACGCCTATCCAGAAGGCTCTTTCGGCGAAATCGACATCTCGGTTTCATTCAGCGACGGCTCCATCACTTTTACCATCAAAGACTCGGGGAAACCCTTCGACCCGACTAAGGTTTCCGTCCCCGACACCTCGCTTTCCGCAGAGGAGCGTCCCATCGGAGGACTTGGGATATACTTGGTGCGCGAACTGATGGACGAGGTCTCCTATTGCTACGAAAACAACCACAATATTCTCACATTAAAAAAGAAAATACAATAACGATATGAATACAACCATTAAAGAAGTGAACGGCGAACTCTATGCCGTACTTGACGGTCGTCTTGACACCGCCGCAGCAGCCCAAACGGAAAAAGAGATTCAACCTTTGTTCAACAGCGAAGGGAAGAATGTGGTGCTAGACTGCAACGCACTGCAGTATATATCGTCCAGTGGCTTGCGCCTCTTCCTCGGCGTACTCAAATCAGTCAAGGCCAAAGGGGCTCATGTGTATATTACCGGCATGAGCGACGACATCCGGAATGTGTTCGCCATGACGGGATTCACTAATCTTTTTGAGTTCAGATAGTCTCGACTATCTGAATATTCAGAGGACACAGACAAAAACGACATCGACCACTATACGATAAGGTCGGCGAGTGTGCCTTTGGCGGCACGCAATAAATCTTGCGGTGCAATGTGGAACTGCAGACCTCGCTGGCCGGCACTACAATAGATTGTGTCGTAGTCGATTAGCGTCAGGTGAAACCATGTGGGCAACGGTTTCTTCATGCCGATAGGCGAGCAACCGCCACGGATGTAACCCGTCAATGGCAGCAGTTCCTTGACGTGAATCATCTCCACCTTCTTGTTGCCTGTCACCTTGGCAGCTTTCTTGAGATCTACCTCCTCGGCTCCTGGGACGACGCAGACGAACAAACCAGACTTGTCGCCCCGCAGCACCAATGTCTTGAAAAGCCGCTCAATAGGTTGTCCCAACTGCTCAGCAATATGAGCAGCACCGAGGTCGTTCTCATCCACCTCGTATGGGATAAGCTCATAGGCTATCTTCAGCTGATCAAGCAGCCGAGCCGCATTTGTCTTTTTGGCACCCTTATCTGCCATAACATACTATTATATAATGAGTAAGATTGTATTTCATCATGTCCAGTGTACGCTTACAAAAATACGAAACTTTGGAGAATTGAATAATTTTGCATATAAATTACCATACGAGATTGAAACACCATTACAACTTTCTAAAACCACAACGTTATTTTTGAAAAAACAGAACCGACAAACGGAAATATGTTGCAACGAAAAAAGATTGGAAAAGACTCCAAGACAGACGAAACACCCCAAAAGTTATATATTTTCACCTCCTCATTTGTGGGATAAAATAAAAACGTATTTGTTTTTCATCCCTAAATAGTGATTTTAACATCAAATTTGGCATATTTTATCACAAATCACCTGTTTTTTCATCACTTTTTCATGGTACGAAGCATTTTGAGGGTGTACTTTTGCAAAAATTTTTAAAGACAGTCGCCGTGATTGGAGAGATGGATATTGAGTTATGTGAGGTAGTGGGGAGGTTGGCATTGAGGTCGGGGCGATGGATATTGAGTTACGTGGGGCGATGTTGAGATTTGCGAGGTTGGCATTGAGGTCGGGGCGATGGATATTGAGTTACGAGGGGCGATGTTGAGATTTGCGAGGTTGGCATTGAGGTCGGGGAGGTAATTATTGAGTTGCGAGAGATGGTGGTGAGGTCGAGGAAATTGGCATTAAGGCTGGGGAGGTCGCTTGAGGTTTGAGAGGTTGGCTTTGAGGTTTGAGAGTTAAAAAAGTTGATAATAATAATTAATAGGAACATAAATTAAAAATACATACGATAATGTACACAGAATTTGACCATTATTTTGTAAGACTACAAAACTCTATTGACAAAAACTGGGATAGCGAAGCGCTGTGCGACTACCGAGGCAAGTCGATGACTTTCGGACAGATGGCCACCAGCATCGCCCAGATACACACCTTTTTTGAGACGGCAGGCATAAAGAAAGACGACCACATCGCGCTGTGCGCGAAGAACTGTGCCAGCTGGGCTCTGTCGTTCATCTCGGTAGCGAGCTACGAGACAGTGGTCGTACCGATTCTTGTCGATTTCAAACCCGACAGCGTACAAAAGCTGGTGACCCACTCGGACTCGATACTGCTCATGACCGACAAGGACACCTGGAAGAAGCTGGACATCAACGAGATGCCGGCTTTGAGAGCTGTAATTAACATTGAAAACACGGAACTGCTTTACTGCAACGACGAAACGATAAAAGCTGCTCACGAAAACCTTGTAGAGAACTTCAAGAAGAAATATCCCAACGGGTTTGAAAAGAAAGACGTGAAGGCGATACTTCCGACCGACAACATGGACAACCTGTCGGTGATCAACTACACCTCCGGCTCGACCGGCGACCCGAAGGGAGTGATGCTGACACACCGCTCGCTGAGCGCAGGCATCGACTACGGCCACAGACACATACCCGTGCTGCCCGGCGACCACATGGTGAGCATGCTGCCTATGGCTCATATCTACGGATTGGCGTTCGAATTCCTCTATCCCCTATCGGGCGGAGCCACAATACATTACCTTGGCAAGAGTCCCTCTCCCACCCTGCTGTTGCAGGCGATGAAGGACGTGCGCCCGTACCTTATCTGCACGGTGCCGCTGGTGATGGAGAAGATATACAAAGCATCGCTGAAGCCAGCTCTGAGCAAACCCATCATGAAGGTCCTGACGAAGATACCGGGGCTCAACACAGTGATATACAACAAGGTGAGAGAGAAACTGGACGGTGCCTTCGGCGGCAGAGTGCGCATGTACATCATGGGCGGAGCTCCGCTGAATCCCGAAGTGGAAGACTGCTTCAGAAAGATAAAACTGCACTACACAGTAGGTTACGGCATGACCGAGGCGTCGCCGCTTCTGGCATACGAAGATTGGCGCTACTACGCAAAACATTCGTGCGGAAAATCGGTTGACTGCGGTATGGCCCGTATCGACTCGGCCGACCCGACCAAGATCGTTGGAGAAATTCAAGCCAAGGGTTCCAACATCTGCAAAGGATACTACAAGAATGAGAAGGCCACGAAGGAACTGTTTACCGAAGACGGCTATATGCACACCGGCGACCTCGGCTTGATTGACAAAAACGGCAACATCTTCATCAAAGGACGCAGCAAGAACATGATACTGTCGGCCAACGGTCAGAACATCTACCCCGAAGAGGTGGAGGCTGTGGTGAACAACCAGGAGTACGTAGCCGAGTCGGTGCTGGTCGATCGTGAAGGCAAGCTGGTGGCGTTGGTGTATCTGAATGCCGATTCGATGAAGAGAGACGGCATCGGATATGAACAGATAGAAACCGTGAGGACAAACATCCTCGAGGGAGCCAACGAGTCGCTGCCGGCATATAGCAAGATAGCCAAGGTTGAGCTGAGAGACGAGCCGTTTGAGAAGACTCCTAAGATGAGCATCAAACGCTTCCTGTACAATTAATCAAGATCAATAGTCCCTATTGATAAACGCGTGTGTTTCAAGGAGCCCGCACTTCGAAAGGAGTGCGGGTTTTCTGGTTGTATTTGACGTAGTCAACGAAAATAACTACCTTTGTAAGTCCCAAACGAAAGATACGGCTGGAGGAAAAACGATTATTATCAATATCATAGCTGAAGTATGAAGCTGATGGAATTTGCGGAGTTGGAGTCAACCAACGGATACTGCGAGGGGTTGAATCTGCGGAGCGTGGAGGAGTTTACTACCGTGTGGGCGCACAGACAGACGGCTGGTCGCGGACAGCGTGGGAACCGATGGGAGAGCGAAGGAGAGAAGAACCTGACGTTCAGCGTGGTGCTACACCCCACATTCCTGCCGGCAGCGCGGCAATACGAGCTTACGAAGGCACTGTCGCTGGGGGTGAGTGACTGGGTGGCGGAAGAGCTTGGCGGAGGAGAATGCAGAGTTCAGATAAAGTGGCCGAACGATATCTACGTGGATGGAAAGAAGATATGCGGGATGCTGATAGAGAACAAGATTGGGGAGCGGTACGAGACGGCGGTGTGTGGAATCGGTGTAAACGTGAACCAGACGGAATTCGGCGAGGGTGCACCCAACGCCACATCACTGAAGTTGCTGACGGACAAGGAATACGAGCTGAGAGGAATGCTGGAGAGACTGCTGGAGAGATTGAGGCAGCGGTATGAGGAGTTAGCGGACAGCAGGCATCAGGCAGCAGACAACATTGAGAGGGAATATCTGGGACGGCTGATGAATTTGGGGAAGGAATGCGGATATATCTACAAAGGGAAGCGGATTCGGGCGACCATCACGGGGGTGTCGCGTTGGGGTCACCTACAACTCACAACAAGCGAAGGAGAGAAGATTGAGTGCGGGATGAAGGAGATTGAGTTGGAGGTTAAAAAGGTTTGAAAGGTTTAAAAGGTTTAATGTTTGCCTTAGTTTTCATTTGGGGGGTTGAAGTTGCGGGCTTCGGACATTAGGTCTAGGGGGATGTGGCAGTAGCCGTCGGGATGCTTTTGGAGGTAGTCCTGATGGTATTCTTCGGCGAGATAGAAGGCGGTGAGGGGTATAACTTCGACGACCAGCGGGTCGGAGTAGTTATTGGCGAGTTTCTTTAACGAATGGCGTATGACGGGGAGGTCGTCGGGGTCGGTGAAGTAGATGCCCGTGCGGTAGCGGGTGCCGATGTCGTGAGCCTGACGGTTGAGCGATGTGGGGTCGATGGTCTTAAAAAACATTTCGAGCAGTCGCGACAGCGATATTTGAGAGGCGTCGTAGCGGACGTGGACGGTTTCGGCGAAACCTGTGGTGTCGGTATATACCTGCTCGTAGGTGGGGTTGGGGATGTTGCCGTTGGCGTAGCCGGCTTCTGCGTGTAGTACGCCGCGGAGGAGGGAGAGATAATGCTGGGTGCCCCAGAAGCAACCGCCGGCGAGATAGATGTCGCGGATGGGGGAAGAGAGCGAGGCGTGGGCGTCGGAAAGGATTGTAGCGAGCTGTTCGAGGTAGAGGCGGTCGGTGTCGTCGAAGGTGCTGAGGTGCTCGCTGTCGATGTCGAGGACGGCCCAGAGGGATTGCGTTATTGCGTTATTGTGGGATTGCGTTAGTGCTTGAGGGATTGCGTTATCGTGTAATTGCGTTATTGCGCTAGTACTTGATTGTGTTAGTGCGTTAGTGTTAGAGAAGATGGGGACGACTATTTCGCTGCGGGATTGGGAGCTGCAGGCGATATGGCCGGGAAACTGCTCGACGTCGGGGACGACGATGGTGCGACGTTCCTTCCAGGCGGCGCCGCAGACGCCTTTGCCGTAGGGGATGTTGGTGCAGGCGACGGGACCTTGGAAGGCGGAGAGGACGAGCTCGTCGCCGGCAACGCGGTAGAAGCCCGTCCACCAGAAGCCGAAAGAGTGGTGAAGGAGAGCGGCGGTGTTGGCGAGGAGGGAGACGAGATCGACAGGTTGAGCGGCGAACTGACGGACCTGCTGGAGAAGAAGCTGGTATTGTTGAGATTTCGCGGAGGCGGTGGTTGTATCCATAGTTTTTTTGATGAAAATTTATGGGTGCAAAGGTACATTTTATTTTGCAAAATATTTATATATTTGTAGAACCAAACTGAATAATATGGCATCTTACAATGAGATACATTTCAGCGATTTAGACTGTATCGGCAAGATACAGCATTTATGCGAGGCCCAATTTCGAGACTCGCAAACGCTTGTAGCATAGCGATAAACAACATTCCCCTCCGTATCAACGCCGTATCACCTACGTATCAACGCCGTATCAAGTACGTATCACCTTTAGGATTCATTCAGGATTCATTCAGGATCCATTCAGGATTCATTCGGGGCAACTCCTAGGTATGTCCTATGTAAGTCTATGTTGGGGAGTATGGGGCAGGGGGTTGGGAGAAGGGAGGAAAACGAGTGTTTTGGTGGTAACAAAAACTGGTGTTTTTACGTTTAATATGGGATGACTGAATGTAATCATATCACACCCAAATTGAACGAGATGCAAAGGATAGGACTGATGGCTTTGTGTTTGGTTTTCCTGGCAAGCACTAGTATAGTGCGGGCGCAGGACCCGGAGACGGGGCTTTACCGGTCGTTTTTCGGGGAGGACACTACGGTGTGGAACTATTGTGAATGGGAAGGTGATTGTGGATACATTCATAATATGATATATACTTTTGTCAATGACACTGTTATAAACGACACAACGTATAAAAAAGTTTTCATCCAAAATGGTGATTACCCACCAACCCCACGCATCCCGTATGGGTATGCGAAGGAAGACCGTCGTTTCGGATCGCTATGGCTCCGAGACACAGTTGGAATTATGAGAAAAATAGTAGATTTGTCCCTAGACACAGTCGAAAATAACGATTTGGAAATAAGGTATGATTCCCTGGGTAGAAAAATAATTCAATTTAATCACAAACCTTACATTTATTACGAAGAAATAGGTATAATTGGAAATGATTTCAGACTCCCAGGAAGATGGACTGACTCTCAAGTTATTTGTGTATGGCATGACAATAATCACCTGTATAAAAAGGAGGATACCTGGTGGGGATTTTCTACAGATTGCCGTTGGTTTACAACACATGGCGGTTCAATTCACACCACAACAGAATTTCATCCACGCATATACCCGAATCCGTGTGAGGATTGGATAAATGTCGGTTGCGATGGTGGGTGTGATGTGTCTATAGCGGATTTGCAAGGGCGGACGGTTATGGCTTCTGTGCCGACTGACGGACGTGTGAGTACGGCAGGGCTCAAGCGTGGGTGCTATATGTTGCGGGTGAGAAAACAGGGGCAAACTTTTGTGAAGAAAATTGTAGTTTTGAACAGTAATTGAGTGAACGATGAAACAATACTTTGGATTATTCTTATTGGTGGTGCTGGCGGCGGGGTGCGGACGGCTGAAGACGGCGGAGGCGCCGACGGAGAGTGTGGTGAACGTGGGGGTGGTAAGGATTGGCGACGCGCACGCTAGCGGAGCGATGGCGGAGTATGTGGGCAATGTGGAAGGAATGGCGACGGTAGATGTGAGCTTCGGGACGGTGGGTCGCGTGGCGACGCTGCGAGTAAAGGAGGGCGACAAGGTGACGAAGGGGCAGCTGCTGGCCACGATGGAGAACACGACGGCGGCGAGCTCGTATGAGGCGGCGAAGGCGACGCTGGCGAGGGCCGAGGACGGATACAGGAGGGCGAAGATGGTGTATGACAAGGGGAGCCTGCCGGAGGTGAAGTGGATAGAGGTGCAGACGCAGCTGAACCAGGCGCGGTCGCTGTACGAGGTGGCGCAGAAGAACCTTACGGATTGCAGCTTGAGGGCGCCGATGAGTGCGACGGTGGGCAAGAGATATGTGGAAGTGGGAGCGACGGTGTCGCCGATGCAGCCGGTGGTGCGGCTGATAGACATGACGCAGCTGTGCGTGAGGATGAGTGTACCCGAAGCGGACATAACGAACATAGGTAAAGGCGACACGGTGGATGTGACGGTGAACGCGGCAGACAGCTTGCGGCTGAAGGGGGTTGTGGATGAGAAGGATATATCGGCGGACGCGGTGAGCCATTCGTATCTGGTGAGGGTGCGGCTGGTGGCGTCGAAGGAAGAGATGAAACGGGTGCTGCCAGGCATGGTGTGCAGGGTGAGGATGAGCGGCTCGGCGAGCCACCAAGAGCAGGCGACGGGCGGCACGAGGCTTATGGTGCCGAACCGCGCGGTGCAGATAGGAAACGACGGGCAACGGTATGTGTGGAAGGTGGGCGACAGCAACCGAGTGGAGCGGTGCGCGGTGACGATAGGCGACCTGACGGCGAACGGGGTGCTGGTGACGGAGGGGCTCGAGAAGGGCGACATAGTGGTGACGGACGGGACGCAGAAGATTGCGTCGGGAAGCGTGGTGAGTTTTTGAGTTGTAAGTTTTAAGTTTTAAGCTGTAAGTATTTTGAGTTGTAAGTTTTAAGTTTTAAGCTGTAAGTATTAAGTTTTGAATTTAGAATTTTGAAGTGAAACGGCGTAGCGGATTTCTGGAGCTTGTAGTTGACAATCCCAAGATTGTCCTGCTGATTGTGGCCATACTGGTGACCTTCGGCATATATGGGCTTGACCGTATGAACAAGCAGGAGTTTCCAGAGTTCACGATAAGGCAGGGATTGGTGGCGGCGGTGTATCCAGGCGCGTCGTCGGAGGAGGTGGAGGAACAGCTTACGATACCGCTGGAGGAGTACCTCTACACCTTTGTGGAGGTGGATAAGGAGAAAACGTACAGCTACTCGAAAGAGGGCGTGGTGTATGTGTATGTGGAGCTGGACAACAGTGTGAAGAACCAGACGGAGGTGTGGAGCAAGATAAGGCACGGGTTGAAGGACTTCAAGGCGCAGCTGCCCGCAGGAGTGCTGGCGCTGGTGGTGGTGGATGACTTCGGGAACACATCGTCGCTGCTGGTGACGATGGATTCGAAGGAGAAGACCTACCGCGAGATGGAGGGCTACATGAACCTGCTGAAGCAACGGCTGCGGAGTGTGGAGGCGGTGGGCAACCTGAAGTCGCTGGGAGGGCAGAAAGAGGAGATATCGGTGTATGTGGATAAGGACAAGCTGGCATCGTACGGCATCAGCCACCAGATGCTGACGGCGGTGCTCTTTACGCAGGGCTTGCAGTCGATAGGCGGTACGATTTCGAACGACGACGGGTATCTGCCGATACATGTGGTGAGCCCGTACAAGTCGGAATACGAACTGGGCGAGCAGGTGATATACACGGCGCCGTCGGGACAAACGATAAGGCTGAAAGACATAGCGCGGATAGAACGGTGCTACCCCGAGCCGACGAGCTATGTGACGAAAGACGGCAACAGAGCGCTGGTGCTGTCGATAGAGATGCGGCCGGGGAACAACATAGTGAAGTTCGGCGAAGAGGTTGATAAGATATTGAAAGACTTCCAGCGGACGCTGCCCGACGGAGTTTCGCTGTATCGCATCACCGACCTGCCGCAGGTGGTAGATAACTCGATATGGTCGTTTTTCAAAGACCTGCTGACAGCGATGCTTGTGGTGATAGCGGTGATGCTGCTGCTCTTCCCGCTGCAGTCGGCGTTGATACCGGCGATAGAGATACCGCTTACGACGGCGGTAACTTTCTCGGTGATGTACATCATAGGGTTCGAGATGAACATAGTGACGCTGGCGTCGCTGATAGTGACGCTTGGCATGATGGTGGATGACTCGATAGTGATGGTGGATGGCTATATGGACAACATACGGCGCAAGCAGAGACCAAGGGAAGCGGCGATAAACAGCGCCAAGACGTTCTTCCCGTCGCTGGTGGTGGCCACGCTGTCGATATGCGCGATATTCTTCCCATATCTGTTCACTATGCATGGGCCGCTGGGCGACTTTGTGAAGTTTTTCCCGACGACGATAACCATCTCGTTGACCATCTCGCTGGCGCTAGCGATGCTGCTGACGCCGTGGCTTGAGACGAAGATGCTGAAGGTGGATCCCACGACACATACGGTGCGTCAGCGGCAATGGATATTCTCCAGGTGGCAAAGACGATTCTTCACCATGTTGCAGAACGGCTACGAGCGGATGCTGAACTGGTGTTTTGCACATCCGAGGACAACGATACTGGCCGGGGTGCTGAATGTAGCCATAGCTGTGGTGGTGTTTTTGAACATGCCGCTACAGCTGATGCCCAAGGCGGAGAGGGACAGTTTTGCGGTGGAGATATACCTGCCCGACGGAAGCACGCTGGAGCAGACGGCGGCGGTGGCCGAGCACTTCGAGGAGGTGCTGCACAACGACAGCGACATAGAGACGGTGTCAACGTTTGTGGGCACCTCGTCGCCACGCTTCATGGCGGCCTACACACCGCAGATGCCGGCCAAGAACTATGCGCAGATGATAGTAAAGACCAAGGGCAACGAGGTGACCGAGCGGGTGGTGAAACGCTACAAGGACAGTTTTATCGACTCTCTGCCCAAGGCGTCGATACGAGTGAAGCAACTTGACTACCAGGCAGTCAGCAACCCCATAGAGATAAGGCTGAAGAGTGAGGACAAGGCAGCCCTGATGCGCTATGCAGACACGCTGAAACGGCATCTGGAACAGCATAGCGACGACCTGGTGTGGGTACACAGCGACTTTGGCGACTACTCGCCCACGGTGAGGATAGACCTGAAGCCCGACGAGGCCTCGCGGTTGGGAGTGACCAAGTCGGTGCTGTCGGCCAACCTGGCGACGCTGTACGGCGGATTGCCGATGACTACGGTGTGGGAAGGCGATTACGGAGTGGCGGTGAAGCTCTACTCGTCGGAGCAAGGGAGCGCGCCCGACATCACGTCAGCGCTGGTGCCGACGTCGGTGCCGGGAGTGTGGGTGCCGCTGAGGCAAGTGGCCACGGTGACGCCCGACTGGCAGCCCTCGCAGATACCGCACCGAAACGGGGTGCCGTGTGTGACGGTGGGAGCCGACCTGCGGTTCGGGAAGAGCCAGCCGAAGACCATGGACAAGTTGAAACCCTGGCTGGAAAACGACTTCAAGAAGATGCTGCCCGACGACGTGGAGATGATTTACGGCGGGCTCGATTCGGTGAACACGGGCACGATGGGCGACATCATAGTGGGATTGATAGCGTCGGTGATGATAGTGTTCTTCTTCCTGCTGTTCAACTTCAAGAAGATACGTCTCACGCTGCTGTCGCTTTGCGGCACACTTTTCTGCCTGCTGGGAGCGTTTGTGGGGTTGGCGATATTCCACTGCGACATAAGCCTGACCGCCATAATCGGCATAGTGAGCCTGATAGGCATCAACGTGCGCAACAACATAGTGATGTTCGACTATGCCGAAGAGCTGAGAAGTTCGGGAGTGGATGTTCGCCAGGCAGCCTTCGACGCCGGCTGCAGGAGGATGCGCCCCATATTCCTCACAAGTGCGACGACGGCGGTGGGCGTCATCCCGATGATAATACACCGTAGCGCCCTGTGGATGCCGATGGGCATTGTGATATGCTTCGGTATAATGTTCGCCATAATCTTCATCGTGGCGGTGATGCCCGTGGCCTATTGGAAACTCTTCGACTTCAAGAAACCCCAGAATGTAACTTTACATTACCGAAAGAGAAATGTGCAGGGTTAGTACATATAGTTTGTTTTTGGCGGTGGTGCTTGCCGCGTTGCTGTTGCCGATGCACCTCGGGGCACAGGTGCTGACGCTCGACAGCTGTCGCGCGATGGCGCTACGCAACAATGCCACGCTCGAAAACGCACGGCTGGAGATAGAGTCAGCCAAACAGACGAAGCTGGCGGCGCTGACCAAGTACTTCCCCACGCTGAGCCTCGCCGCCGGCTATTTCAGGTCGCAGAACTACCTGATAGACGTCTCGTCGGAGGGAAGCGGAGCGCAGATAGACGTGACCGCACGCTTTGACGGCGAAACCATGGAGGACCGCATCGCCAACCTGCAGGCCACTCTCGACAGATACAATGTAGATGTCAACCTGCAGTCGGAGATAGACAACTTCGTAGATAGGTTCTCGTACGACATCACGCTAAAGATGATAGACCGCGGACTTTTCGCCAACGCGGTGCTGACGCAACCGCTCTTTGCCGGCGGACGCATAGTGAACGGCAACCGCCTGGCTAAGGTGGGCGTGGATGTGGCGGAGCTGAAACTGATGATGTCCGAGCGCGAAGTACTGCTCAACGTGGAGCAATACTACTGGCAGGTGGTGCTGTTGCACGGCAAGCTGCAGCCCGTTGAACAGGCCCTGGTGCTGCTCGACACCTTGCGCCGCGATGCCGAAGCCGCACAGCAGGCAGGGCTGATAGGACGCTCGGAGGTGTTGAAAGTGCGCCTCAAACAGGCCGAGATGCAGTCAACACGCACACAGATAGCCAACGGCATCGAACTCGCCACGATGGCGCTGTGCCAATACATAGGGCAGCCCTATTCCGAGACGCTGCAGGTGGAAATACCGCAGCAGGAGGAGATGGACAACCCGGCCGCGCTACGCCTGGAAGCAGACAGCAGCGTAGCACGCCGGCCAGAATACACCCTGTTGGAAAAGTCAGTCGAAGCCGAGCGGCTACGCCGCAAGATGATAGCGGGCGAGGCGCTGCCACAGATTGCCGTCGGCTCCACCTACGGTCTTACCGACATCACCGGCGCCTACCGAGCCAACGGGATACTCTTCGCCACCGTAAGCATACCCCTCACCGCATGGTGGGAGACGGCGCACAACCTGAAGAAACAGCAGTTGGCCGTGCGCATGGCCGAGAACAGCCAGCGCAACAACACCGAACTCATGTCGCTACAGCAGCACCAAGCCTACAACAGCCTGCGAGAGGCTTACAGCCAGATAGCCATCAAGCGGCAGGCAGCTGCCGACGCCGCAGAGAACCTGGAGGAGGTGAAGATATACTACGAGGCCGGGCTGACCTCGGTATCCGACTACCTAGAGGCGCAGACCCTCTTCTACCAAGCCCACGACCAGCTGACCGACCAGCTGATTGACTACAAGATAAAGGAGCTGCGCTACAGGCAAATCAGCGGACAGTAATCCGTCGCCCGACGTAAAAACACTCAGCGACTTTGCAGCGACTTTGCAGTGACTTTGCAGCGGCTTTGCAGTGGCTTTGATATAGCTTAGCCCCCTTTCCACGACACACCATCGGCATACACAGCCACAAATTTTTACGCAATAATTTTGGAGGTTTCAAAAAAATGTGTAAATTTGCACTGATTATTTGCATAGAAATCTCAAAAAAACCTACAAGACAATATCGTTGTAATTTATTAATTTATCAAAGCCGAAGGGCCTGATGGCATATAACAGGGCGAAATCTATATGAAGAAAGTTTTATTATTTGCTGCGACGCTCCTTCTGTCAGCAACAATGTTTGCACAGGAGCCGATGAAAGGTGAGATTCGCTGCGCTGACTTTAATGAAAACTCGATGAAAGGCGGCGACAAAGGCGCTTCTGACTGGGGTACATTCGATAACTTCACAGCAACTGACATGAATGGCGTCTCGCACGACATTCAGGCCTATCTTGACGCTGGCAAGTATGTGGTAATCGATTTCTTCTGCGCATGGTGCGGACCTTGCTACTCTTTCCACCAAACAGGTACTTTGGAAAACCTTTACAATACATACGGACAAGGTGGAACCAACGAATTCGTAGTGCTGTATGTTGAGGGCGAAACCACCAATACCGCAGCCCAGATTTCAGGAACCACCACCGCTCAGACATACGCGGGTTATTCAGCAGGTGATTTCACAAACGGCGGCACCAACCCCATTCCTATTATCGACGCAACTGAGGACCTCGTCTGGAATGTTTCAACATACGATGGCTATGTGCCGAGAGTGTATCTGTTCTGCCCCTCTGGTTTTGTATATCAGATGTACGGCGTAGTCAACAGCTCAGCCGAGGATTATTACACTTTCGCCACAACAAACTGCCCGTCAGCTTCCACTCGTCCTATAGTTGATATCATTGCCCCCTCTGCAACCCTTGGTCAGCCTGCTACAATTAGCGCCGATGTGGTAAGTGTTGGTGATGTTACTTACGCTTGGACCTTCGAAGGTGGTTCTCCCGCTACCGCTACAACCCAGAGTGCAACCGTAACTTGGAACACCCTCGGAATGCACAATGTTTCAGTCGTTGTCACCAATGCAGCTGGCAGCACCACTGCAACCGCCACTGTCAACGTTATTGACTGCAGCACAGGAATCTCCGTCCCCTACGAAGAGAGCTTTGAGGGTGGACTCGGATGCTGGACCGCTATATCTAACAATACCGAGAACGACGACAGCCAGGATAACGGTTTCGGCGTGCGTGCAGCCGGAGACGACATTCAGACAACGATAGGTGAAGCCCATAGCGGCAACAACGTATTCCTGTTCTCAAGCTATAACCAAACTAGCGACTACACTCAGTATCTCATTTCCCCGCAACTCCATCTTAGCAGCGATGCTCAACTGAGTTTCTATCTCTATGCCCAGTCAACCCGCTATGGCAATGAGTCGTGCAGAGTAATGGTTTCAACAACCAACAACAGCCCCTCAAGCTTCACTAATCTTGGCGACGAAATTTCAATGGGAGAAGCTCAGACCTGGACTGAATTCACCAGAACACTTCCTGCCAACACAAAATATGTTGCATTCAAATACACTGTAACAAGCGACACTTGGTTCCTTGGCATTGATGACATTTCCTTCACCTCTGCTGGCGGCGGCACCCAGGGCATCAACGACGTGACCACCTCGAACGTGAAGCTCTACCCGAACCCGACCACTGGCAACCTCTACATCGACGCAGAGGGTCTGCAGAAGGTTGAGGTTATCGACGCTGCCGGACGCATCGTCATGACCGAGACCACCAGCCAGGTCAACATGAGCCACCTCGCCAACGGCGTCTATACCGTGCGTGTGATGGCCAACGGCAACAGCACCATCCAGAAAGTTGTGAAGAAATAAAACAACTTCATAATAGAAAAAAAGCCGCGGCGTTCAGCTGCGGCTTTTTTTGTTGCATTGTTACGAAGCTATTTCTTCAATCAAATAAAACAGCTTCCCAGTAGTATATTTTACTTCAAACCTTTCAGTGCTGCCTGTAGCGACTTGGTAACACCGTTCGAGGTGTAGGTGGCGCCAGCCACTGCATCGACTTTCTTCTTGCATGCAGCCTTGGGCGAAAGACCATTCCACGACTTGAAGAATCCAGCCGCTTTCACGCGCTGCACATACTGCGGAGTCTCGCTGTTAGCCAGCAGCTCCACCGAGAGAACCTTCTTGTTCTTGTCGAGGGCGATCATGAGCGGAGTCTCGCCGTTGTAGCCCTTGATGCCGTCGCTGGCAGGCTTGGAATAGACCACATAGCCGAGGAGTTTCTTCGAGGCATCATACACCGAAGTCCACTTGGCTTCTTTCTTGACGCTCTTCACCGTGGGGAAAGCGCGCACAATCTCCATAGCAATACCGTCGGCGTTGACGGCTGGCTGCGCGGCTTTGGCCTGCTGATGGTGCGGGCAGTTGCCGCAGTGGTGCGCACACTGATGATTATTGCCGGCAGGCTGCTGAGCGGCAAGCGAGCCGATGGCAAAAAGTGCTATCACACTTAACGAAAGTAACTTTTTCATAAGTATCAATTTTTATGTTAATCATTAAAGAATCCAATGCGAAAGGAGAATGGAGGTGGCGACGGCAGCGTTGAGCGACTCGCAGGTGTCGCCGATGTTGGGGATGGTAACGCGATGAGTCAGGAAGGGCTGCAACGACGACGATATGCCGCGCGACTCGTTGCCTACAAGTATCACGGCAGGAGTAGCGGTAACGACGCTGCGAAGGTCGTCGCCGTCCAGCACCGCCCCATAGACAGGCATCCCGCAAGAAGGGAGCCATTCGGCAAGGTCACGACATTCGACAGAGACGCGGAAAAGGCTGCCCATGGTGGATTGCACCACCTTGGGGTTAAAGCGGCTGACCGTGTCGGGACTGCACACGATATGCCTCACGCCGAACCAGTCGGCAGTGCGAATGATGGTGCCCAGGTTGCCAGGGTCTTGCAGACGGTCGAGAGCGAGGGTTATTTTCGAATTTTGAATTTTGAATTGTGAATTGTGAATTTCGCACACCTGCCGTTCCAACAGCATCCATACCTCATTGGGCTGACGGAGGGATGAGAGGCGTTGCAACTGTTCGTCGGTAACGAGATACATGGATGAACATAGCCCCTTGTCAAGCCACATGGCGCTATGAGCCTCAAGCCAAACCCTTGTGGCGCAGAGAGTCTGGACATGTATTCCCATTGCCATAATTTCCGACGCCAACTTCTCACCTTCGGCCACGAAAAGGTTGTGAAGGTCACAGAATTTTTGTTGCCGAAAAGTGGCGAGTTCCTTGAGTTTGGATTTGGATATAGGTTCCATCGAGAGTTGCAATATGTTGATAAAACGGAGATTTAGAAAAAAAATTTTGTCAGTTTGCGGAAAAGTAGTACTTTTGCAACCGCTTTAAGCGACAGATGGTGGGCGTAGCTCAGCTGGTTAGAGTGCCGGATTGTGGTTCCGAAGGTCGTGGGTTCGAATCCCACCTCCCACCCCTGAAGAAGCCCGCGACAACGATGTTGCGGGCTTCTTGTATAAAAAAGATGACGAACGATTGGGATATATGCTATTTCAGCGACGGCGGGCACTCGCTCACGGTGCTCGACCAAACACTGCTGCCCACCGAGGAGCGGTACGTTGAGCTGCGCAGCGCGGCAGAGGTGGCAGACGCGATAGCACGGCTGGTGGTGCGCGGAGCGCCTCTTATAGGCATCGCCGCCGCGATGGGACTCTGTGTGGCGGTTGCAAACGGCGAGGACTTTGAGGAGGCACGGCGCACGATAGGTGCGGCGAGACCGACGGCGGTTAACCTGTCGTGGGCGTTGGAGAGGATGGCTAGAGCCAATTCTGAATTTCGAAATTTGAATTTTGAATTGAGGGTGGAACAGTTGCGCGAAGAGGCGCTGAAGATAAAGGATGAAGACGCGGAGACCTGCCACAAGATAGGGCAGTTTGGCCGTGGACTTATAAATGACGGCATGGGAGTACTGACCCACTGCAACGCAGGACATCTAGCCACAGGACACTATGGCACAGCGCTGGCGCCTATATATGCCGCTGCAGAGGAGGGCAAACAGTTCAGGGTCTATGCCGACGAGACGAGACCCTTGCTGCAGGGAGCCAGACTTACAGCCTACGAGCTGGTGAAGAACGGCATAGACACAACGTTGATATGCGACAACATGGCAGCCTCGCTGATGGCCGCCGGCAAGATAGACATAGTGTTTGTGGGCTGCGACCGAGTAGCCGCCAACGGCGACACCGCCAACAAGATAGGAACGCTAGGGGTGGCGGTGCTGGCTAAGCACTTCGGGGTTCCGTTCTATGTGTGCGGCCCGCAGTCAACTTTCGACAGCCGCTGTGCCACGGGCGCGGACATCGTGATTGAGCAGCGCCGCAGCGAAGAGATAACCACCATGCACTACGCAAAGCCTATGGCGCCAACGGGAGTAAATACCTACAACCCCTCGTTCGACGTCACACCACATGAACTGATAACAGGATATATAACCGAAAATGGAATCGACACGACAAAATAAGATTGCACGGCTCATACAGCAAGACATGGGCAGCATATTTCTGAAAGAGATGAAGCCGAAACTGGGCAACTCGCTGATAACGGTAACCGAGGTTCGCATCACGCCCGACCTTTCGATAGCCCGTGTGTATGTCAGCATACTGCCTATCGGGACGATGCCCGAAACCGAACCCGCGGTGACTGCAACCAAAGAGACTGTGATGGCCGCGATAAACGCCAACAACGCCGACCTACGCAGAAGACTCGGCATGCTGGAAGGCAAGCAGCTGAGGATTATACCCGAACTGGAATTCCATCTCGACAACACTTTGGACAGAATGGAGAACATAGAAAAACTGCTCAAACAGTGAACCTGCCGCACTTCATAGCCAGACGATACCTTTTCGCACGCAAGCGCAAGAGCGTGATAAACGTTATTTCGTGGATTTCGCTTGTGGGGCTGAGCGTTGCGTCGATGGCACTGATAGTGGTGCTTTCGGTATATAACGGCATAGGCGGACTGACACAGAAGCTATTCAACGTGTTCGACCCACAGCTGATGGTGGAGAAATACGAAGGCAAGAGCTTCGAAGCCGACCGTGCGCTGATGGACAAGGTCGAATCAGTTAAGGGAGTGCGCACAGTGAGCAAAATCGTGGAGGAGAACGCCTGGGTGACCTACCATCAGAACCAAGCCATAGTGCAGCTGAGAGGCGTTGACGACAACTACCCCGCAATAACGGGTATAGACACAATGATATTCGACGGCGACTATGTGTTCCAACGATATGTCAACGGCCAGATAATAAGCTACGGAGTGCTCGGCGCGTTGATATACGACCAACTGGGGATGCGGGGACTCGCCAACGAGCCTATGGCGGTGCACATACCCAAACGCGGCAAAGGCATAGGACTATCGATTGACGACGCTTTCAACACGGGGTACCTCTACCTAGGCGGCACTTTCTACATACAGCAGGATATTGACAGCAAGTATGTGCTGGCCGATATAGGCTTTGTGAGAGACCTGCTGGACTATGGCGCCGACGAGTGCACCTCGCTGGCAATCGCACTTGACGAGAAAGCCGACGTGAAGCGGGTGAAGAAAGAGATGAAGGAACTGCTTGGCAAAGAATACCTGATAAAAGACCGCTACGACCAGCAACCGCTCTATTTCAAGATTTACCGTTCGGAGCGGCTGGGAATAATACTTATACTTTCGCTTATAGTGCTTATCTCGACGCTGAACCTGATTGCGTCGCTGTCGCTGCTCATCATCGACAAGCGTCGCGACACCGCCACCATGCGCAGTATGGGCATGGAGCGGCGCACTGTGAGGCAGGTCTTTTTCAGAGAAGGCATGCTGATAAGCGCCGTAGGCGTGGTTGCAGGGCTGATTCTAGGCTTTGTCGTATGCTTCCTGCAACAGACGTTCGGCATAATAAAGATGGGCAACAACTTTGTGGTGAGCGCATTCCCTGTGGAGATGCACTTCACCGACTTCGTGCTGACATTCGTATTGGTGATGCTGTTGAGCACCATGGCCGTGTGGTTCACCACCCGACGGGCAAAGATTCCTAACTAGACGGTTACCGCTGTTCGGCGGTTTCAAGGGCTATTACCGCTTCCTCCCACTCGTTGACCTTGGCTTCGAGCGAGGTTTTCAGTGTTTGATAGTCGTCGAATATTGCGGGGTCGCTAGTGCCTGATGCTAGTTTCGCCTCGATGTCGGAGACCTTCTGCTCGAGGTTTGATATTTCCTCTTCGAGTTTTGAGACTTCGTTGCGGAGTTTTCTTAACTCCCGCTCACGCTCCTTCGACTGCTGATAGTCGAGTTTGGATTGCTTGACTGGTTGATTGTTTGATTGCGTTACTGCGTTATTGCGTGAGTTTTTGTGAGCTTGGGTATTGTCGAGTTGCTTCAAGTCTTCGAGTTTGCGCCATTCGAGGAACTCGAAGATATCGCCTTTGAACTCGTGCACCTCGCCGCCGCGGAACTCGTAGAGAGAGTCAGTGAGACCTTGCAGGAAGTCGCGGTCGTGCGAGACAAGAATAAGTGTGCCCGTATATTGCAGCAGTGCGTTTTTGAGCACGTCCTTTGAGTCCATGTCGAGGTGGTTGGTGGGCTCGTCGAGGATAAGCAGGTTGGAGGGGGTGAGCAGCAATTTGGCGAGCGCCAGACGAGCTTTCTCGCCGCCGGACAGCACCTTGACTTTCTTGTCGATGTCGTCCTCGTCGAAGAGGAAACTGCCGAGAATGTTGCGAATCTTGGGACGAATGTCGCCAATGGCGATATCGTCGATGGTTTGGAATACGGTCTTCTCGCCGTCGAGCATGGCGGCCTGGTTCTGCGCATAGTAGCCTATGACCACCTGCTGACCCACCTTGCAAAGCCCGCCGTAGTCGGTCAGGTCGCCTACGATGATTTTGGCGAGAGTCGATTTGCCCTCGCCATTCTTGCCCACAAAAGCCACCTTGGAGCCAGAGGTGATAAGAAAATCGACATTGTCGAACACCCTGTGGTCGCCGTAGTATTTTGCCAGCGAAGCGGCTTCGACCACGATCTTGCCGCTGTGAGGCGCCGGCGGGAAACGGAAATGGATGCTCTCGGTGCTGACTTCATCAATCTGCACAGTGTCCATTTTCTCGAGCATCTTGATGCGCGACTGCACCTGCTTGGATTTGGTGGCTTTGTATCGGAACCTCTCGATGAATGCCTCAATCTGAGCTATCTGACGCTGCTGGTTGGTGAGTGACGCCATCTGAGAGGCACGCCGCTCCTGCATAAGCAGCACATAGTCGGAATAGGAAACCTTATAGTCATAGATGCGTCCTGCGGTGATTTCGACCGTGCGCGTAGTGATATGGTCAAGGAACGTGCGGTCGTGAGACACAAGCACCACAGCTCCCGCATAGGAGGCGAGGAACGATTCGAGCCACTGTATGGATACGATGTCGAGGTGGTTGGTGGGCTCGTCGAGTAGCAAAAAGTCAGGATGCTGAAGCAGCAGTTTGGCGAGCTGCACACGCATCTGCCAACCACCCGAAAACTCGGCGATAGGACGCTGGAAGTCGCTATGGCTGAAGCCCAAACCAAGGAGAATTTTTTCAGCCATCTCGCCACGGTTGTTGCCTCCGAGGATGGAGATATGCTCCGAGAGGTCGTTGTGGCGCTGCAGCAAGCGCATGTAGGCATCGCTTTCGTAGTCGGTTCGGCTGGCTATCTCATCGGTCATATCCTGCAGCTGAGCTTCAAGTCGGTCGATATGTTCAAAAGCCTTAAGCGCACCTTCAAGCACAGTGCCTTCGCGGTCGGGCACCATTTCCTGAGGCAGGTAGCCGACGGTCTGCCCCGAAGCCACGACGATTGTGCCACTCTCGGGTTCCTGCTGCCCGCAGAGAATCTTGAGCAGGGTTGATTTGCCAGCCCCGTTCTTGCCGACAAGGCCGATGCGGTCGTTGTCGGCGATGTTGAAGGTTACGCCCGAGAAGAGGTTCTGTCCGGTGAATTGGACGGATAGGTTATTGACGGAAATCATCTTACAAAAAAAGGCTGCCCAAACGTGTCGGGCAGCCCGTTACCAAATTCTCCAACAATGATTATTTCAATGTAAAGTTGATGGGCAGGATGAACTGCGAACGGACGGTACGGCCACCCACCTTGCCGGGTTTCCATTTAGGCATGCCGCGAACAACGCGTTTTGCCTCGTCGCCGCAACCACCGCCGATATCACGTTTCACCTGCACGTTGGTGATGGAACCGTCTTTCTCAACAACGAACTGGACGAACACTTTGCCAGTGATGCCACCGTCGCGAGCGAGGTCGGGATACTTGATGTTCTCGGAGAGGTACTCGTACAGCTTAGCCTCGCCGCCTGCAAATTCGGGGTTGACGTCGGGGATGATGACGACTTCCTCTTCGACCTCTTCCTCTTTTTCTTCAACGATAGGAGCGACAGCCTCGGTGTTCAGAACTTCCTTGCTGAAGTCTTCCATCTTCACCTCGTTTTCAATCTCGGCGTCGTTTTCAACGATTTCGAGTTCAGTGAGGACTTGCTCCTGCGGAGGTTCTGGCTCAGGCGGTTTCTCCTGCTCCTCAGTCTGGATGATGGTCTCCTCCACCTCGTCGAGGACGGTGCGCTCTATTGCCTCAACCTGCTCACGGTCGTAAGACTTGATGTTGAAAGCAAGGAGAGCGACAGCAAGAATCACCACCAATCCGATTTCCAAAAAGAGACCTTTACGATTTTCAAGGTCAGCCTTGGGTGATTTTTTTGCTTCCATAATATTGAATTTTAGATTATTTTCAAATTGAAATGCAGCGAAAGCCGCTACTTTTTCCGAGGCTAAAATAATACTTTTTTTTGAATTATCAACAAAAGGGTGTAAAAAAGTTGCATAACAAGACCCTATCTATATATGTGACATCCGTAAACAATTAGTAATTTTGCACCGTCAAATAAATATTTCCGCAGATGCAGACCCCGAATATAATGAAAGATGGAGACCGTATGCCCGAGCGGTCACGGTTTATAGTATGCAAGGCGTCGGCAGGGTCGGGGAAGACCTACCAGCTGGCACTTACCTATCTGACACTGGCGTTTGACGCAGGCAGCGACGAAGGACTCCAGGACCGTTTCAAACGGATTCTGGCCATAACCTTCACAAACGCAGCCGTGAACGAAATGAAGGAGCGCATCGTGAATGAGCTGGACAACCTGTGCAACGACGAACTGGAAGAACGTCCGGCAATCGAGGAGAGCCTGATGAAGACGACGGGTCTGACGGCGGAAGAGGTACGGCGAAGAGCGAAAGTGGTTTACAAGGCGGTGCTGCACAACTACAGCGACCTGTCGGTTTGTACGATAGACAGCTTCGCCCACAGGATAGTAAAGACTTTCGCCCACGACCTGAACCTACCAGAGAACTTCGACGTGACACTTGACAAAACCGAGCTGCAGGAACGAGTATCGGACAACATGATGGCGCTGATAGGCACAGAAGGCGAAGAGGAACTGACGAGGCTGATGGAGACTTACAGCGAGGAAATAATGAAAGACGGGCAGAAATACAACATCGAGAATGGGCTTAAAGAGATGGTCAACTTGGTGCTGCAGGAAGATACGCCGAATTATATAAAAGAGCTAGACGAGTGGAACCTGGAGGAATATCTGAGGTTGAAACGGAAATACCGCGAAGAGAACGCAAAGTACGACGAGGAGATGGTAGCATGGGGGAAGGAAGGGTTGGCGCTGATAAAAGAAAAAGGTATAGACTGGAGTATGTTCTATCAGGGTTCCAGGTCGATGCCCGGCTATTTCAAAAACGTTTCAAACAAAAAATACGTGGCGCCAAACAGCTATGTACTCGCATTCCTGGATGACGAGAATGAAAAGCTTACATCGTCAAAATGCGATGAGGCGACGAGGGAGGCAATCAAGGCGATAAAGCCACAACTCAAGGAACTGTTTGATAAAATAGAGAAGAAAAAGGAGAGCCTGCCACTCTACAACAGCAGAAAGAAGTTGATGGCCAGACTGTACGAGATAGGGCTGCTGAAACGGCTGAGCGAACTGGTGGAGGACTACTACAGAGAGAACGACCTGCTGCACCTCTCGGAGATAACGAAACGGATTGCGGAAGTGGTGGAACTTGACGATGCCCCATTCATATACGAGAGGATAGGCAACCGATACAAGAACATACTGATAGACGAGTTTCAGGACACCTCGAGACAGCAGTGGCGCAACCTTGTGCCGCTGGTAGAGAACTCGGTGGGGACAGGCCACACATCGCTTGTGGTGGGAGACGCCAAACAGGCGATATACCGTTTCAGAGGCGGCGACGTGAGACAGTTTATCGAGCTGCCGAAGGTGAAGGGCTACGGGTATCTGAACTTGTCGAGCGAAGGCATATACACACCCTTCCCTAAAAAGAGGAACTGGCGGTCGAAGAAAGTTGTGGTGGAGTTCAACAACAAATATTTCAGCGAAGCGATAAGAACGGGGTTCGGCGACAACGAGTACCTGACGGAGATGTATATAGGTCAGCGGATAGACGGCGAGGACGACCTGAGACAGGACTGGAAGGAGAAAGAGGGCGCGCCGACGGGGTTTGTGAAACTGGATTTCAGGGAGAGCGACGACGGGCTGTGGGATGCGATAGGCGACGAGGTCGAGGCACAACACGGGAAGGGATTTGAGTATGGCGAGATATGCGTGATGGCGGCGAAGAACGACCATCTGACGAAGGTAGCCGAGGTGCTGACGGGGAGAGGCATAAAGATAGAGTCGAACGAGTCGCAGAAACTAGAGAAGAGCCATCTGGTGAGGATGGCACTTGCGACGATGCGGTGCATAGCAAACCCGGAGAACGAGAAGGCGGCATTGACGGCACTGATGGAACTGGAATACATGGGCAAGATGGGCAAAGGATATGTGGCTGAGGTGGTTAAAAACAAGAGCTGGAAAAGGCTGGACGAGCTGGCAACGGCGGCAGGGATAGGACTAGACTTCACGGCAATGAGACAGATGTCGCTCTATGACTGCTGCGAAGAGATTGTGCGCAAATGCAATCCCGACGGCATGGAGAACGCCTACGCGGCTAAACTGCTGAACGTGACAGCCGAGTATGCGCAGACGCACCGTCAAGACCTGCGGGAGTTTCTGGAGTGGATGGACAACCACCTGGGAGACATGAGACTGGCATGCACTGGCGGAAGCGAGGCGGTGCCGCTGAGGACGATACACACAGCCAAAGGACTGCAGTGGAAGGTTGCGATAGTGGCTATGCCCACTACGGGAAACCGCATCAATCCTATTTGGGTGAAGGTGGAGGAGCCGGAACTGGAGCTGAAAGTGGGGCTTGTGACATCATCGAAGAACGAACAGACGGTGTTTGACAAACAATTCGACGAGGAGCGTAAACTGAAAGAGATGGACGACACCAACAAGGTGTATGTGGCGCTGACACGGCCCGAAGAGAAACTGATAGTGTATGCCAGCTGCAAGAAAAGCGACGGAGAAACGAAAAGCCACCAACAGCTGCTGTGGAACATAGCAAAGACGATGGAAATAAAGGACGTCACAAAAACGCAGCGGACGACGGACTGCGGCGAACAATTCTGCTTTGGCGAAGACCATGAATGCACGGGCACGGACGAAAAAGAAGAAAAACGAGAGCTGGTGACGATAGAAGAGATAAGCTTCCCGAGTTATGCCAACCGCATAAGATACGCACAACACGCAAACGAAGAGGCCTCGACAAGCAAGGAACAGGAATTCGGGACGCTGGTACACGAAACGCTGGCTATGACAAACCATGCGGGAGATGTGGATAGGGCGGTGAGGAGGCAGGCCAAACGGCTGAAACTGGACGAAGAGACGACAGAACGGGTGAGACGTATGGCCGAACAGGCGGTAAATGGCGAAGCGAGCCGCAGATTTTTCGAGAAAGGACTGAGAGTCAGACGGGAACAGACAATGATGTTCAACGGTAAAGAACTGCGTCCCGACAGGATTGTATTTGCCAACGGCGAGACGTGGGTGGTCGATTTCAAGACTGGCTCAGAGCACGACAAATACAAAAAGCAGGTGAAGGAATACTGCGAAGCCATGGAGGCGATGGGATGCCAATCGGTTAAGGGGTATCTGCTGTTTTTGAGAGAGGATGGCTGCGAGGTGGAAGAAGTTGCCTAAGTAGGAGTTGAGCAAAGTCATATCAAAGCCATATCAAAGTCATATCAAAGTCATGTGAAAGTCATGTAGAGATATGACTTAAAAAAGTGTTTTTGCAGAGCAATTGAATATTAATAAATATTTATTATCTTTGCGGTTTACACACACCACGTAACATAAACACTCAACTTAATGGAAGACAATAAATTGTTCAGCGAATTCCCGCCTGTTTCGACGGAAAAATGGGAAGAAGTCATCAACAAAGACCTGAAAGGTGCTGACTATGAAAAGAAACTCGTATGGAAAACCATCGAGGGATTCAAGGTAAAACCTTACTACAGAGCCGAAGACCTGCAGAACCTTGAATATCTGGACTCGAACCCCGGACAAAAGCCCTACACGCGCGGCAAACATGCTGACAACAATGTGTGGGATATTCGTCAGGACATCACGGAGAAAGACCCGGCGAAGGCTAACGCCATAGCTCTGGACGCGCTGAAGAGGGGTGCCACATCGCTGGCATTCTGCACCAAGGGCATCGCGTCGGAGAAAGACATGGAGACGCTGCTGAAGGGAATATATGTGGATGCGATAAAGGTGAACTTCACCTGCGCAGAGGACTATCTGGCAGTGCTGAAGATGTATGTAGCCGTTGCGAAGAAGAACGGTTTCGACACCAAGAAACTGGAGGGAAGCTGCAATTTCGACATGTACCGCTATGCTCTTACGCACGGTGACTTCCACCGCGGCGAAGAGGGAGACTACAAGGCCGCAGCCGAACTGCTGGCATACGCCAAGGAGGAACTGCCGCTGTTCAAGGTGTTCACCGTCAACGGCAACCTGATTCACAACGCTGGCAGCAACATAGTACAGGAGCTGGGATTCACGCTCTCGGCCGCCAACGACCTTATGGCACACCTGACGGACATGGGCTGCAAGGTGGAGGATGTGGCGAAACGCATGGTCTTCTCGTTTGCAACGGGCAGCACCTACTTTATGGAGATTGCAAAAATCAGAGCGGCACGCCTGCTTTGGAGCAAGATTGCAGAGCAATACAAACCTGAGTGCGACTGCGCATACAAGGTGTTCATCCACACCACGTCGAGCCGTTGGAACAAGTCGATATACGACCCATACGTGAACATGCTGAGGACGACCACGGAGACGATGTCGGCCGCCATAGCTGGCGCTGACTCGATAAGCGTGGCACCGTTTGACACGGCATACAAGGATGCCGACGAATTCGGCTACCGCATTGCCCGTAACCAGCAGATACTGCTGAAAGAGGAGTCATACCTGGACAAGATTGTCGATCCCGCCGCAGGCAGTTACTACATCGAGAACCTGACAAACTCGATTGCACAATACGCTTGGGAGCTGTTTGTGACAGTCGAGGGTAAAGGCGGATTTGCACAGGCTATAAAAGAGGGCTTTGTACAGGCCGAGGTGGAACGCATCGCCGCCCAGCGCGACATGGACATCGCCACTCGCAAAACCACCATTCTGGGCACCAACCAATACCCCAACCTGCTGGAGAGCATGGGTGAGAAGATTGTGAAGAAAGAGTGCGGATGCTGCTGCCACAAAGCGGAGGGTCCGATAAAGACACTGCGTCTGTATCGCGGTGCCGAGGCTTTCGAACATCTGAGGCTCGCCACTGAGCAATCGGGCAAGAAACCGAAAGTGTTCCTGCTGACCTACGGAAATCTGGCAATGCGCAAAGCTCGTTCGGGCTTCGCCACCAACTTCTTCGGTGTGGCTGGCTACCAGATTATAGACAACCCCGGATTCAAGAGCGCCGAAGATGGCGTGAAAGCCGCACTGGAGGCAAAGGCCGACATAGTGGTCATGTGCTCGAGCGACGACGAATATCCCGAAATCGCCGAGGCAGTCTGCAACGGACTTAAGGGCAAGGTGAAGAGCATCGTGCTGGCTGGCTACCCGAAAGAGCAGATTGAGATGTACAAGGGCTTGGGAGTCGATGAGTTCATACATGTGAAGACCAATGTGCTGGAGTCGCTCACGGCATTCCAGAAGCTGATGGGAATTAATTTATAAGTCAGAGGTCGATTAAATCACAATAATGAAGACAGGGGCTCTCTGACGGATGTGCGGGAGTCCCTGTTTTTTGTAACAAATGGGCGTCAGGGCAAAATATTTGGAACGATACAAGCTGATTGACGGATATATCTTGAAGAAATATCTGAAGACGTTCTTGTTGGCTATGGCGCTGATAATAGTCATAGTTATCACCTTCGACATCTCGGAGAAACTGGACGATTTCCTGCGCAACCACGCCCCGTTTAGCAAGATTGTTTTCCAGTACTACCTGAACTTTATTCCTGGTTTCATCAACCTCTACAGCCCGCTGTTCATCTTTATCTCGGTGATATTCTTCACGTCGAAGATGGCGGGCAACACGGAGATAATCGCCATTTTGGGCAGCGGGTTAAGTTACAGACGGTTGCTACAACCATATCTGCACGGGTCTATAATCGTGGCACTGCTGGTGATAGTCATGAGCAACTTCGTGATACCGTGGAGCAACCAATACCTGATGGAGTTTGAAAACAACTACTTCAGGACCATGAAGCGGAGCTACTTCAGCAGCGTACACTTCAAAAGCGATGAGAAAACGCTAGTATATTCCGATTCGTACAACGCTGAAAGCATGACGGCGTTCAACCTTTGCATTGACAAAATGGACAGCAACAATGCGCTATGCCAACGGATAACAGCTGAACGAATGACATTCGACACCACCGAAAACGTGTGGCATTGCATTAATTATTTTGTGCGCAACATCAACGACGGCAAAGAAACGCTGACCCACCAACCCAGTTGCCTACAGAAGATGGCGCTGACGCCAGAGGACTTCAAACTGTCATCGCAACAGATACAAGTGATGAACACACCTCAGCTGTACCGATATATCCAACGTGAGCGGCTGCGCGGCTCATCCACCGTGGTAACCTCGTCGATAGAGCTGTGGCAGCGCATACTGAATCCCCTGGCGGTAATAGTGATGACCTTTATCGGGGTTGCTGTGTCATCGCGCAAGACACGCGGAGGCATAGGGTTGCACCTCGCCATAG
Organism: Bacteroidales bacterium; assembly: GCA_017616895.1. Taxonomy (GTDB): domain Bacteria; phylum Bacteroidota; class Bacteroidia; order Bacteroidales; family P3; genus Colimorpha. The sequence continues at coordinate 39,020 of JAFZXE010000020.1, forward strand.
GCATAAGCATAGCTTTCGCCTTCATTGTTTTCATGAAAATAACCACCGTATTCGCCATAAACGGCAACCTGCCGCCTTTCTGGGCAGTGCTCCTGCCGCAACTGGTATTCGGCATAGCCGCCGCGTACCTTGTGAAAAAAGCGCCGAAATAGCACACAACTGATAATATCAACTCTAAATTTATAGTTTAGGTAATAATGACCATACAAGAAATTGAACAACAGATAATAGACGAATTCGCCAATTTTGACGAATGGATAGACAAATACGCCTACATAATAGACCTGGGCAAGGAATGTCCTGTCATCGATGAGAAAGACAAGACCGAGGCCAACCTAATAAAAGGGTGCCAGTCGCGAGTGTGGGTCAGTTGCGAGTACCGTGAAGGCAAAGTGTTTTTCAAAGCCGACAGCGACGCCGTTATCACAAAAGGCATCATATCGCTGCTCATCCGTGTCTATAGCGGTCAGACCCCGCAGGACATACTGGGCAACGAGCCTGTATTTATCGACCAGATTGGTCTGAAAGAACACCTTTCACCAACTCGGTCGAACGGTCTCACATCGATGCTCAAACAGATAAAGATGTATGCACTTGCCTTCTCTTTGAAAAAAAACTGAACTATGGAAGAGATAAAACCCACCAAAGAAACCCTGCACAGCGCCGTTGTCAACGCGCTGAAGAACATATATGACCCCGAAATACCCGTCAATATCTACGATCTTGGGCTGATTTATAAGATTGACATTGACGACGACTTCAACCTTAAGATACTTATGACCATGACGGCCCCCGACTGCCCAGAGGCTGAATATATGTTCCTCGAGGTGCGCCAGATGACCGAGTGCATCAGCGGCATAAAATCGGTCAACGTCGAACTCACTTTCGACCCGCCGTGGGATTTTAACAACCTCTCCGACGAAGTGAAACTGGAATTAGGATTGATGTAAGATGCTGCTGCGCGACATATTCAGCCGAAAAAACAAAACCTTTCTGAAGCGGCAAGCCGAAGGTGCACCTCTGTCTCCTTCACGCTTGGCGTGGCAGCGGTTCCGCCGCAACCACCTGGCTGTGGCAAGCCTTGTGGTTATTGCCCTTTTTGCGTTGGTTGCCATACTCGGATACCTCATCACACCCGACCATACACCCGACTGCAACCAGCAGTATCTCGAACTCGCCACCATGAAGCCTTTCTCCAAGGCCACATTCATCTGCCTGCGCAACGACGAAACATCTGCCAAGCATCCTAATCTATTCAAACGCATGGTCAAAGGCGAGCCTCTACCCTACTCCGCCATACCTATTTACAGCCACGAAACCGTGGGCGACGGCGTACGCTACGAAGCATTCACCGGCTCAACTCCAAACGACGGCGAGGTAAAAACTTGTCACAAGGACGAAGTGGTAAAGATAAAAACTCGCACATTCGTCCTCGGCACCGATGCTTACGGACGCGACCTGCTGAGCCAGATAATGATAGGCTCTCGCGTGAGCCTTTCCGTCGGGTTTATTGCCATAGTCATCGCGCTACTTATCGGCATCACACTCGGTGCCGTCGCCGCCTACTACGGACGCTGGGTTGACAACTTAATTATGTGGCTCATCAACGTCGTGTGGTCAATCCCCACGGTGTTGCTTGTCATCGCCATAACTTTTGCCCTCGGCAAAGGCTTCTGGCAGGTGTTCGTAGCTGTCGGCCTCACCATGTGGGTTGACATCGCACGTGTGGTGCGAGGACAGGTGTTTTCGATAAAAGAAAAGGAATATGTCGAAGCCACACGTGCCCTCGGCTTCTCCACCTTCCGCACCATCTTCCACCACATACTGCCCAACATCGTGGGAAGCGTGATAGTAATCGCCGCTTCCAACTTTGCCTCCGCCATACTGCTCGAAGCGGGTCTTTCATTCCTTGGCATAGGAGTGCAGCCCCCTACTCCTTCGTGGGGAGCCATGGTGAAAGAAAACTACGGCTACATCCTGCTCGACAACGCCTACCTCGCACTCTTGCCAGGCCTCGCAATAATGATAATAGTTCTCGCCTTCATGCTCCTCGGCAACGGAATTCGCGACGCGTTGGACATCAAGGGCAAATGACGTATATAGAACATCCAATGCAAGCGTTATAATCAAATTGATATGTTAAATTTGTGAACTGTTGGACAAAATTAAGTAATTTTGCAACCTTGTTAGGCAATTATTGCATAAGCAACCTTTTCTTACTTTCATATTCACGATAATTACTAAAACATTCAAAATATTCTGTTATGTACGACAAATTTCAAAAACATCTGCAGAAAGAGCTGGCCGACATCGAGGCCGCCGGTCTTTACAAAAACGAACGTATCATAGAGAGCCCCCAGGGCGCTGAAATCATGGTGAAAGGCAAGAAGTGCCTCAACTTCTGCGCCAACAACTACCTCGGCCTCGCCGACAACCCCGAACTCATTGCCGCCGCCAAGAAAGGCATGGACGCTCGCGGCTTCGGTATGGCCTCCGTCCGCTTCATCTGCGGCTGCCAGGACCTCCACAAACAGCTTGAAAAGAAGATTGCCGAATTCTTCGGCACAGAGGACACCATCCTCTATGCTGCCTGCTTCGACGCCAACGGCGGTGTGTTTGAACCGCTTCTCACCGAAGAGGACGCCATCATCAGCGACGCTCTCAACCACGCTTCCATCATCGACGGTGTACGCCTCTGCAAGGCTCAGCGCTACCGTTACGCCAACGCCGATATGGCCGACCTCGAAGAACAGCTCAAGGCCGCTCAGAAGAACCGTTTCCGCGTCATCGTGACCGACGGCGTCTTCTCGATGGACGGCAACGTCTGCCCGCTCGACAAAATCTACGAACTCGCACAGAAATACGACGCAATGGTGATGGTTGACGAAAGCCACTCGGCCGGCGTGGTCGGAAAGACTGGTCGCGGTGTCACCGAGCGCTATAACCTGCGCGGCAAAATCGAAATCCTCACCGGCACCCTCGGAAAAGCCTTCGGCGGCGCCATGGGCGGCTTCACCACTGGCCGCAAGGAGATTATCGACATGCTGCGTCAGCGCAGCCGTCCGTATCTCTTCTCCAACTCGATGGCTCCAGGCCTCGTAGCCGCTGGCATCCGCATGTTCGAGATGATGAGCGAGACCAACGCCCTGCAGGACAAACTGCACGAGAACACCGACTACTTCCTCCGCCGCATGAAGGAAGAAGGCTTCGACTGCAAACCGTCGGAGAGCGCCATCTGCGCCGTTATGATTTACGACGCTGCCAAGAGCCAGAAATACGCTGCCAAGATGCAGGAAGAGGGCATCTTCGTCACAGGTTTCTACTATCCCGTCGTTCCGAAAGGACAGGCTCGTATCCGTGTGCAAATCAGCGCCGCCCACGAGCACGAACACCTCGACAAATGCATCGAGGCCTTCAAGAAAGTCCGCAAGGAAATCGAAGGCTAGCTTCGAACATAATTTTGCAAAAGGGAGTCCCGCCACACAACGGGATTCCCTTTCGCTTTCTCCGTCAATCGGCAAAAAATGTGTACTTTTGCAACCTCATTCAGACACCTACGCAATAAAGCAATCAAACAATAACGCAATAACTTATGTTAGACAAACTCGAAGCCATAAACGCGCGTTACCTCGAAATAGAACAGCAGATGAACGATCCCGACATCACGTCGGACATGAAACGATACGTCAAACTTAGCAAGGACTACAAAGACCTGCAGCCCGTAGTCAAGGCCTATCATGACTATAAGGCTCTGATCGACACCATCGCCGAATGTAAGGAGTTACTGTCTTCCGAGAAAGACGAAGAACTGCGTGAGATGGCCAAGGAGGAACTCACCGCCTCAACCGAACGTAAAGAGAAGATGGAGGAAGAAATCCGCATCATGCTCATTCCTGCCGACCCGCAGGATTCCAAAAACGCCGTGTTTGAGATTCGCGGCGGCACTGGCGGCGACGAGGCTTGCCTATTTGCCGGCGACCTGTTCCGCATGTACACCCGCTATTGTGAGAAACGTCATTGGAAAATAGAGATTGTCGATTTCAACGAAGGCACCGCTGGCGGCTATAAGGACATTACCTTCAACGTTACAGGCGAGAAAGTCTATGGCACATTGAAATACGAGAGCGGCGTGCATCGCGTTCAGCGTGTACCCGCCACCGAGACACAAGGCCGTGTCCACACTTCTGCTGCCGCCGTAGTGGTCCTGCCCGAAGCCGAGGAGTTCGATGTTGACCTCAATATGTCCGATGTGCGCATCGACACCTTCTGCGCCTCAGGGCCCGGCGGCCAGTGCGTGAACACCACCTACTCCGCTGTCCGGTTGACACATATTCCGACGGGCATCGTGGTGAGCTGCCAAGACCAGAAGTCGCAGATAAAGAACAAGGAGAAAGCCATAATGGTGCTGCGCACTCGCCTCTACGAGCGTGAGTACAATAAATATATGGAGGAGATGTCGTCCAAGCGCAAAACCCTCGTAGCCACAGGCGACCGCAGCGAGAAGGTGCGCACCTACAACTACCCTCAGTCGCGTGTCACCGACCACCGCATCGGTTACACCATGTACAACCTGCCAGCTTTCATGGACGGCGACATACAGGACTTGCTTGACGCCATCCAACTCGCCGAAAACGCCGAGAAACTGAAAGAGGCGGTCGGTTGATCTTCTGCGGCTGAACGGACAAACACAAAAAAGACCTCGCATAACGCAGAGGTCTTTTTTTGTTCAATTATCTAGTCGCGATACTAGTGCCTGCGGCCGTTGCCACCCTGACGGCGGTCGTCACCGTGACCTTCGCGGCGCGGAGGACGGTTGTGGTTGTCACCACGCGGACCTTCACGGCGTGCGGGTTTCTCTTCAACGTAGCCTTCGGGTTTGGGAAGGAGAGCTTTGTGGCTGAGTTTAAGTTTGCCGCTCTTCTCGTCGATAGCGATAATCTTGACTTCCAGCTGGTCGCCGATGTTCAAGATACCTTCGAGAGTCTCGGTGCGACCCCACTGGTACTCGCTGATGTGCATCAAGCCCTCTTTGCCGGGAAGGAACTCGAGGAAAGCGCCGAATTCGACGATACCCGTGACGGTGGCGTTATAGACCTGTCCAACCTCGGGAACGGTGCAGATGTCCTTAATCCACTTGATTGCGGCTGCGATGTCGTCCTTGTTCTGCGAAGCGACATCGACGATGCCCATTTCACCAACCTCTTCGATATTGATGATGGTGTTGGTCTCAGCCTGAATCTTCTGTATAACCTCACCACCCTTGCCGATGACGGCACCGATGAAGTCCTTCGGAATCTGTATCTGCTCGATGCGCGGCACGAAGTCTTTATAGTCGGCGCGAGGTGCGGGTATGGTCTCGCAAATCTTGTCGAGGATGTAGAGACGACCCTGACGAGCCTGCTCGAGCGCTTTGGCGAGCACGTCGTAGCTCAATCCGTCAACCTTGATGTCCATCTGGCATGCGGTGATACCGTCGCGTGTGCCACATACCTTGAAGTCCATATCGCCGAGGTGGTCTTCGTCGCCGAGAATATCGGAGAGGACGGCCCACTTGTCGCCTTTGGAGATAAGACCCATAGCGATACCAGCGACCGGCTTGCGGATTTTCACGCCAGCGTCCATGAGGGACATGCAGCCGGCGCACACGGTGGCCATCGACGAAGAACCGTTCGACTCGAGGATGTCGGAAACCACGCGGATGGTGTAGGGGCACTCTGTCTCGCTGGGAAGCACCTCTTTGAGGGCGCGCCAAGCGAGATGGCCGTGACCGACCTCGCGACGGCTGGTGCTGCCACTACGTTTCACCTCGCCCGTTGCGAAGCCAGGGAAGTTGTAGTGAAGCAGGAAACGGCGTGTGCCTTCAATCACGGCGCCGTCGATTTTCTGCTCGTCGAGCTTGGTGCCGAGGGTGCAGGTCGAGAGCGACTGCGTCTCGCCGCGTGTGAAGATGGCGCTACCGTGAGCCGAAGGCAGGTAGTCGGTCTCGCACCAGATAGGACGTATCTCGTCGAGCTGACGGCCGTCGAGACGAGTGCGCTCGTTGAGCACCATATCTCTCATAGCTTCGCGCTCCACATCGTGGTAGTAGCGGTCAATCATAAACTGAATCTCGTCGGTGAGAGTCTCTTCGGTATAGTTGGCGTCGATGAACTCCTGCTTGATGGCGGCGAAACCGTCCTCGCGCTGGTGCTTGTTGGCGATGCCCTGCTTCGAGAAGTCGTAGCACTTCTGATAGACGGCGTCGCGCACCCTCTGACGGAGTTCCTCGTCGTTGACTTCGTGGCAGTATTCGCGTTTCTCGGTCTTGCCTGCAGCGATGGTCAGTTCGGCGATAGCGCGGCACTGTATCTTGATAGCCTCGTGAGCGGCCTTCAAGGCGCCAAGCATGATGTCTTCGCTGACTTCCTTCATCTCGCCTTCAACCATCATGATGTTCTCCTCGGTGGCTGCGACGATAAGGTCGAGTTCAGCGCGCTCGATGTCCTGCATCGGAGTGTTGATGACATACTTCCCGTCAAGATAGGAGACTCGCACTTCCGAGACGGGGCCGTTAAACGGAATGTCGCTCACGGCGAGAGCCGAAGCTGCGGCGAGAGCGGCGAGCTGGTCGGGCATAGTGTCCTTGTCGCCCGAGATGAGGGTGATGAGCACCTGCACCTCAGCGTGGAAGTTGTCGGGGAAAAGCGGACGCAGAGCGCGGTCAACCAAGCGAGCGATGAGAATCTCATGCTCCGAAGGGCGCGCCTCGCGTTTGAAGAAACCGCCCGGGAAGCGTCCCATGGCAGCGTATTTTTCCTGATAGTCAACGGTGAGAGGCATGAAATCCACGTTCTCACCCACCTCTTTCTTCGCGCACACGGTGGCGAGAAGCATGGTGTCGTTCATACGTACAACAGCGGCGCCGTCGGCCTGCTTGGCCAGTTTGCCGCTTTCAATTTCGATCATGCGGCCGTCGCCGAGGTCGAATTTCTTGTTAATAATGTTCATTTTCGTGTATCCTTATTTATTTACTGACTGCGGTCGTCGGCACCGTTGCCGAAGACGCCTTGAATTGTCGTGTAAAAAAGAAGCCCCCGAGCGGAGTTGCCCGAGGGCTGCAAAATAGTGTTTATTTACGGAGGTTGAGCTCCTTGATGATAGCACGGTAACGCTCGATGTCCTTTTCCTTCAAATAGTCGAGCATGCGGCGACGCTTACCGACGAGGCGGACAAGAGCGCGCTCGGACACCTGGTCCTTGCGGTTTTTCTTCATCAGCTCGGTGAGGTGCTGGATGCGATAGGTGAAAAGGGCTATCTGAGACTCGGCCGAACCTGAGTTGGTTGCACTTTTACCATACTTGGTGTAGATTTCCTGTTTTTTCTCTTTTGTAAGATACATAGTTGTAAATTATTTAGTTATGATTATTTTTGAATTACTAACGGATTGCAAAGTTACACTTTTATCCTGGTTTTTGTGTTAAAACACGTCGAAAAGATGCATTTTAAGACTTTTTAACACTACAAAACGAAAGCAACCCCACCACACACACACCCTAGAAGCACAACCTCACCGCCCCATAACAACCTAAATACCAATCAAAACACACCCCAACTCCAATCAAAAACCCACTCAACACCGACTGCTCACGAATCCCGCAACAATGCAACCCAAAGCACCACCCCCATCAATCACCACAGCAACCCCAAGCCAACCAAACCCAAACACGAAGAAATACTGAAGGGGTACTGAAGGAGTACCGAATGTATCCTGAAGGTGATACGGCTTTAATACGGAGGTGATACGGAGTTAATACGGCGTTGATACGGAGATGAACAGCATTCAAGACTGCTTGCCAGCAGGTTGCAGCGGCCAAAATTCCACCGTGCAAGTTGGCAGTATTGACAAAACACTGGTCAAACAATTAATATACAATCCATTGTATAACATCTTAAACATTGTTTCGACACCACAAAGATAGCAAAACTATTTCATAAATATCCGCATTCTGAAAAAGAATTTGAAATTAGAACATATTTTTAATAAAATTTAGTATCTTTGCACTCTCATTGTAGAATTAACAACACCCATGGGTAATACCAATCTTTTGAAACACAGCCTATCCAAGGCCTCTATGCTGGTTGCAGCGGCATTATTGATGACTCTCACCGCATGCCACAGCGAAAAGAAAATCGTCTATTTCCAGGACTCCAAAGATTCCGAGACAATACAGATGCAAACGCTCAAAGTGGTGCGTGTGCGTCCAGCCGACAAGATTGCCATCATCGTGAAATGCGAAGATATGGAAGCCAGCTCGCTGTTCAACCAGTTCACCGTGAACCAGATTATGGGGAGCACCCAGCGAGTCAGCGTCACGGGAAGCAACGGAATCGTCGGCTATACCGTTGACGAAGAAGGCAACATCGACTTCCCCGTGCTGGGCAAGCTCCACGTTGCAGGCTTGACCCGTCAGGAGATTTCAAACATGGTGAAAGAAGAGTTGGAGAAGCAAGGACAGGCGCGAGGCGCAAACGTCTCGGTCGAGTTCGTTGACCTCGGCGTCACCGTCCTGGGCGAGGTGAAAGCCCCCGGACGCGTCAACATAAACCGTGACAGCTACACCCTCCTCGACGCCATAGCCGCAGCAGGCGACCTGACCATCGACGCTCAGCGAGACGTTACTATCACTCGCATAGTTGGCGACACAGTAAAAAACTACATGGTGGATTTGCGAAACCAGAAAGAAGTCTATTCGTCGCCGGCCTTCTACCTGAGCCAAAACGACGTAATATATGCAGCTCCAACGGCTAAGAAAGCACGCACCTCGACCGTGAACGGAAATACCGTTTTGAGCGCCTCCTTCTGGGTGAGCATCGCATCGCTCATTGCATCTGTCTTGAGCATAGCATTGCGCAACGTGGGCACAACTGCACACTAAATGAATCACCATTCTGAAAAAACTATAACAACTAAAACAACCCGAAATGGAAGAACAGATAAAGGAAACCCAAGACTCCAGCATAGATTTCAAATCGTTGATTTATATTTTCCTCAGCAAATGGTATTGGTTCGCGGCGTCGGTGTTTCTGGCTTTTGTGGTAGGTCTGTTTGTTTATCTCTCCACAACTCCGCAATATGAGCGCGGTATGCAGGTGCTCATCAAGTCCGACACTCAAGGCGCAGGCAGCGTCATGGGCAATATCACCGAGTTCGGCACCTTCGGCAACTTCGGCGGAAATGTGACCACCGCCAACGAAATACAGGCCTTCATGTCCAACGACCTCATAGCCCAGGTCGTCAACCGCATGCATCTCGATGTGGAGTACGAAGAAAACGGACTCTTTCACGACAATGTGTTGTATGGTGAGAAACTGCCGATACACGTCCAGTTTATGGACCTAAAGATGGACGACGTCGCCCACATGCACATCACAATCGACAACAACGGGACCTTCACCCTGAGCGACTTCGACCTGAACGACGAATCGCTGAAAGGCTCCCTAAAAGGCAATTTAACCGACACCGTGGTGGTGAAAACCCCTCTGGGTCGCATCAAGGTCTATCAAACAGCGCCTTACTACGAGTCCCAACTGTCAATCAACATAACCAAATATCCCCTGCTCAAAGCAATCAAGAGCTACAAATCTAGGCTCACCGCCGCCAAGGTTGACAAACAGGCCGACGTCATCCGCCTTGCGGTGGTGGACAAGTCCAAGCAACGCGCAGACGACATCCTCGACTCGCTGATTTCCGTCTATAACGAGCAATGGGTAAAAGACAAGAACCAGATAGCGGTAAGCACCTCCGACTTCATCAACGAGAGGTTGAAAGTGATTGAAGAGGAACTGTCGGGAGTCGATGCCAACATCTCGAGCTACAAGAGCTCGAACATGGTACCCGACGTCAAAGCCGCAGCAAACCTCTATCTGAACGAGGGCAGCCAGCTGAACACACAGATAATGGACGTGAACAACCAGTTGTATATGGCTCAGTACATCCGCAACTACCTCGTTGACAAATCCAACATCACAAGCCCCATACCGTCCATATCGGGCATCACGAACAGCTCGGTCGATCGTCAGATTACCGAATACAACGAGCAGATACTGCGTAGGAACAACCTGGTGGCGCAGAGCAGCGAGCGGAACTCGCTCGTCGTAAGCGCCGACCGTGCCCTCGAAACCCTGCGCCAGTCGATAATATCGTCGATGGACAACAATATCCTCGCGTTGAAGTCGCAGTTGCAGAACCTGAAACAAAACGAGGCGAGAATCAACGCCAGGATATCGGCCAACCCCGCACAGGCAAAGAACCTGCTGTCGGTCGAGCGTCAGCAGTCGGTCAAAGAGGCTCTGTACCTCTACCTGCTGCAGAAACGTGAGGAGAACGAGCTGTCGCAGGCCTTCACCGCCTACAACACTCGCATCATCGAGAGCCCCACAGGTTCACAGTATCCCAAATCGCCGCGCAGAAACATGATACTCCTGGTGTCCATCGTCATAGGTTTAGCCATCCCCGCAGCAATCATATTCATCCAGGAGTCGATGAACACAAAAATACGAGGCCGAGACGACCTGAGCAGCTTGAATCTGCCGTTCATGGGCGAGATACCCGAGCGCCTGTCGCGCGAGGACAGAAAGTTTATCAACCGGCTCAAGAAACACCTGGAGTTCTTCAAGCAATTCCGCAAAAAGAAGGGCTCCAACTCCAACCCGAGCACCTCGCCCGTGATTGTGAAAGAGGGCAAACGAGACGTGCTGAACGAGGCGTTCCGTGTGTTGCGCACCAACTTGGAGTACATGTCCAACAAAGGCGAGTGCACAGTCTTCCAGCAGACCTCCCTGAACGCAGGAAGCGGCAAGAGCTTCATCAGCCTCAACCTCGGCATCTGTATCGCCATCAAGAAAAAGAAAGTGCTGATGATTGACGGCGACCTGCGCCGCGGAACACTTTCGGTGTGCGTCAACAGCCCCAACCGCGGATTGAGCGAATACCTGAACGGCAACGTCGAGCTGGAGAACATCCACGATGTGATATACAAATTCGAAGGATGCCAAACACTTGACGTGCTGCCAATAGGCAAGATGCCGCCCAACCCAACTGAGCTCGTGGGTAACGGTCGCCTCCCCGACCTGATAAAGCAACTGCGCAAAGAATACGAATACATATTCATCGACTGCCCGCCTGTGGAGATTGTGGCCGACACACAGATTTTCGCACAAGAGGTTGACCGCACGATATTCGTCATCCGTGCCGGACTTATGGAAAAGAGCGCCCTCCCCGTAGTGCAGAGATATGCCGAGTTCGACAAGCTGAAGAACACCGTCATAGTGCTTAACGGCACCAAGTATCAAGGCGGCAGCTACTACGGCGGACGCAAGGGCTACTATTACGGCAGCTACTACCACAGCTATGGTTACGGCTACGGCTATGGCAACAGGTACTATAACGCAGAGTAACAATTATGTCACTTTTCAATCCACATAAAACGCTGAAAGAAGCCGGCTTCTTCGAAGGCCTGGTCGATTTCCACAGCCATATCCTCCCTGGTGTCGATGACGGCATAAAGGTCATCGAACACTCGCTACAGATACTCGACTACTACGAGCGCCTTGGCGTGAACACCGTATGGTGCACCCCGCATGTTTATGAGGACTTGCCGAACAAGACGGACACCCTGAAAGAACGGTTCGAGCAGCTGAAAGCAGCCTACAAAGGGAAAGTGCGCCTGATGCTTGCGGCCGAGTATATGCTCGACCACGAGTTTGCATCGCGTCTTGATGCAGGCGACCTGCTACCCATCGGCGACGACCACGACCACCTGCTGGTGGAGACAAGTTTCTTCAACGGCCCCGAGAACCTTGAGAGCCTATTCGACCGCATACTCTCTAAAGGCTTCTATCCTGTACTCGCCCATCCCGAACGGTACATTTACATGGGCAAGAGCGACTACTGGAAGTGGAAAGAGAAAAAGGTGAAGTTCCAGCTGAACTACACCGCGCTAGCAGGGCTGTACGGCAAGGACACACTCAAGAAAGCCACCTGGCTGCTGAAAAACGGCCTATACGACGCCTGCGGGAGCGACCTCCACAACGTGCGTTTTGTGACCGAAGAAAAGAGCGAACTGGCAAAACTGAGCATCAAGTCAAAAGCAGCAGCCAACCTACTGAACCTCAAGCTCCCGAACTGCTAAAAACAGACTTATCAACGGTTGTTGATTAAATCTTTTAATACCATGCTGAAAATGTGGTATTAAATTGGTATTTTTACACCCTGTAATTATTGGCACTCTAGATGCTAATTATTTGATTCACGCATTCTTAATACGATTCGCTATGGGATATAGGAATGAGCTTAAAAGCCAGTTGTCAGCCTTGGAGAAAATGATTGACGGCATGTCGATTGACGAAGCAGGGCTGCCACTAATAGAGAAAGACATTATTTTGGAGCGCCTACGGGGTATGTACTCCTACGTGAGCGCCTGCCCGACCAAAACGGCAGAGACTAAAATCACTGCCCAGGAGCCCGCTGCCGAACCTCTGTTTGCGCCAGCCGAGAGAGCCGACGTGGTCGAAAGCGTTGCCCAGCCGATAATGGACGACGTGAAAGACGAGGGTTATGACGCACTTTTCTCCGAAGAGACAACTATGCCTGAGCCCGAACCTGCAGAGGAAATAGCGCCCGAGCCGACACCTGAACCAGAACCAATACCCGAACCTGAGCCAGAACCCACACCTGAACCCGAGCCTATACCCGAACCCGAGCCAGAGCCCACTCCAGCTCCCGAGCCAGTTCCCGAAACAAAGCCCGAGCCAGAACCCATGCCAGAGCCTCCAGCAGCGCAGCAAAAAGAGACCGAAGAGAAAGCCCCCAACCAAGAGCTTTCGCTGTTCGAATACCTCTCGAAGAACACTGACGGGAAGCATCCTCAAACCATCGGCGACCGCTTTGAGCAGAACCATGTTGAGCTGGGCGACAAACTGTCACAGCAGGTGTCGGCGCACAAAGTCACCGACTTGCGCACGGTCATCAACATCAACGACAAATTCAGCTTTGTCGGTGCCTTGTTCCACAACAATATGCGAGCCTATACCGACTTTATCCTTCGCCTCAACGCCATTGACAACCGCGACGAGGCAATCAACTACATAAGCGAGATAGCCCAGCAGTACAGCTGGAATATGGATTCGATAGAGGTGAAGACATTCAACAAGATACTCGACCGCAAATTCTGACACCATGGACAACCGCAAAGCCATTCTTTTCTCAGCCCCGTCGGGATCGGGCAAGACAACCATAATCAAGCATCTGAGCAAGCGCTACGACTGCTTCGAATTCTCGATATCCGCAACCTCGCGGAGTCCGCGCGAAGGCGAGAAGGACGGGGTGGATTACTATTACATCTCGTATGATGACTTCAAGGCGCGGGCTGCCAAAGGCGACTTCCTGGAATGGGAGGAGGTCTATCAGGGGCTTTGCTACGGCACGCTGAAGTCGGAAATCGACCGCATCTGGGACAACGGTCACGTCATAGTATTCGATGTGGATGTGATGGGCGGACAGAACCTGAAACGCTATTTCGGCGATGCGGCACTGTCGATATTCGTAAAGCCACCAAGCATCGAGGTGTTGGAACAGCGCCTACGCAATCGCGGCACCGAGACGGAAGAAGCCATCAAGAAACGTCTTGGTCGTGCCGAACTCGAACTCCAAGAGGGCTCGTCATTCGACGTCACTATCGTGAACGACGACCTACAGACCGCAATCGACGAAACAGTCGTTGTTATTGACAAATTTTTGAGCCGTTAGCCATGCGACACCTATTTGAGCTGCTGAAACGTTTTGACTATGTGGTAGTGTTCCTCGCACTCGTGGCAGCATCCATAGTGCTTATGGTTCAAAACACCAACTACCAGCGTTCGGTGGTGCTCGGATGGACAACCGCCTTCGTGGGGTCGTGGTCGTCACAGGTCTCATCGTTCAACGAGTATTTCAACCTGAAGGCCGAAAACGAAAAACTCGCCATCGAGAACGCACGCCTGCGAGCCCACATGGAAGAGTCCTACATCTCTTATAACGACTCCCTGTTCGTAATCGAAGACACCGTTTACAAGCAGCGCTACTCCTACACCGAGGCCAAAGTGATAAAGAAATCCTGGACAAAGCACAACAACTACATCATGATAAACAAGGGCAGCCTGCAGGGAGTGCACCCCGACATGGCGGTCATCTCGCCACAAGGCGTAGTAGGAGTGGTGCTGAACTGTACGAAGAACTTTTCAACGGTAATGCCTGTGCTTCACTCGTCGAGCCAGCACAGCGTCTGTGTGCGGCGCACCAGAACAAACGGAACGCTGCTGTGGGACGGAAAAGACTACCGATATGCCACAGTCACGGACATCCCGACGACATACAAGCTGTACAAGAACGACACGATAGTGACCTCGGGCATGGCGAACGATTTCCCCGCGGGGATACCAGTGGGATATGTTGAGACATTCGATTCGGAAAAGAACAACGGATTCTACGAGATAAAGATACGTCTTTCGACCGATTTCAACAAGCTCAGCCACGTGTATGTGGTCGAGAACCGTTTCAAAAAAGAACAGGACGCACTAATACGGGCACTGCCCGAAAATTGAGAAGACAATGCGAGGCCTCATCATAAGAAACATACTGCGCTTCATAGCGCTGATAGCCATTCAAATCTTTGTTTTGAACAACATATACCTAGGCGGCTATATCTGCCCGATGCTATATGCCATGTTCATCCTGATGCTGCCAAACCGCATCGGGCGCATTTACACAATCCTGATAGGCTTCATTCTCGGTCTTAGCATCGACATCTGCTCCAACACGTTGGGGTTCCATGCGTGCGCCACCACGGTGATGGCATTCTGCCGCACCACCTTCGCCGAAAAAATCATCACACGCGGCGAGGACATATCAATCAACACACCGAGCATCTACAGCGTCGCACCGCAATTTTTCATATACTATTCCTCTCTGCTGCTGCTCATCCACTCGCTGGTCTTCTTCGCCCTTGACTACTTCAACTTTACCGACATATTAAGAATTATCCTTTCTTCGGTGCTCACCACCGTGGCCACTCTAGTGCTGGTTATAGTTTGGCAGATGCTGTTCAACCACAAGAGACGGACAAGATGAGACACTACCGCGCAATAACGCCACTCATGCTGGCAGTGCTGCTCTTTACGGGAAGTACGGCATCGGCACAGCGTATAGGGCAGTGGACATCGTACCTCTCGTACAACAAGATAAAGCACGTCGTAGATGCGCAGAGCCGCATCTATGCCGCCAGCGACAAGGGAGTTTTCTACTACGACATCGACGACCTGACCGTCAACCCCATAGCCAAAGGGGACGGGCTCAGCGACGTAGGCATTAGCACAATAGCCTACGACCGCCACACCCACTCGCTGTTCGTGGCATACAACAACGGAAACCTGGACATCCTGCAGAGAGACAACACATACAACATTTCGGGCATCAAGCAGTGGGTCTATTCGGGTGACAAAAGCATCAATTCAATCGCCTTCCACGGAAACAAGGCCTACCTCGCCTGCGGGTTCGGCATCGTCGTGATAAACACCTCCCGCAAAGAAATCGAAGACACCTATTATTTCTCTGACGACTACTCGGCAAACTGCGCGGTATATGACATAGCCTTCACCGACTCGCTCATATACATAGCCACCTCCAAAGGACTCATGCACGCTCCGCTGCAGAGTTCCTACCTCAACATCGAAAGCACCTGGACAGCCGACAACTCGGCTCCTTGGGACACAGCCAAGCCTCAGCAACTCGCCGCCATAGGCAACCGCCTGGCTGTGGCAGCCATCACCACCGACCCCTCTATGCTCTCGCTTTATATGCAGACATCCGAAGGGTTTGTCAGTGTAACCCGTGGGCAGATTTCATCCATGCAGGTGTGCGACACCATGCTGGTAGTCTCCATGTGGAACTCCGTGGCGGTTTACACACCCCAGGGCAACCTCGTGAGGTCGGTCTCCTCCTTTATATATGGTGATATACTCGCCTACGATGCCACACAAACCTCCGACGGGCGGCTGTGGATAGGACACGACTGGGCAGGCATGATAGTAATCGATAAAGACGGCTCCATGTTCACCACCTCTCCCGACGGCCCCACATCCGACAATGTCTATCGCATACGTCCCGTCACAGGCGGTGTCGCGGTGTGCCCAGGCGGCAAGTCGGGCGTCAACGCCAGCCTCTACCTCGACGGCACACTCAACATATACAAGGACCATAAGTGGAACACTACCGACAAGTCCAACCTGCCCATCTGGGTTTACGACCTAGTCGATGTCGCCGAGAACCCCACAGACAACCATATCCTCTCGGCAGCCTCGTGGGGATGCGGGGTCATGGAGCTGCGCGACAACGTGGCACAGGCGGTATATGACACCTCTAACAGCGACGGAACCCTCGATGCCTATGTCTCCGGCTCGTTCGCCACGCTCCGCATCGGCTCGCTGGCCTACGACTTCGGTGGCAACCTCTGGATGCTCAACGTCATGTCCGACAACGGACTGGCGGTTCACTATGCCGACGGCTCCTGGCGCGCTTTCAACACCTCGGGCGTCGTAAATGGAGCAATAACCAACAACCTTATCTTCGACAGCGTGACGGGCTACCTCTGGTTCTCGGGGCGCAACAACCGCATCTTCGTACATAACGGCGGCGACCTCGTCTCGTGGGTTGACCCGAACCAGGGGAGCAGGCTTGAGACCAACATGGTGAACTGCATGGTTCAAGACCAGAACGGACACATCTGGATAGGTACCGACAAAGGCATCAAGGTCATCTATGACGGCTACAAAGCTTTCGACAACGGCGGCAACGGCGAGCTCTCGCCCGTGAGTTGCTCGAATATCCTTTTCTCCGAGGGCGAACTGGTCGAATATCTGCTCGCCTACGAGTCCATAACCTCCATCGCCGTTGACGGTGCCAACCGCAAATGGATAGGCACCGCTGCCGGCGGACTCTACCTGCTCTCCTCCAACGGCCTCGAGCAGATAGAAAACTTCACCACCATCAACAGTCCCCTCTTCTCCAACAAGATTGTGTCGGTCGGCATACACCCCATCACCGGCGAGGTCTTCATCGGCACCGATATGGGATTGCAGTCCTACCGCTCAACCGCCACCTACGCCGAAGAGGAACCTGAAAAGAAGATTCACGTCTTCCCCAACCCCGTCAGACCCGAGTACGACGGCCCTGTGGCTATGCGCGGCTTTACCCGCAACGCTATCGTGCACATCACCGACGAGTCGGGTCATGTGGTCTATTCCACCCGCGCCGACGGCGGTCAGGCTATCTGGTACATCCGCAGCAACTCGGGCGAGCGTGTGAGCACTGGCGTCTATTTCGTCTTCGCCTCCGACGACGAGGGACACAACAAGTCGGTCGGGAAAATCCTTGTAATCAAATAGCGATGTTAGTTCCCACACAAGGCCTCGTCCTACACACCACCGCGTATGCCGAGACGTCGCTCATAGCAAAGATCTTCACCCGCCAGCTCGGTGTCCGCTCCTATATAGTCAAAGGAGTCCGCAAGTCGGGCGGACGCACCAAGCAGAACCTCTTCCAGCCACTCTCCTGCCTCGACCTCGTTGTCTATGACACTCCCCACGCCGAAATCAACTATATCAAGGACATCGCGCCCGTACACACCCTGCCGCTCACCATAAACGAGTCGCACAGCTCCATCCTTTTCTTCCTAGACGAACTCCTCTACCGCACCTTGCGTGAGAACGAGCCCATGCCCGACCTCTACGACTATATCGTATCACTCATTGACTCCCTTCCCGACCACAGCCAACTCTCATCCCTGCCCATCGACGTACTCCTTTCGGTGGCGCGTCAGCTCGGCATCGCACCGCTCGACAACCACTCCCACCGCGAGCCGCTTTTCAACCTCTCCGAAGGACGGTTTGTCGCGCCCAACTCGCCCGCATCGCCCGACGCACTCCTCACGCCCGACCTCAGCGTTGCCCTCCACAACTACATCCAAGCCGTCTATTCCTCCCAGCTGCTGCCACTCTATCCCCCAGCGGTCAGGCGCAACGTCATCAACGCTCTTATCGACTACTACAAGCACCACCTCAGCTATTTCGGTAACTTCAAGTCCCACGAGATACTCCACTCCGTCTTGGCGTGAGCGCATCGATTTGGTAGTTGGCTGGAAGTTTCGTATCTTTGCACGCTGAAATATACGGCAATATGAAACGCTTATTCCTACTCGCGACAGCCCTGCTGTTCTTTATACCCGCGATTATGGCGCAAGTGACGGACAGCTACCGTCCGGGCGGATTCGACTACAACGGGGCGTCGATAAAGACATTCTCAGTGTCAGACCTCACCGCCGTACAGTTCTCGCGCGGCAATCTGCAGTACAATCCCACGCTCGACAAGTGGCGCTTCGCCCTGCGGCAGTATCAGTTCGCCTGCAACGACAACGCCAACATAGCAGAAGGCTACGATGGATGGATTGACCATTTTGGATGGGGCACCAGCGGGTGGAACAGCGGAGCGAACGCCTACCAGCCCTGGTCAACAAGCACAACAATCACTGACTACCAACCTGGCGGCAGCATTGACAACGACCTTGCGGGTGCCTACGCCAAAGCCGACTGGGGCATTTACAACAAGATTGAGAACGGTGGCAAATTCGCAGGCATGTGGCGCACGCTTACCAAGGACGAGTGGAGCTACCTTCTCGGCAACAATACCAAGCGCAGCGGCAAATGGGGCTTAGCCACAATCGCTGGCACCTTCTACGGTTTGATGATACTGCCCGACGAGTGGACTCTGCCAGCGGGATGCAGCTTCACTTCGGGTAATGCCAACGGATACAACACCAACCGCTACTCCTACGCCGAATGGGAGAAGATGCAAGCCGCCGGCGCCGTCTATCTGCCAGCCTCGGGCAACCGCTACGGCACCGAGATTTGGGACATAGACACTCAGGAGGGCGACTATTGGTCGAGCTCACACTGCGACGAACACGACGCATACAACATACGTTTCGGCAATGACTACGTCCGCGTGGCAAACAACGAACGCGTCCACGGCCGCTCCGTTCGACTCGTCCGCCGAGTTCAGACACCGATGGTTAAACACGACTGGGTGGATCTGGGCTTGCCGAGCGGCACACTATGGTACTCCTGCAATGTTGGAACATCGTCGCCGGAAGGCTACGGCAGGTACTTCGCCTGGGGCGAAACTCGTACGAAGGATGATTATAGCTGGGAAAACTACGCATATGGAACAAGCAGTACAACACTAACAAAATATTGCGATAAAACAAACTATGGGCTTGACGGTTTCATGGATAATATAGCTGTCCTTGAGACTGCTGACGATGCAGCAAGGGCCGCACAGGGAAGCGCAGCACATACGCCAACTGAGGCTGAGTGGCAAGAACTGGCAAGCAACTGTATGGGCGAAGAAACAACGTATAACGGCGTGAAAGGCTGGATGTTCACCAGCAAAACTAACGGTAATCGACTATTCCTGCCCGCTGGCGGACTCCGTGGCGACAGCCAATTCGAAAATCACATTTATGGTTTTTACTGGTCTTCGTCGCTCTCAAAAACCATTCCATCTCGAGCAATTTGTTATACTTTCGGTGCAGAGGCGGATTTTGACAGCAATTTGCGTAGGGATGGGCTGTCTATTCGTGCGGTAAAAAACGGCACTCCTGCTGCGTTTGACGCAAACGGCGCTTCAACAAAGACTTTTACTGTGGCAGAAGGGCGCACGGTACACTTCTCGAAGGGCAATCTGCAATACAATGCTGCGACAAATATCTGGCGCTTCGCTTTGAATCAGTATGATTATGTCGGCGATGTCAACTCGAACATTTCGTCATCATACAACGGCTGGATAGACCTCTTCTGCTGGGGCACCAGCGGATGGAACAGCGGGGCAAGCGCCTATCAGCCTTGGTCAACGAGCACATCGAATGGCAGCTATTATGTCGGCGGTAGCTATACGAACAACCTGACGGGAGAATACGCCAACGCCGACTGGGGTGTGTATAACGCCATCCAGAACGGCGGCAACCAGACAGGTATGTGGCGCACGTTGACCAGGAATGAATGGATTTATCTTTTGTTTACGAGAAGTGCCTCGACTGTTTGTGGAACCGAAAATGCAAGATATGCAAAAGCGAAAATAGGCAATGTGGCAGGACTGATAGTCCTTCCCGACAACTTCACAATGCCTGCGGGAGTGAATGATTTGGTAAGCATAAACACGTCTGGTTCCGCTTATGCAAACAATGTATATACCACAGCTCAGTGGATGGTGTTGGAGAGAGCCGGAGCCATATTCCTGCCTGCTGCGGGCAGCCGCGAAGGGACGAGTGTGAGCAGTGCGGGTGAGAGCGGACTCTATTGCCCCAGTACCTATTACAGCTCAGGCGCAACACAGGGCATAGCCTTCACTGCTAATTTAGTTGACTTCAGCATTCTATACCGCTACCTCGGCACATCGGTCCGTCTTGTGAGGGATTAGACTCCGTAAGCGCAACGACTTGGTAGTTGGTTGAAAGTTTCATATCTTTGCACTTTGATTTATACGACAATATGAAACGCTTTTTCTTACTCGCAACAGCCTTGATGTTTTTTATACCTGCAGTCACAGCGCAGGTGACGGACAACTACCGTCCGGCGGGATTCGACTACAACGGGGCGTCGATAAAGACCTTCTCGGTGTCGGACAACGAGGCGGTGCAGTTCTCGCGCGGCAACCTGCAGTACAACGCTGCACAAAACAAATGGCGCTTTGCGTTGCGGCAGTATTACAGCGCTTGTAACGACAACAACAACATAGCTGAGGATTACGACGGGTGGATAGACTTGTTCGGATGGGGGACGAGTGGATGGAACAGCGGTGCGACGGCATATCAGCCCTGGTCGACAAGCACGACCAGTTTAGACTATCAGCCAGGCGGTAGTTATGAGAACAGTCTTACTGGCGCATACTCCAACGCCGATTGGGGCATATACAACAAGATTGAGAACGGTGGAAAATTCGCCGGTATGTGGCGGACGCTGACCAAAGACGAGTGGGAGTATCTTGTAGGCAGCAACACTAAGCGCAACGGTAAGAACGGGTTAGCAACAATCGGCGGCATACACAAAGGATTACTGTTGCTGCCCGACGAGTGGACGTTGCCGTCGGGATGCAGCTTTACGGCAGGATTCGCCAATGGCTACGCAACCAACCAATACACTTATGCCCAGTGGGAGAAGATGCAGTCGGCTGGTGCTGTATTCATGCAGGCTGCGGGCTACCGCTTCGATACGGAGGTGTACGAGGTAGGTGGGTACGGCGGCTATTGGTCGAGTACTTGCGGCAGTGAGTCCGACGCGTGGGAGGCGTACTTCGGCGAGGGCGATCTCGGTGTAACCAACAACAGTCGCTACGACGGTCGTTCCGTCCGTCTCGTCCGCCGAGTGCAGACACCTTTGGTGAAGCATGGCTGGGTAGATATGGGCTTACCCAGCGGCACACTCTGGTACTCCTGCAACGTTGGAACCACGAAACCCCAAAGCTACGGAGCATACTTCGCCTGGGGCGAAACACGTCCGAAGGCAGTATACGGTTGGAGCAACTATGCCTATGGAACAAGCGAAAACACACTCACAAAATACTGCCAAATTGCGGACAACGGTCTCGATGGCTTCGAAGACACTCTGATTGTCCTCCAACTCGGCGACGACGCAGCCAGGATAGCCCACGGCGGCGACGCTCGCACACCAACCCAATCAGAATTTCTGGAACTGATTGACAACTGCACAAGAGGATGGTCAAAGTATAACGGTGTAAACGGATATATGCTTACCAGCAATACCAACGGCAACCGCCTGTTCTTCCCCGCCGCTGGCAATCGCCTTGGTGCGGAATTGATAGAACCTGGAGAGGTTGGTTTCTACCGATGCTCGTCTCTAGATACAGAGCACCCATCATACGCGTGGATATTGTACTTCGGTTCGGATGAATACACCTTAAGCCGTGGTATGCGCGCCTTGGGGTACTCCGTCCGTGCGGTAAAAGGCGGCACACATACGAATGAGGCGTTTGATGAGAACGGCGCTTCCATCAAGACTTTCACGGTGGCGGAGGGACGTACGGTACACTTCTCGAAGGGCAACCTGTGGTATAACGCTTACGCGAACCTGTGGCGGTTTGCGCCGGAACAGTTTCAATATATCGGTGATGCGAACACTAATATTTCTGAAACATACAGCGGTTATATAGACCTCTTTGGCTGGGGCACTAGCGGCTGGAACAGCGGTGCGAACGCCTACCATCCATGGGATACGAGTTCAACGAATAGTGATTATTATCCTGGCGGCAGCTATACCAACAATCTGACGGGAGAGTATGCCGACGCCGACTGGGGAGTGCATAACCCCATTTCCAATGGAGGCAACCGGGTGGGTATGTGGCGCACACTGACAAAGGATGAGTGGGATTATCTTTTGCAAACAAGAAATGCTTCCACTGTTGGTGGAAGGGCGAATGCGAGGTATGCGTTGGCGACGATAAATGGTACGGCTGGGGTGATAATTCTTCCCGACAGCTTCACTATGCCTACGGGAGTAACAGAATTGGGTGATATTAACACAGAAAGATCTTATACAACCAATGTATATACTACAGCTGATTGGACGAAGTTAGAGGCTGCTGGTGCTATATTCCTGCCTGCTGCTGGAATCCGCGACGGGGTGGGAATGCACTTAGCGGGTGCGTACGGCAAATATTGGTCGAGTACGCACGACGATGAGAACTACGCGTGGGGCATTAACTTCAACGTCGATGGCCTTGGCGTGGGCAACTACTATCGCAGCTACGCTTTCGCCGTCCGTCTCGTCAAGGAATAACCTGTTGTGTAGGATTTGTAATTCGGCACATCCTTTCCCATATTGGTGTTAGCACAACGATTTGGCAGTTGCTGGAAGTTTCGTATCTTTGCACGCTGAAATATACGGCAATATGAAACGCTTTTTCCTACTTGCGACAGCCTTGATGTTTTTTATACCTGCAGTCACAGCGCAGGTGACGGACAACTACCGTCCGGCGGGATTCGACTACAACGGGGCGTCGATAAAGACCTTCTCGGTGTCGGACACGAGTGCCGTGCAGTTCTCGCGCGGCAATCTGCAATACAACGCTGCACAAAACAAATGGCGCTTTGCGTTGCGGCAGTATTACAGCGCTTGTAACGACAACAACAACATAGCTGAGGATTACGACGGGTGGATAGACTTGTTCGGTTGGGGGACGAGTGGCTGGAACAGCGGTGCGACGGCCTATCAGCCGTGGGAGACAATAAACAGCTATAGCGCCTACGCGCCGGGCGGGGACACGGAAAACGACCTCACGGGGGCATACGCCAACGCCGACTGGGGCGTATATAACAAGATTGAGAACGGCGGGAAATGCAAAGGCATGTGGCGGACGCTGACCCTTGACGAGTGGGACTATCTGCTGGGTTACTCATCCGTGCGCAACAACAAGTGGGGGTTGGCAACAATAGGCGGCACATTCACGGGGATGGTGGTGCTGCCCGACGATTGGACGCTGCCCGACGGTTTGACATTCAACAGCGGCAGGCCAAACGGTTTTGCGTCGAACCAATATTCGCTCAACGACTGGAACCGTATGGAGGCTGCAGGAGCTGTGTTCTTGCCAGCAGCAGGATGGCGGAGCCCGACCACTCTTCATGACGTCGGAGCAAACGGCAGCTACTGGGCATCGACCAAATACGACGCAGAATACGCCGAACGAGAAATATTCAAAGCAGACCTATCGCAGTCGGGCAACAACTATCGCTCATACGGTTTTTCCGTCCGCCTGGTGCGGAGGGTGCAGACGCCTTTGGAGGGCCGTGCTTGGGTGGATATGGGCTTGCCGAGTGGGACGCTGTGGTACTCATGCAACGTTGGTACCACGAAGCCGCAAGGCTACGGCGCATACTTCGCTTGGGGCGAGACGCGTCCGAAGGCGGAATATAGTTGGGACAACTATGCTTACGGAACAAGCGAAACTACGCTCACAAAATACTGCAACGATGCAAGCTATGGCCTCGACGGATTTACGGATGGCACAATGATACTTGAACAAAGTGACGATGCAGCCAGAGCCGTTCTGGGAGGTGACGCACGTATTCCATCACGGGAAGAGATGCAGGAACTGATAGACAACTGCATAGGCGAATGGACAAAATATAAAGGCGTTAGCGGATGTATGTTAACCAGCAAAGTTAATGGCCACCGGATTTTCCTGCCAGCTGCTGGCTATAGGAGTAGCAATGTAACCCAACTCCCTGGAGAAGATGGGCGCTACTGGTTTTCAGAGCTTTCTGATAGAACACCAGAAGATGCATGGAGTTTTGTTTTTTATGAGAATCCTTCTTCCAATCTGTTCACTCGCACAAAAGAAGAAATACGCTACGAGGGGTTACCCATCCGTGCGGTGAGAGGAGGAAATCCCGTGACGTCGAAAACATTTGATGGTTTTGGAGCATCCACCAAAACTTTCTCGGTGGCGGAAGGGCGGACGGTACATTTCTCGAAGGGGAATTTGCAGTACAATGCAGTGCAGGACACTTGGCGGTTTGCGGAGAATCAGTATGATTATGTCGGTGCGGACAACAGTAATATTTCGGAAACCTATGACGGTTGGATAGACCTGTTCGGCTGGGGGACGAGCGGCTGGCTCAGCGAGGCTTATGCATATTATCCTTGGGCAACGAGTGAAACGGCAGGTGATTATTGGCCTGGCGGCAGCTATGAAAACAGCTTAACGGGAGTGTATGCCAACGCCGACTGGGGTGTGAATAACGCCATTCAGAACGGCGGCAACGAAGCGGGAATGTGGCGCACGCTGACAAGTAGTGAGTGTGAGTATTTGTTGAGAACGAGAAGTGCCTCGACTGTTGGGGGGACTCAGAATGCAAGATATGCGAAAGCAACGATAGGCAGTACAGCAGGATTGATAATATTTCCCGACAGCTTTACTATGCCTGATGGAATAAGCGATATGGTAAATATAAACAACTCTGATGCGGCTTTTAGCGGTAATACATATTCTACCGAGGATTGGGTGAAGTTAGAGTCGGCTGGTGCGATATTCCTGCCTGCCGCGGGCTACCGTAGCGGTACGGGGGTGGACGGCATTGGTACGGGTGGATACTATTGGTTGAGTACGCAAAGCGGTGAGGAAGCCGCATGGTTCATAATTTTCTATGATGGCTATCTCGATGTGAACTACTACGACCGCTACCTCGGCCACGCGGTCCGTCTCGTGAAGGATTAAAACATCCCCTATACCACCTGTTGTGTCGGATTTGTAATCTGGTGCATTCTTTTCAACGGAATGTTCTAGAATTACTATACGAACTGGATTTACTAGATTTGCTGGATTGTGGGGCTTGGGTATCAAAGCCGCTGCAAAGCCACTGAAAAGTCGCTGAAAAGTCGCTGAAAAAGTGAGATGCTATGTGGCTGAGTATGTGTGTGATAAGCTTTTTATAATGTGCGAGAAACGGGGATTTTAGGGCTTATAACGAGCTGTGATTCAACTTTCTGCATTTACAGGTTTTGCTCAGGTTTTGCTCAAGTTTTGCTCAGCTACTGAGTTGAGACGACGTAAGGCCAACGGTGAGTCTGTGTAAATACGACACCGAGAGTACCGACGGCAACGGCGGGGAGGGGTGATGGCTACGGGTGGGATTAGTGGCGGCAACGGCGGGGATTAGTGACGGCAACGGCGGGGAGGGGTGGCGGCAACGGCGGGGGTTTGTGGCGGCAACGGTTCGGATTAGTGACGGCAACGGTGGGGGTTAGTGGCGGCAACGGCGGGGAGGACGGAGGGCAATAACGGGGATAGATGTCGGCAACGGTTCGGATTAGTGGCGGCAACGGTTAGGATTAGTGGCGGCAACGGTGGGGGTGGGTGGCGGCAACGGTTGGGATAATCGATGGCAACGGTGGGTGTGAGGATTGGGGTGGTGAGAGGGCGGAGAAATGTAAATATAATAAATATATTGGGGCGAATGTGTCAATAATCGCGGGATTTTTGTAACTTTGCAATTTCAAACAGAAAACAATAAATAACAATAAAACTATGACACTCGAAGAATTTCAGAACGAACTGCGGATGGGCATTCCCGACCCGCTGCCAGAACCACAACCCTATGACAACTCCGTCAACCACGCTCCCAAACGTAAGGACATACTGACACCGGCGGAGAAGAAACTGGCTATCCGCAACGCGCTGCGTTACTTCCCGGCAAAGCACCACAAGATGCTGGCGAAGGAGTTTGCAGAGGAGCTGAAGAAATACGGCCGCATATATATGTACCGTCTGCGTCCGACGTACAAGATGTATGCACGACCGATAGAGGAATACCCGGCGAAATGCCGTCAGGCGGCAGCCATCATGCTGATGATTCAGAACAACCTCGACCCGGCGGTGGCTCAGCACCCGCACGAGCTTATCACCTACGGCGGCAACGGCGCGGTGTTCCAGAACTGGGCTCAGTATCGCCTCGTCATGAAATACCTCAGCGAGATGACCGACGAGCAGACACTCGTAATGTATAGCGGACACCCCATGGGCCTCTACCCATCGCACAAGGATGCTCCCCGTGTGGTGGTCACCAACGGCATGATGATACCGAACTACTCGAAGCCCGACGACTGGGAGCGCTACAACGCCCTCGGCGTGACTCAATACGGCCAGATGACCGCCGGAAGCTACATGTACATAGGCCCGCAGGGGATAGTGCACGGCACCACCATCACCGTTTTGAATGCTGCCCGTAAACTCGGCGGCGGCACCGCAGGCAAGCTCTTCATTACTGCCGGCCTCGGCGGCATGAGCGGCGCTCAACCCAAAGCTGGCGACATCGCCGGCGTTGTGTCGATTACGGCAGAAATCAACCCCGCCGCCACTCAGAAACGCTACACACAGGGCTGGGTCGATGAGGTGCACGACAACCTCGACGAACTCTTCGTGGCCGTCAACAAAGCCCGCAGCGAGAAAATCGCCAAGAGCTTCGCCTATCAGGGCAATGTGGTTGACCTGTGGGAATACTGCGCCGAAAAGGGCATACAGGTCGATCTCGGCTCCGACCAGACATCACTGCACAACCCCTGGGCGGGTGGCTACTACCCCGTAGGCGTCAGCTTCGAAGACGCCAAGGTGATGATGGCCGAAAAGCCCGAACTCTTCAAGGAGAAGGTGCAGGAGTCGCTCCGCCGTCATGTGGCAGCAGTCAACAAGCTGACCGCAAAGGGCATGTACTTCTTCGACTACGGCAACGCCTTCCTGCTGGAGAGCAGCCGCGCTGGCGCCGATATCTGGAATGCCGACAAGACCGCTTTCCGCTATCCTTCATACGTGCAGGACATCATGGGTCCGATGTGCTTCGACTACGGCTTCGGTCCCTTCCGCTGGGTATGCACAAGCGGCAAACCCGAAGACCTCGACAAGAGCGACCATATCGCCATGGAGGTGTTGGGCGAAATCGCAGCCACCGCACCGAAGGAGATACAGCAGCAGATGCACGACAACATACAGTGGATAAAGGGCGCCAAGGAGAATCACCTGGTGGTGGGCTCGCAGGCACGCATCCTCTATGCCGACTGCGAAGGACGCACCAAGATAGCCGCCCGCTTTAACGAAGCCATCAAGAAGGGCGAGATAAGCGCCCCGATAGTGCTGGGCCGCGACCACCACGACGTGAGCGGTACCGACAGCCCGTTCCGCGAAACCTCGAACATATACGACGGCTCGAACCGTTGCGCCGACATGGCCGTGCAGAACGTCATCGGCGACTCGTTCCGCGGCGCCACATGGGTATCCATCCATAACGGCGGCGGCGTTGGCTGGGGCGAGGTGATGAACGGCGGATTCGGCATGGTATTGGATGGAAGCGAAGCCTGCGACAGGAGGCTTCGCATGATGCTGCACTGGGATGTCAACAACGGCATCTCACGCCGTAGCTGGGCAAGAAACGAGGGCGCCATGTTTGCCATCAAGCGCGCAATGGAGATTTGCCCCGAACTGAAAGTGACCATGCCCAACCTGGTCGATGACAACGTGCTTGAAGGGTTGTTCTAAGAAACTGTTTAAATTTAATTCAATGTTTTTCTTAAAGAACCTGAACGGCATATTTTCCACCTTCTCTCAGTTACAATGGACACCCATTGCGCCTTCGATAAGGCGAAAAATCTGCTCGTCCATGTCCATAACAAAATTCATCAATCAAATTTAAACAG
>JAFZXE010000021.1 GCA_017616895.1 Bacteroidales bacterium
GTCAGCAGTCAGCAGTCAGCAGTTAGCAGTCAGCAGTTAGCAGTTAGCGGGCAGTAGTTAGCAGTCAGATTGAAACTTGAAACTAAAAACTAAAAGAATGATTCATTATATTTCTACTGAGGGTCTTACCCTCAAAAAGATAGAGGAAATCATAACCAACAAGATGGACATCGCCCTCGGCGAGGATGCGATTGCCCGTATCAACAAATGCCGTGACTATCTCAACACCAAGATGGAAACTCAGAAAGAGCCAATCTACGGTGTGACAACCGGTTTCGGTTCGCTGTGCAACATCAGCATCAGCAAGGAAGAGTTGAGCCAGCTGCAGAAGAACCTCGTCATGAGCCATGCCTGCGGTGTGGGCGACGAAGTGCCTCAGGAAATTGTAAAACTTATGCTCCTCTTGAAGGTACAGAACTTCAGCTTCGGCTACAGCGGTGTCCAGCTCGAAACCGCACAACGTCTCGTTGACTGCTACAACTGCGACATCCTGCCCGTCGTCTATCAGCAGGGCTCCCTCGGTGCCAGCGGAGACCTCTGCCCTCTCGCCAACCTGATGCTTCCCAGCGTGCTCGGCTTGGGTGAAGTCTATTACAAAGGCGTCCGTACCGACGTCTCGAACGTCTATATCGAAAAAGGCTGGAAACCCATCACCCTCCAGAGCAAAGAGGGATTGGCATTGCTCAACGGCACACAGTTCATGAGCGCCTATGCGGTGTGGAACCTGCTGAAAGCCCAGCGTCTCAGCAAGCAGGCCGACATGATTCTCTCTCTCAGCCTCGATGCATTCGACGGCCGTATTGAGCCCTTCTTCGAGTCGCTCCACAAAGTGCGTCCTCACAAAGGGCAACTCGAGACAGCCGCAGCAGTACGCAAATACACAGACGGAAGCGAGATAATCACACGCCACAAAGAGCATGTGCAAGATCCCTACAGCTTCCGCTGCGCCCCTCAGGTTCACGGAGCCGCTAAGGACACTATCCGCTACGTATCCAGCGTGGTCGAGACCGAAATAAACTCAACAACCGACAACCCAATAGTTCTACCCGACGAAGATATGGTCATCAGCGGTGGTCACTTCCACGGCGAGCCCCTCGCCATGGTACTTGACTTCCTGGCAATAGCCGTAGCCGAACTGGGCAGCATCAGCGAACGTCGCTGCTACCAGCTTATCGACGCCAAACGCGGTCTTCCGAGCTTCCTCGTGGCAAAGCCTGGTTTGAACAGCGGATTCATGATTCCTCAGTATGCCGCCGCCGCCATCGTGAGCCAGACAAAGCAGTACTGCACACCGGCCAGCGTCGATAGCATACCGTCGAGCCAGAACCAGGAAGACCTCGTGTCGATGGGTGCCAACGCAGCCACCAAGTGCTACAAAGTGATGGAAAATGTGGAGCGTGTGCTCGCCATCGAGCTTTTCAACGCGGCGCAGGCTCTCGACTTCCGCCATCAGGAAGGACTGAAGAGCAGCCCGTTTATCGAAAACATGGTTGCAGAACTGAGAAAGACTGTACCGTTTGTAGAAATAGACGAGATAATGTACAAACACATCCACAGCAGCGTCAGATTCTTGCAGACGATGGAAGTAAAATAAGATAATTTGTTGTTTTTTTATGGTTAAAGAAACAAGCCAGCGGAGTAACATCTGCCGGCTTGTTTCGATTTTATGAAGCTGTGTTGCGCAGTTTCGGAATCCTATCCCTCTATCATACGCATGAGGTACTGACCGTACTGGTTCTTAAGCATGGGTTTTGCTATCTCGATTATCTGTTCTCTGGTCACCCAGCCGTTGCGGTAAGCGATGTCTTCTAGGCATGCTATCTTCAAACCCTGACGTTTCTCTATAACTTCCACAAAGGTACTGGCTTCGCTGAGCGAATCGTGGGTGCCGGTGTCAAGCCACGCAAATCCGCGACCAAGCGTCTGCACTTTTAACTGTCCCGCTGCAAGGAACTCCTGATTGACGGATGTAATCTCCAGCTCTCCTCGCGCCGAAGGTTTAATCTGCTTGGCCACTTCCACCACTTTGTTGGGATAGAAATAGAGCCCAACGACAGCGTAGTTACTCTTGGGGTTGGCAGGTTTCTCCTCGATACTGAGGCAGTTTCCCTGTGCGTCGAACTCGGCCACACCGTAACGCTCGGGGTCGCTTACCCAATAGCCGAACACTGTGGCTTTGTCGTTATGCTCTGCATCCTCTACAGCTTTTCGCAACATACCGGTAAAGCCGCTACCATAGAATATGTTGTCACCCAAAACAAGGCAGGCGGCATCGTTGCCTATAAACTTCTCTCCGATGATAAATGCTTGTGCCAATCCGTCTGGAGAGGGCTGCTCGGCATATTCGAAATGAACACCATAGTCGGAGCCGTCACCCAAAAGACGACGGAAAGCCGGCAGGTCGCTGGGAGTCGATATTATCAGTATATCACGTATGCCAGCCAGCATCAAGGCAGAGATGGGGTAATAGACCATCGGCTTGTCGTAGATGGGTAGCAGCTGCTTGCTGACGCCTTTTGTAATCGGATATAGTCTTGTACCGGAGCCTCCGGCGAGTACGATACCTTTCATAGGAGTATGTTTAATTGTTGTTGTGTTTATTCCATTCTGACTCTGGGGTCTATAACACCGTAGAGTATGTCGGTTATTATGTTGATTACCACTAAAAGCAGGCATACAAACAGTATGCAGCCCATCACCACGGGGAAGTCATATTTCTCAAGACCATCGACTATGACGATACCCATGCCTTTCCAGTCGAACACATACTCGACAAAGACAGCTCCAGCCATCAAACCCGCCAGCCATCCCGAAGCAGAGGTGACAATGGGGTTTAATGCGTTACGAAGTGCGTGATGGACGACCACCTTACGATATGGGAGTCCTTTTGCTCGTGCGGTTCTAATATAGTCCTGCGAAAGTGCCTCAAGCATGGAGTTCTTTGAGAGTTGTGTGAGCGTTGCGAGGGGACGCAAACCGAGTGTAAGCGCCGGAAGTATAAGATTCTTCAGATCCAGATATTCTCCAGTGCCGTAGTCATCGACGGTGAAGAGGTTGCCGAACATATTCAGATGCGTGACTTCAGCCAATACGTAAGCGAAAAACCAAGCGATGAGAATGGCGGCAAAGAACGATGGCAACGACATGCCGAGGGTTGAAAGTACGAGGGTGAGACGGTCAACCCATGTGTCTTTATACAAGGCTGAAACCACGCCGAACGTGATGCCTACAATGAGTGCAAACGTCATAGCCACCAATGCCAGCAGAGCAGTTTGAGGGAATGCGGTCGCGATGATTTCCGACACCTTGCGTTTCGACTGGTAGCTACGCCTCAGATAGGGAGCCTTCAAGACTACCGACGTGCTTTTAATTTTCAGCAGCGTGGTGTATGGCGCATATTTGTCGGGGTCTAGATAGAAATAATTTGTCTGGTCGCTATTGTTGTGAAACGATAGCGGCGCCAAGTCGTTTATGTAGTTCAAGAACTGTAATCCTACTGGTTTGTCGCGCCCAAGGTCACGGTTTATGATTTCTATGCTCTCGGCATCGGCTCGCTGACCGAGCATCATTCTGGCAGGATCGCCTGGAAGTATGTTGAATAGGAAAAACACCAGCGTCACCACCCCCAGAATAACCAGGAGCCCGTAAAGTAGCCGTTTGAGAGTGTAGCGAAGCAAGGATTAGTGATTAGTGAATTGTGAATAGTGAATTGACGATACTGACTGCTGACTCTTTGAAACTTAAAATCTATAACTTACAGCTTAAAACTAAAAAAGTCCCCTGACAATTGATTTCTTGGCGACGAAGTCTTTGAGATAGAAGGGCTCGTAGTATGCCACATCCTCTACCCTGCCCTCTTGCAGGAGTTTTTCTGCCAACGGAAGCATGGACGCCGCCGAAATACGGTAATCGGTATCGAACCTTGCATTGGGATGCACGCCCAGCACCGCCTTGCATTTCTCGGCCCCGTCGCCGACAAAGACCACCTGCCCGCTGTCGAGCCATCGGTCATAGATTCCCGGCTCTATGATGTCGGCAGAGACGGGTTTGAGCTCATCGAGTGAACTGGAGTATATTGCAGCATAGCACTCCATGCGACGTGCATCTATCATCGGGCAGACCATACCGTCATAGTCGGGGTGCTGCTGACAGTAGCCGGCAGCCATGTTTTTCAGGGTTGGCACTGCGAGCAGCGGTATTTTCAACCCATAGCATAGACCTTTGGCTCCGCTAACACCGATACGGAGTCCAGTGTAGCTTCCCGGACCGCCGCTGACGCATACGGCATGCAGTTCGGATGGTTTCAAGCCGCTTTCGTCCATCAACTCGCCAATAAAGAGGTTCATCTTGGAGCTGTGGGCATTAGGCTCGTCGGCCTCTCTCTTGACCACCACTCGTCCATCGATGCCTAGCGCTACTGAACAGACCGCTGTGGCGGTTTCAATCATAAGAATATTCATCGCCTCAGTTCTTGGCAGCCAACTGTTGGATTGATTCAAAAAACAATGCGACTTCGGTGTCCGGAAGCATGTACGGGCGCAGTTCTGAAAGCGGCACTTTAATTGCCACCACACCGTAGCAATATGCCGCAATCTCGTAAGGCTGGTAATAGAAAGTGAACCCTTCTGGCGACACTGAGAAATTGTCGTTTGGTTTCACCATTTCCATATCGAAAATCTCCATACCTTCATATTCCTCATCGTGAGCAATATGATATTGCAGACTCTTGTAAAGAATCTCTGTCATGGCATCGCGCGACTGTTTGTCGCCAGCAAAGACATCGTCGAGTTTCAGTCGTTTTCCTGTGACGGTGGAATAGAGAGTATAGCAATTGGCGAACATACCGTGCACACCGCCCTGATAATCAAAATAATCTGCCTCATACACCAACAACGGGGGATTGTACATATCGACTGTGCCGCTGACGGTCGTCTCCCATTTGTACATATAAGACATGCCCTCCGCCTCTATCAACTCCTTATCCTCTTCATAATCCGATATGGTGCTGCCAAAAGCGGCTTGCCTGTCAGCCACGTATGCCAATACAAAATCCATAGCCTTGTTCCCTTTCGAATACTGTTCACCCAGCACGTCTGATAATATCTGCTTGCGCAACAATCCTGCCACGGGGTTTCCCTTGTCGGACATCGGAAGAGCAAGGCTCACGTCGATACTCAGCGACGGTACATTGTCGGGATGGTCGTGGAAACCGATGGTATCGAAAGAAAACAACGGCATCCGGGCCTCCATCGAATCGGTTTCAATCCCGTTGTTTGTTTTGGGCTTTTTGAAGCAACCTGCCAAAAGGAGGCAACCTGCCAAAAGAATTATAAACGATTTATTCATAATGACTGTTTAATCAAAACTAACATATAAATGGTCACCTCATATCAATCACCTCGACTCCTTTGTTGGCTGCAGTGTCGAACACAAAATCCTTGTCGGAGCATTTCGCACCAGTCTTTACTGCCGAGATTTGATAGATTCCCTCGGACGAGTCGTAGTTGTGGATTTCCATCTGCTTGATGTGGCCGTTATTGCTGTTTATAAGCATACGTATCTTGTAGTAGCTCTTCGACTTGAAGGGCGTGAGGTCTATAACCGCTGTTCCGTCGTCCTCAAGGCGTATAAATTTGGTCTTGAAGTTCTTGCTGTAAGTCGCCAGCAGCCGTGCGGGGTTCATCAAGTCGTCATCACCCTGGGCGAGGGTATTAACCGTCACCTCGTTGGCCTGTTTATCCCACTGCCACACGCTGCTTCCGTCGCTGTACAATATCTGGTTGCCCGTAGTCACACGGTAGCGACCCTTACTGTACAAGACATCTGCTTTCTGCCGAGCTGTCTCTTTCTTCTCGCTGTTGCGGTTAATCATGGTCACGGTGAAACTCACAGCCGATTTATCAAACACTGACTGAGCCTTCTTGAGCACCTTGTTGGCGTTTTCGTCGATGTCGCCCTTGGCTGTATGGGTTATCTGCGCCGACACTCCCAGTGCAACGAACAGCATAACGATAATAGCGATATATTTTTTCATAATAATTTAGTGATACTATAATAATTAGTGTCCTACAACGCCAGATTTCTTGCAAATGGGGCGGCTTAATGGAGGTTCACCCCGATAATATGCATAAATTCCTCGCGGGTTTTGGGGTCTTTCATGAAGGCCCCTGTGAAGTCGCTGGTGGTGGTTACGGAGTTTTGTTTTTGGACTCCTCGCATGGACATGCACATGTGCTGAGCCTCGATGACGACGGCTACGCCAAGAGGCTGGAGGGTGTTCTGGATGCAGTCTTTGATTTGCTTGGTAAGCCGTTCCTGAACCTGGAGTCGGCGGGCGTAGGCATCCACCACGCGGGGAATCTTACTCAATCCCACAATTTTTCCATTAGGTATGTAGGCGACGTGGGCTTTGCCGACAAAGGGAACCATGTGGTGCTCACAAAGCGAGTACATCTCTATGTCTTTGACGACGACCATCTGCTTGTAGTCTTCGTCGAACATGGCTGAACGGAGGATTTCCTCTGGGTTGAGGTCATAGCCGTTGGTGAAGAAGAGCATGGCTTTGGCGACACGTTCGGGCGATTTGAGGAGTCCTTCTCGGTCTGGGTCTTCGCCGAGGAGTCGTATAATCTCACGGTAGTGAGCGGAGAGTTGTGCGACACATTGCTCGTCGTATTTGTCGATTTTCTGGTATCCTAATTCCATTTTCTATATTGCGTTATTGTGGGATTGTGCTATTGTGTTAGTGTGTTGATTGATATGTTAAAAGTGTTGAAAGGTTTAAATGTTTGAAAGGTAACTGACTGCTGACTGCTAACCACTGACTGCTGACTGCTAACTACTAAATTCCCCTGTGTGGGCATGAACCTAAACACTCACTCTACCTCCAGCAACAATCCTTTCAGGTATTCACCTTCGGGGTGGTAGATGCTTACAGGATGGTCGGGGGCGTGCTGGAGGTGTTTGATAATTCTTACGTTGCGTTTCGCCGTTGCAGCTGCTGTGAACGCCATTGTCTGGAAGTCAGCCTGACTCACCGCCTGCGAGCAGCTGAAGGTGAAAAGAAGTCCTCCTGGCTTTATCTTCTCAATGGCACGCTGATTGATGTTGCGGTAGCCTTTGAGACCGTTCTGCAACGACCTGTGGTTCTTGGCGAATGCTGGCGGGTCGAGTATTATGATGTCGTATTGGTCATCTATGGTGTCGAGGTATTTGGTGACGTCGGCGACAATGCCGCGATGGCTTGCCTGAGGAAAATTCATCTCCACATGTCTGTTGCACAGTTCGATGGCACGCTTTGAGATATCTACAGTATCGACTTGGGCTGCGCCACCGCGGAGGGCACCGAGGGTGAAACCGCCGGTGTAGCCGAAACAGTTAAGGATGCGCTTGCCCTCGGCAAATTGACCCACCATACGGCGGTTGTCGCGCTGGTCGAGGAAGAAGCCTGTCTTCTGCCCTTCGGCGAAGTTAATGATGTAGCGGTTGCCCCACTCTGTCGCTTCCCATTCATCTAATGTGTGACCTGAGACCCGTGACCTGTGATCAGAAACAGGCTGCTGACAATTAATATCGCCCGTGCGACCAGCACTGGGAGATGTGATCCAGCCGTTTTCGCAGCCTTTTATTGGCAGGGTTGCTTCGCTCTTGTCATAGACGCCTTTGAGGTCGGGCAACAGTTCGTTCAGCAGATTGGCAAAGACGGGGAACAGGCGGTGCATACCCACACTGTGGGCCTGCAGCACCACTATCCCGTTATAGTAGTCGGCAATCAAGCCTGGCATGAGGTCGCCTTCTCCATTGACAAGTCGGAACATTGTGGTGTCATCCGTACCGCAACGCCCATCCACACCTATCAGCCCAAGTGTCTTGCGATAACTGATTGCGTCACTCAGCCTTGCACGCCAGAAGCCATCGTCGATCGAACACCCCTCAAACGACAGTATCTTACACACAATGCTGTCCGACTGATAGTGTCCGCAGGCGAGCCACTGTCCGTCGGCAGAAACCACATCAACCACATCGCCATCTTCAGGTCGCCCTTCGGTCCGCGCGACAGCGCCGGAGAAGAGCCACGGATGCCGACGAAAAATCGACTTTTCCTTGCCTTTGTGAAGTATCAATTTTGCCGTTGCCATGGTTGAATGAAGTTTTGTAACGAGTGACCCTTGACCTGAAAGTGCCTGCCGAGTAAATATTAATTAAAAACGCGTGCAAAAATACTAAAACTGCCGCAATCAGCAACAATCCACGGCCACAAATTATAAATCTCGGTGATTTTGTAGTATTGCGTTAATGTGTTATAGAGTGAATTATGAGGTTGATATGCTCGACTGGCTGCCGACTACTAAAAACTGACTATAGACCACCGTTGTGAAAATCGACACTTTAATATTGTAAAGGATAATATTTTTAGTAAATTTGCGGGCACTTCAAATTCCATAGATAACACACAAACAACTTTATAATGAAGAAATTAGCAACTACACTACTCTTGCTGGCGGCGCCTGTTTTCGCCTTTGCCAGCGAAGCTGACCTTGAAATGCCTGCTGGTTTTGCCCAGAGCGGCGACGCGTCGATACTCTACTGGGGATTCGCGGTGGTCATCGTCGGACTGCTGTTCGGCTTCTGGCAGTTCAGCAAGGTGCGCAAACTCAAAGCCCACAAGTCGATGCTTGAAATCGGCAACGTGATTTTCAAGACCTGCTCGACCTACCTGAAGCAGCAAGGCAAATTCCTCCTGCTGCTCTTCGTCTTTATCGGAGCGGCGATGGCGCTTTATTTCGGAGTGCTCAGCCACATACCGTTCGGCAGTGTGCTGCTGGTGCTGGCATGGACCGTTGTCGGAATACTCGGCAGCTACGGTGTGGCGTGGTTCGGCGTCCGCATGAACACCTACGCCAACGCCCGCATGGCCTTTGCCTCGCTTAGAAGAAAACCCCTCGACCTGCTCAACATCCCGCTGCGCGCCGGTATGAGCATCGGAATCGTGCTCATCTGCGTCGAGCTGGTGCTGATGCTGGTCATCCTGCTGCTCATGCCCGAAAATCTGGCTGGCAGCTGCTTCATCGGCTTCGCCATCGGCGAGAGCCTCGGTGCGAGCGCACTGCGTATCGCCGGCGGTATCTTCACGAAGATTGCCGACATCGGAAGCGACCTGATGAAGGTGGTGTTCAAAATCGGCGAGGACGACCCGCGCAACCCCGGTGTGATAGCCGACTGTACGGGCGACAACGCCGGTGACTCGATTGGACCCACCGCCGACGGTTTCGAGACTTACGGAGTGACGGGAGTGGCGCTGGTGAGTTTCATACTGCTGGCCGTACCCGAGCCCTCGATGCAAGTCAAACTGCTGGTGTGGATATTCGCTATGCGTATTCTCGGTATCATCGCCTCGGTGCTGGCCTACTACATCAACGGCGGCATAGCCAAAGCGAAATACAAGAGCGCCGACGACATCAACTTCGAGCATCCGCTGACCTCGCTGGTGTGGATAACCTCGATACTGAGCATCATCGGAACATTCTGCGCAAGCTATTTCATCCTGAACAACGCCGAAGTGAACGCACTGGTGCCGAACTTGTGGCTGGCGCTGAGCATCATCATCAGCTGCGGCACACTCGGTGCAGCCCTTATACCCGAGTTCACCAAGCTCTTCACCTCGCCCACGTCGAAACACGTGAAAGAGGTCGTGAAAGCCTCTGAACAGGGTGGCGCTTCGCTTAACATCCTCTCTGGCCTTGTGGCCGGCAACATGGGCGGATTCTGGACAGGCATGGTGTTCTTCGTGCTGATGGTCATCGCCTACTTCGCCTCCACAGCGTTCAACATCGAGCCAGTGTTCGGAGTATATTACAGCATCTTCGCCTTCGGATTGGTAGCGTTCGGCATGCTGGGAATGGGACCTGTGACCATCGCTGTCGATAGCTACGGACCTGTGACCGACAACGCACAGAGCGTGTATGAGCTGAGCCTTATCGAAGACGACATCGAGAAAACCACGAAAGAGGTGAAAGACGAGTTCGGCTTCACGCCCGACTTTGAGAAAGCCAAATACTACCTGGAGGCCAACGACGGTGCAGGTAACACCTTCAAAGCAACCGCCAAACCCGTGCTTATCGGAACGGCCGTTGTGGGAGCCACCACGATGATATTCTCGCTGATACTTATGATTCAGAAGACCCTCGGCATCGAACCCGAGAGCATACTGAACATGCTCAACCCCTACAGCATCCTCGGATTCATCCTGGGCGGATGTGTGATATTCTGGTTCACCGGAGCGTCGATGCAGGCCGTCACGACCGGAGCCAACCGAGCTGTGGAGTTCATCAAGAACAACATCAAGCTCGACCCGAACGCACCCAAGAAAGCCGATACCGCCAAGAGCCAAGAGGTGGTGAAGATCTGCACCAACTACGCACAGAAGGGTATGATCAACATCTTTATCGCCATCTTCTGCTTCGCGCTGGCATTTGCCTGCCTGAGCTCGCCCGAGAGCATCGGAGGTCAGAACGCCGTGTGCCTGTTCATCGCCTACCTTATCTCTATAGCTGTGTTTGGATTGTTCCAGGCTGTGTTTATGGCTAACGCCGGCGGCGCATGGGACAACGCCAAGAAGGTAGTGGAAGTGGATATGAAAGCCAAAGGCACGCCGCTGCACGACGCATCGGTTGTAGGCGACACAGTGGGCGACCCGTTCAAAGACACGTCGAGTGTGGCATTGAACCCCATCATCAAGTTCACCACACTGTTCGGAGTGCTCGCCATGGAGATCGCCATCAGCGAAGGCTTCCGCAAGATGGCTCCCTGGTTTGGCGTAGCCTTCCTGGCGATAGCGCTGGTGTTCGTCTATCGCTCGTTCTACAAGATGCGCGTAGACGGAAAGAAATAAGACCCCAAACGAAAATTTTCTTCATAAAGAAAAAGCCGCCGCGAAAGCGACGGTTTTTTCTTTTTTGCCTCATACAACGCCGAAAGATATTCTTGCTATGCTCGAACTCGGTTTTGGGGAAAAGAATCAGGAAAAAAGATCGGTGTCGGAGATGTTCAAGAAAAATATGACAAAGCAGGGAGTTAGTTGGGAGTTGGTTGGGAGTTAGTTGGGAGTTGGTACGGAGTTCCTCTAATTTTGAATTTCGAATTATTCACTTGATTAAATTTGACAAAGCGGTGTTCATCAATGCTAAAGCATATTCGAATATTGAATATTGCGATATATTGGGTGGCGTTTTTGAGGTTTTGTGTGGTCGTTTCGGGGTAAAATGCTTCCAGATGGAATCAATATGATGAAATTCCAGAACGGCAGTTTGCGCGAAAAGCGAGGGTAAAAAGTGTTAAAATTCGGTTTTCGAGTGTCGTTTGGGTGCCTTTTAGGAGGAAAAAACGATAGTTTTTGTCGTTTTTTGAGGTTAAAATGTGTTGATCAGGAGAAACGTCAGCAAGGTATCCTATTGATTTATTGCCATATAGCAGAGCCCATCCGTTACAGTTACAGTTGTTACAGTTATTTTTTGAGGGGTATCAATTTCCTTATATCTTACATATACTATTAATAATTAATTAGTTATATATTATATAGAGGAAAAATTGTAACCCATTTTTTAACTGTAACAACTGTAACTGTAACGCCTCCGACGCATTGCCCGCATCCTATCATGCTGATTTTATGCTCCGTAGAGGAAAATTACAGGGTATATTTCCGACAGAAGACAGTTACGACAGTTGTTTTTTGAGAGATGACAAAATTCTTATAACTTATCTATATATCTATATATTAAGTATTTATATAACATAAAGAAAGGAAGCTAGTATCCATTTTTTAATTGTCGTAACTGTCTATTGTCGGAACTGTAAGATAAGCCTGAGTCATATCCTGCTTTTTTAATGATCCGTAGAGGAAAAACGGGATTGTGGTCGGGGTTGATATTTTTACTTGTTTAATTGTTCCCTAAAGTAATCAATGGTACGTTTCAGTCCTTCATCCAACTGGACAGTAGGTTGCCAATTTAGTATCTTTCTCGCGAGCGAAATATCCGGTTTGCGGCGTATAGGGTCGTCTTCAAGTGCATCGCAAAACGTCATGGCGGAATGTGAGCCTGTAAGCAACTTTATCTTCTCGGCCAAATCTACCATAGTCACCTCGTGCGTATTGCCGATGTTAACAGGGAATGAAACTGAGTCATCTGTTTGCATCATCCTGATCAATCCCTCAATTAAATCATCCACATACTGGAAACTACGTGTTTGTTTGCCGTTTCCATATAGAGTAATGCTCCTATTCTGTAAAGCTTGGATTATAAAATTGGAGATAACTCTACCGTCATCACACTGCATTCTTGGTCCATACGTATTAAAAATGCGAACTATCTTGGTTCGTACACCATATTGACGATGATAATCCGAGAAAAGCGTCTCAGAACATCTCTTCCCTTCGTCATAGCAAGAACGGATACCAATTGGGTTGACATTTCCCCAGTACGATTCGTCCTGAGGATGAACCATTGAATTCCCATACACCTCGCTAGTTGAAGTTAACAGCACCTTAGCATTACACTTATGGGCCAGTTTCAGCACATTAATGCTACCCAAGACTGACGTCTCCAGCGTTTTCACCGCATTTTCCTGATAGTGAATAGGTGATGCAGGGCAAGCCAAATGGTATATTTCATCAACAGTCTCTTCATTAAAAGGAACTCTAACATCACATTCCACTAATTTAAAATCGGAGTTACCGATAAAACTAGAGATGTTTTGCTTACTCCCAGTATAAAAATCGTCCAAGCATACAACCTGGTTCCCCTCGCGCAGCAAGCGTTCACATAAATGCGAGCCTACAAAACCACCACCACCTGTTACTAATATCCTCTTCATTTGTAATGTTTACTCAAATAATAAATCTCATCATTGCGGTTTATCTTACCACAGAAATTTCCTTTGTATTTTCAAAATACATATAGTACGAAGGATTCTTGTCCAACAGTACTTTTTCCCCATCGGCATATCTTTCAAACTGCTTTATGAACCTTTTTAAATTTCCAATAAAGGAGCGTCCATAGCCATAGTCATGTTCGATCTTCATATCCTCACAGAAGAATGCCCTAAACCCACATCTGTTAGCTTGAAGGCAGAAGTCAATGTCTTCACCCGCGGCATTAGGAAATGAAGTATCAAATTCTATGGATATCCCGACATTCTTGGTTATTGCAAGATTTGCGGTTGGGCCATATAATAAATGTTCTTTCCCTTTGAACATTCTGCCGTTAAGGGTACCATTAAGCTCATGATACTTGTCAAACCATGAATTTCCATAGGACAATGTATTGCCGGAAAGGATATTTGCATACTTGTTATTCAGAAAAAAGTGTTTGATTGAACTCATCCAACCAGGCGACAAAATGCAATCGGAATCAGTGAAGGCAACAATATCCGCACCTTGAGAAAGAGCGTACTCCAGGCCTACATTTCTCGCAGTCGCAGGTCCACAATTTTTTTTCTGTTTCCTAAACACAATACCACCAAACGCACTCTCGTCATACGGATAAGGAGAACAGTCATCAACGAATATCACTAAATCCGGCTTGACCTCCTGACCAATAAGTGTTTGATACAACCGTTTCAATTGGTCGGCCGATCTGGCATCCCTTATGTAACAAGGCACAACTACTGCAGTCTTTGATGTAGAAGAGATTGAATTCTCAAGTGGCGAAGCGAATTCTCGATAATCGCTTTGCGCTGCCTTTATCGAAGGCAACGGATTTGATTTCTTCTTGAACGAATACATCTCGACCAATTTAGTAAGAAGAAATCTTAACTTATAACCATTGAGAGTAGAAGAACCGTTCCAATAACGGATTGTTTCCAAATATGGAGAATGTGAAAGCGAGCTCATTATTTTATATTCCTAAATTTGCACAATTTTTACAATAATAGTGTTCCTTATACAACTTCTTAAAATTCGTATACTTAACACCTGTTAATATATTATCCAAAGTATCCTCAGACAAATTACCGTACTTATACGGATTGAACATATTGCAAGGTGTCACAGTTCCATCATAGAGTATGCACAACTCATTTTCCAGCGCTGGACAATGTCTCATTGAACCGTGTGTCATCGTATTATTCTTGGAATTAATAGCAATTCCGCCAATCTGATCAGGAATCAGGCACTGCAAGTCTGAATCTTCGTACAATTCGGATACGGTGTTGAATGATTCGACTATAGCATCCACATTATTTGTTACATAATTGTGATAACCAACTATTGTATTTTCGTTGTCGCTACGAACCGAGTTATATATAATAGAACAGTTTTTCTCAAACGCAAACCGTCCAAGTTCCTCTATTTCCCCAATATTATCCAGCTGAAGTGTGGCAATGATAAAAGGACGAATAGGAAGAGTCTTCAGACCATCAATGTTAGCGATGACTGATTCGTATCGACATCCAAACCTGATTTTCTCAAATAGTTCCTTTTTTGTGCTGTCAAACGAAACAAAAGCCAAGACATTACAAGCGATAAGAGCGTCAACCAGGGTCGGATTATTGAATGAGGCGTTAGTGAAAAGGCTCAACTGTAGCGAAGGATACTTCCCATGAGTCCATTCCAACAGTTCTTTAAAGTTTGGATGGATAGTACTTTCACCCCTACCGTTTAATCGGAGGCGCTCCGTCTTCTCTGCAAACATATCTACGTATTTGCGATAACTGTTTGCTTCCATGAACTTCTCCCTTTTAACGGGATTGTATCTAAAACCAAAACCACACATTTGACATGAAATGTTACAGTTATGGCTCATTTCTATCATCACTTCTTTAAATTGCATTTCAGTACTTTACATGGTTTGTTACACAATTTCATCTTCATAACAACACCTTGCGCATATTTTGTATTGATAATATCCTCAACATTGTCCGTATGTAAATTCCCCAAAGGCATTTCACATCCTTCCATCCAATTCTGCTGGAAACAGGTCATTACAGAACCATCTTGCATAATGCTAACATTTCTACCCGCAGCGTAACATTGTTGTTCTCCTGACGGGATATTAGAAACCTTATCCTTGAGTGGAGTCCAGTATCCTTCAAAACCTTCTGAAATATAATCCTGTACTGTATGTGACACATGATGTTCTTCAGCGTATCTCTTCACCCCAGGGATATGATCTCTGGTTTCTTCTGCCAATACGCTCTGAATGCTTATCTGCCAACCCGTAAGGTGTTTAAACGCATATTCAAAATTTGACATACACCTATCATAAGAGTCTGTTCCGCGGACAAACTTCCAAAAATCTCTATCTACCGTATCTATAGAA
The DNA here is from genome assembly GCA_017616895.1 of Bacteroidales bacterium. GTDB lineage: Bacteria > Bacteroidota > Bacteroidia > Bacteroidales > P3 > Colimorpha. Next base: position 15,315 of record JAFZXE010000021.1, read on the forward strand.
AATACAAAATGGACATGATAATCTTTTGTCTCATCAATAAAGGATCTATCAAGAGCATATCCATTAGTGATAATAACTGTACGGATATCAGTATTCTTTAAACCAAATAAGATCTCCTGAATTTCATTTTTAAACAACAAAGGTTCCCCTCCCACAATGACAAATTCCTTACACGAAGGAATCGCACAAAGAAAGTCAACTATTTTTTGAGGAGCTAAACGAGTCTTAGTATATGGTGGGTATTTCCAATGAGAACACTTGGAACACCGCTGATTACAATTAATAGTAATCATATAATAGATATCTTCTGGTTGAAGAATCAATCTATTTGAAGACATACTCATCGAATTGCACTTATAGGCATCATTTTTTTACACAACCATCTCCATTCAAGTGTTCAAGGTTATGACGAAGATTGTGTGCTTACGGCAGGCAGACGACTCGGAAGCCGAGATTGTAGGCTTTGTAGTCGGGGTTGAGGCCGTAGCGGAAGGAAAGACGACAGTGGGACGGGACTTTGTTCCAGCTGCCTCCTCGGTCAACATGCTTTGTACCGTCCGACGGCCCTTCGGGGTCGGTGACGGCATCGCTGCCGAAGTCGTCACTCCAAAAATCACGGCACCACTCCCACACGTTGCCGGTCATATCGTAGATGCCGAGTGCGTTGGGTTTGAGACTCGCTTCCTCATGTGTGGTCTCATCTGCGTTGTCCATATACCAAGCCACCTCGTCGAGGTCATCGCTGCCCGAGAAGACCGTCTGCTTCGGAGCCTTGTGTCCGCCACGTGCGGCATATTCCCACTGCGCTTCTGTGGGAAGCGTAAAGGTGCGGCCCGTCATCTCCGAAAGCTTTTGGCAGAAAGCCATCGCATCGTTGTACGATACCGTCTCGACTGGATATTTGCCTCCGTTGGAGAAACCGCTGGGGTTGGTGCCCATCACAGCTTCGTAGAGATCCTGCGTGACTTCGGTCTCGCCAATATAGTAGTCGCTGGAAAGCGTCACCTGATGCACACGTTCGAAGACAGCACGGTCGTAGTTGTCGTCGATTTCCCAATCACCTTGCGGGAAAGCAGCCTGCTCAGAGGTGCAGCCCATGGTGAAGGTGCCAGCTTTGACATGCACCATCTTGAATGACACGTCGCTTACGGTGACGGTAAGAGTATCGGAAGCGCCGCTACAAGAGGCGAGAAGTCCACACAGAAAGAGTGTAGATACAAGAAGAAGCGATTTTCTCATATTAACCGAGCATTTCTTCCAGTCGGGCAACCATATTCTCGGCACCGGCGAAGATTTCGCTGATGCGGGTGGCTGCCATATAGGCTGGAGTGGTGATGACCTTGTGCTCGCTGTCGATACAGACGTCGGTGGGGCCGCACTCCTGCGGTTTGGCACCGAGTTGCTGTGCTGCGAGAGCCGCCTGGTTGTCGGACGCGCCGAGGGTGAGTTCGACACCATAGCGACCCAACACCTTAGCCAGCACCATCGGAGCTATGCACATAGCCACCACAGGTTTCTTGGCGCGGTAGGTTTCGAGTATGGCGTCGGCCACGCTGTCGATGACTTCCATACGGGGACCGTCGAAGGCGAAGGTGGAAAGGTTGCGAGCGGCACCCATTCCGCCGGGGAGAGCCAGACAGTCGTAGTCGGCTGGCGAATATTCGTCGAGCGACTTGATATCGCCGCGGGCGATGCGTGCCGACTCCACAAAGATATCTCTCTGCTCGGTATCGACCAGGGCGCCCTCTTCGGCGTCTTCGAGGTCTTCGATATCGACATGAGGGATAACCTCAAACATGCCCTCGGGGGCGAAACACTGATACTGCCAGCCACGACGGTCGATGGCGAGCATCAAAGAGAGGGACTCCTGCAGCTCGCTACCGTCGCGATTACCGCAGCCGGAAAGGATTATGGCGATTTTCATTCGAATTGAAAATTGAAAGTTGAAAGTTGAAAATTGTAATCTGTGACCTGTGATCTGTGATCTGTGACCTGTGACAAGAGACAGGTTTTCCGGTAAAGAAATAGTGACTAGCGACTGTGGCTATATCTGGTCACCGGTCACTGGTCACTATTTCACTCGTCACTAGCAATTATTTGCAGGCGTCCACGCTCTCTTTGATGAGCTGGAAGGTAGCCTCGATGTCGTTGTCAAGACCCATCGAGAAGCGGATAAGGCCTTCGCTCATACCCATCTCTTTCTGGATGTCCTCGGGAACCTCGCTGGAGGTCGATTTACCAGAGTTGCTGAAGAGGGTCTTGAAGTATCCGAGCGAGACGGCGAGGTAGCCGACGCCTTTCTCCTGCATGACTTCCATGATCTTGCTGGCCTTGTCGGCAGTACCCATGTCGATGGAGATCATGCCGCCGAAACCGAAGCCGTCGTTCATCATGCTCTTGAAGAGCTCGTGGTCGGGATGTTCGGGGAGTCCTGGATAGTTGTATTTGAAGCCCACCTCTTTGAAACGTTTGGCGAGATACATGGCGTTCTCGCTGTGTTTCTTCATGCGGATATGGAGGGTGTGGAGGTTCTTGTTGATAGAAGCGCTGCGCATCGGGTCGAGCACCGGGCCGAGAAGCATGCAGGTGCCGTTGTTGACGTCGATGAGGCTGTTGATGTACTCGGCCGAGCCGCAGATGGCGCCAGCCACGCAGTCGTTAGTACCGTTGACATACTTGGTCATAGAATAGACGGTGATGTCGGCGCCGAGACGGCAAGGACTGAAAATCATCGGGGTGAAAGTGTTGTCAACGATGAGCTTGGCTCCGATGGAGTGGGCAATCTTCGAGAGTTCGGGAACGTTGGCGATGCGGAGCAGCGGGTTGTTCATGGTCTCGGTGTAGAGAACCTTGGTGTTGGGGTGCTCAGCGACAGCTTTCTTCACCGCGTTGAGGTCCTGCATATTGACGAAGGTGGTCTCGACGTTGAATTTCTTGAGGTAGTTGGCCATGAAGGCGAAGGTGCCGCCGTAGGTGGTCATAGAGCTGATGATATGGTCGCCAGCCTTAACCTCGTGGATGAGAGCGCTGGTGATGGCAGCAAGACCGGAACCGGTGACCCAAGCAGCCTCAGTGTCTTCCATAGCGGCGAGGTTCTGGCAGAGAGCGAGGTTGGAAGGATTCCAGTGACGGCTGTAAAGGAAGTAGCCCTCGGTTTCACCGTGGAAGGTCTCGGTCATAAGATGAGCCTCGGGGAAAGTGAAAGTAGCGGAATCGCAGATAGCGGGGTTCACACCACGGTTGGCGTCGCGACCGTCGTGACGCTGGATTGCTGTTGCAGGATCAAATTTGTTCATAGTTGTTATTTTTAATTTGTTATTGTATTCAATAATTTTTACGAGAGTGCAAAGTTACAAATTATTTTTGACGTTTGTATCTTACTCCACAAGATTTCATATAATACTGTTTCCTAATCGTCCTGTGCGGACACGCAGTTAACTCAGCATCGGGACGATGCGGTTGAGGGCATTGACAAAGGCATCGACATCGTCGCGAGTGTTATAGACAGCGAACGAGGCGCGGACGGTGCCAGGGATGCCGTAACGGTCCATTATAGGCTGGGTGCAATGATGTCCGGTGCGGACGGCTACGCCGAGTTTGTCGAGCAGCGTGCCTACGTCGTAGGGGTGAGCGTTTCCGATAAGAAACGATATGACAGCGGCCTTCTGAGGAGCGGTGCCGATGAAACGCATACCCTCGATGTTGCGCATACGCTCGACGGCATAGTCGTGCAGTTCCATCTCGTGACGACCGATATTTTCAACACCTTCGGTGAGCATGAAGTCTATAGCAGCACCCAAACCAAGCACGTCGCCCACCGATGGAGTTCCAGCCTCGAACTTGAAAGGCAACTCGTTATATGTGGTCTTTTCAAGTGTTACATCCTTAATCATCTCTCCTCCACCCTGATAGGGCGGCATCTCGTCGAGCCAGCGGCGTTTGCCATACATCACGCCGACACCCATCGGCGCATACATCTTATGACCAGAAAAGCAGTAGAAGTCGCAGTCGAGAGCCTGTACATCGACAGGGATATGAGCCACCGACTGAGCACCGTCGATAAGCACCGGCACATCGTGACTGTGGGCAATCTTGATTATCTCGGCCACGGGGTTGACCGTACCGAGAGTGTTTGAGACGTGGTTGACAGCGACTATACGGGTTTTCTCGCTAAAAAGAGTTTTATAGATATCCAAGTCTAACACGCCCTCATCGCTGAAAGGGATATACTTTATCTTAGCTCCCTTACGCTCACAAACCATCTGCCAAGGTACCATATCAGAATGGTGTTCCATAGCCGACACAATGACCTCGTCGCCCTCGCCGATGAAACGTTCGCCGAAAGATGAAGCCACCAGATTGATGGACTCTGTGGTGCCGCGAGTGAATACCACCTCGGTGCGGTCAGCAGCGTTGATGAAAGAGCAAACCTTGCGACGAACCTCCTCGAAACGCTCGGTGGCAGCGGTGGCGAGGTAGTGTGTGCCACGATGGATGTTACTGTTGAGCGAGGTGTAATAAGAAGTCAGCACGTCGATGACCGACTGCGGTTTCTGCGTGGTGGCAGCGTTGTCGAGATAGATTAGAGGGCGGTCATAGACCTTGGTTCGAAGTATTGGAAACTGAGATTGTTGCACAAGTTAAAATGTTAAAAACAATGTGCAAAGATAGTGATTTTTTAGTGAATTGTGATTGGTGAATTGCGAATTGCCGCCTTCGGCGTCATTCTGCTCTTTGTGCGAATTGCCGCCTTCGGCGTCATTCTGCTCACCTTAATCGCAGAATTGTGAATTAACAATACCGACCACTGGATAAACGGTGTTATGCAATTTTTCAAGTCGTTATACGTTATAGAATTATAAAACGACAGACATGCGAGTAATCATATTAGGTACAGCATGGCCCTATCGGGGAGGATTGGCGGCTTTCAACGAGCGGCTGGCCTACCAGTATCAGACAGAAGGCCATGAGGTAGAGATTATAACCTTCACTCTTCAATACCCATCGTTTCTATTTCCCGGAAAGTCGCAATACAGCGACGAACCCGCACCCAAAGGGTTGAAGATAACCCGTATGCTCAACGCCGTCAACCCGTTCAGCTGGCTGAAGACCGGCATGTATATCAAACGGCAGAAGCCCGACCTGCTGATTACCAAGTTCTGGCTTCCCTTTATGGCACCCGCATTGGGAACGGTAAACCGAGTGGCAAAACATACAGGTATGCAGCGAGTGTCGATTCTCGACAACCTGGTACCACACGAGCATCGTATCGGCGACAAGATGTTCGCTCGATACTTCGTGGGATCTATCGACGGTATGATAGCCATGAGTCAGTCGGTGTTGGACGATGCCGACATTTTCGACCCGAAGCACCTCAAACCGAGATGTCTCTGCATGCACCCACTATATGACCACTACGGAGAGACGATGAGCAAGGAAGATGCATGCAAGATATTGGGCATTAATCCAGATGGACGTTATGCTCTCTTTTTCGGATTCATACGCAACTACAAAGGACTAGACCTGCTGCTTGAGGCGATGGCTGACGAACGCATCGGACAGATGGGAATGAAACTCATAGTGGCCGGCGAGTTCTATGGCGATCCGAAGCCTTATATGGAACAGATAGAGCGGCTGGGGATTGGCGACCGCGTGATACTTAAGACCGACTTCATACCCGACAGCGAGGTGAACCGTTACTTCTGTGCGGCCGACGTGGTGGTGCAGCCATACAAGACGGCGACCCAGAGCGGCGTCACCCAGATAGCCTTCAACTTCGAGAAACCTATGATTGTTACCAATGTAGGTGGATTACCCGAGATTGTGCCAAACGAGAAAGTGGGATTCGTGGTTGAACCCGATGCCAAGACTATTGCCGATGCGATAGTGCGGTATTACGAAGAAGGGTGGCAGGACCGATTGACCGAAGGAGTGGAAGAAGAGAAGAAAAAATACCTGTGGGAGAATATGACGAAGGCCGTAGAGGGATTAGCAGTCAGGTGCATGCCCACACAGGGCGATTAATTTTGTGAAGTTGTGAAGTTGTGAAAATTGAAACCTCGACATCTTCACTCCTTAACATCTTAACATATCAACTTATCAACCTAAAACGCATAAATATCCATCCATGAATAGAATCCAGGAAGCCATAGAACAGAGTATTGGCGTGAAACAGGCGGTATTGTCCGACTCGCGGCTTATGAACACCATCGGAGAAGCGGCAAAGACGATTGAACAATCGCTTCGTAACGGTGGCAAGATACACTTCTGCGGGAACGGAGGAAGCGCTGCCGACGCACAGCATCTGGCGGCAGAGCTGAGCGGCCGTTTCTACTTCGACCGTCCACCTCTCAACGCAGAAGCTCTGCACTGCAACACCTCATACCTCACCGCCGTAGGCAACGACTACGGCTATGAGCATATCTTTTCGCGCCTGTTGCGAGGGTCGGGAAAGAAAGGCGACGTGCTGGTGGGTATCTCCACCAGCGGCAACAGCCGCAACATCATAGAAGCTTACAAAGTGTGTCAGGAATTGGGTATAGAAATCATATCCATGACCGGCGCCAGCGGTGGAAAGATGAAAGACTACGGCGGATTGCTGCTCAACGTGCCCTCGACCGACACACCGCGCATACAAGAGTGCCATATCATGATAGGTCATATCATCTGCGAACTGGTGGAGGCGGCGATGTATGCTTGAAGCAATAGTACTTGCTGGAGGATTCGGAACACGGCTTCGGTCGGTAGTCAGCGACGTGCCTAAACCTATGGCACCTGTAGCGGGGAGACCATTCCTGTGTCACCTGCTCGACGCGCTGAAAAAAGAAGGCTACAGTCATGTGGTGCTCGCCACAGGCTATCTGCATGAGAAAGTGGAGGATTACTTCGGCAACGAATACAACGGATTGAAGATTGACTATGCCGTCGAACACGAACCGCTCGGTACAGGCGGCGCCATCGTGAACGGCCTGCAGCATTGCGAAAGCGACAAGGTGACGGTATTGAACGGCGACACACTATTCTTGATTGACCACCAGAGCCTTATAAGTGTTTGCAACGAGAAAGAGACACCCTTAACCATAGCCCTGCGGCATGTGGAAGATTCGGGACGTTATGGAAGCGTGGAGACAGACGAAGATGGGCGCATCACGGCTTTCGTTGAGAAAAACGACAAAGGAGAGGCCGGATATATCAACGGCGGCATCTATAGGCTTGACCGCCATCTACTCGACAGTTTTCCGCTCGGACAGCAGTTCTCATTTGAGAAAGAAGTGCTGCAGAAAGAATACCGAGTGCGGCCGTTCTACGGAGTGCGATTCCAGAGCTACTTCATCGACATCGGAATCCCCGAAGATTATGAGAAGGCGAACTATGAGTTTTAAACTGTAAGCTGTAAGCTGTAAGTATTAAGTTGTAAGTTTTAAGCTGTAAACTGTAAGTTGTAAGTAATAGGCAAGCGTCATTTGTCAATTCACTATTCACAATTCACAATTCAATATTCACTATTCACTATTCACAATTCACTATTCACCCTTGAAAATAACAGAACATACAGCGTTGTTCCTTGACCGCGACGGGGTGCTCAACGTGTTACGGCCCGACGACTATGTGAAGCGTCCCGACGAGCTGGAGGTGCTGCCGGGTGTCAAAGAAGCTCTACGCTTGCTGAAGGAACAGTTTGCGCACACGTTCATCGTCACCAACCAGCAAGGCGTAAGCAAAGGGTTGATGACAGAAGAAGACCTACATGCTGTACACAAAAAACTTATCGACGCTATAGGCGAGATAGACCATATCTACTACTGCATCGAACGCCAGAGCGCACACAGTTTCAATCGCAAGCCCAATATAGGAATGGCTCTTCAGGCGCATAGAGATTATCCCGACATACGGCTCAAAGAGAGCGTGATGGTGGGAGACTCCGCTTCCGACATGCTCTTCGGCCGCCGTGCAGGGATGACGACAGTACTGATTGGCCCAACCAACGACATCGCCCTCAACCACCCCAAGTTGGTGGACCACTACTACCCCACCCTGCTGGATTTTGCAAAAAATATTTCACAAGGCTAGATGGTTTTTCCAACTTTTTGCAACTAACTAAACAAAGTCTCCACATAATGTCAATAAAAGCCACAGTAATCATACTTTTGACCGCCATCGTGGCGATGCCGTGCCCATCGTTTGCCAAAGACAAGAAAAACAAGAAGCAATCCAAACCAAGCTACCGCATATCTTTGCATATAGACGGCGCGACGGACGACACGGTATATATGGGTTACTATTCGATGAAAGGCGGCACCTACGCCATCGACACCGCCATAAACGACGGCAAAGGAAACTTCACCTACAACGGAGACTCTCTGCTCTATCAAGGACTCTATTTTTTCACCAACACCAAAGGAAAATACGTCGAATTCTGCGTACACAAAGAGAATCAGTCGTTTATTTTCAACACCAAGAACGACGACTGGGCAAGACACATAAAGGTTAAAGGTTCTCCAGAAAATGAGGTGTTTTATGCCTTTCAAGCCGAACAGCGAGCATTGAAAGATGACCTACAAGCAGCCTCCAAACGACTGAGCGAAGAGGAGTTCAAGTCATACCGATCAGAACAGCTCAAAAAGAACGACAGCCTGATGACGAACTACATAGAGGCCCACCCAGAGTTGATGTTTACAAAGATGATGAAATCAACCATCCCCATCGAAGTGCCGCTTGTGAATGGATATGGCGACTCGCTCTCATCACAGGAACGCTACGAATACTACGCAGAACATTATTTCGACAACATACCCCTCGACGAGGAGTTCCTGTTACGAACCCCCGAGAATGTGGGATTCAACAAGAAGCTGGAGGATTATTTCAACGTCACTCTAAAAAACACGATGCCTAATTTTATCATTGCACATGTTGATGCAATGATAGACAAGGCTCGGCCCGCACCCGAGATGTTCAAATACCTGGTACACACCACGGCAGAGCGGTATTTGCAGAGCAACGTGATGGTCTATGACGAAGTCTATGTCCACATGATACATCGCTACTATGCCACCGGTGAAGCATTCTGGTCGTCACCGAGCACAATAGACGAGAACGTACACCGCGCCGATGTCTGGGAGAAAATCCTCGTCGGCAAACAGGCTCCCGAACTGATACTTAAAGACACGCTGGGGGCATTTCATGCATTGAGTATAGAGTGTAAACGGCATCAGTACACGCTACTTATGTTCTGGTCGCCGACCTGCGGACACTGCAAGGTGACGATACCTGAGATGCACGAGATGTATGAGAAATACAAAAAAGATTACGACATAGCAGCCTTCGCCATCTTGAGCGAACCAGACGATGCCACGCGTCCCAAATGGAAGAAATTCATACACGACCATAACCTCGACTGGCTTAACCTCGACGGAGGCGAGTGCAACGTTGACTGGAAAGAGGTGTACGATGTGGTCACCACGCCCAAAATATTCTTATTGGACCGCGACAGGAAGATAATAGCCAAGAAATTCAGCCCCGAAACCTTCGAAGGGTTGATAACGAACCAGCTTAAGAAGGTTGGAGAATAGTTGTCACCACATCTAAACACAATGATTAGATTGTGTTATTTCGGTTTTGCGTTAACGCATTAGTACATTGGTGGTTTTATTGCGAAAATGTGCCAACCCGACACTAAAGGTTCGTGTTTTTACGCAATGTGTGCCGGCGGCGCACCATCCCATTAACCCCACACTTGTAGTGTGGGGAAGAACAACCGATAAAGAAAAAGCGTGCCGCCAGCACGCTACAACCACCGACGACATATACAAACCATAGTGCCGACCTGGAGTTATCATAGAGTCACATCGGAATATGGATACTTTTGAAATCCAACGATTACTTTCTTATTTAAATTTCAACACTCAATCTCAAAACAACCCGACAACAAAGGATTTGGCTGGGATTCAAAATCCCGAAAAAAGAAGTGCCGGATTTTTCTTATCCAGCGGTGCTCAAGGCCACGACCTGCGGTCAGGCGTGGAAATCCGACACAACAGGTCGAAATTAAATGCCGTTTCTTAAAATTGACTCTGACAAACGTTCTCTTTATACACGACTCTGATAAAGTTTGGCTGTTGGCGTATTACACAATAACTATTGCCGAAACTCGTTATTAACCAAGATACAAGCAAAAATAGTGCTATGAACAATAAGAGAGTAAAAATACTGACGCTATTTCTAGCGGTCTTGATCCTTGTGCCAAATGTTGCTTTTTCGAAAGACAAGAAGGATAAGAAGGGTGGCAAGGCCGGTTACCGTATATCTTTGCATATTGACGGCGCAACGGACGACACGGTATATATGGGCAACTATTTCGCCAAAGGCACATACGCCATAGACACGGCTCTGAACGACGGCAAGGGAAACTATGTGTTCAGCCGCGGGACGGAATTGTTTCCTGGATTGTATTTCTTCACAAACCAGAAGGGTAAATATTTTGAGTTTGTGGTATATAACGAGAAGCCTGAATTCAGTTTCACCACAAAGGACGACAACTGGCAGCGCAACGCAAAAGTGAAAGGATCACACGAGAACGAGATTTTCTATGCCTTCCACGCCGAACGCCGTGTGCTGATGGATGACCTCGAGGCGAAGTCGAAAAACATGAGTAAGGAAGAGTTCGAAGCATACAGAGCCGAACAACTGAAAAAGAACGACTCGCTGATGCTCAAATATATCGGTCAGTATCCCGACTGCATGTTCGTCAAGATGATGAGCGCCACCAAACCCATCGAGGTACCGCTTGTCAACGAAAAGGGCGACTCGCTGACCGCCACCGAGCGTTGGGAGTACTACGCCGACCACTATTTCGACAATATGCCGCTGGGCGAGAATTTCATCGTCCGCACACCCGAAAACATCTTCTATAAGAAAATTGAGGATTACTTTAACGTAACGCTGAAGAACACGATGCCCGATTTCATAATCCCACACATCGACCGCATGATAGACAAGGCCCGTCCGGCGCCAGAGGTGTTCAAATATCTGGTTCACACCACGTCGGAGCGCTTCCTGCAAAGCAACGTGATGGTGTACGACGAGGTTTATGTCCACATGATTCATCGCTACTACGCTACTGGTGAAGCCGTATGGGCGTCGCCGAGTTCGATAGACGACAACGTGAAACGTGCCGACACATGGGAGAAGATACTGGTGGGCAAGATCGCACCTGAACTGATACTGAAAGACACACTTGGCACGTTCCACTCGCTGGGTATGGAGTGCAAACGTCACCAATACACGCTGCTGATATTCTGGTCGCCGACCTGTGGCCACTGCAAGGTGACGATACCTGAGATGCACGAGATATACGAGAAATATCGCAAGGAGTACGACATAGCGGCCTTCGCCATATTGAGCGAACCAGACGATGCCACGCGTCCCAAATGGAAGAAATTCATACACGACCATAACCTCGACTGGCTTAACCTCGACGGAGGCGAGTGCAACGTCGATTGGAAAGAGGTTTATGACGTCACAACCACGCCCAAGATATTCCTCCTCGACCGCGACAAGAAAATCATAGCCAAGAAGTTCAGCCCCGAAACATTCGAAGGGCTGATAACGAACCAGCTTAAGAAGGTGGGCGAATAGTTGTCATTCCTGCTAAAACGGCAATATTAACGCACGAAAAGTGCTTCCTTATGCGGGGAGCACTTTTTTGTTTCCGACAAACTTTCCAGCGACTTTGCTGTGGCTTTGCAGTGGCTTTGCAGTGGCTTTGCTCTGCGAACGCCCTCACCCTGGGTGAAATATCGAAAAATTGCGGAACAAATCACATAAAAGCCTCTGGCATTGGTTTTTACCCACATTCCTTTTACATTTCTCCTACAGTTTACCTACTTTCCTTTTACTTTTCGCCTACAGTTCTTTTACTTTGCTTTTACCTTGCTCCTACTTTCCTTTTACTTTTCACCTACATTGCTCCTACATTTTACCTACATGGGTTATCTACTGGTTTTATACTGACCCTTTACCGACATTATACTGACCTTACTTTACACCTATTCGGTTACTATTCTGCGCCTACTACGCTTTTACTTTTTTTGTTTCACGGGTACTTGAGAAAAAGTTCACAACATTGTGGTCCACAACTTTGTGAACTTTTAAGGAATAGTTGTTTCTTTGGACCATTCTTGCCGACCCAGTTTTCCGCCTGTGGATGCTTCGAGACAACTCATTGTAGGATTTTAAAATCCCGAGAAAAGAAGTGCCGGATTGCAAATCCGGCACAACGGGACTTTTTCTGCACTAATTATTATAGGCTTTCAATATCTTCTTCCGACAAGCCTGTAATTTCTACTATGTCAGAAACGGAATAACCTTTTGCTTTCATTCTGCGGGCGGTTTGCTCGAGGTTTTTACTGGTAGTTGCTTCAACAATGACAGCCTCGTTCTTCTCCCACGCCTCCCAGTCGGTTTCTGTCAAGTATCGAGATACTTGATCGCGCAACGGATGAAGGTCTTCTCCTATCACTTTCCAAACCTCAACAGGATTTATCTGATAGTAGTCGTGCACCAAGACATGACGCATCCTTGTGATATGTTTCCAAGGTGTTTCGGCATGTTGACGACAAAAGGCATTGGTCAATTTGTAAGCGGCTTCTCCGATAATCTCAATGTTCTTTACTACGCCGTAGTATTTTAAGTTGTCAGCCTCAAGCTCTTCTTTCGTTTTCCCGGCGGCAAAACTAAGGATGCGGTCGATGGATTCAATAATGTGTTCCAGCCGTTCGCGGTCTCTAACGTACTCTCTCATATATCAACTTCCTATCTTGATTTACATTTTCGCTTATCCTCTGCCGTAATGTGCCATCCTCCACGATGTCCACAGGGCGGTCGAGAATTTCTTCCAACTCGTTGAGCATAGAGGCATGTTTCAACAAGCTGATGCCTTCGTCATCGTACTGCACAAGCAAATCGACGTCGCTCAGAGGTGTTTCCTCACCTCGTGCGAATGAGCCGAAGAGCCATGCCCTCACGACGGGTTGCGTCTTGAAGTAGTCGGCTATTATCTGTGTCATCGCTTGCGTGATCATAAATCGAAGTTTACGGTGTGGTTATCAACTGCAAAAGTACGAAGAAATTTTAATTTGACCAAATTGGTGGTTATTTCTCTCTTGTTTTTGGGGGAGAGAAATTTTGCAGAATTTGAAGAAATCTACCAATCTTTTTGTGTGCCAGCGGCACACTATCCCATTAACCCCACACTCGTAGTGTGGGGTATGGCGACCAACAAAGAAAAAGCGTGCCGTCGGCACGCTACTATTGAATTGTGGGAGTGTTGAAGGGATTACAAATCCCGAGAAAAAAGAAGTGCCGGATTCGGAAATCCGGCACAACGGGATTTAACTTGTAATATTTATTTGTTTTTGTAAAGTTTTTTCTTGATATTACGATTGTAGAGTTTTTCTGCAGACTCCTGCCCAGCATGCGTAGGTACCCAATCGGAAGCAGAGACGGATTTTGTTTTCAATACAACATTTTGGTTTCGGTCATAAAAAACAAGATATGCGTGATCCTTACCCTTATCGTCATATACATATTCAAGAATAAAATCAGCTTCTTCAGCACAGCCAACAACAATCCAGAAGCCATCATCGAGTATCTTCGAACAGAGCCAAAAACTACCAGAACGTTGTACAACTGTGGGACTCGCTATGGGTATATAGACCTTACGGCCAGCAGCAAGGAACTCTGCTTCATTACCATTAAAAACTACAGGAGGAATTCGACGTATCATGTTGGTGCATATAACACGGGATCCCTTTTCAACATCTTCATAAAGGACAACGCTATCCATCTCATAACTTTTGACCCATCTTCCATCTTTGACAGAGATAGTTTGGGCGTCATGCTGCAATGCTGTTTCATAGATATAGCATTTGCCATTAGTTAGTTCTACAAGTCCTTGTGCAAAAGAAAATCGTGAGAATGCGATAATTGCAACAACGAAAAAAAGTGTCTTTTTCATATTAAAACCCTTGTCCGTGTCGGGCTCAACTTTTAATGCTCGCCTGTGCCATAACGAGTTTTTTTGCCGTAAAGAAGCGTGGCACCATATATACCACTTCTCTTAGTGGAGGTCTTGAGAATACCTTGGAATTTGAAATGGAATATAGTCCACGCTTTACGCGTAAACCATTACACCACGTCTTGCATTCCATAGGAAGGTTCTCAAGTTTCCACTAACAAGACGAAGATATAACGCTTCGCGGTTTCCTTATGAAACCGACTGCAAAAATACGGAAAAATTTTCAGATAGAATTGAGACCTTCTCAAAACACTGGCCTGTGGTGGGAAACACTTTCTTGTTCCCTACGAAATGACGGTTTCCATGTACTGACATTTTGACATAATCACTATAGATGGTATAACTATTGATATCTTGTGGGTAGTTAAATATAAAAGACATTACTATGAACGGAAAACTTAACGTACAGACGGAAAACATCTTTCCGGTGATAAAAAAATTCCTTTATTCGGATCACGAGATTTTCTTACGCGAGTTGGTGAGCAACGCCATCGACGCGACGCAGAAACTGAAGGCGCTGAGTTCGCGGGGCGAGTTCAGCGGCGAGATGGGCGATGTGACCGTAGAGGTTAAGGTTGATAAAAGCAAGAAGACGCTGACGGTCAGCGACCGCGGTGTGGGCATGACGGCAGACGAGATTGAAAAATATATCAACCAGATAGCGTTCTCGGGCGCTGAGGACTTTCTGGAAAAATACAAAGACATACAGGAGAACTTGATAGGCCACTTCGGATTGGGTTTCTATTCTGCATTCATGGTGGCCGACAAGGTGGAGATAATCACCAAGTCGTACAAAGACGCGCCGGCGATGCACTGGACGTGCGACGGCAGTCCTGACTACGACATGAAGGAGTGCGACAAAAAGGAACGCGGAACGGATATAGTGCTGCACATTGCGGAGGACTGCACAGAGTTTCTAGAGGAATACAGGGTGCTGGAGCTGCTGAGGAAATACTGCCGTTTCATGCCAGTTGCGATACACTGCGGCGAAGAGAGCGTGTGGGAGGACAGCGAGACGGAGTGTGACAAAGACGGCAAACCCAAGCGTGTGGAAAAGAAGCAACCTCGCATAATCAACAACACAGAGCCGGCATGGAAAAAGACTCCATCTACGCTGACGGACGAGGACTACAAGAAATTCTATCACGAACTGTATCCGATGAACTTCGAGGATCCGCTGTTCCAGATTCACTTGAACGTGGATTATCCGTTCAACCTGACGGGCATACTCTATTTCCCGAAGGTACGCAAGACGATAGACCCGAACCGCAACAAGATACAGCTCTACTGCAACCAGGTCTTTGTGACCGACTCGGTGGAGGGTGTGGTGCCTGAATACTTGATGCTGCTACACGGTGTTCTCGACTCACCTGACATACCTCTGAACGTGAGCCGCTCGTATCTGCAGAGCGACAGCAACGTGAAGAAGATTTCGTCGCACATAAGCAAGAAGGTGGCCGACAAACTGGAAGAGATGTACAAGAACGGTCGCGAGGATTTCGAGAAAAAGTGGGACGACATCAAAATATTCGTGGAATACGGAATGTTGACGGACGAGAAGTTCTGCGACCGCGCCATGAAGTTCGCACTTTTCAAAAACAGCGAGGGGAAATATTTCAACATCGACGACTACAAGGAGAAAGTCAACGCGCTGCAGACAGACAAGGACAAGAACCTATGCATCCTGTATGCCACCGACGCGGATGAGCAGCATGCGTATATAGCCAAAGCGAGGACGAAAGGTTATGACGTATTAGTGATGGACAGCCCTCTGACGCCGCACTTCGTCAACTTGTTGGAGCGCAAAATTGAGAACTGCCGCTTTGTGCGTGTGGATAGCGATACCGTTGAAAAGCTCATCCCGCACGAGGATACGATTCCGTCAAAGCTGTCGAAGGAAGAGCAGGACAAACTGAAACCCATAATCGAAGCGGAAGTCGATAAGCAGAAGTTCACGGTGGTGATGGATAGTATGGAGAGCGACGAGGAACCGATGCTGATCACGCAAAACGAATTTATGCGCCGATACAAGGAGATGTCGGCGATGGGCGGCGGTATGGGTTTCTACGGGGAGATGCCGGAGAGCTATAACCTAGTGGTAAACACTAACCATCCTCTTATAGGACAGATTCTTAACGAAACGGACAACGAAAAGCAGAAGCAGTTGATACACCAGTTGACAGATTTGGCACTGCTAAGCAACGGACTGCTGAAAGGCGAAGCGCTGACGAACTTCATCAAACGCAGTGTGGAGATGATTTGAAATCATTGATAAAAAAACGGTCTCTGATATTGAGGCCGTTTCTTTATGTTGTTTGGATTACAAATCCCTAAAAGGATTATTGCGCGACAGAGCAAACTGGTCGGACAGACATTCCGCATAGTGTTCCAAAGACACTGCTTTCAAATCCTTCCGAATTAAAAAAATATCCTCGTCCATAATCCGAATATTTCCAATACAGAGAACTTGACCAGTAGTAACCGATAGTGCCCTCACCACCTGTAAGGGTGCAACCCGAGGCCGGCAAGAAAAGGCTATTGCCATTACCCCCTGTCAGTTCCATTCCAAAAACGCCATTCAGTTCCTTCCACTCTCCTCTCGTATTGTCTATCAACTCCTTCCATTCCTCAGCAGTAGGGATACGTGCCCCACAGCCAAGAGTCACAACAATACCTTCGCCTATGGGCAACAATGGCATATTCGTTCGAAGCGGTAGCCGATTGTTGTTTTCGTCATATATGGAGTATCTGCTTAAATCGTAAATGTTTTCGCCCCAAATACAGTAGTCACCACTCTCTTCTGGCGATTTCGCCCCCAGATTGCATGTTGCCCACAACACACCACTGGGAAGCCCCAAATCAACCCAACCGTCATCAGCCCCATACGCAGCATGAGACTTCCCAAATAAACAAAACAGCGTATATAAAAAAACTACTGTTCTAATCATACACATAGACGAACCATCCTAAACATAGTTCTCTAAACGGCGTGCTGCCATCTGCTCATACATAGTACTTGGACGACCATAGTTGGCATAGGGGTGGATGCTGATGCCTCCGCGGGGAACAAAATAGCCCGTGATTTCGATATAGCGAGGATCCATGATGCGGACGAGGTCGTCGAGGATGGTGTTGACGCAGTCTTCGTGGAAATCACCGTGGTTGCGGAACGAGAAAAGGTAGAGTTTGAGGCTCTTGCTCTCGACCATCTTCTTGTCGGGTATATAGAGTATCTTCAGCTCGGCGAAGTCGGGTTGTCCGGTGATGGGACAAAGGGTGGTAAACTCCTTGCAGTTGAACTGCACCCAATAATCGCGTTCGGGATGGCTGTTTTCGAAGGTTTCCAACACTTCTGGATTGTAATCGGAAGGTATCGAACTCTTGTGTCCAAGTTGTTGAAGGTTGTCTTTTTCGCGGTTCATGATAATATGTGGATATGTTTTCTGTTGATATGTTTTCTGTTGATATGTTGATAGGTTTTATTGTGAACTGTGACCTGTGATCTGTGACCTGTGATCTGTGACCTGTGATCTGTGACCTGTGATCTGTGACCTGTGATCTGTTACCTGTGACCTGTGACCTGTGACCTAAAACTTGAAACCAAACTGTTGGCACGCAACTGACTACTTGATATCTATCATCTTGTGGGTTTGGAGGGACAGGCGCCACTGTGGATTTGTCTTTATATATTCGACTGTCTGATTGATGATTTCTTTGTTTTTTTCGAGATTTCCCGTGTCGCAGGGTTGCAGAAAACGAGCGTGGCGGACTTTTATATGTTCGTAGGGGTTTGGTTTATGAACTCCGTCATAGACGACCTTCAGCTCGTCAACTTCGCAGAGTATCGGTTTGGCCGATTCGCCGAGAAACATATCCTTCGGCGAAAGGGTTATCCAGTCGATGCCATGCGGCAACAATCCGGTGCCATTGGTCTCTACTGCCACCATCCTACCCTCTCGGTGCAAGGAGTCAACCAGAGACTCGGTCAGCTGTAGCGACGGCTCGCCGCCTGTGACAACCACCAGGTGAGCCGGATGTTCCATCACGGCTGAGACGATTTCGGTTTCTGTCATCTCACGTCCTGCTGCGTAGTCGGTGTCGCAAAACGGACACCGAAGGTTACAGCCAGAGAGACGGACAAACACGGCCGGAGTTCCCGTAAGGAAACCCTCACCTTGAAGACTGTAGAATATCTCGTTAACTCGCATTAATCAACTTCGTAGGTTGCGATATTGCCGGACGTCTCTTGCACATCGACGCGGTAGCAGCACTCTATCTGCTGCTGGCACCAGCGGGCAATGTTTTCGGATGTAGGGTTGTAGGGTATCACATCGTTTATCAGATTATGGTCGAGCTTGTCGAAAATCCTGCGTTTTATTTCAGAAAAATCGACTACCATACCGTTGTGATCCAACTCCTTGGCTCGGCAATAAATGGTTATTATCCAGTTGTGACCGTGAAGTTCGATGCATTTGCTGGGATAGTCGAGCTCCAGCCAATGCGCTCCCGACACTTCAATTGTTTTCTTGATGTAGAACATGTTTTTGAAAGGTTTGAAAGGTTTGAAGGGTTTGAAAGGTGAACTGACCGCTGGCTAATGTTGATATGTTTACTTAAAACTTACAGCTTAAAACTTAAAACTCATTTATTGCCCTGTGCGTGCTCGCACCTAACTATCGTATTCTGTCGGGTCGGGGATGCCGGCTTGGCGGAAGGCCTCCTTCCGCTCGGTGCAGGTGCCGCAGACACCACAGTGTCGTTCGTGACCGCAGTAGCAGGAGTAAGTGTCGGCAAAATCGATACCCAGTGCAGCACCACGCCTCACTATGTCGCTCTTCGAAATATTTGTATAAGGGGCCACTACCCGTACATTGATATATGTGCCCGACTGAGTGGCAGCGTCGATAGCATTGATAAACTCAGGCCTGCAATCGGGATATATGGCGTGGTCGCCGCCGTGATTGGCTATGAGCACCTGTGTCAAGCCACGACTTTCGGCCAAACCACATGCAATGGACAGCATGATGCCGTTGCGGAACGGTACGACGGTAGAACGCATGTTGGCATCATCATACCCGCCGACAGGCACCGCATCGGCACCGTCGAGCAGCGACGAGTGGAAATATTTTTTTATGAAGTCGAGCGGAATGATGATATGCTCTATGCCGAGACGCTCACAATGGCGCTTTGCACAGGCGATTTCGCGAAGGTTGTGGTTGCTGCCGTAGTCGAACGTGACAGCGAGCGCGATGCGGTCACGATTCTCATACAGCAAGGTAGTGGAGTCGAGTCCTCCTGATAGAATGATAAGAGAGTTTTTCCCTGTTACGGATTTCATATTCTTGTTTTGTTAAAGGGGGTTGTCAAGAAGACCCCTGTATTATTGCGTTATTGCGTTAATGCGTTAGTGTGTTATTGCGTTAGTGCGTTAATGTATTAATGTGTTATTGCGTTTGTAGCTGACTACTGTTAACTTGTGACCTTGAACCATTCAAACCCTTTAAATCTTTTAAACCCTTTGAACCTTGAACCAACAATCTGCCCTGTCCGGGCACGGACCCTGTGCGGGCACGCACTATTCCTTACGCATATACGAATAGCCTTTCATCAAGCCCGTATTGGCTCCTCCGATGAAACTGAGAATCACCTTAGCCTCGTCGGTATGACCATACTGTTCTTTGATGGCTTCAACAGCGTGACTTACGGTGAGCCCTTTCTGGAAGAGGTAGCGGTAGATGTCGCTGATGATGTTTATCGACTCCTGAGAGAATCCTCGACGAGAGAGCCCTAGTGTGTTGACTCCTGCGTACGAGATGGGGTAGCGGGCTGCCTTGACAAACGGCGGTATATCCTTATCGACCAAGGCTCCTCCCTGAGTGATGGCATGTGAGCCGATATGCACAAACTGCAGTATGGCCGTCTTGCCACCGAGGATGACGTAGTCACCGACAATGATATGGCCGGCCAAGGTGGCGTTGTTGGCAAACACACAGTTGTTGCCCACCACACAGTCGTGTGCGATGTGCACGTAAGCCATTATGAGGTTGTTGTCGCCCACAACGGTCTTACCCGAGGCTGCCGTGCCGCGGTTGATGGTGCAGCATTCGCGGATGACGTTGTTGTCGCCAATCTCGACGGTACTATATTCGCCGGCAAACTTCAAGTCCTGCGGAATAGCAGAAATCACCGCACCGGGGAATATCTTGCAGTTCTTGCCGATGCGTGCGCCGGGGAATATGGTAACATTGGGGCCAATCCAAGTCCCGTCGCCAATGACCACATCGTCATATATAGTGGTGAAATTTTCTATCGTAACATCCTTGCCTATCTTGGCATTGGGGTTGATGTCGTTGAGAGTCATGATTTTGTATGTGTGTAATAGTTAATCAAGTATTTAGCAAAAGCATTGTTGGCTTTATGTCCGGGTTTATAGACTTTGAAGCGGCCTTTCAATTGGCATCCCACAAGTCTTACGTCGCCAAGAAAGTCGAGCAACTTGTGGCGAGCCGGCTCATTGGGGAAGTAGAGGTCGGTGGTGTTGAGCAAACCGTCGTGAACCCTGAACTGCGATGCGTCTTTATGGAAAGTTTTCTCAAGACGTTTCAGCTGTCTTGATCCCAGCTCTTTGTTTACGAACACCAGAGCGTTGTCCAAGCTGCCGCCTTTGATAAGATTGAGGTGTAGCAGAGGCTCCACTTCGTGCAGAAAAACGAATGTGCGGCTGGGGGCTATCTGGTCGGCATACTCGTCAAGCGAGTTCATCACCGCCTGCTGTCGGCCGATAACGCTATCTACGAACTCTATCGTACACTCCACCGAGAAATGGTCGTCGGGTTCCACATCGTAAATCGAGCCTGTGGGTGCGTATTCAAAATGTATGGGTTCTTTTATATCCAACACTCTCCGCTGGACGTCAAGATGAACGGTGCCAACACGTTGCAGCTGCTGAAGCCACGGGCGAGCCGACCCGTCCAGTATCGGTATCTCTCCGCCGTCGGGCTCGATGAGGGCGTTGTCGATTTGCATTCCGTGCAACGCCGACATCAGGTGTTCGATAGTTGCTATTGAATGTCGTCCGAATCCAAGTGTCGTTCCTCGCGCCGTGCTACCCACCCTGTCGGCTGTCGCCTGCTGGGTAATGATATTCACCCTGTCAGTACGTCGAAATGCTATGCCGAAGTTCGCCCCCGCAGGTCGCACCAATACTGTCACGGTACGTCCTGTATGGAGTCCAGGTCCTGTCAATCGGAAAGGTATGCGTATGGTTGTCTGTTGTTCCAAAGTGTGTGAAGATGTTGATGGGTTGTAATTGCGTTATTGCGTTATTGTGTTATTGTGTTAGTGCGTTAGTGCGTTAGTGTGTTATTGCGTTATTGCGTTATTGTGTTATTGCGTTACTGTGTTATTGCGTTATTGCGTTATTGTATATTGCGTTATTGTGTTATTGTGTTAGTGCGTTATTGTGTTAGTGTCTGATTGCTAATTGCCCTGTGCGGGCACGCACCTAGTACCTCCCCGACAATGGCACGAATCGTAAATTGCTGAGTTTATAGAACACAGCCGACTCGTTGACGAACCCGTGACCTCTGTCGCTCTGCGAGAAAAACATCGGACACAGCATTCCTGACACACTCGACTGGTTGGGTGAGCGCCAGAATTCCGTCCCGCGGTTCTTCAATCCATACACAAAATAGATGATGATATCGTTTGCCATCGGCGCGTATGCACCTATCGGATCGACCTTGAAATGCTCGTTGAAGGCATCGATGAAATCTTTCTTCGACGGGTCGTTGTAATCCAACTCCGTGTTCACCGTCATATAATTTGCCTGCTGCAGCTGTGCGAAATCGATGTCGCCGTATTTAAGGATATAGTTGTCAAATGACACCAGCGTCACCCCTGACGACTTGGCTGCCGCCATTCTGTTGAGCAGAGTGCTCACCTGTATATGGTTTTTGTCACGGTTCTGGTCGTAGATATTAAGCACATAGCAGTTGGGTGTCTTCTTCATGGTTGCCACCAGTTTCGAGTTGGCCGACCAATCGAAAAAAGTGTAGGCAATATCGCCGCGGGCTTTAAGTTTTTCTTCGACCAAACCTCTCACACGCGCCTCGTTCTTCGAGCCAGAAGTGATAATATACAGGTGCGGTTTGCCCGACATGCCGCCGATAATCTTCAGCAACTCGTTCACCTCGCCATCGACCGACGACATACACTTGAACACATACGGATTTCCTTCCACTATCTCATCGCGTTCGGCCAGCGGGTTTATGATGAATATCTGGTTCTTCTGCGCCCAGTCGGCAGCATATTCAAACTGCTCTTTAGGCAGCAGGGCTATGATGAAGTCGCTTCGTGTCACATCGTGGGTGTTTATCGCTGTCTCTATATCCATACGGGTCTTGCCTGTGATATCGACAACATTTAGTACCACCTTGCAGTTCATTCTTTCAAGTCGTTCCATTCCCACCAACAGTCCCTCGTAGAACTGTATGTACTCGAAAGCGCCGTAACTTTTCTTTCCGCGCTGGTCAACATCGAACTTGGTGGTAGAGATCTTGTCCAAATCGCCCAGATGCAGCGGCATCAACAGCGACACATGAATCCGACCCGGCTCAATCAGCGGCGAAACCACAGCAGGCTCCGCAGGTGCTTTCGGCGTATATGCCGCCGGCTGACGTCCGCCATTACTGCCCGTGCGGCTAGCACCAGGTTGCTGACTGTTAACTACCGACTGCTGACTGTTAGATTGCTCTGTGCGAGCACGCACCTGACTGTCATTATCGCCCGTGCGGCCAGCACCCGGCACTTTTATCGTCTGCCCGGCCTTAAGTCCCATCGTCCTCAATTCGGGATTCAGCTCGTTCAGGTCCTCGATGCTCACGTTGTATTTCTTCGAAAGGCTGTACAGCGTCTGACCGGGCTCAACCACGATGAACTGATATTCCCGCTTGGTTTCTTGCTGACCGCCAGATTGCTCTGTGCGAGCACGCACTTGACTGTTAACCACACAGTCGGTGCAAGGAATCCACACCGTGTCATCTACCGACAGGTGGTGTATATCCGACTTCAGTATCGCCTCGTGCTCTTTCACACCGTAGAGTTTGGTGATTGAATACACCGTCTGGCCGGGTTGCACGATATGTATGTAGCATTTCTTGCCGTTGTGCATCCCCACGGTGTTCGACTTCACCACCTGGGCGCTCAACGACACCGACAAACTAACCAAGAATAAAAACAATAATCTTTTCAAACCAACTTCAAATTTCAAAATTCCAAATTCAAAATTCAAAATCACACGCACCTACTCCCACTCTATCGTTGCAGGCGGTTTCGAGCTGATGTCATACACCACCCTGTTCACGCCTTTCACTCGGTTGATAATCTCGTTCGACACCTTGGCGAGGAACTCGTACGGCAGGTGGCTCCAGTCGGCCGTCATGCCATCGACGCTCTCCACAGCCCTCAGCGCCACCACGCTCTCGTATGTGCGCTCGTCGCCCATCACTCCCACCGACTGTACCGGCAGCAGCATACATCCCGCCTGCCACACTTTGTCGTACAACCCGTTCTCCCTCAACCCCCTCACAAATATGTCATCGACCTCCTGCAGTATGCGTACCTTCTCGGGTGTAACATCGCTCAGTATCCTGATTGCCAAACCGGGGCCCGGGAACGGGTGACGGCCGATCAGCTCGTCCTTGATACCCAGCTGGCGTCCCACTCTGCGCACCTCGTCTTTGAACAAGCTGCGCAGCGGCTCCACCAACTGCAGCTTCATATAGTCGGGCAATCCGCCCACGTTGTGGTGGCTCTTTATCGTCTGCGACGGTCCTTTCACCGAGCTGCTCTCAATCACGTCGGGATAAATCGTACCCTGTCCCAGCCACTTCGCGTCGGTTATCTGTTTCGCCTCGGCGTCAAACACGTCGATGAACGTCTTGCCAATTCCCTTGCGTTTCTTCTCCGGGTCGGTCACTCCGGCCAGCACCGAGTAGAAGCGCTCCTTCGCATCCACACCTTTCACGTTCAACCCCATGTCCTTGTAAGACTCCAGCACGCTCTCGAACTCGTTTTTCCTCAGCAATCCGTTGTCCACGAATATGCAGTGCAGCTGATGTCCTATCGCGCGGTTCAGCAGCACCGCCGCCACCGTCGAATCCACTCCGCCGCTCAACCCCAGCACCACCTTGTCGTTCCCCACTTTGGCTTTCAACTCCGCAACGGTGGTCTCGATAAACGACGCCGGAGTCCAGCTCTGGTCACAATGACAGATATCCACCACGAAGTTCTTCAGCAGCGTCAACCCATCGACCGAGTGGTGCACCTCGGGGTGGAACTGTATGGCGTAGGTCTCTTCGCCCTCAATCTTATAGCCTGCATACTTCACGTTCTCCGTCGAGCAGATGCACTTGTATCCCTCGGGCACACACTCTATCGTGTCGCCGTGGCTCATCCACACCTGGCTGCCGGTCGGCACCCCTTTCATCAGCGGCGACTCCGTGTCTATCCAGTTCAGGTTCGCCCTGCCGTACTCTCTTATCTTCGACTGCTGCACCTTTCCGCCGCCCCATTTGGCGAGATACTGCGCTCCGTAGCACACCGCCAGCAGCGGCAGCTTGCCTTTGATGTCCTTCATGTCTGGCACAGGCGCGTCCTCGGCGTTGCAGCTGTACGGGCTGCCCGAAAAAATCACGCCCTTCACATCCTTCGTCAACGCGGGAATCTTGTTGAACGGGTGTATTTCGCAATAAACATTAAGCTCCCTCACCTTGCGGGCAATAAGCTGAGTGTACTGAGAACCAAAGTCTAAGATAATGATAGAGTCCATATTGTTTGCAGATTAAGAAGTGCAAAAATACGAATATATTTATATATATCAAAATCCTTGCAGCAAGTCCCCTTTTCTTCCCTCTCATCCCTGCCCAAGCGCCAATCCCCGCACACCACCCCCACCGCCAACCACACAACATTTCAAGACGCACCGAACCCACAAACCAAAACACTCCTTAGCGCCATCCTAGAGAAACCCTTAAGTTACCCTTAAGTTATCTTAGATGGGTCTTAGAGATGGTACGGCTTTGATACGGAGTTGATACGGCCTTGATACGGTGTTGATACGTACCTGACCCATCTACCACTCTGTTTATCACACTCTTTCAAACATCGGAATTACAACCACTCCACACATCAAACTCACTTATATCTGATTATCATCCACTTGGATATGATATACTATCCCAGCTCCACACTTGCAAAGTTACAAATAAATATCCCGCTAAACAATTTTTTTCAAAGAAAATTTTACCAACCCACTACTCCCTGTCTCTCAACCCATTATCTTTCATTCCCAACCCACTTGGGCAATATCGCACCGTTTTGTGCGTTATATTTTTTATTAACGCGAAACTTAACAATAAAATATGCGTAAAACATCACTTTTTGCAAACCGATTAAGAGACAAGAAGCATCCGCAGCCCAGCGCAAACAGAAGCATAAAACAAAAAATATGACACACTAAAATGGGTTTAGACGATAAAAAAAGAGCCGAGCGAAACAGAACGCTCACAATATCACAAAACGAGATCCCCACACTCTCAAGAATGGTTTCGTCGAAAAACGACGTCCTAAAGTCGGGAATAACCGACACCATCATAAACGCCAACATAATGGATGTTATAGACGCAATACCAGACAAGTGTGCCAATTTGATAATTGTTGACCCTCCATACAATTTATCGAAAGACTTTCATGGTGTAACGTTCAATGCGATGACATCTGATAGTTACGAAAAATACTTACGCGAGTGGTTTTACAAAATATGCGATAAGCTCTCAGACAACGGAACTCTATACATGTGTGGAGACTGGAAGTGCACAAGCTCCATGCAAAAGGTCATATCCGAACGCCTGTCCATCATAAACCGCATTACATGGCAACGCGAAAAAGGCCGAGGCGCAATGTCAAACTGGAAAAACAGCATGGAAGACATCTGGTTCGCCGTAAAAAAAACAAACGACTACTATTTCAACGTTGAAGCAGTTATGTCGAAACGAAGGGTATTGGCACCATACAGAGACAACGGCAAACCGAAAGACTGGAACGAAACCGACAACGGTAACTTTAGAACCACTTACCCATCAAATTTCTGGGACGACATCAGCGTTCCGTTCTGGTCAATGCCTGAAAACACCGACCATCCGACGCAAAAACCGGAAAAACTGTATGCCAAACTCGTGCTGGCTTCGTCGAAACCTGGCGACTTGGTTTTCGATCCATTTTTAGGAAGCGGCACATCGGCAGTTGTTGCAAAAAAACTGAATCGTCACTATTGTGGCATCGAAATCAACAAGGAATACTGCCTATGGGCAGCAAAACGTATTATGAATTCCGAAACCGACAAAGAGATTCAGGGCTACCAAGATGGGGTTTTCTGGGAACGTAACACCCTAAACTTTCAAAAAAAGGGGGGTGAAAAGAGACAAAAGAAATTTCATACCACTAGTCAACAGCCATCACTTTTTTCTTAATCGTCCAATGTACAATTCCCATGAGAAAACTTGATCTGGATAATATATCGAAAGAGCTTCTCCTCGACCTTAACCACAATGCACAAGAACTGGTTAATCCCGATATGCTAAACTCCCCACGCACAATCGGAGACTCCGTGCAACAGTATCTTGCATCTGTCGGATTGCCAAAAGTACTCAAACAAAGCAACATTTCCGTAGAGAATAATTTCAGCAGAAGGTCGATGGAGGACATGGCATTTTCTGACTGTCAGGAAAATTACTACGCCGTGGATGTCAAAACACACAACTTGGACACACTATTCAACATGCCCAACCTAATATCGGTAAAAAGACTGGCTCAATTTTACAGAAACGACGACAAAAATCACTTCTGCATAATTATAGCATCCTACCGGGTTGGAAAAGACAAACTACTATACGAAGACTGCATATTCAAACCAATCGAAGCTTTCTCTTGGAAATGTCTAACGTTAGGGGCATTGGGTTGGGGACAGATCCAGATTGCGAACGCAAACAAACTCATCTTCGAAAAGAACGTTAACCGCTGTAAGTGGATGCTTGACTTGTGCGACAATCTATCATTGTTTTATGACGAGGAAATAAATAAAATCGGGGAAAGGAAAAACTGGTTTTCCGAAAACAGACAATATTGGGCAAACAAAAATCAAAACAATTAAATATGCGTAAAACATCATTACTTATTGCCAGCTGTGCGGTGCTCATCCTTGCCGCCGGATGCAAAGAGAAAAAACAAGCCGTTATGGAGAACGAAAATCCATTCATCGCGGGATTCAACACCCCGTACAACATCCCCGACTTCGAGAAAATCAAGACCGAGCACTATATGCCGGCTTTCGAGGAGGGCATGAAACAGCAGAAAGAGGAAATCGACGCCATCGTCAACAACACCGAAGCACCAACGTTCGAGAACACCATCGAGGCGCTGGAGTACAGTGGTGAGCTGCTTTCGACCGTCAGCAGCGTCTTCTTCAACCTCTCCGAATGCGAGAACTCGCCCGAGATGGAAGCGATAGCCGAAGAGGTGACGCCTAAGCTCTCCGCCCACGGCGACGACATCGCGCTCAACGCCAAACTTTTCGCACGTATCAAAGCCGTCTATGACCAGAAAGAGACGCTGAACCTCAACCCCGAGCAGTTGCGTCTGCTGGAGGAGACCTACAAAGGTTTCGTGCGCAGCGGTGCCAACGTGCCCGAAGATCAGCAGCCCCGCTTCCGCGAGCTGAACGAGAAGATAGCCTCGCTGACGCTGCGTTTCGCCCAGAACGTGCTGAAAGCCACCAACGCCTACAAGAAAAAACTCGACGACGGCACCGAAGTTACCCTTCAGCTGCCCTCGTGGGAGCCGTTCATGCAGACCTGCCCCGACCGCAAGCTGCGCGAAGAGGTGTGGCACGCCTACGCCGACCGCTGCAACGGAGGCGAGTTTGACAACACCAAGATTATCGACACCCTCGTCAACCTGCGCCTCGAACGCGCCAACATATTGGGTTTCCCGACCCATGCCGACTATGTGCTTGACGACTGTCTGGCCAAGACTCCGAAAGCCGTTTACGACTGCCTGATGCAGATTTGGACACCCGCGCTGAAGAAAGCCAAATCCGAGTGCGCCGAATACCAGAAGATGCTCTCCAAAGACGAACCCGGCGCCAAGCTGCAGCCGTGGGATTGGCGCTACTACAGCGAGAAACTGCGTGTGGAGAAATACAGCCTCGAAGATGCCGTCGTACGCCCCTATTTCAAGCTCGACAACGTGCTGGGAGGTGCCTTCAACGTGGCCAACAAACTGTATGGCATCGAGTTTGAAGAGACCGACACCCTGCCCACCTACGACAAGGAGGCCCGCAGCTTCCTCGTGAAAGACGGTGGCAACGTGATAGGCATACTCTATATGGATTTTTTCCCGCGCGAGAGCAAGCGCAGCGGCGCCTGGATGACCGAGTTCCGCGGACAGAAAGTTGACCGCAACGGCAAAAACGTGATACCCATCATCTCGGTTGTATGCAACTTCACCAAGCCGACCGCCGACAAGCCGTCGCTACTCAACTTCGACGAGAGCGAGACGCTGTTCCACGAGTTCGGCCACGCCTTGCACGGCCTGCTGAGCAAGTGCACCTATCCGTCGCTGGCCGGCACCAACGTGCCGCGCGACTTCGTCGAGCTGCCCTCGCAGATTATGGAGAACTGGTGCCGCAACCCGCAAGTGATGAAAGAATACGCCAAGCACTACCAGACAGGCGAAGCGATACCCGACGAGCTGATAGCCAAGATAGCTGCCGCACAGACCTACGGACAGGGCTTCATCAACACCGAGTTGCTGGCCGCCTCGCTGCTCGACATGGATTACCATTCAATCACCGAGAAGCAAGCCATCGACCCCAACAAGTTCGAGCAGGAGCACATGGACAAGATAGGCCTGATTCCCGAAATCATCAGCCGCTACAAGAGCCCCTATTTCCAGCATATCTTCACCACCGGTTATGACGCCGGCTACTACAGCTACACCTGGACAGCCATCCTCGACCACGACGCCTTTGCGGCCTTCACCGAGAGCGGCGACCTCTTCAACCCCGAGCTCGCCAAGAAGTTCCGCCACATCCTCGAGAGCGGCAACACCATCGAGCCGATGAAGATGTACCTCGAATTCCGCGGCAAACAACCCAGCGTGACCCCACTCTTGAAAGACCGAGGTCTGCTGTAAGATTTGACCGGTAACGGAACCCATAAAACAAGAAAAGCCTCTCCCATCGAGAGGCTTTTTTGTGGTCTAACTAACAGCATATACATCCCGACACAAAACCTTTTCGTACTCTTACAAGATTGCTTCGTGTCGCCCAAAAGTCAACCCGAAACCTCATACTGGGAGTTAGTAGGGCGTTGGTAGATAGCGAGGTGATACCCCTAACCTTTACTTCCTCTCCCCTCAGGTCACAACCGAATCTATCTATTGCCTTTCGCGCGGTTGTGGGTTTTGCATAGCATCTGGCAGTTTTCTTCCGTCGTCGCACCGCCGCGACTCCAAGCCGACACATGGTCCGCCTCCATCTCCCTTTCTCCCCATAGTTTCGTGCGGTTTGCCTCGTGACCCATTGCGCATAGTGGGCAGTTACTCACACCGTTTGTTCTTGCTTCGGCTGTCTGTTTTCTATACACGCGTCTCTTGGTTGCATCGTCAAACACTCGCACATCAAGTAGCCTGGTGTCCGCTTCGCCGCCTAGCAAGTACTCAAACACTCCTTTGCGGTTCCTTACACAAGGGTCGTCCATAAGTTCTGCTGCTCGAGCCGTGATTTTCTTTTGGTCGTAGGGTGTGTCGTGGTAGTCGTCGTACAATACTCCCCATTTCAACCCGCACATTTCGTTGTAACAGTCAGCGAAGATGCTTTCCACCCAGGCGATTACATCGCCGAAATGCGCTTGTAACTCTTCAATGTCGGTGTCGTGGCGATGCGCCTGCATATATTCTTCCACCTCTCCGTGACTGACCCAGTCAAGTGCGGTGTTGAGGAAGTCCTGCCGTTTGACCGAACCCCGCACGTAAGCACTCCATTTTTGCACATTGGCGTTGCGGCTATTTGAAAAAACAGCACGGGCTTTGGTTACAAATGGACCGCTATAGACGGCGTTCAATTCCTCCTGCTCGTTGAGCGGTATGCCCGCTATGTTGATTGTCTGAAACCACTGTTTTATCTCGCTTTCCGTTCCCTCACACTCATATACGAGCATTTTTGTTTTCTCTATTAATTTTTGCTGGTCTTTGGGAAGTGCATGGAAACGATATGGCAGGTCGTTACTCATAACGGAGAACTTGTCTGTAAGAAAGCGGCCAAGTGAAGTGATTCGCTGCTGTCCGTCCAGCACTTCAAGTCTTCCGTTGGGCAGGCGGTTAAAATACAGCAGCCCCAGTGGGTATTGTTTCAATACCGATTCAATGACTGCCACCTCTTTTTTCCCGTTGTCTTCCGCATAGAGATAGTTCCTTTGATACTCCGGCTGAATCGTCAACTTGCCCGAAAGACCATATAGACCTTTTTCTTCCAGTTCGTTATACACAAATCCGTCGCAAAGTTCGGCAATGCTGTATTGTTTAAGTTCTGTTTCCATGATTAAATTTCCTCTAAACTGTTAATGGCATCCTCTAAATTATCGCAGGCGTTTTCCATTGCGTCAATCGCATCCTGCATTTGTTCGCCTCGCTCGCTGTCTTGCAGGCCTTCTGGCATGTTATCGAACTTTTCTTCCTCGTCGTATTTCATCGATTCAAGTTTCGACTTGATTTCCTCAAGGGAAGCAATGAACTTCCCGATTTCTTTTCTTCCTTGTGCGTTCATAGTATTATTATTTTTTACGTATTAAGATTCGTGCATAAGTAGGCTTTCCGTTAATAGCCCCCTCTTTGTCTTTTATCAAACCATGAGGTTTTATTGGAACAGTATTATTCCTTCTGAAGTCGTTTGCATTAAGTATTTCAAACTGTTCAACACAATGTTTGTCTAGAAATGAAATGGGAACACCCATAACACCTGTATAATCGGATGGAATGGCATCTGTGTAGGGAACTTCGATTGCTTTATAATTGTCATAGAGTTCATATGCGTGCTTTGTTTTTAAATCCTTATGTTTGCTGTATTTAAGATTGTCTTCAAGAGTCATTAATTCTAAGGGTTGGTGTCTTCGGCCATGCTCTATGTTTGTGAACCACACACTGGGTGAACGTCCAAGAACTTCACCATTCACAATTTTGTATTTGCTACCCTCTTTGCCATTGGTGATAAATTGAGCTTGCAGTTCTGCGGGAATTCTAAATAAGATATCCTGACTCATGGAAGTTTTGCCTGTCCACATTTGTCCAGATTTGATATAGGGGAATAGTTCTTTGTATGTAACGCAGTTTTTGTTTGCAATTAGTACAAATTTTTTCCCTGTGTCAATGATCCATGCGAAAAATTCACGGAATAACGAGAATGGTGGATTGGTAACGATTATGTCGGCTTCGTCACGGAGTTTTGTTACCTCTTTGCTGCGAAAGTCACCATCGCCCTTTAGATATTGCCATTTCAAATCCTCAATGTCTATATGTCCGTCTCCGCTTTCATCTTTGTCAAGTATAAATATTTTTCCGTGCGAACGAGTCTTTTTCTTGTCGTATTGTGGCGAGTTTTTCTCGAAATTTGTTTCAAACATCGAAAGTTGTATGCCGTAGCGTTCCTGTTTGCGTTCCACAGCATAGCTTGTACTGATTAGCTTTTTGAGTCCTAAACGTTCAAAGTTTTGGGCAAAATACTTGGTGAAGTTGCTCCATTCCGGGTCGTCGCATGGCAGCAGTACTGTCTTGTCCCTGAAAACATTGGGGTCGTAATCGAGGTAGGCTTCAATCTCGCGTTCAATATCATAATATTGAGTGTAGAACTCATCCTGTTTTGCCTCTCTGGCGTTAGTCAATGTTGTGTTTGGCATCGGTGATTGATAGTTTTTTGCATTGCCATCAATCACTACTGGACATAAGAAAGGTGCAGACCTTTCTATCACATTCACGAGGAGCGTCGGATTGAACCCCGTTGCACAGTTAGAAGCCTACACCTAAATGTGTAGCTTACTTTATACTGTGCAACAAAAATCCGTTCACCCTCTCCGCGTGAACTATTATCCAGAATTAAAATCTCCAGTTTCCGACGCTTTTGATTCGAATGTGAATAATAGTAATGCTGTTTTTTATTTCATTTCACGTCGCCCCACATCTCTCGGGGCTAACAGTTTGCAAAGATAAGCATTTTTAACCAATTGGCAAAAACCGTTGTTTTTTTCGTATCTTTGCAAGCCGAAAGTAAACCCAACGATAAACAACATTATAATGAAAAGAATCCTTCTCATACTCGTTCTGTTTTTGATAGCCAACACCTTACCGGCTCAGGAAGAATATTGGTCGAATCCTCCAGACTTGAAGAAAATAGAAAACGAAGTCAACTCCAAATCCAGCCCCCACTACTACCCAAAACTGGTGAAACGTCTGACGGCATGCGACACGACTCTCGTCGGTAGCGATTACGAAGCCCTCTACTACGGTCAAGCCTATCAAGAAGGCTACAGCCCATACGGTGACCATGACGATATGAGTGCCATACGTAAGATGATGCAGCAGGACACGCTCACCCCTGACGACGTAGAAAAAATCATGAAACACGCCGACAAGTATATCAAAGATAATCCTGCCGACCCGCAAATATACTACTACCGCTTCGTGGTGCGCAACTACTCAATACAAGTACACGGAGCCGACAGTGGCCAAATCGACGACGATTACTACCGTTTCGTAATGCTGTCGCGCGCCTTTATTGGCAGCGGCGACGCCAAGAGTATGGATCACGCCATGTATGTCGTAACCACTGCCCATGAATATTTCTTCATGAACCTGATGAACGTAAGGATGCACACACAGCACCTAATCTCACAAAACGGGCACAACTACGACCTGATGGAGCTGGGAGAAAACGAAGAGGGCATCGACTCGCTATGGTTCAACATCGACATCAACTTCAACTGGCTGAACAAAACCTTCAGTTCAAACAACACAAAGACGAAGGAAAATAAAGCCGTCACAAGCGTGGACATCCCACTCAACACCTACTTTGACATCGAAATTGTCAAGGTTAAGAGCGGCAAAAGCAAATTCCGTGTGGTAAGTATGGAATCATACGATGAAATAATTGTATTCGACAGCGTCCTGAACAATTCCATACCAAAGAATCACATCATAGGATATTTTGGCAAAGCCAAATGGGCAAAAGACGCTGAAAGCACAAATCTGATCTTCAAAGCCAACGTTGACGGAAAACCTTTGTCGTTCGACACCGATATTCAGTACCACGGCTCGGAAAAGTTTCAGAAAACATCCAACTCTGGAATATTCAACGGAGTTAAAATGAATGAAATCTGGCACGACAATATCAGTGCCATCCGCATAAGCAACATTAGACGAGAAAAATAAGTCAAAACAATAACACAATCAAATAACAATCATGACAAACTACAAGGAAATAGGACTGGTGAACACACGTGCTATGTTCGCCAAAGCTGTGGATGGCGGCTATGCCATTCCGGCATTCAACTTCAACAACATGGAGCAGCTGCAGGCCATCATCATGGCGGCGGTGGAGACCAAATCGCCCGTGATACTGCAGGTGTCGAAAGGTGCGAGAAACTACGCCAACCAAACCCTTCTGCGCTATATGGCCGAAGGTGCTGTTGAGTATGCCAAAGAGCTGGGTTGCAAACACCCCGAGATAGTGCTTCACCTCGACCACGGCGACAGCTTCGAGCTGTGCAAGAACTGCATCGAGACGGGCTTCAGCTCGGTGATGATTGACGGCTCTGCCCTACCCTACGACGAGAACGTGGCGCTGACGCGCAAGGTGGTTGACTTCGCCCACCAGTATGACGTGACCGTCGAAGGCGAGCTGGGCGTGCTGGCCGGCATCGAAGACGAAGTGTCCTCGGCCGAGAGCCACTACACCAAGCCCGAAGAGGTGATAGACTTCGTGACCAAGACGGGTGTCGATTCGCTCGCCATCTCGATTGGAACGAGCCACGGTGCCTACAAGTTCACCCCCGAACAGTGCACCGTTGACCCGAAAACGGGCCGCCTGCTGCCTCCGCCGCTGGCATTCGACGTGCTGAAAGCCATTGAGGAGAAACTTCCGGGATTCCCCATCGTGCTTCACGGCTCGAGTTCGGTGCCGCAGGAGGATGTAGATATCATCAACGCCAACGGAGGCGCCCTGAAACAGGCAGTAGGCATCCCCGAAGAGCAGCTGCGTCAGGCTTCGAAGAGTGCGGTGTGCAAGATAAACATCGACAGCGACAGCCGTCTGGCGATGACCGCCGCAATAAGAAAGACTCTGGCCGAGAAACCGGCAGAGTTCGACCCGCGCAAATATCTCGGTCCCGCACGCGACCGCATGAAGGAGCTCTACAAGCACAAAATCACCGACGTGCTGGGTTCGGACGGGAAGTTGATTGAGCTGTAAGTGCGTGCCCGCACAGGGCAACTAAATATTTAGTGGACAGTAATCAATACTTATCCATCAGTTGTGAGCGACTGTATTGAAATACACGGTGCGCGGTGCAATAACCTGAAGAACATCGATGTTGACATACCAACAGGCAAGTTGGTGGTCATTACAGGTTTGAGCGGCAGCGGCAAATCGAGCCTGGCCTTCGACACACTTTACGCCGAAGGCCAGCGCCGATATGTGGAGAGCCTAAGCAGCTATGCACGCCAGTTTATGGGACGCATGGCGAAGCCCGAGGTGGATTACATCAAAAACATCTCGCCCGCCATCGCCATAGAGCAACGTGTGAACAGCAGCAATCCTCGCTCGACGGTGGGCACCAGCACCGAGATATACGAATATCTCAAACTGCTGTTCGCCCGCATCGGACGCACCTTCTCCCCTATTTCGGGTGTGGAGGTAAAGCGCCACTCGGTGAGCGACGTGACCGACTACATCAGCGCCCTTGCCGACGGCACACGGGTGATGATCTACGCCCCGCTGCAGGTCACAAAAGAGCGTCCGCTCGACGAACAACTGAAGATACTGCACCAAGAGGGCTTCATGCGTGTCTCAATCGCAGGCACGATAGTGAAGATTGAGGATTACTTGCGCGTGCCAGCACAGGGCGATAATAGCGACGACGTGATGTTGCTGGTGGACCGCATAGAGATACACCACGAAGACGACGGGCAGACGGCCCGCATAGCCGAGTCGGTGCAGACAGCCTTCTTCGAAGGACGGGGCGAGTGTGTGGTTAGCAGTGAGTGCGTGCCAGCACAGGGCGATAATAAGCCGACGGTGGCGAGGTTTTCGAACCGATTTGAAGCCGACGGCATCACCTTCGAGAAACCCAACCCGAACTTCTTCAGCTTCAACAACCCCTACGGAGCCTGTCCTACCTGTCAGGGTTATGGCAGCGTGATAGGTATCGACGAACATCTGGTGATACCCAACCCCAGCTTGTCGGTGTATGACAACGCTGTGGTGTGCTGGCGCGGGGAGAAGATGCAGGAGTGGAAGACCTTCCTCATCAAGCAATCGACCAAGATAGGATTCCCGATACACACCCCCTACCGCGAGCTGACTGAAGAGCAGCGCGACATACTGTGGCACGGAAAGGGCAACTGGGAGGGCATAGACGGATTCTTCAACTGGGTTGACAGCCAGAACTACAAGATACAATACCGAGTGCTAGCGGCGAGATACAGAGGCAAGACCACCTGTCCCGACTGTCACGGAAGCCGCCTGCGCAAAGACGCCGACTACGTGAAGGTGGGCGGCAAGAGCATCACCGAGCTGACCAGAATGCAGGTGAGCGACCTACAGCAGTGGCTGGAGGCGTTGGAACTCAACGACCACGAGCGCGAAGTGTCGAAACGCATAATGGTGGAGCTTCGCAACCGCGTGGGTTACCTGATGGAGGTGGGACTCGGATATCTAACTCTGAGCCGACTGTCGAACACCCTTTCGGGCGGCGAGTCGCAGCGAATCAACCTTTCGACCTCGCTGGGCAGTTCGCTGGTGGGGTCGATGTACATACTCGACGAACCGTCGATAGGCCTCCACAGCCGCGACACCGAGCAGCTTATAGGTGTGTTGAAACACCTGCGTGATTTAGGCAACACCGTGATTGTGGTGGAGCACGACGAGGACATCATCCGTGCAGCCGACTACATCATCGACATCGGGCCATTGGCTGGAAGGCTGGGCGGCGAGGTGGTGTTTGCCGGACATTGCGAAAACGAGGTATGGAAGCAAGGCCTCTCGAAAAAGAAAGTCACAGCTTCAAACATAAAGAAATCCCTCACACTGCAGTATCTCACCGGGCAACTCACCATACCAGTACCCGAAAGCCGACGCCGCTGGCGCGACCGAATATGCATCCACGGGGCATACTGCAACAACCTCAAGGATGTCGATATAGATTTCCCGCTCAACGTATTGACCGTCGTCACCGGTGTGAGCGGATCGGGCAAGACGAGCCTTGTGAAGCAGGTGCTCTACGACGTGCTGAAGAAACGCTTTGAGGACAACCCCGAATACACAGGACAGTGTGTGTCGCTCACGGGCGACGTGTCGCGTATCTGCGGAGTCGAGCTGGTTGACCAGAACCCCATCGGACGCTCCACACGCAGCAACCCCGCCACATATATGAAAGCCTACGACGAGATACGCCAACTATATGCCTCGCAACCGTTGGCGAAAACACGCGGATACAAAGCAGGCTTCTTCTCGTTCAACACCGAAGGCGGACGCTGCGAGACATGCGAGGGAGAAGGCTACGTAACAATCGGCATGCAGTTCATGTCGGATCTGCACCTTGTATGCGAAGAGTGCCACGGAACCCGCTTCAAAGAAGAGACGCTCGAAGTGCTTTTCCGAGGCAAGAACGTGAGTGAGGTGCTCGATATGACCATCGACCAGGCAGTCGAGTTCTTCTCTATCACCGACGAAGAGGAATGCGCCACCGACAACAAGAAAGAAATTCCCGACGCCGCCCCGCGAAAATCCGACCCCAAACAGGCGACGGCACAATCGCTCAAGGCCATACTCGCCCGACTCAAACCCCTGCAGGACGTAGGACTCGGATACCTGAAGATGGGACAGAGCAGCAGCTCGCTATCAGGCGGCGAGGCACAACGAGTCAAGCTTGCCTCCTACCTCATCAAAGGCTCTGACGAACGTCCACGGCTTTTCATTTTCGACGAACCCTCCACAGGCCTGCATTTCCACGATATCAAGAAGCTGCTGCAGTCGTTCAACACCCTTATTGCCAACGGACACAGCATAATAGTCATCGAACACCACCCCGATATCATAAAGACCGCCGACTGGGTGATAGACCTCGGTCCTGAAGGAGGCGACCAAGGCGGTAACGTGGTGTTTGCAGGCACGCCAGAGGATTTGGTGAAATGCAAACAGTCATACACAGCGAAGCATGTGAAGTTAGCAGACAAGTGCGTGCCCGCACAGGGCGATAAATAAGTTTTAAGCTGTAAGTTTTAAGTGATTAGCGGTCAGAAAACATATCAACATAAAACATATCAACGTATCAACATAAATCCCATGAACAAACACATTCGTAAAATACGCACGGCGTCGTTGGTAGGGCTATATTGCTCGATGGCGCTGGTGGCTGCGATAGTTGCGCTTAACTATTTTCTAAAATGGCATGTGACGGGAGTTTCGCTGGCGATGCAGCGCTCGATGCTGGTGTGCGGCACAGTCTTGGCGGTACTTGTCACCGCTGTGGCGTTGCTCACCATACGCCGTTTCACACCCAAGATACGCCAACTCGACGACACCGAGCGCAAGGTGAAACTCTATGCCGGCAACATCGCACGACTCTACTACGCCGTCCTCGCCACCGTGATTATAGAATGTGTATTTGTCATAATCTCGGGCAACACCATCCTGATAATGGTGACGCTGCTGCTGGTGATGATGCTGTTCCTCGCCTACCCCAACATGTACAAAATCAAGGTTGACCTAGGGTTGGACGACGACACCATGAAGCAGCTTTTCGGCGACAAATATATCAGCGAGAAGAAAGAATGGGACGAGCGCCCTATAGCATGCGTGGAGTTGGGCAAAGACGAGCCAGAGAGCGAAGACGAGGAAGAGAAGAAAGGATGTCAACAATAGCATCCATATCGACGCCATCGGGCGTGGGCGGCATCGCCGTGATACGGATGTCGGGCGACAAAGCGAAAGGCATTGCCGAAGGCTTCATCAAACCACTCTCCGACCATAAGGCGATATACTCCCCTTTTGTTGCTGACGGCGAAGCCATAGACGAAGTTGTCGCAACGTTTTTCAAGGCGCCCCACTCCTATACTGGCGACGATGTTGTGGAAATTGCCTGTCACGGCTCGATATATATACAGCAAGCCATATTGCAGCAGCTCATACAAGCTGGCGCACGGATGGCCGAACCGGGTGAGTTCACACGAAAAGCCTTCCTCAACGGACGGCTTAACCTCTCGCAGGCAGAAGCGGTTGCCGACCTCATAAACTCGACATCACAAGTCTCGAACCAACTGGCTATGAGTCAGCTTCGCGGCGGCTACCAGCAGAAACTCAAAGAGATGCGGCAGGAGTTGCTCGACCTCACCGCATTGCTCGAGTTGGAGCTCGACTTCAGCCAAGAAGACGTGGAGTTTGCCGACCGCAGCCGCCTGACGGCATTGACACAAAACATAGAGAACGAAGCTACACGGCTGGTGGAGAGCTTCAGGACAGGAAACGCCGTGAAGAACGGAGTGAAGGTAGCCATCGTAGGACCACCCAACGCAGGCAAGAGTACGCTGCTGAACGCGCTGCTCGACGACGACCGCGCCATTGTGAGCGACATACCCGGCACCACCCGCGACACTATCGAAGACACAATCACCATCGACGGACTCCTCATTCGCTTTATCGATACCGCCGGCATACGCCATACGGACAACCCCATAGAGCAGGCCGGCATCGACCGAAGCCTGAAAGCGGCAAAGGAAGCCGACGTGATGATTTATGTTGTGGAAGCAGCTGACAAGGACAATCTGAACAATATTCCAACTATCCAAGGGACAACCATCATTGCCCTCAACAAATGCGACCTCCACGACAATACAGACATCTCAACACATCAACATATTAACATATCAACATATCAACATATCAACATTAAACACATCAACATATCAACAGTTTAACATCTCAGCGAAGAACCGCACCGGCCTTGAGGAGTTGAAGCAAGCCATCGTGGCACCATTCAAAGAGACAGGCGACGGGGCTATGCTGACCAACCTGCGCCACTACGACGCCATGCAACACCTGTTGGAAGCCATACGTCTCGTGAAGCAAGGTCTCGAACAGCAAACCCCGTCCGACCTCATCGCCATAGACCTTCGCGACGCCATATACCATATCGGCACCATCACGGGCGAAGTGACCACCGACGAAGTGCTGGGAACGATATTCTCCCGTTTTTGCGTGGGCAAGTAATCTAATACACAATGATATCCATCCTAGAAATATACCTCATAGCCATCAACCTCGTGACATTCTTCATATATGGCATCGACAAACTCAAAGCCAAACGAGGGAAATGGCGCATACCCGAAAGCATGTTGCTGACGCTTGCCGTCGTTGGCGGAAGCATCGGAGCTTTGCTGGGGATGTTGGTCTTCAGACACAAGACAAAGCACAAGAAATTCATCATAGGAGTCCCCCTGATACTCGCAGCGCAAGTTGCGCTACTTATTGCGATAATGGCAAAATAACAGACAATAAACCATAACCGAAAGCGTTATTTCTAAATTGTAACAAACGATTACAGATATGCTTCAATTACAGTACATCAAAGAGCACCGCGACGAGGTTATCGCCCGACTTAAAATCAAGAACGTACAGGACGTTGAAAACCGTATAGACAACATCATCAAACTCGACGAGCAGCGTCGTTCGCTGCAAGCCAAATCCGACGCCATAAAAGCCGACCAGAACCGCATTGCGAAAGAAATCGGCGCCCTTATGAAACAGGGCAAGCGCGAAGAGGCCGAAGCAGCAAAAGCGCAGACGGCTGCATTGAAAGCCGAAGAGAAAGAACTGAGCGAGCAGCAGGCGGCGGTCAGCAGTCAGCTCGACGAAGAGCTCATCTCACTGCCCAACGCACCTCATATCACGGTGCCCGTAGGAAAGAGCGAGGCCGACAACGTGGTGGTGGGCGAATTCGGCAAGAAACCCGAACTGCCAGCCGACGCACTGCCCCACTGGGAGCTCTGCGCCAAATACGACATCGTCGATTTCGAGCTGGGCAACAAGATAACAGGCGCGGGATTCCCTGTGTATAAAGGCAAAGGCGCCCGTCTGCAGAGAGCTTTGATAAACTTCTTCCTCAACGAAGCCGCCGATGCAGGATTTGTAGAGATTCAGCCGCCGTTGATGGTGAACGAGGCATCGGGATTGGGTACCGGCCAGCTGCCCGACAA
This sequence comes from Bacteroidales bacterium, assembly GCA_017616895.1. GTDB lineage: Bacteria > Bacteroidota > Bacteroidia > Bacteroidales > P3 > Colimorpha. The sequence goes on from JAFZXE010000021.1 coordinate 55,966, forward strand.
AGAGGGTCAGATGTATGCTATCCCGCTCGACGGATTCTATATGATCCCCACCGCCGAAGTGCCCATCACAAACATCTATCGCGGCGAGATTGTGTCGGCCGACCAGTTCCCCATCAAGCACGTGGGCTACTCAGAGTGTTTCCGTCGCGAAGCCGGCAGCTATGGCAAGGACGTGAGAGGATTGAACCGACTGCACGAGTTCTCGAAAGTGGAGATTGTGGTCATCGAACACCCCGACCGCTCATACGAGCAGCTCGAAGAGATGAAGAAACATGTGGGCGGCCTGCTCGACAAACTGGGCCTCCCCTACCATATACTGAAACTCTGTGGCGGCGACATAAGCTTCACTTCGGCTATGACTTTCGACTTCGAGGTGTGGAGCGCGGCACAGAAACGCTGGCTCGAAGTGTCGTCGGTATCGAACTTCGAGACATTCCAAGCCAACCGCATGAAGCTGCGTTTCAAAGACAGCGACGGCAAGATGAAACTCGCCCACACGTTGAACGGTTCGGCATTGGCTCTGCCCCGCATTATGGCTGCACTGCTGGAGAACAACCAGACGGCCGACGGCATAGTGATGCCCGAAGTGCTGAGACCGTATCTGGGGTTTGAGAAGATTCAGTGAACGGTGTGAATTGTGAATTGTGAATTGTGAATTATTCGCTTGATTTAATTTTATTCAGCGGTGCTCATCAATGCTAAAGCATGTGTGAATAGTGAATAGACAAATGTATTTGCTGACTGCTGACCGCTGACTTGGAATTTGAATCTTGTGCCGAAGGCTGCGAACACCGATAAATCAAATAAAATGAAGTGAGTTAAACTTGAATCATGAAAATCAAGTACCTCAAACTTAAGAACTGGCTGTATGTAGCATTGGGGGGGATGCTGGGCATCAACCTCTCATGCGACAAGACGTCGTCGCCTATTGCCTGCGAGTACGGCGTTCCCGAAGCAACCTATACCGTCAAAGGGCAGGTGACCAACCAGAACAGAGAGCCCATAAGTGGCATTCAGGTGAAGATAAATTTTTCAGCCGAAAACTTCAACGACGAAGTTTGGGAGTCTTCCGATGTAGTGACCGACAGCAACGGACGCTACGACATCTCAACCTACCAGTTCCCATATACCGACACAATGTATCTTAAGTTCATCGACGTCGATGGCGAGGAGAATGGCGTGTATGCCGACACCGTGGTACATGTGTTGTTCAAGGACGCACAGTTCACGGGTGGCGACGGCAACTGGAACTACGGCTCCGCCACAGTCACCAAAGACGTGCAACTCCGGAGAGTGGAATAGTTATAATTTTGAATTCTGAAAGTCGAATTTTGAAAGTTAGTGACCCTTTGGGGGGTGGTAAACAAATAGGGGCGTTCCGTCGGAACGCCCCTATTCTTTATGCTCAGATTCAACTAATCTTATTTGTGAGGTCCGAAGTGGAAGTTGAGACGGAGAGCCACAGTGCCGAAGTCGCGGGTGACGGGCTTGGGGTTGTACTGCAACGAGACGCCGTCGCCATAGTACTGAGTCCAACGCGCAGCCAAGTCGGAGATTGGTAATGGGTCGATTTCCGAGTTCTCTTTCAGCATAATCTTGTGCGAGCCGAAGCCGTAGTAGTATATGCCGACCGACACCCAGTCGGAGAAGAAGCAACCAACGCCCACATTGCCCGAGAGAGCACCCTTGGCATTGTAGCGATAGTCGTCGCCAGCATTGAGGGCCTTGCCATACTCGCTCGAGATGAAGAGCAGGTCGTAACCGATGCCGAATTCAGCGTAGGGCATAATGATGTCGGTCACCGGGTAGCGGTATTGCGCACCGATGTAGAGAGGCACGTTGATGTACTGAGGATAGGTGTTGTTGGCCTCGTCAAACTGTTTGCGCAAATCCTTGTTGGGACGGTTCCAGAAGCCGTTGACCTCGACGTATGGGAGAACCTCGCCATACTCGCTGTTGTTGATAGGGATGCGATAGCCGAAACGGAATGCGAAACCAAGCATATCGGACGAGCTATTCATAATGTACTGAGTACCCATCAAGCCTTGTGAGTTACCCATCAAAGCACCTGATACGGGGATTTTAGTTTTCATGTCGCCAGTAGATATGCCACCAGTAAGGCTGAGGCCGAATTCGAACTGTGCGTTGGCAGTAAAAGATGCGAAGCAGAAAGCTGCTCCGAGCACCAATGTCTTGAAAATGTTTGTCTTTTTCATATTACAATCGTTTAAGATTACGAGGGGCAAAGATACATATTTTTTTAGTTTTAAGCTGTAAGTTTTAAGTTTTTAAGTCACTCATTCTATCCCGAACACTCCGGTTATGCCGCCGGCGAAGAGTTTGACGGACATGGCGAGGAGGATGACTCCGAAGAACTTGCGAAGCACATATATCACGTCGGTTCCCAGCTTGTTGGCAATTTTGTCTAGGAAGCGTATCACGAAATAATCCAACACTATGTTGAGGAACAGGCCTATCAGAATGTTGACCGACGCATACTCGGCTCTGAGCGAAATCAGCGCGGTGATGGCTCCGGGCCCTGCTATGAGGGGGAAGGCAACAGGCACGACGCTGGCACCGCTGGCAGTCGGCTCGTTCTTGATAATCTCCCTGCCAAGTACCATCTCCAGCGCAAGGATGAACAACACCAACGCTCCTGCAACGGCAAAGGATGAGGAGTCGATGCTGAAGAGTCGCAGCAAGGCGTCGCCGACGAAATAGAAAGCTACGAAAAGCAGCAACGCCACCAGCGTGGCCTGCAAAGGTTTGATGGCTTTGCCCTGATTGCGCATCGACACAAAGATGGGTATCGACCCGGTTATGTCGATGATGGCGAACATAACAAGGAAGGCGCTGAAGATTTCTACTATATTGATTTGATGAAACATGGATGATTGCGTTATTATGTTAGCGAGGTGAATGTAAAGATGTTAAGGTGTTAAGGTGTTGAAATGTGAGGATGTTAACTGACCGCTGACAGCTGACAGCTGACTACTTATAGTATAACGAAACTATCTTCATTCTTGGTATTTGCACTTGAAGCGCTTCTCGTATTCCTCAATCAGTTCCGGTCGGAAGTCGGGGTGTGCGATGTGGATGAGGTCTTCGGCGCGGTGCTGCAGCGTACGCCCCTTGAGGCGTGCTATGCCGTATTCGGTTGCGATATAATCGACGTCGTTGCGTGAGGTGCTGACGGCGGCTCCTTCGGTGAGGAACGGTTTGATTCTCGAAATCTTGCCGCCTGCGGCGGTGCTGCGCATGGCTATGATGGCCTTCCCTTCGCGTGCCAGCGACGCGCCTCGAATGAAATCGACCTGCCCGCCTATGCCGCTATACTGCCTTATGCCGATGGTCTCGCTCGCCACCTGTCCCTGCAAATCAACCTCCAGACACGAGTTTATCGAAATCATTCGGTCGTTTTTGGCGATGATCAGCGGGTTGTTCACATAATCCACGGGGTGAAACTCCACATCTTGGTTCCCGTCAACAAACTCATACAGCTCGCGGCTGCCCATGATGAACGTCACCACCACCTTCCCCTTATGCAAGGTCTTGCGACTGCCGTTGATGTTGCCCCGTTTCACCAGGTCTATGATTCCGTTAGATATCATCTCGCTGTGTATGCCCAGGTCGTTCTTGTCGCCCAGCGCTGCGAGCACGGCGTCGGGTATGGCTCCTATGCCCAGCTGCAGCGTCGAGCCGTCGGCTATTAGCGAAGCACAGTTTCTACCTATCGCCATCTCGACATCTCCTGCCGACGGCAGCAGCAGCTCCTGCAGGTGGTAGGCGCAGGGTATGATGTGGTCCATCTGCGAAATGTGTACCAGCGTGTCGCCGTAGGTGAACGGCATAAGTTCGTTGGTTTCGATAATCACCGTCTTGGCTGCACGAATCGCAGCTTTGGCATAGTCGCAGCTCACTCCCAGCGAGCAGTAGCCCTCCTCGTTGGGCGGTGTGGCTTGAAACACGGCGACGTCGCATGGGATGTCGGTTCCGATCATCGCCGGCACATCTTTGAAGTAGGCCGGGAAGAAATCGCCCTCGCGGCGCTCGACGACATCTCTCGAGTTGGCCGATAGGAAGTTGCTCACATGTCTGAAGTGGCCGAAACAGCGTGGCTTGTAGCATGGGTTGTCTCCCAACGTGGTCATGTGGAATATCAACACGTCGTTGTAGTCCTCACAGTGGTTGGCTAATTCCTGCTGTATGACTCTCGGAGCCGCCGCCGCATGTCCCATCACGACGCATTGTCCGTCGTGGATGTCTTTGATTGCTTTTGCCGGTGTCGATACTTTTCTTTTGTACTCTTCTTTCCAGTTCATAGTATATAATGTTTTATTGTTCGTCAGCATTTTGTCTATCCTATCGACAATGCCAGCGAAAAAACATCACACACGAACCGATTTTCCTTTTTCAGCTTACAGAAAACATACAACAAAAGTATGAACTCTGAACCATTATTCTATTTTCAACAACCGCCTTTTAGACGCGAAAGCATTGCCGAATCATCCGAGGCAGGTCTCCTGGCTCATCACCTCTTGGCCGACACCTTCTCAGGGACTTTCCCCCAATGGCATGTTATCGACCCGTCACCGGCGAATTACAGTTGCGCGACAGCTCACGATTTCCACGTGATTCCCTCTTGGCGACCCCATTACAGAGCCGACCTCAGCGATTTTTAGTTATTCTAAAGAACTGTTGCTGTGGAGATTCTACATAAAGACATGTTCCCCGGCAGCGACGCAAATATACACTTTTTACAATAAAAAACGTATTTTTGCAAATTGAATCAGACCGAGATAACAATGAAAAGACTGACGATATTCGCGATATTTACGGTTGCGGTTTTTGCTGTCGGAGCCCAGACTTCCAACCAACCAGGATGGAAGGAGCTGCAAAACAGGAACTACTCTAAAGCGGAGAAGAAGGCGGAAAAGGCCTACAAAGAGGACTCGACAGATGTGATGAACTGCTATATGCTGGGGCTTGTGTGTGGAGAATCGAAGAACCCTCACCGCAACAACGAACGTGCATACGGCGCTCTGCTACGTGCAAAGAGCCTGCTGGAAGGACTCAGCAACTTGAAACGCAGCCTGCTGCGACGCGACGGACTTACGATTGAAAATGTGGAGCAGAAACTGGCGGAGGTGACGGCGCTGGCCCTGTCGGACGCCCAGGCGGTTAACACAAAGGGGGCCTACAACCATTTCAGGGAACACTATGCCCAGACGATGACCAAAGAACTGGATTATGCAGCGAGAGAGGGTATTAGCGGGATTGACTACCAAATTGCTGAAAACGAGAACAGCGTCGAGGGCTACGAGCATTTCCTGGCCCTGCACCCCGAGTCGTCGAAAGCCATGGAAGCAGAACAAAGGATGCAGGCGCTGGCCTACTCAAAAGCCAAAAGCATCAACACCCTGACAGCTTACGAACGCTATGTGGCCGACTACCCCGACGCCGAAGAGGCCGAGGAGGCCGAGATGCAGGTCTATAGCATGATGTACTACCGCGCTCTTGCACAAAACACGGAAGAGGCATTCCGCCGCTATGCCGACGACTATCCGGAAAGCCCTTACGCCTCAGCAGCCAGACGCAAAGCCAGCGCCATAAACTTCAGCAAAGAGACCGACCCCAAGGATTGGAAAAGTTTCAAACGCTACATAGAACGACATCCTGAAAACCGAACGAAAAACAAAGAGGCTAAACGGATTATAGCCGAAATATCGATAGAGACAAAAAACGCCGACGGGCTTGAATGGAGCCTGCTCAAATGCGACACATCTCTGCGCGACACCATCATACGGGCAATACACGACCTGTATGTCAACAGCGACCGCATATCGGAGTTTGAATCGACATACGAACGCACCGTGCCCGCCGACCTGAAAAAGAAAGACCAAGATGCCCTAGACGCGATATTGGACATACAGACAAACGACCGCACCAGTGTCTCCAAAGCCATCAAAGCCATCGCCCCCTACCGCATCGCATACGACCTGCTGCTCTATATGATAGAACACGATGCCCGTCGCGGAAAGTGGGAATATGTCAAAAAAACTGTTGACGAGTTTGAGGAAATCTTTGCCGGCAATGAGGACTATGCATCCCTGAGAGCCATCGTCTCTGCTCCCGACATGAAGATAACCCGCCGAGTGTTGGACGGAACCGTCAACAGCACTATCGGCGACGAATACTCGCCTGTGGTGAGCGCCGACGAGCAGACACTATACTTCGCGGGGAAAAACCGAACTGGCAACATCGGTGGCGAAGACATATTCATGTCAACCAAGAACGCTGCCGGACAATGGCGCCGGGCCTACCCCGTTCCAGGCTTGAACACAGTCGTTCACAACGAGTCGCCGTCGTCAATCTCACGCGACGGACAGACAATCATCATATTCCAGAACGGGAAACTGCTTATATCCCAAAAGGACGAACTGGGCTGGGGTATGCCGAAACCCTTACCCAAAGAGCTGAAACTCGGCAACTGGCAATCTGATGCCATGATAACTGCCGACGGACGGGCCATACTCTTCGCCGCCCGAACCAAAACCGAGCACGAAGTCGCACCATCCATGAACATCTACGTCTCGACCCTCGACGACAAAGGCAATTGGAGCGAGCCCATCGGTCTTGGTCCCGTGATCAACACCTTCGGCAACGACCGCGCACCATTCCTCCATGCCGACATGAAAACACTCTATTTCAGTTCAAACCGTCACTCGAACATTGGCGGATTCGACGTGTTCAAATCCACTCGACTCTCGGACGACAGCTGGACGGAATGGAGCGAACCCGTAAACCTCGGCAAAGAGATAAACACAGTGGATGACGACTGCTGGTTCTCGGTAAGTGTTGACGGCACCACCGCATATATGTCAACAAAACAAGGCGAGTCTCAAGACATCTGCACAATCGAGCTGCCCGAAGCCATGAGACCCTGCACCGTCGCCACCCTCACCGGACGTGTCTCCGACACAAAAGGCAACCCTCTCTCCGTCGAAATACGATGGAACGACCTCAATACCGGAAATTCCTGCGGCCGATACACCACCAACCCCTCTGACGGCAGCTTCTTCATAACACTTCCTCTCGGCAAACAATACGAATACTACATTGCCGGCAAAGATTACTATCCTTCCTCAGGCAGCATAGACCTTCGCACCACCACCCTCGCTAAAAAAGAGCACACCATATTGGTGACAGCCACAAACCGGCAAATGAGCGAGGGCGCAAGCAACCTGCCCCTTAACGGTATTTTCTTCACCAATTCAAAAGCCACTCTCACGCCCCTTTCCAGAGCCGTCATTAACCGCGTGGCAAATACCGTAAAACAAATCGAACGCCCAATCACCATCACGGCTTATACCGAAGCCCAAGACCTCAACAAATCAACGAACCTCGACCTTCAGCGAGTCCAAGCCGTGAGAGAATCGCTCATTAAGGCAGGTTGCAACGCCGACAGCATCACCGTCAACGTACAGGCATACGAGAACGGCAAAAGCCTCACAACCCGCCAGCATAAGCACAAAACCTTGATGACGGTCAACTTCTGATACGTTGATACGTTAAGTTGTGAAGTTGTTAAGTTGTGTAATGACAAGACCACTTACAACTTAAAACTTACAGCTTACAGCTTAAAACTTAAAACTTACAGCTTAAAACTTACAGCTTATACGTTGATACGTTGATATGTTGATATGATAAGCTGTTAAGGAGTGAAGATGTTAAGATTTCAATTTTCACATCTTCACAACTACACAACTTCACATCTTCAACCGCCCTGTGCGGGCACGCACCCCTGTCGGGCACGCACCTACCTTCCCTCTTCCGGGGCGGCGATCCAGACAATCAGATAGGCCCAGAAGCCTATGCTGCCGCATATCAGCGCCACAAGAAATCCGATGCGCACGACAGTTGGGTCGATGTTCAAATATTTGGCGATACCGCCGCATACGCCAGCGATACGACGATCCGTAACGCTGCGAGTCAATTTACGATAACTATTATTTTCTTCCATGAGAAATCGATTGTTTTTATGTTGATACGTTGATACGTTGATACGTTAAGTTGTGAAACTGTTAAGTTGTGAAGTTGTGTAATGACAAGACCACTTAAAACTTAAAACTTACAGCTTAAAACTAATCATCACACTCTGCGCCAGTTCGTTGGCGCGGGCCTCGTCTTTCGCCTCGCTATAAACTCTTATTATTGGTTCCGTGTTGCTCTTGCGCAGGTGCACCCAGCCGTCGGCAAAGTCAATCTTCACGCCGTCGATGGTCGTCACCTCGCAGTCGCCCATCGCCTCGTACTTGGCCGCGAGGCGCGCAAGGATGTCATCGACGTTGATATCCGGAGTCAGGTCGATGCGGTTCTTCGATATGATATATTCCGGATACGTCTTTCTCAGCTCGCTCACCCTCATCCTCCTCTTCGCCAGCAGCGTGAGGAACAGCGCCACACCCACCAGCGCGTCGCGTCCGTAGTGCAGCTCCGGGTATATCACACCGCCGTTGCCCTCGCCCCCTATTATGGCGCCCGTCTTACGCATCAGCGTCGTCACGTTCACCTCCCCCACCGCGGCAGCGTTATACTGGCACCCGCTGTATCGTGATGTCACATCGCGCAATGCACGCGACGACGAGAGGTTCGACACCGTGTTGCCCTTCGTGTGCTGCAGCACGTAGTCGGCCACGCTGACCAGCGTATATTCCTCGCCAAACATCTCGCCCGTCTCGCACACCAGCGCCAGTCTATCCACATCGGGGTCAACCACGATACCCAGGTCGCAGCCGTTTTCGCGCACCGTCTCCGAAATCTGCGTCAGGTTATGCGGTATCGGCTCTGGGTTATGCGCAAAACGGCCCGTCGGCTCGCAGTTCAGCTCCACCACATCCGTCACCCCCAACGCCCTCAGCAGACGAGGTATGGCGATGCCGCCGGTCGAGTTCACCCCATCCACCGCCACCTTGAAATGGGCGGCTGCGATAGCGTCGCGGTCAACGAGTTTCAGCGCCAGAACCTGCTCTATATGACGGTCGATGGTTGAGTCATCTACAGTCACCCTCCCCAGGTCGTGCACCTCCGCATAGCTGTAGTCGTCCTCCTCCGCAAGGCGCAGCACTTCGGCGCCCTCTTCCGCGTCGATAAACTCACCCCGGCTGTTGAGCAGCTTCAGCGCGTTCCACTGAACCGGGTTGTGCGACGCCGTGATGATGATGCCGCCGTCGGCTTTGTGGTTTATCACCGCCATCTCGGTGGTCGGAGTGGTCGAAAGGCCCGTCTCAATCACCTCGACGCCCATACCCACCAGAGCGCCAACGACCAGGCGGTCAACCATCTCGCCCGAGAGACGAGCGTCACGACCCACCACCATAGTGAGTTTCGCACCTTTGCGTCGCTGGAGGAAAGTGGCGAAAGCCGAGGTGAATTTTACTACATCTATAGGGCTCAAGCCCTCTCCCGGACGGCCACCGATGGTGCCGCGAATACCTGATATTGACTTAATTAGTGACATATTGACATATTTATTTATCACCCCGCAAAAATACGACAAAATCGGCCACCCAAAAGAGCCTTACCCCCAAGATTTCACACAGACGGATGTTGATAAGATGCTCAAGTAACAATCTAGTAGAAATGATTGTCCTACGATAACGTTATTTTTTCGTACCTTTGCAAATTGAATTTTGTCAAACAATCTAACAAAAATAAATATGGATAAACTTATCATCACTGCCGCCATCTGCGGCGCGGAAGTAACCAAAGAGCAGAACCCCAATGTTCCCTACACCGTTGAAGAAATCGTGCGCGAAGCCAAGTCGGCCGTCGATGCCGGAGCAGCCATCGTGCATCTGCACGTCCGTGAAGACGACGGCACCCCGACACAGAGCCATGTGCGCTTTCAGGAGTGCGAAGAGGCTATCTACAAAGCCTGCCCGAATGTGATACTTATCCCTTCGACGGGCGGCGCTGTGGGAATGACACCTGACGAGCGTCTGGATTCAACCAACACGACGCCCATACCGGAGATGGCGACGCTCGACTGCGGTACCTGCAACTTCGGCGACGAGATATTCGACAACACCATGCCGACAATGCGTGCTTTCGGCAAGAGAATGATTGAGAAGGGCATCAAACCCGAATACGAGTGCTTCGAGATGGGTCACCTCGACACCATCCTCACTATGGCCCGCAAAGGCGAGGTGCCGGGCGGTCCGATGCAGTTTAACTTCGTACTCGGTGTGCCGGGCTGCACCCCAGCCACCGTCGATAACCTCTGCTGGCTGGTGAAGAACATCCCCGCCGGCTCGACCTGGACGGCTACGGGCATAGGACGTCACGCTTTCACGCTGGCCGCTCCCGCTATCGTGATGGGTGGCAACGTTCGCGTCGGCTTCGAGGATAACCTCTACCTCGAGCGCGGAGTGCTGGCCAAGAGCAACGGCGAACTGGTTGACAAAGTGGTTCGTATGGCCAAACTGCTGGGTCGCCAAGTGGCAACCAGCGACGAGGCTCGCGAGATTCTGAGTATCAAGAAGAGATAAATGCCTCTTCTCGACTTCCATACACACAGACCGACAGCGGAGGGTGTCATCACCCCCCGCTGTTTCGGTATCCACCCCTGGGTGCTAGCCGCACGGGCGATAAGTACTAGCCGCACAAGCGTTAATGACAGTGGGATGCTAGCCGCACAGGACGGATTATGGGAGGGGTTCATGTTAGCGGCCGAGGGGGCGCAGATGATAGGCGAGTGCGGGTTGGACAAGTGCTGCGACACGCCGTGGGAACGGCAGATGGAGGTGTTTGTGCGTCAGATAGAAATCGCGGAACAGCTGGGCAAGCCTTTGGTGATACATTGCGTGAAAGCCTTCAACGAACTGATGGAATTACGGAAAACTCATAAGCAAACGCCTTGGGTGGTTCACGGATTCACAGGTTCGACAGAACTGTACAACCAGTTGTTGAAGGCCGACATCGAAGTTTCGTTCGGTGCCGCCATTCTGGACAAACGACGCGAGAAGGTGAGAGAGACGCTCTCGAAAGCCGACCCTGACCGAATCTTTCTTGAGACCGACGACAGCGGTGCCGACATTAGAGAGATTTATCATGCCGCCGCTGAAATCTTAGGCATAGACAACCTAGAAGAGAGGATAATGAGACATTATTTAGAAGTTGTGAAGATGTGAAATTGTGAAATTGTGAAATTGTGAATTGTCGCCTTCGGCGTCATTCTGCTTCGGCTCGGAAAAACAAGCGAGCTTGCATTTATTCACTTGATTTTATTTATTCAATGGTGTTCATGATTGCATAGCAATTCGCTCACATTAATCGCAGAATTGTGAATTGACAAATGAAAACAGAACCCAACATATCAACCTATCAACCTATCCACATATCAACCTATCCACATATCCACATATCAACATATCAACATATCAACCTATCAACATATCAACTTATCTGGTATGCCGTCGGCTCAGCCGACAACCTATCAACCTATCAACATATCAACCTATCAACACTCTCCACTCATAAATCATA
>JAFZXE010000022.1 GCA_017616895.1 Bacteroidales bacterium
CAGTATTCCTACATATATTAAAAGAATCAACATAAATTTTGAGGTTGCGACTCAGTATTTTGAATTTTGAATTTTGAATTGTGAGACTCCTCTTTGATGATTTTGCAGCAGCGGTTGAGGTGGTCGATATACACTTGGTCGGCACCTTTCGCATCAACGAGTTTTTTTGCTCTGCCCGAGCCGAGCTGCTCCGTCTCGTCGCAGTTGATGATGAAGAAAGGCGATGATGGGATGCGGTCGATGGCTGCCGCTATGCGCTGCCGTAAGAAGTTGTATGTGGCTTCCTCCGAGGGGTTGAAGTTGGCCTTCGAATCCATCATGTTCTGGTAGAACGGTATTCGGAGTGTCTTTTCGGCGTGGGCGAAGAGCTGCAGGTTGATGAACTCGTCGGGATGGGGTTTGCATTTTGCGGCGTATTCGGGTGCCAGGTCGGGGTATTCGGCTTGGTATAGCGTGTGTTCGGTGTAGTAGTTGCAGAAGTTGTATTTCAACGCGTGGAGCGTCATCCATTGGATTTGGCGGTATTCGGCATGCGGCACGGGACCTCGGCTTATGTCGTCCATCCATCCGCGCCATCTGTAAGCGGGCCAGTCGGTGATGGCGACGCAGGGAAGGTTTTCGCCGTACAGTTGTTTCAGCTGGTTGAGGGTGAGATATGCGTTTTGTAAGCCCGGGGTTTCGACATATTGTATGGTTATGTTTTTGGGTTCTATGACGAGCTTGTAGGCCTGGTCCTGGTTGGCCTCTGCGGGCAGTTGCGAGACTTTCTGCTCCTTGACTTTGGCTTTCGACGGGTTGCAGGTGCCTTGCAGCGTTTCCACGCGCTGCGGTGTGGGTATGATGCCGAGGTTGGGTTGCTGCTGACAGAAAGCGGTGGCGCAGACGGCCATCAGGAGGAGGATGAAAGTGTGTTTCATGGTGGCGTTATGGATTGTTATTCTTTGCAAAAATACAGAAAGTTGTTGGATAATAAAATTTTTTTAGTACCTTTGCGGTTGTTAATTAACCAAATTATGAAATCATGAAAAAGATTGTCTTTGTCATTTTGGCTCTTGCGGTTGTCGGCCTCTACTCCTGCAAGAAAGAGAACGTAGAAGAGGGTAACGCTACAACAACCACCAACACTGGAGGAAACCAGGGAGGCGGTAATCAGCCGGGCGGTGGCGGAGGAAATCAGCCAGGCGATGACCCGACTCCGCAGCGGACGGCGGATGAGTTTGTGGGACAGTGGAATATGGAGCTTTACGGAAACTCGAACGCACATGTGGTGGTGACGGTGAATCCGATTTTGAGTACGGCTCTGTCGGCGATAGGACAAGAACTGGCATTCGGCGACATGGATGAGATTGTGTCGTTTGCGGGGACGCCGATGGCAATGTCTATATCGCAGGGTTCGGGCAGTCAGATGACTGTGTCGGGTACGATAACACTGGATTTGAACTCAAGCATGGGAATCGATGTGGATCCGTTTGACGTTTCGTTTAACACAACGGCAGTGTTTACGGAAAACGGTCTTATGATACAGCCGGCTACGATAAGTGAGAGTGTGCCGTTTATGACGATGGGGACGATGGCTTTGGATGGACAAATCACTTTTGAACAACAGACAGGATTCCCAACAGACGGAGTACTGGACGTGACGATAGCGACACTGGATATCAACGGTGTGGGTACGGTGACGATACCCCTAATTGGCCAAGAGATTCCGAATGCGGCGACAGTGACAGTGAACGGAGAACAGCTGAAGGCACATGGGACAAAATAAAAATGGAATTCCCAATGTGCTGAATACATATTAGAATTCGGCAACCGTAAAAGAAAATACTCGCACATTGAATGGTGCGAGTATTTCTTTTCATGGAGATAAGATTGAGGAGAAAAGAGTGTTGCAGAAGGGTTGAAACGTGAGGTTGATTACATGGAATGAATGCAGAAAAGGGAGAAAGTTGTTGGATGAAATATTTTTTTCGTATCTTTGCGGTTGTTATTAAGCAACCTAAAACTTTACAAATATGAAAAAAATCTTTGTGGCATTAATGGCAATTGCACTTGTGGGACTTTTCTCCTGCAAGAAAGAAAATCTTGACGACCAGAATCAAAACCAGACTCCGACCGACACGACTTCGCACGGCGGAGAGCCGGCAGCGGTGAACCCGTTCCTGGGAAGCTGGGATATGATGTTTGTTGAGGGAGCAACGGTGCACATGACCGTCACGTTCAGTGAGTCACTGCGCACAATTATGACTTTGGCTGGTCAGGAGGCACCAGATGATATGGATCAGGATGTTTCTATGGAAGGAACCCTTCTCGGCTTTGTGGTTGAAGAGGGGAGCGGAAACCAATTAAATGTCATTGGTTCAATGACTGTGAACCTGGGAATGGGAGACCCTGTGACGTTCTCGTTCAATACCACAGCGACGTATGCAAACGGCACGATGTCGATAGCGCCGGCTGAAATCAGCGAGACGATAACGGTGGCTAATGCGGTTCCGATTGATTTGACCGGCACTATTACGTTCACACAGCCGACAGCGGCACCGGTGGAGGATAACCTGTCGATAGAGCTTGCCACGATGTCTATAAACGGTTCGGGAACACTCACGTATCAGGGAATGTCCATTGCAAACGCAGTAGCGGTGACGGTGGAGGGAACCAACCTGCCTGCCAACGGCACGAGAGCAGAAGAATAAATAAAGAAGGGTAAACGATAAAGAAAAACGCTCACGGCTTTGCGGCAGTGAGCGTTTTCGCTTTGTAAAGGTATGGGTTAGAGTTTGAACGCTTTCTTGATTTTGTCAACGTAGTCGAGTGCCTCCCAGCTGAAGAGCTTCATGGTACGCTTGACTTTCTTGCCGTTCACTTCGAAGGTTTTGGTGGCTAGCTTTGGGTCGCGTCCCATGTGGCCGTAGCGGGCGGTCTCTTTGTAGATAGGGTTCTTGAGGCCGAAACGCTGGACGATGGCGTAGGGGCGCATGTCGAAGATTTTCGATATGCGTTTGGCGATTTCGCCGTCGGTCATCTTGACATGGGCTGTGCCGTAGGTGTTGACGTAGAGTCCGACGGGTTCGGCTACGCCGATGGCGTAGGCGACCTGTACGAGCACTTCGTCGCAGAGACCTGCGGCGACCATGTTTTTGGCTATATGGCGTGTGGCGTAGGCAGCCGAGCGGTCAACTTTCGATGAGTCTTTGCCCGAGAAGGCGCCACCGCCGTGGGCACCGCGACCGCCGTAGGTATCGACGATTATCTTGCGGCCCGTGAGACCTGTGTCGCCGTGAGGTCCGCCGATGACGAACTTGCCGGTCGGGTTGACGTGGAGTTTGTATCCGTCGGGGTTCTTCTTGGCGTCATAGACACCTTTGGCGAAGAGTTTGCGGTTGGCAGCATTGAGTCGTTTGAGCACGCGCGGGATGAGGATTTTCTCGATGTCGGTGCGTATCTTTTTGAGCATTGCGGCCTCTTTGCCGAAGTCGTCGTGCTGGGTGGAGATGACGATGGCTTCGATGCGCTCAGGCTTTCCGTTGTCGCTGTATTGGACGGTTATCTGGCTCTTTGCGTCGGGACGCAGGTAGGGCATGAGGTCGGTTTTCTTGCGGATGTCGCTGAGCTCTAGAAGGAAAATGTGGGCGAGGGTGATGGGGAGGGGCATGTATTCGGCAGTCTCGTTGCAGGCATAGCCGAACATCATGCCTTGGTCGCCGGCACCTTGGTCCTCTTTCTTCTTGCGCTCAACGCCTTGGTTGATGTCAACCGACTGCTCGTGGATGGTGGAGATGACACCGCACGATTCGGCCTCGAACTTGTATTCGCCTTTTGTGTAGCCGATTTCCTTGATTACGTCGCGGACGGTTTTCTGGATATCGACGTAGGCTTCGGATTTGACTTCGCCGCTGACGACGGCGAGGCCGGTGGTGACGAGGGTTTCGCAGGCAACCTTGGATTCAGGGTCCTGGTTGAGGAACTCGTCGAGGATGGCGTCGGAGATTTGGTCGGCCACTTTGTCGGGATGGCCTTCGGAAACGGATTCGGATGTGAAGAAGTAGCTCATGTTGTTTGTACTTTTAAATTGTTAATAATTTGACCGCGGTCGCCCGCAGCCGTGAACGATAACAATGTAAAAGATTTGAATGGTGATTGAAACTAATGTGTTTAGCATTTTTTTCGCAGGCGTAAAAGGTGCTGTTTGTTGCACGTAATCAGCTTGCTGTGGTTGCAATCATTACAAATCTGTCCACATTTACAATCGGCAAAGATACTTATTTTTGGAAATTAATTGGTAGAGCGGGGAATTTATTTGTATTTTTGCAGACACGATAGAATGCGGTGAGAATGTGGAAGTGGGTGAAGATCAGGAGAGTGTGATGTTTGGCGAGATTTTATTTCCGGAAAATTATTTTTGAGAGTCATGCGGGGGATTTTTTTTCTCTGACAATTCTCCGACTTTTGTGTGACATTTGTATGAGAAAAACTGCTGAGTAGATGCTGTACAGATGCTGTCTAAGTGAGGTGCATAAGGTCGGATATGGGTTAGATGGTGATAATTTGGGCAAAAAAACATCAGTCAGAAGATATTTTAGAGGTTGGCTTTTGGAGATTTAAGATTTTTTTGTATTTTTGTTTCGTATGTTCTGTGGTCAATAAGTGCCGTAGAACGATGTAGTATATTGATAAACTGACAATTATAATAATGAGATTTGATTTCAAGAGGATTGTTATAGCCGCGTGTGCGATGTTGGTGGCTGTTTTGCCTAGCGGTCGTGCAGTGGCGCAGGAGACAATTTCGTTTCAGGATTCCTATACGCAGAAGATGCAGTCGTTTTTGGCGTCCGACCCGTTGGTGATAACGGGAACACTGGGTGCTGACGTGAGCGCACAGTGGGCGACTGACGACGAATACACGGCGAGCCCGTTGGCGTTGGCCATGTATGCGAACATCAACCTGAAGATTTACAACTTCACGTTGCCTATTCACTTCAATTTCATGGATGTGAGTTTCATGAACTTTACTGAGGATGTGAAGCAGAAGGGCTTTATGACGCCTACGATATCGGTTGGTATGACGCCTACGATAGGAAATTGGAAGTTCCACTTGGGTTTCAGCACCATGTCGTTCTCGAAATACACCTACAGCGGATTGCAGTTCCTGGGTCTCGGTTTCGAGTATCAAGGGAAACTGCTGCGTTTGGGCGGATTCGGCGGTACGCTTAAGAGGCCGACGAGATATAGAGAGTTGGACAAGAGAAGTGCGTTCCAGAGGTATCTCGACGACTTGATGGGGCTTTCGGTGTATGACGACACTCCACAGTTCAGACGTAATGCCATTGGCGCGAAAATAGGTGTGGGTAACAAGAAGAACTATTTCGACGTGATGTTCCTGAAGGCGAAGGATGACATCAACTCGCTGGATTCAATCATACCGTACTTCGGTGAGCAGGTTTATAGGGATTCGGTGATACAGGCTAAGGAGAACTTGGCGGTTGGAGCTACGTTGAAAGTGACCCCTTGGAAGTGGATGGTGTTTACGGCTAACGGTGCGATGAGTGTGCTTACGGAAGACATCACCGACCCGGCGCTGAGCATAAGCGGCACGGTGGCGAGTCTTGGTGGCAGCGCCGAGGGGAACGAAAACATCAAACGTTTCGACAACCTTCTGACCGCGCTGAACAAGAGCAAGCTCTACACGGTGAGAGGTAATACTCAGGTGGCGCTTGCCGGAGATGCGGCGTTGAAGCTGTCGTTTGATAAATTCTCGGTGGGAACGGATTACAAGATTATAGGGGCGAACTATAAGTCGCTCGGTGTGATGTCGAAGCAGCAGAACCTGCAGAGTTTGGGTGCCAACGCATCGGTGAACATGTTCAAGGGCCATGCGACACTGAACCTTTCGACAATGGCGCAGATAGACAACCTGAACAAACTGCAGAAATTCACGAACAAGGTATATACATACAACGGAAGTTTGAGTTCCACGATAGGCGATTATGTGGGATTGGCGGTGTCGGCCAACGTGGTGCAGCAGAAGCAGGGCGACGGAGTGCAGGAGCTCGATCCGACGAAGGCGGTAAACCAGCTGACCTATACGGCCAATATGACGCCGTCGGTGAACTTCTACACCGATAACTCGCACTCGGTGAACCTCAACTTCAACATGGTGGAAGCGAAGAACCTGAACAAGCTGGCGTCGTCCGACAACGATTCGCGTACCATAACGGTTGGTGCGGGCTATGAGGTTTCGTTTGACGCGTTGAACTTGGTGGTGAACGGATCGTATGACTACGGCATCTCGAGCAGTAAGTACAGCGTTTATAACTCACACACTTTGGGTTACGGTTTGACCTATCAGATAGTCGATGCGGCGAGGGTGAAGCTGGGTATGACGTTTGCCGGCTCGGTGGCGTATAACGACATCAAGGAGCAGGGCGACATATCGGATTTGGAGGGCATAGACACGAAGTTGGGTTATGTGACAAAGAACACCTACACGATTTCGCAGATGCAGGAGTTTACCTTCAGCAACATGCTGGCGTTCACACTCGACACCAAAACAGGACATAGTGTGTCGCTGTCGGGTTCGCTGACAAACATGAGTAACCGCGAACTGATAGCGCAGGTGGTGAGCACCTCGCTGCAGGCGACGGTATCGTTGGGCTACAGCTACTCGTTTGCGAAGAAGATAATAAAGCACAGGAAGAACAAGGGCGCTAGAATAGATGAGGATCTGTAGGAGTTTTGAGTTATGAGTTTTGAAAATAATTAAGTCAGACATAAAACAAGCATTATGAAAATAAAACGTATCTGGTTGATTATGGTGTTGCTGTTCTCCATGGAGAGTGTCATGGCACAGGGGGAGATGCAGGTGTCGCTGACCAGGGCGACGGCTGCACCGTTCCCGACATCGGCTATGGCGTACTACAACAACCCGATGAATTATTTCAATCTGACCATCACGCCGCTCGACGGACGCGCGCACGACGTGTTCATCTCCATGACTCTGTCGTCGGAAGCCACGACGACGAGAATCTGGACGGACGACCGATGGGTGGGCACGATGCCCAAAATCAACATCCCGTCGATGGGTAAGAGGATAGGAAGCACAGAGTTTGTGCAGCATTTCTACCGTCGTCTTAACACCAACCTGTCGGAGTCGTACCGCGGAGTGAGCGACCTGACGCTGCCGGAGGGAACGTACCATATCTGTATAGATGTGCACGACTACTTCGACACAGCACAGGTATTGGGCAGCAACTGTATCACTTTCGACATCTGCTACAGCGGAATTGCGCCCGAGTTGACATCGCCCAACCTGACGCCGTCAACTACAGGCGGATATGACAAGCTGGTGCCTGCCAAGAAGACCAACTTCGCATGGACGGGTGTGTCGAGCAGCTGCTTCGAGCCGAACGCATTCGAGTATGTCATACAGTTTGTGGAGGTCTATCCCGGACAGAACGTGCAGGAAGCTGTGGATAACAACCCGGTGCTTACGGCATTGGATTGCGGACGCCGCACATTCTTCACGTTTGACTACCAGACGAACCCATACCTGAAGCTGGACAGCGGCGGAGTGTATGCCGTAATGGTTGAGGCTGTGCCTGCTGATGCGGACCGTGTGGTGAACCTGAGCAACGACGGAAAGAGCCAATATATGGTCTTTGTATGGTGTGGCCCGAACACAAGCGGTATAGCAGGCAACACTCGTAGTTCGTCGGGTGGAAGCGGTAGCGGCTCTACCACAGGCAACGGAGACGGTGTGACTGATACAAAGACAACGATGAAGGACAACAAGTCGGCGGTGTTGCGTTCGCTGAGAAAACCCAATATTGTGTCGCCAAGGCCGTTCGCCACAGTCGATGGCAGCGGGGCTTTGGGTATTACAGCCACATCGGTGAAGGGTGACTCGGTGAGCAAGGCCGACTATGTGATATCACTTTATGAATATGTAGGAGACACTTCGGTGTCGATGTCGCGTCCGCCTATGAAGCAGACGGTACTGCCGAACATTACGGTGCACGACGGAAACCCGATAGAGATGGTGAGCGACTGGTCGTCCGATTTAGTGAAGGGCAACCAGTATATGGTGACGTTGAAAGCTGATGTGACGTTCAGGTACAGCAATACCTACCACATCAGAAAGGTGGAATTTATAGACAAATTCCCCGAGATAAACCGCTACGACTCGGTTGTTGGTGCGGAAGGCCACACAGATATGACGAGTGTGTCGATATTCAAATGGGGTGAGAGCGCCGACGACTACAGTGTGCTGACGGCTCCCGAGATACTCAACTTTGGACGCAGTGCTGCAAACAACACGACTCTGAAGCTGAAGAAGACTGAGCTGAAAGAACTTGTGTGGAAAGAGTCGAAATTCGATGGTTCGCACTCGGATTTGGTTGTCTATGACATATATGTATATGAACTGGGCAGCGAATCGACACCGATATACCAGGTGAACGGTGTGGATAAGACCGTCGCCAACATGAGAGACCTTCAGGAGAAAGTGTTAGCCGGACATACCTACAAGGTTGTTGTGAGTGCGAGGATGTACTACGACCAGGTCGGCTCGGAAAACAGCGTGGATTCGAAAGCGGTTCAGTTTGAAATCAAGAACTCAAACGAATCGTCATACAACACCACAGGCGAGATGTTCCGACTCAAAGGCGGCATGCTTTTCGATGACGAACAGCCCGAGACAGTGATGCGTGGCCGCACGGCAATGGCTCCTGCGATGGAGCAGAAGTCGGAGCCCGACAGCGCAAAGATGTGTTTCGCCATAGGTGGTAAAGACCGTAACGGAAACGCAAGGAAGATAAGCGTTTATCGGGGTTTTAAGTCGGACCGTCTCATCAATGCCTCGAAAGGCGCGGCGTCGAAAGGTGAGAAATATCATCTTTCGGCCCAGCTCGACATGTTCACCGTTGAAGGCGAGCTGTCGCAGTTGCCTTTGGGCGGATGGGGCGGTCCTGTAAAGGTTACGGTAATGGACGGCGTCACGGCTACGATGAATGTGGCATTCGGGACGTCGAAAGACAATAATGGCGAGCAGTTTGACTGGTGGTATATGTTCGGTGCAGAGCAATACGACCAGCCGGTCAAAGCCGGAGCACTCAGATGCGGCGGTTTCGGCGGCGTGTTCGCTTACAATATGGCCATCAACAACCCTGCGTTTTTGAACAAGTCGGCCAAAGAACTGGTATCGGGAGGCTACGCCGGTGTGGGTTTCACCCCAAAGAAAAACAGCTGGGTGGCCAAAGGCGGTATGCAGATGGCGCTCGAGAACAAAGAACTGCTAGACGCATACGGTGTGGTGGTACTGGCGTTGGAAAACGAGCATTTCTCGCGTATGTATGTGGATATGGGCAAAGAAAAATTGTCGGCTGGCAACAAGCTGATGGAAGGTGGCTGCCAGAAGATATTCGCATACGAGTTGATGCACGACAGCCATGTGCTTCACCTGATGCAGATGCCTGCTGGAGTGAACCATGAGTTTGAATATACGGGAACCATACGCAAGGGTGAGTCGGTGAACGTGGGATTCAAGGGCAACAATGTCGAGGCAAAAGGTGCCGAAGCCGCGATGGGTGTGGTGATGGATATCGAGACATGGAGAAACGGCGGCGATGCACAAAGCTGTGTGAGAGTTAAAGGCGCTGAGGGCAAGACTGTGCTTGTCGGCAACGGCGAGGTTCGTGACCTCACCTTGACCGAAGGCAAACGTCCGCAGCCCGACGCTTACAAAATGGATAAGGAACTGCAGTCGGCATTGCCGAGTGCGGCGAAGTCCGAAGCAATGCAGATGAAGCCGAGGTCGGCCGTTGCCTATGAGGTGAAAAACACCGATAAGCGAGAAGGACTCTCTATGTCTGACGTGCGGGTGGAGTCGGATATGAACAAAAAAGGCGACGATGCTTTGCTTAACGGAGTGATGGGCGCAAGCGTCGATTTCGAAGGGTGGCATGGAAATGTGGCTATGGCGCAGAGTGTCACAGGCGCCGAAGTCAAGAAAAATGCCTCCAATGAGATGGAAAGCGTTGAGGCGCAGACAAAGGCAAGAATCAAATCTGACGAAGGCACTTTCGAGTTTTTCAATGATGTTGAGTTTGCTGGAACAAACAAGTCAATGGCTAAGGTCTCTCCGTTCTCGCAGTGTGAGTTTGGTACCGAGTTGCCTTTGTCACATAAGGAAAAAGGAAAGAACGCACACGTCAACGATGTGATGATTGCCACCGAGAAAGCCGATGGAACCGTCGAGGCTCGTCGCTTCTGTGTGGCTGTGGGCAACGGACAGGACGATGTCCGCTACACCATTGGCAAAGAAGGTGACAAAATGTCGGCCGAAACCGCTGGTGGCGGATTCGCCTCAGGCGAAAAGAACGAGTTGACTCTGAAGGCCAACATGTATGAGAAACGCCATGGATTGGATGACTATAGCGACCGTTCCATTGATGTGTTTACGGGCAGGGAAGATGTCCCGATAAAGGAAAGCGGTGTAAAATGGGGATTGCCGACAAGTGGCGGTCAGGCCAAAGAGACTTCCGTGACTAAATCCATCAGCTTTGTGACTGACGACGCTCCTTGCACGCTGGCCAACCAGGTGCTTTTCACATGGCCTTACAACGGCGACCCGTTTGTTCCGTGCGACGAGTTGGATTCGGCATGCTACATTTTCATAAAGCAGAATCGTGACGACATCTTCCGTTCCGACAAACTGCGCAAAGAGGGCAAGGCTCTCCGTGTGTTCTTGGTCAATCAGGAGATGGGACACCCCCAGGCTGCAGTTTGCAGGTATGATTATGTTGCAGCCGGCAAGTCGGACGCCGATGCGGTACCTTATATAAAGGTGTATATGCCGAAAAACGTATATAAGGTGAAGAATGCCAGCGGCACTTTCTCACCCTGCGTGGTATCTATGATGGTTGTCGATACTGTGGCCTACGCCAAGGCCTACGACGAATACGTGCGCAAGGCTGTTTATACAGGAGAGCCTGTTTCTCAGTATGCGGTGTGCCGTCAGTCGGGCACCCCGGTTTATGATCTTTACTTCCGTCTCGACCACATGTATCCCACCTACAAGACCTTGATGGACACAATCTCGTCAGAGTCGGCAAGGATAGGGCAGGGGATAGGCTTCGGAGCCGACAAGGTTACCGTTGACCCGTCTAATGCCGTCATCACATCGCAGCTTTCTACCATCAACCTCAACCGTTATTTCGCATTCAGAAACAGGTCCTACCTGTTCGACATCTACAAGCCGGAAAACCCCAACCAGTATGCCTCCGGGGTTGTACTGCCGCCGATTGCAGTGTTGGCAGTTAATGGACGCCAGACAATCGACGACTTCTACAACACGCAAATCCCCGAGTGGATGGCGGTGCACGAGTCGTTCTACTACCAGTATGCACACCTGCTCTATTACCAGCAGAAAGCCAAGTGGGTGGTTCTCGAAAACAAACCCATACTTTACGACCCGTCGGTCTTGGTGAATGACCTCTCTATGTTGGCTCCGGCGTCGATGCGAGTCTCAAAGAAGCACGGCGGTTTCACAGCTATGACCGAAGCTGAACTCGGTGAGATTTTCACCCTCGGCAATTCTGTTGATCGCGGCAACCTCACGCCTATCCATGCGACCTACTGGTTCCATGAGGGCAGCCAGATGCGCGACGCCTACGACTGGTGTCTGCCTGCCGTGATGCAGGTGAGCAGCGACCAGGTGCAGCGCGTCAATGCCTCACATTTCACCACAAGCAACCATATCAAGTCGGTGGCTTTTGTGAAAGAAAAACCGGTGATTTGCATTAAGGATGTGGTTTCGCCCGCCATTATGAAGGAGAACAAGGTCTTTGCTTCGTTCTTCGCACAGTTACACTCATACGCCGAGTGGTTTGCCAACCTCGACTCCAAGGAAAAGCGCGAGGTGCGTGAATCGCTCTATACCTTCGACAAGAACATATCCCTACCGGTCGTCAAGACACAGTATCTCACGATGGATGCGCCTTTCACCCTGCCCAAGGCATCGCTGGTCACAGCTTATGACAGCTGGTCCAACACCTTCTCGCAGTTTGTGAGTCGCGACTATTGGTTCGACAACTGGGTGCGTACCAACGAGGTGCCGTCCTATCCAGGAATAAAACCCGCTTGGTCGTCGCCTTGGCTCTCTTCCAGCTTCAGCCCTGTGAACACCACGCAATACAAGCAGGCGGGCAGGCGCACCGAGTACCGCAACTATGTTGTGAACCCCTATTACCTGACCGTGAAAGGCAACGAGCGTTCGTTTCTCAACACGGTGTTCGGCATTTGCCACGAAATACAAAACGGCGAGCCTACCACGCTCCACCACAACGCCGCCGCCGATGTCAGGATATCCATCCACGTGCCTTACAACAAGGCCGTGAAGAGCTATATTTCTCCCAAAATGCAGTTTGTCAATCCTTGACCGCTGCGAAAGGGATAGAACACTTTGTTTAGAACCACTATTGAATGAAAAACGTGAATAAAAGGAACCTGTTTATATTAGCTATACTGACGGTGTTGTCGCTTACCGCATCCGCGCAGTCGTCCAGACGCGCCTCAGTTGTCCGTGAAAATACTTACAGTGTCGATTTGGATATCAGGTCGTATGGCGACAGTGTGGTCCTAAGGTGGACACCTGACGATGCCGCCCTGTGGTCGCTTGGCAACGCCTATGGCTGGCAGATTACGAGAACCGGAGGCAAGAAAAATACCGCAAAGGTGGTTAAGGTTGTTAAACCTTGGGATCTTGCCCAGATACGTTCTTCGTTTGGCGCTTCCAATGTCGAGGCTGGCTTGTTGGCACAGTCGCTCTATGCGCCCACTTCGGTTTCCCGTGCGCTTGCCGACGACCCCTCCACACTTATAGAGTATGTCTGCCGTGTGCGCAACGAGCAGGCAGCCCGCCAGACACTTGTCACCATGTTGGCCGACAGGGATGTGCGCTACGCCGAGGCAGCCGGCCTTCGCTTTGTTGACCGCGATGTCGAGGAAGGTGTCGTTTACGAATATACCATCGCCTATGCAGGTGTGACCGATGTCTTCGAAAGCCGCGAAGTGTCTCATATTGTACGCAACAACAAGTTCCGCTACGACCGCATGCCGTCGTTGGCTCAGCCTGCCGTCAAGCAGGTCGGCACATCGTGTGTGGCTGTCTATTGGCCCGAAAGCGACTATTGTGGCTACTATGTCGAGCGCAGCCTTCGTGGTGCAGGTGTTGCTGACACCGCATGGCACGCCCTCAACCGGGCACCTGTCCTAAAGCTCGACAAGTCCGAAACAACCGAATACCCCCTCATCCAGCTCTCCCGCGAGAACGTCGTCTATATTGACTCGTTGGTTCCCGGGCAGACCGCCCTCTACCGCGTGCGTGCCTACGACCGTTTCGCAGCCTTTTCCGGCTGGAGCACATCCGAGGCGTTCACCATGCCTGAATCTCGTCCGCTCGCCTCACCCGAACTCGTACAGCTCACAGCCGCCGACAGCAGTTCTCTGAACCTTCAGTGGCGTGCGCCCGAAGGCGTGGCCTACAGCGGATTCGTGGTGGCTTTCGCTAAATCTTTCGATGATGTATGGACCAAGGTCAGCGACAAACTCAAAGCATCCGAGACCACTTTCACCGACACCCTGGCTGCTAGTCGTGGCATCGGATACTATCGTGTCTATGCTTTCGACTCGCTCGGCCGCCTCGCGTGTTCCAACATGATGCCCAACCTTGCGGTTGATGTCAGCGCTCCTGCCGCGCCTCAGGCTCTCAGAGCAAGTGCCTCTTTGGTCAAGACCGAGATGGCGGGTTTGCGTGTCAACAACGGCCTTGCCGCCGTTGCGCTTTCGTGGAATGCAGCAGGCAAGAACGCTCCCCACGACCTTATAGGCTATCTGGTTTTCTCGTCAGACCATCGTGAGGGACCCTACGGTCAGGTCTCGTCAACTATAGTAACCGGCAATTCGACCACCGACACCGTAAGCGTCGAAGGCATCTCCTCCAGCGCCTACTATTATGCGGTTGCCGTCGATAGCCGTTTCAATTACTCGCTACCCTCTGACACCATCGCGGTCCTGCTGCCCGATATCGTGAGCCCGGAGCCTTGCGTGTGGAAATCGACCACGCCTGCCGACGGCAAGACGGCCATCAAGTGGTATCGCAGCCCCTCTGCCGATGTGGTCAAGTACAACATCTACACACAGCCCGCAGGCACCTCTACATGGCAGTGGCTTGCCACCGTCGATACCACTGAGATTGGTGCATCTCCATACGTCACGTACAACGTGCCCAATGAAGGACTTGTATTCGCGTTGCAGTATGCCGTCGAGGCTATCGACCATTCCGGCAACTCGTCAGGACGCAGCGGCATCGTGTCTCTCGCACCAGACGCATCGGCGCAGGCCGGTGTCAAGCTGAAGGCCAAATACAACCGTAAGAGTTCCTCTGTGGCGCTCACGTGGCAGTATGCCGCCAAGCCGCAGGCCAATTTCTTCGGCATCATCTACCGCGCCGCTGACGGCGAAGCACCTGTGGCTGTAGGTTCATTCAAACCCTCACAGACCTCCTTCACCGACAGCCGCCTCCCGAACGCCAAGAGCGTAGCCTATCACGTAGTCTTAAAGTCCTCGCGAAGCGCCGTGTCGAACCCCTCAAGCCCAGTCAAGGTGGCACTGAAGTAGTCGCACATCGTTTGAGTGCGTGAATGTGTAAGTGCGTGAATAATACAAACTACAGCCTAAAACAAAACAAGCCGCCCTTGTGGGGCGGCTTGTTTGCCATTGGAGTTAGTGGAGGTTAGACCGAGTAAATCCCGAGCATCTTAGAATCACTCTCCGACGAACCACTGGACCACGCCACATAGAGGTAGGCGGTGTCGCCTGCCCAATCGGCGGGATAGGTGAAGGAGTAGGTCTCTTCGGCACGAGTGGCAGCGTTGGAGGCGTAAACACTCGTCTGCTTCGTCGCGTTGTATAATACATACATCAGCTTGTCTGTAGCAGAGGCTTCTCCCACCCCAGTGTTGTCCGACCACGAGATGGTGGCAGTCTGAGTAGATGGGGCGACGCTTGCCGCGATAGTGTGGCAAGGTGTAAGGTTGCCACGCGCAATCAAGACTTTTGTGTAATCTAACGTAAAGCCGCTGGCGATATCGCCGGTGACAGCTTCGGTGTAGAGTTGATGGTAAAAGTTCGAGCGCTGCGTTTTGCGAGTGTTGTAGTGCTTGTAGCCATCCTTGTAGATTGGACCGATGTAACGTATCAATGTCGATACGAAAGCAAACAAAGCACGATGTTCGGTCTGCGCCTGAGAGCGCGGGTTGCGGACTGTCTCCGCGAGAGAACGCCAGTATGCGTTACCACGAGATGAGATGCCGACGAGGCCGCCGACCTGACCAATCCAGTGGATTTTCATGTTATTACTTATTTTCCCCATTGTATTCAATTTTTAAGGAAATTATTCAAATTTTGTGGTGTATTCTTAAGCCCCACCACTATATATTATAAAGGCTATTGGTTTTGTGGGGGCGTTTGCTGTTACGGTGGTTTGTAGATGATTTTATGCATAGTGCTTTTCTTTTATTCTTTTATAATATAGTTTTGACGAAAAAAAATTTCAAATGCTTTTATAAATAAATAGTGTCTTGTTTTGAAAAGTGATTGAAAACGGGATGATTTTTCAAATATTTTTCGATTCTGTTTTAAAATATAGGGCAGGGAGGAAAGGAAAACAAGTTTTTGAGAAAAAAAGCACTAATAAACTTGGGGGAAAGCCAAAAGGTTTGTATCTTTGCACTCGCAAACCGCAAGAGAAATGGTTTGTCGAGAAAGTGCGTTTCTCTATTCCGCAGACGTGAACTTGGACACTTCACGAAGGCATTAAGTCGGAATAAGGGTGACCGATTGCTTGGATTGTATTCGTATTGCAACGAAATACACCAAGTGGAGTCACACAAAGACCTTATCTACTTAATGCCAATTAAAGGGAGTCCAAGCCCTACGTCTGAGATGGGGGAACAGGATGGCTCCACTTTCTTTGTTGTGTTAAACCAAAACCAGCTTGAGCCTCCTGGAGTGAACTACACAATGAAAAAAACTCTTTTTATTCTAACTGTCAGCCTGTTGCTATCCTCGTGCATGAAGGAGACCGACGACACGCTTTGGCTGCCGGTGCCTTACGGGAAGATACCCTACGAGGTGCTTTCGGCGGCTGAGCAGGACTCGTTGCGACAACACATGCCCATTTATGAGGGCGTCACGCCTCCAAACATCGTGGGCGACTATCTGGCGTCACCTATGACGCTGCAGTATGCCTCGGACGGGTACGAGGGTATGTTCTACGACATGCACTGGCGTGTGGAGAAGCAGAACGAGCGAAACATGGCCACATACAAGGAATGGCAGCGTACCGCCGCTGGCGACGGCAAGGAGGCACACGTGATAGGCTCCGAAGACAAGTTCACGGCCTACACCATAGAGCAGACCGTTGACGAGAGCCGCGGATGGAGCTGTGAGCAGGTGACTGTGATTTCGGGCACCAAGACCGCCGACGGCATCGAGGGCTACAGCTACGCCATCGTGATGCGCAACAAACAGGACGAGAACGGTGTCATAATAGAACCCGACAGCTACAGAGTGTTCACCGACGGCGACGGAATATCGTCGCCAATAACCAGCCTGTGAGATGGGAAGTTTAAGAGTTTAAAAGTTTAAGAGTTTAAAAGGGATGAGTACAATTTTTATAAATAAACGAGCTGTTGTGACTGCGGTTCTGATGATGCTTGTATGCATTACGGCATCGGCGCAGAGACGGCTTTCGCTGCAGATGTTCTCAGCGGGCGTGAAAACGGGTGTCAGCGTGGGCGACTACCGCCTGACAGCCGACTGCTACGACGTGTATAAGCACCGCATGAGCGGCAACGGGGTGGCCGGGGCGTGGTTCCAGTACCGCACGAGTTTCGGACTCTCGGTGCGTCCGGAGATAGCCTACATGGGACGTGGCGTGACCCTTGACTGGGCGGACGTGCACTACCGCCTGCGGGCGCACTGTCTGGACCTGCGCGTGGGCGTGACCTACAACTTCACGATACAGAAAACCCTGCTGTCGCCCTATATCGTCGTGGCACCGACGTGGAACG
Organism: Bacteroidales bacterium; assembly: GCA_017616895.1. GTDB lineage: Bacteria > Bacteroidota > Bacteroidia > Bacteroidales > P3 > Colimorpha. Next base: position 17,127 of record JAFZXE010000022.1, read on the forward strand.
CCACGCTTGGCGGCAGGGTCGATTACTCGGACGACTGGACGGGCGAGATAGAGATGCCGCTGTCGAAAAGCAACATGCGGATGCACGACTTCGACATGTTCTGCGGTGCGGGACTGGAATACCCGGTGTTCGGCAAAGGTTGGGCGATATACCTCTCGGGCGAGGTAGGCTACAACTGGGGGCTGGTGCGTAACTTCTCCAAGCAAGAGACTTCCAGGAATATCAACGTCCTCAACGCCAGCCTTGACAAACAGCCACCCATGGGCGGACGTTTGGGTAGGGGGATAGAGATAACCGTGCGTGTGGGTGTGCCGTTCGGACAGAAAATCAAACGCAAGATAAAAACAGACGAAGAAGAGCAATGGACAGAAGATTCAATAGATGCCCCGGCGGACACGCTGGAGGAGGAATCCATCGAAGAGGTGGAGCCGGAAGAGAAGCCACAGGAGGAGGTGAATCCAGAGAAAAAAGAACAAGAACAAGAAACCTCGCAGCCCTCGCAGCCACAGCTGAAAGAAGAGGACTCGGAAGAACTGGAGGACTTACAACGATGAGAAAGACATTATTATTGGCAGCATTGCTGCTTACGGGTTTAAGTTTGAATGCACAGGAGACATTGTCCACCACTGGCGGCGACGCACAGTCGAATACCTGCAGCGTGAGCTACACCGTAGGGCAGATGGCGGTGAAAACCGCCTACGAAAGAGTCACAAACGGCGAGCGAGTGTCGGCCAACATGCGCGAGGGAGTGCAGCAGACCTACACGGTGGAAGAGTTGAAGATAGAGGGAGCAGAGCCTTTCGACTTCGACATCAAGGTCTATCCCAACCCGACGACAGACAACGTGACGGTCAGGCTTGACAAGGCAGTTGCAAACATGCAATATGAACTCTACGATGTTGACGGACGGCTGTTACTTAAAGAGAATCTCGACTCTGTTGAACAGTCGATAGACATGCGAGACTACGCTGCTGGGGCATATCTTCTGCGAGTAGTTGGCGACAAAGCCACGCAGTCGTACCGTATTGTCAAAGCAAAATAACTTATTTAACATGTAATTTCCACGAATTAACCATTAATTATGTGCTTGAAAATTCATGGATGATTATATGGCAATTCGTGTTCATTCGTCAAATCAATATTCACTAGTCACTAATCACTTATTAAATATCATGAAAAAGAACCTTCTTCTTTTCGTTGTGGCGATGGTTGCCACATTGTCGGTCTGGGCGCAGGTGCCGCAGACTTTGACCTACCAGGCCGTGGTGCGCGACGCCAACGGACGGCTTATCTGCAACAGCAATGTGGGTGTGCAGCTTTCGATAGTGCAAGGCACGGAGGACGGCACAGCGGTATATACCGACCGCCAGACGGTACACACCAACGCCAACGGACTTTTTACCATGCTGATAGGCAGCGAGGAGAACAGCATCGGCGGCATCGACTGGGCGGCAGGGCCGTACTACCTCAAAAGCGAGATAGACCCCACCGGCGGCAGCAACTACACGCTTGAGACAGTGCAGCAGCTGTTCAGCGTGCCGTATGCTTTGCGGGCACACACGGTTGACAGTATAATAGGCGGCGTGAACTACAACGAGACCGACCCAGTGTTTACGGCATGGGACAAAGACTACAACGACTTGATAAACCGCCCGACGATACCGACGGCTGTGAGCGAACTGGCCAACGACGCAGGATACCTAACATTCTTTACAGAGAGCCAGATATTGAGCATCAGCAACGACACGATTTTCCTGACTGGCGGAAGTTACGTGAAACTGCCAGCTGGTTTCAGCGGGGATTATAACGACCTTATCAATAGGCCAAACCTTGCCGACAGTGTGTCGCGGATTGTGAACGAGTATCATTTGGGTGATACTATCATCAACTACATTTCGCAGAACGGTTATGTTGACAGCAGTTACGTGATTAACTACAATACGCAGCAAGGATATGTTGATACGTCATATGTAACGAACTATATCAACAACGGCGGAGCAATAACCACTGAAAGCGATCCTATATTCACAGCATGGGACAAAGACTATAATGACCTTATCAATCTACCTGCGATACCGACAGCCGTAAGCGAACTTTCCAATGATGCCGGATATCTGACCTCTTATACCGAAGTGCAGTCGCTCGGCGACGTGACGACGATAGGCAATGCCGCAAACTCGCAGTTGAAAGCCGTGAGCGACCCGACAGAGGACTTGGATGCCGTGAACTTGCGGACGCTGAACTTGACGATTAACGATGTTGTAGCCGATTGGACGCATAGGTTCGATTCAATAACGAGCAGATTCGACTCTATCACGCACAGGTATGACTCAATAATACGTGGTGTCGATTCGATAATAGCCTATCAAGACAGCGTTATTGACACGCTGACTCAACAACTTGCCATACTTGGAATCACTACTGGCGACACTACAGCCGTGGAGTGCGAGATGTTCAACTGGTACGGCACAGAATACACCGTGTCGGGCGACTACCAACATATATTAACGAACAGCTACGGCTATGACAGCATACTGACAATGCACCTGACCATCAACCACGGCAGCCACAATGCAGAAAATCAGACCGCATGTGAAAGTTACACGTGGCATGGCAACAACTACACAGCAAACGGCACATACACTTACGAGTACACCAACGGTGTAGGGTGTGCTAGCACAGACACACTTCATCTTTCAACCCAAAGTACGCATAACTCGATCACTCAGAGTGCCTGCGACAGATACACATGGCATAGCACATCATATTCATCAAGTGGTAATTATACATACTCATATACCAATTCATCGGGTTGTGCCAGTGTGGACACACTTCATCTTACTATAAAACAAAGTACGCATAACTCTGTCACACAATCCGCTGCCAGCAGCTATACTTGGCATGGTACTACATACACAGCCAGTGGCAACTACACATATTCCTATACCAATTCAGCAGGTTGTGCAAGTGTGGATACACTACATTTGATAATAGGAGGTTTTGACGCTAACGGAGCATCTTCTGCGTTGTTCTCCGTAAGTGCAACTAAGAAGGTTCGATTCTCGAAAGGTAACTTGCAGTTCACTACAACTGGAACACATGCTGTGTCCGGCGGCAGTACCAAAACAGGCACTTGGCGCTTCGCAGAAAATCAGTATGACATTATTGGTTGGGGCAACTCCCTTATATCGTCAACCCGTACCGAATGGATAGATTTATTCGCATTAGGGACAAGTGGATGGCAATATGACCCATGGTATTCAAGTCATTTTAATACAAGTAGTGCTACAGCCTCTTCGTTTAGGGGACCATATACTAATAAAGACATAACTGGCGAAAACGCAAAAGCAGACTGGGGTGTGTACAACGCTATAAGCAACGGAGGGAACTCCCCTGGGATGTGGAGGGTGCTAACCAAGGATCAAATGGAGTACCTTTTAAATACCCGCAACGCAAGTACGGTTGGAGGTACCGTTAATGGCCGTTATGCACGAGCGGCGGTTGCAGGAAGGAATGGTATAATAATCTTTCCCGACAGCTATACTCATCCTTCAGGAGTTACCGCACCGACAAACGTAAATTCGTCTTCTTCTACATACGCATCTAACACATACAATGCCACACAATGGACTAAAATGCAAAATGCTGGAGCGATATTTCTTCCCGCTGCAGGCTTTCGGACCTGCTCATCAGATGACAGTGCAAATAACACAGAAATCAAGTACTACTATGGAACAGATGCTGTGGCGACATATTGGGTGTCGGGTACTTATACTCGGACCTTTTCTTCTGTAGTCTATACCGTTAATTGGAACTTCTATTATAATTTCTTTCAGGGTGAGCTGGAAAATGCCATAGGTCGATCTGTGCGTTTGGTAATGGATGCAAATTAGTTCATCGAATAGTTTATCCATCCATAAAACTAAGAAAAGTTTAACTAAAAAATCAAAGATAATGGAAGGTGAAAAATCGTTTTTTTATAAAAATGATCCTGATGGGTATAATGACTTTGTGGCTTTCTGTCGCGCAACAAATTCGATTTACAAAGACAACCGAGATAAAATACAGAGAAACCCCATTGTTGTGGAATATTAACAATTACTAATAATCAATTATTTATACGGATATGTACAAAATACCCACAAAAGAGCTCATGCAGGACACAACAGAACTCCACAAGGAATACCTGCACGAGGACAAAAACAAGTATGAACTGTTATTTGCAAGATATTTTCCTAACACAGAATATTACAGCATCTATTCTATTGATTTTTGTATAGCCAATTGGATTAACACAATATGCATTGTCGTAGATAGATACCCCCAAGTTGAGACATACTTCTGTTCATGTGTTGATTTAAACGCTTACGCTGATGTTTTAAGAAAAGACCCAAAGATTCGAGAAATGACAAAACTATGCTTTTATATAAAAGAAAATATCAGTACCTACAACACGATAGACAAAGATTTAAAAGAACTAAATAATATACGAGAAATTTAATAGATCAAACATAGTTGAAGCGGACTTGCAAGTCCGCTCTTTTTTTATCCAACAATCCTATGGAACCATAGATTCAAGCAGGGCAGCCGCAGTGCGGCTGCCTGCTTGTTATATATGATATCATTTACAACATTTCGTAATTTCTTGATATTACTGAGGCTATGGGTGTTCTAGGGGGATGGTGTGGTAGCGGTGGAAGATAGAACCAGTTGTGCCGGATTTGTAATTCGGCACTTCTTTTCTTAGAGTGTAACGACGTACTTCTATCTGTGCCGGCAGCACGTTTCCATTGGTATGCAACGGCATATTATTGCAGATAGGGAAAATTGTTGTATCTTTGCAACTATAATTAATTGTTGAAAATCATGGCTATAGAGGTCGCACATATAAATGAGTCGGAATACAATGAGATACTGCAACGGGCTGTCGCAGTTTTGGACAACGCGCGTGCTTTGGTTGCACGAAGCGTTAGCACCACAGCCAATATGACATACTGGAACATTGGAAAGCTGCTTTATGAGAGAAAGTTGGAAGGGAAATACGGTGACAGTGTGGTGAAGCGTCTTGCTGTTGACTTGAAACAGCGCTTTCCAAATATGGGTGTGGCTAAACGCAATCTGTGGAATATGAAGCGGTTCTACATCAGATTTTCCGATAGTGAGGAAAAAGTGCAACGCTCCGTTGCACTTTTATCATGGTCTCATATTCTGATGCTTATGAGCAACGAGCTGGATGACGATGCCGTGCTATACTACGCCACCGAGACGGTTGCCAAGGGGTGGAACCGAGACTTGCTGCTGAACGCCATAAAGATGGAGTTGCACAGGTCGCATGCGGTTGCGACCACTGACAACAACTTCTCAACAGCGTTGCCCGCCACGCAGGCGATGTACGCCACAACGAGGTGTTCCGCAGCCGTTACAGTCTCGGGTTCCTTGGCGTCACGGAGCCGATGGCCGAGTTGGAACTGGAGCGTAGGCTGGTGGAGAAGGTGAAGCTGTTTCTGCTTGAGTTGGGTAAAGGGTTCACGTTCATCGGCGAGCAGTACGCTGTGGAATATAACGGCAAGGAGAGCCGCATCGATATGCTTTTCTACCACCGGGCCTGCGCTGCCTGGTGGCGTTTGAACTGAAAATCGGCAAGTTCAAGCCCGAATATGCCGGGAAGATGAACTACTACCTGTCGGTGCTTGACCGCACCGAAAGGCAGGAGGGCGAAAATCCGTCGATAGGCATCATACTGTGCGCCGAGAAAGACAACGTGGAGGTGGAGCTGGCGCTCGAAGGGGTGACGAAACCTATAGGCGTGGCCGACTATCAGCTTATAATCCCGAAGAAGGAACTGCAAAAGATTGTTGCAGACGAAATATCGTTGTACGAGAGGGAGAAGCGCGATGAAACGGACGGCGACGAATAGCGACGATTGAATCAAGTACCCCGTTGTGCCGGATTTTGTGGTCTGGCACTTTTTTAGTCAAACAATCCTATGGAACCATAGATTCAATCAGTTCAGCCGCTATGCGGCTGCCTGCTTTTGTTCTATATGGCATCATTTACAACATTTCGGAGGCTCCAGAGATTCCGGGGGGGCGTTATTTGTTATATCGGGATAGCAAACTGTTCTGCATCTACAATAACGGCGTCATATACAGCGGCAGATACACAAGCCCCTCCTTCTGCTCCACGTCCTTCGTGTGCAGCACATACGGTGTGCTCAGGTACTGCCCGAACTTTTTGATGCACTTCTGGATAGACGTCAGCGTATAAGCCGTGCCGCTCTTCACCTCTATGGGCGAGATATTATGCCGAGAGGTCACCATCTCCTTCTGCACCAGGAAGTCCACCTGCATACGGTTCTCCGCTTTCACTTTGTCGTAGTTCGAGTAGAAGAACAGATCATGGCCAGCAGCCTTCAGCATCTGCGCCACGATATTCTCCACCAACATTCCCTCGTCAATCTCAAGCTTGTCGAACATCAGCTTCTGGTAAATCTCATTCGACACGATGCCCCTGGCACTGAACGCCAGCGATATCAGCAAGCCCGTATCGCAGTAGTAGCACTTCAGCACCGTACGGTCTTCGTTCAGCTGCAGGCCGATGTTTGGAGCCGTGGTGTTATAGCAAATATTCACCATCTTCGAGTCCTCAAGCCAGAAAAACGCGCTGTCGTACTCCCGCATCCTTGCCTCGTCCTTCAGGGCCGACAGCATGAACTTCTTTTCTTTCTTCTGCAGCTGCCCGGGGATAGCATCGTAAATCGCACTAACACGTGCTGTGGCACCGCCCGCATACTTCTTGATGTCGTTCTTATACAAGCGCAGAATTTGCCGCTTCACGGCATCCACCTTGGTAAAGTCGCGCGATGCAGCATATTCCGCCACCGCCTGAGGCATACCGCCCACAATCAGATATTGGCGGAAATAGTGTAGTGCCTCGCGGTGGAACTCGTCCATAGGCTGCCGTTTCTCAAACCGATCCCGGATATACGGCATCATCACCTCGTTGCCCATCGCCCACAGAAATTCCTCAAAGTCCATGGGGTACATGTCGATGCCATCCTCCTCCGACGGAATCAGGATGCCGCCCACATTCTTCTTGATAGATATCAGCGAGCCCGTCTCCAGATAGTCAAACCTGCGGTCTGCTACCAGCGACTTTATGGCCTCACGGGCACGAGGGCATTTCTGCACCTCGTCGAAGATGATGAGCGAGCGCCGTGGTGTCAGCTGCCGCTTGTAGTGCAGCTGGATATTCTGCAGCAGAGTGTCCATGTCCTCCAGATACTCGTCAAACCAGTCCTTCACACGCTTGGGCGCCTTGCTGAAGTCGATGAGGATATACGAGTCATATTCGTTGCGGGCAAACTCCTCTGCTATATAACTTTTCCCCACACGTCGTGCACCTTCTATCATCAAGGCCGTAGTGCCGTCTTTCTCCTGCTTCCATTGAAGCAGCTTGTCATATATCTTACGTCTCATAATCACGTTTCCTAAGAGTTCTAAAACCTATTTTATACACATTTCCGCGACAATAAATATACATTTTATTACCTATATATCAATGGTTTAATTTGTATAATGCGCAATATTTTTCATATATTATTCAATTCACAAAACTACAAAATAAATCACGATAAAAGAAACATTACCCCAATATTTCACAAAAGAAGAATTTATGAAATTATGGATTAATGGAGTGGGAATGGTAAGAAAAAATATATGACAGTGGCGTGTCTTCGACACGCCGGGTTGATGGGAGCGACTATAATGGAATTTTATTGATGAGCTGTCATGCGTGACGGCTCTTCTTTTTTATGGATAAATCTTGCCGGTATCGGCAAAAAGTTATATATTTGCAGTGTGTTTTAATAAAAACTTGCCGATAAATTGAATCACGTCCGGTATTTATGGTTAGTTGATGTAAGAGGGCTTGTTGTCTTTGATTGCGAAAAGATGCAAAAGATAAAGTGGACGAAAAAGTTTGTCTTTGCTATTGAATCCAGTGGATTCCACGTTTGTGTGGGGATGATGGAATGGCAATATCCTACGCAGGATTGACTTGCGAGGTCGGTTATAGAAATCTGAAGGATTACTTTGGCCAGAAGCGGGCTGTTTTTTTGCAGTAGTTTTCATATTCTTCGCCGAAGTCGCGGCGCAGACGTTTCTCTTCGCTTCTTACTTGGAGGAGCATGATGGCTACGAAAACCACGAAGAACGCTACTGCCTGCCATGTCCACAGCCACACTATGCAGCCGATGAGGTAGAGGAATATGCCCGTAAGCATCGGGTTGCGGCTGAGACGGTAGGGACCGCCGGTCATCAGGTGCTTGGTGCGCGGCGCTACCTCGTGGTTGAAGGCGTCCATCGGGTTGCCGTCGCCTTTGCGGCGCATATACACTATCGCCCAAATGCTCATTGCAAGACCGCCAATCATCAGCAGGCCGGTGATGGAGGCACTCAGGGCTCCGATATGTTCTATTGGCGGCCTGCCGGAAAGCAGCCACATGACTGCCGGCATCGCGCCGACAAACACTACGCCTCCGAGGAGGTATCCGAATATTTCACGCAGGAGTTTCATGTTTTCTTCTTGGGTTTGGGATCAGGCAGTTCTGCGCAGGTGGCTTTCACCAGCGCTGCCAGGTAGTCGTGGTCGTCAACATCTTCGATAAAGAAATGTGGCTTCGCGCCAGGGTAGGGTGGTCGCATGTCTTCGCAACGCAGTATCTTGCGTCCCGCTTCAGTGGGTTTGACATAGAAACCGTTGTCGCAGATAAGACCGAATGTCTTTCCGTTGCAATAGATGGCGTAGTCGCCGAACATCTTGCGGGTCACTATATCGCCGGCACCGGCACATTGGTCGGCTATGTATTGTACAAAATCGGGTTTGCTGGCCATTGGCTGGGTTTTAAAGGTTGAAAAGGTTCGCTTCGCTTGAAAGGTTTAAAAGGTTTGAGGTGTTTGTTGTGGTCAACGGTTAACTGCATAGACCAACCTCTTCCAATTCGCCAGTTTCTGAGTCGATGATGAAGCCGCGCACTTCTATGTCTTTCGGCACGAGTGGGTGTGTGCGTATGGTCTCCACGGTGCGGCGCACCGACTCGGGAGTGTCCTTGAACCCTTCGAGCCAGTGGTTCAGGTCTATCCCGCATTTGCGTATTGTGTCGAGGGTCTGCTCGGTCACGCCACGCGAGAGCATCTCGTCGTGGAAATGGCTATAGTTCATGTGGCAGGCGCCGCAGTGCGAGTGTGCTACAACCATAACGTGTTTCACGCCAAGTTCATAGATCGCCACGATGAGGCTGCGCATGGCCGAGTCGAAAGCCGAGATGACGAGTCCGCCAGCGTTTTTTATAATCTTTGCGTCGCCGTTGCGCAAGCCAAGAGCCGCAGGCAGCAGCTCCGTAAGCCGTGTGTCCATACACGACAGCACCGCCAGCTTTTTGTCGGGATACTTGTCGGTGCGGTATTTCTCGTAGCCCTTCGAAGCCACAAACTCTTTGTTGTATTCTACAATACTGTCAATCATGGTAGATGCGTAAAAGGATCAATTTCTCCGCTTATTTCAATTCCACCTCTTCGCGGAAGTCGGCTATGTGGACGTTTTGCCAGCCAGCCTCCTCGAGGGTGTCGGCGAAGTGCTGCTGGGTCTCGGCTTCGCCGTGAACGAGAAACAGTCGGCGCACCTTCGACTTGCTCTGGCAGTCGATATAGCGCATCATCTCGTTGTAGTCGCCGTGTCCCGAGAGTGAGTCGATACGTCTCAGGTCGCAGCGCACCGTGTAAGGACGTCCGAATATCGACACCGTCTTGTCGCCGCGCATTATCTTGGCTCCGAGGGTGGTCGGCTCACAGTAACCTACGCACAGTATCGTGGTCTTAGGGTTTTCGATGTTGTTGGCTATATGGTGTTTCACACGGCCTGCCTCCATCATACCCGATGCCGAGATGATAATACAGGTCTTGTTGCGCACGTTGAGTGCTTTCGAGGCCTCGACGCTCTGTATGTACTGCAGGCGGTCGAACCCGAACGGGTCTTTGTCTTTCTCCATAAACTCCTTGATGTCGTCGTTGAAGCACTCTTCGTGCAGCCGCATGATGTTGGTTGCCGACACACTCAGCGGGCTATCGACAAACACGTCGATGTCGGGCAGCAGTTTTTGGTGTACCAGTCGGTCGAGGGCATAGATTATCTCCTGTGCGCGTCCGATGGCGAACGAGGGTATGATGAGTTTTCCTTTCTTCTTGGTGCAGGTGTCGAGCACAGCCATCAGCAGCTCCTGCTCAGCGGTGTCGAGTGTCGTGTGCAGGCGGTCGCCGTAGGTCGATTCCATGATGAGATAATCCACCTGCGGGAACGGCTCGGGGTCTTTGAGTATCTTCTTGTCGTAGCGCCCTATGTCGCCCGTGAAGCCCAACTTAATGATGCGGCGTCCCTCTTTGATTTCGAGATAGACGCACGCCGAACCGAGTATATGACCTGCGTCGAAGAACTCCACCGTCACCTCGCCCTCGATGTTGAATTTCTTGTGATAGGGCACACTTATGAAGCACTGCATACATGCTTGCGCGTCCTCTTCGGTGTATATGGGCTCCACAGGTTCCAACCCTTGCGCTTTGCGCTTCTTGTTGAAGGTGTGGGTATCCGACTCCTGTATTCTGCCCGCGTCGGCCAGCATGATGGCGCAGAGGTCGCGTGTGGCGGGTGTGCAGAGCACCGTGCCGTTGAATCCAAGCTTGTGGATGTAGGGTATCAAGCCCGAGTGGTCGATATGGGCGTGGGAGAGTATGAGGTAGTCGATCTCCGATGGGTTGAATCCCAGGTCGCGGTTCATCGCGTCCGTCTCAAGTCCCTTGCCCTGATACATGCCGCAGTCGAGCAGTATCTTCAATCCCTTCTTGGTTGTTATCAAGTGCTTGCTGCCTGTAACCTCTTTGGCAGCTCCCATAAATTGGAGTTTCATGATGAATGGATTTTTGCGTTGATATGTTTACTGTTGATATGTTGATACGTTGATATGTTGATATGTTGAAATGTTGATATGTATTCTTGAACCTTGAACCTTGAACCATGAATCCCTATCGCCCTGCGCGGGCACGTACATAACCGCTAATTACTGTATCGGCTGCACCAGTTGCCTCAGTTTCTCTATGTCCAACTCTCGGTATTGGTTGTTTGTCGGGTCTTGGAAGTATTTTTGGTTCGAGTTATAGTCGTCCACATCGTAGTTCGTGGCTTTGTCAAACAGTGCGTCGGCCACCTGATGTTTCAGTGTCTCCAGGTCGCTTTTCCCGTTCAGGTAGTCTTCCTGCTGTTTCTCGGTCAGGTATTTCGATACTTTCGCCCACTGTTTCTCGGCTATGCATCCTGTGCTGTCCACCGAGCGCTCCAACTCTGGGAAGTTCACCCATCCAGTCAGGGTGGTCTCAAGTAGCGCGATGTTTTTTCTGTTCTTGTCGGTATAATAACCCAGATATGCGTGGCATGGTTCGACGAATATTACAGGTTTGAGCCCTATTCTGCGCATTATCGAGGCAAAGAACACACAGGCATCGACACAGTTGGCTTGGCGGTAGCGATACACCTCGTCGAAGAAGCGTATGTGCTGAGTGCTACTCCGTTTCGATGGGTTGGCGGTGCATGTAATCGACGAGTAGGTGATGCCTCGGTTCAGCGCATAATACCATATAGCCCTTACCTGTTGCTGCGGTGTGTTGGCTTTGGTTTGGTAGCCGGTGAACCTGTTCACCACTCCTTGGTCGAGCATCTCGGCCAGCATCGAGTCGATTTCTGTGTGGTCTTCGTTCACGTAGGCGCAGAACATCCATTTGAAATCCACCAACTCTCCAGACGTGTCTCTGACCGAAAGCAGACATTCGTTAACCGAGCGGTATGTAAGGTGCAGGTTGCGCACTCCCACACGTTCGTCGTCGAGGTAGCAGCTGAAGGTGAGGTCTATCGGTCCTGGCTGCCGTAGGTTGCGCAGCACGTCGTATTTCCACTTTGGACGAATTACAACAGAGTATTCGTTGCCGTGTTTGCCAAGCGTCTCCTGTATCTCGGTTTCGTAGTTCAACGCCGACGAGTCGATTACTATCCTCATCACCGAGTTGTCTGTTGGTGGTGTGAGACGTGCCTCAAACAGGTCGAACTCGTCGTTGCCCGAGTAGTTGTTGTAGCCAAGTATCAGCGACGGGTAGAGTATGCCGTCCAGCAACGGCTGATAGCTTACTTGGAAGTTCGCCTTCCCCGGCCTCGACGCAGGGTTGCAACCCACTAGCGCCATAAGCATAACCAGAACTATAATTTCAAACCTTTTCAAAATTCAAAATTCGAATTTCAAAATTAAAATCTCACCCATTCAAAATTCCCGTTATAAGCACTATAAGCAGTGCCGCTGGCGCCACGAAGCGTATCAGGAACATGAACACGCCTAAGTAGCCCGTCTTCAATGTTCCGCCGTTCGAGAGTTCATCTTTTATGATCTCTTTCTTCACCACCCAGCCGAGGAAAATCACCGCACAGAGCGAGCAGAGCGGCGGCAAGTATATAGAGTTCAGCTGATCTACGAAGCCGAACAGAGTCTTGCCTCCAATCGTGAAGCCGTTCCACACTCCGTTCGACAACGACAGCACCGCCGACAGTACCAGCATCAGCCCGCAGAGTATGATGGTGTTGCGGGTACGGCTGCTGCGTTTCGTGTTATATTCGTTGCCCCACGCCACCAGCGCTTCGAGTAGCGAGATGGCCGAAGTCAGCGCCGCAATCACGAGCAGCAGGAAGAAAATGGTCTCGAATATCGTGCCTATAGGCAGCCCCTCGGCGGGGTTCATCGAGTTGAACACCGCAGGCAGCGTCATGAACACCAATCCCGGGCCGCCCGCCGGGTCTTGTCCGCAGGCAAACACCGCAGGGAAGATGGCGATGCCGGCCAGTATCGCAATCAGCGTGTCGCACACCGTAATCCATATCGAGGTCTTCAGCAGGTTGTCGTCTTTCGGCAGGTACGAGCCATAGACAATCATCACGCCCATGCCCACCGACAGCGAGAACAGCGCCTGGCCCAATGCGGCAAGCACACCCTGCCCAGTGAGTTGGGTGAAGTCGGGTTTGAAGAGATATTCAAAGCCTTTCGCGGCGCCGGGCAGCGTAGCCGAGCGCACACACAGCGCCATGAGCAGCACCACCAACACGGGCATCAGTATCTTCGACACTCGCTCGATGCCTTTCTGCACACCGCCTATGATTACGGCAGCGGTGATGGCCAGGAACACGGCGATGAACACAATCGGACGCAGCGCCGAGTTGGAGAAGCTGTTGAAGTGTTCGGTTATCGCGTTGCTGTCGAGTCCCGCAAGCCGACCCACGGCCGATTCGGCGAAGTAGTTGGTCGTCCAACCCGAGATGACAAGATAGAGGGCGAGTATGAGAAAGCTGGTGATAAGTCCCAGCAAACCCGCATAGCGCCACCAGCGCTGTTTCGGCGAGGGCGCGAGGGTCTCGTAGGCGAATATCGGCGTCCGGCGCGTGTGACGTCCCATTACAAACTCAGTGATCATCAGCGCCATGCCGATAAAAAACACGAAGCACAGATAGACGAGCAAAAACGCTCCGCCGCCATACTGTCCGCAGATATATGGAAAACGCCAGATGTTGCCCAATCCCACGGCTGAGCCTACTGCCGCCGCGATGGCACCGAACGAAGAAGTAAATCCTTTGGTTTCAGACATTGTTTTGTTGATATGTTTTATGTTGATATGTTTTATGTTGATACGTTGATATGTTGATATGTTTTATGTTGATACGGTTTTATGTTGATATGTTGATACGGTTTTGTTGATAGGTTGATATGTTAATACGTTTAAACGGTTTTTGTTTTCGTTATCGTTTTCGTTGGCCGAAGGCTCGCTGACCGCTAACTGCTAAACTCCCATCTTTTCCACGTATTCCGTCCAGCTTGCCCTTTGCGACTTCGCCTTGTGTTTCTTCGGTTTCAGTTCCTGGTGCAGCGCCGCCATCGGGTGGGTGAGTTGCAGGTAGTGGCAGTAGGCCGCCGCCAACGCGTCGGTGGCGTCGAGATATTTCGGCTCGTCGTCGAATCCCAGCTGCATCCTCAGCATCCCCGACACCTGCTCCTTCGAAGCGGCGCCGTTGCCCGTGATGTACTGCTTTATCAGACGCGGTTCGTATTCCGTGAACGACAGGTCGCGGCTCATCGCCGCCGCTATCGCCACACCCTGCGCCCGTCCCAGCTTCAGCATCGACTGAACGTTCTTGCCGTAGAACGGAGCCTCTATCGCCAGGTGGTCGGGGTGGTAGCGGTCGATTATCTCCACCACGCTGTCGAAGATCTTGCGTATTCTGAGGTTGTAGTCTTCAATACGTTTAAGGTACAACACATCCATCGTCACCAACTGCGCGCGAGTCTCCTCCACACGCAGTATGCTATATCCCATTATCAAAGTTCCCGGGTCGATCCCCAATACAATACGCTCCATAGGCACGTCATAATATCTTGCAAATTTACGAACAATGCCGCTAATTGCAAAATATTTTTTTCACGCCCATGTTGATACGTCTCAAATTACCTCAGCACCATCACCATTCCTACGCCATACCGTTTTTTGCCATATATATCTGTCATGTACCATTTGTAAACGTAGGTCGATTGTGGGACGGGTTTCCCGTTGTGGGTGCCGTCCCAGGTGTCATGTATGTCGTCCGAATGCCAAACAAGCAGTCCCCCTCGATTATAGAGAAACAGTTCGAAATCGGCCACCTTGCAAGTGGTGTAAGGCCCGAATCGGTTGTTTTGCGATTGGTCGGGTGTTATGATGTTGGGAAACCAGATAGAATTATTCTCTACTGGAAAATGGAAGATTGAGTCGGAACAGCAATATTCGTTGCACGAACGAAGCATTACGCTGATCGTGTCGGGTAGCGGAAGCTGAAATTCACGTTGAACGGCCCTGCCATATAGTGTATCACCGTCAAAGAAACACCACATGGAACTCCGCGTGCCGTATGTGTGGTCATAGAGGGTTATGGCTGGGTTGTCGATGTCTATATAGTTTCGGTTGGGCCTGATTTCAAGATACGGTGGGCGTTTTATGACTATGGTTATCGATGCGACGATATTGCCGTTTACATCATGAAGACGATATGTGGTTGTGACCGTTGGATGTACGGTGATGGGAGATTGGTTTTGCTGTCCTTGCAGCTCTTCATCGTTCGGCGACGAACTCCAATAGGACTCAGTGATGCCGGTTGCGGTCAAGACAACCGCATCGCCTGGACATCCGCCCGTCGCACTGCTTGTTATTACAACCGGCGGCTGGCTTACATGAAGCGTCACGATGGAGTCGCATCCGTTGGCTGCCGTTAGGGTGAATCGGTAGTCGCCTGCCTCGTGAATCACGCTGCCGAGGAAAACAATAGAGTCGCCAACATTGACACTTACGTCCGCCTCGCTGGCGCTGTTGGCTATCACATGGAGCGTCAGCAGTTGGTAATGCACGACGGTGTCTCCAACCATTGTGGAGTCTATAAGATTCATTATGCCGACATTCGCGGTTTGCTGGCTGTTGACAACAAACCCATATCCCGTGTAATCGTTTCCTTGGCAGACGGTATCGTCATGTCTAACCGTGTCGCGACGTATGCCTGGAGGACAGCGTTCCAGCGTGTCCGTCATCATATCAATGTTATAAGCAAACCCTGACCATGAACCCAATCCGTAGGCTCGTGCAGCAAAGAGCCCACCGTCAAGTGTGTGTGCCCCGTATGCAATATGCATCCTTGCATGGCTATATGGCGTGCCGGCTATCGCGCTGAACTGTGAAGACGGTATTATCGTGCCGTCAAGGGCAAGAACGCCTACCGAGGAGGTCTCCGTTATGATGTTTATATACGGATTTGATATGTAGTGTACTTGAGAAGGGTTGTCGTTGTTTTGGTGCAACATAAAGTCGCTGTGGCATACCCATCGGTTTACAGGTGGTAACGAGGCGGCTCCGGGGTCGCCTAGTGTCCCGCCGTTTCGGTAGCTCACAAGATACAGGCATGCATAGGCGGGTTGTGTGGTTATTATATGCGCTGTAGAGTTTGCGTTTAGCGTATATTCGTAACTTTGTCCTCGCATTAGTGTGGTCGTTTCGTTGCCATTGATACTTACCAGGCAGTTATCTGCACCAGCGGTTATCAACACTCTGTCACCCTCCGTACGGTCAAGCGATGCATCGGCCACAAACTCCGTCCCCCATAGCGAGGTCGGCAATGCTTGCTCCATAAAGTGGTCACGCCCGGTATTTGTGGCACTGTATCCGACTCGTCCCGCTCCGCAACCTTGGAAGAGTGCAAACGGTTTGCAATCAGAAACAATCTCCATTCCTGAAAAGTGATTGTTTTGATTGGCTCTTAGCATCAAACTTTGTCCAGCATCGAGGCTTACCGTATATTGGCTTCCTATTGGTAGGTCAAGCCCTGTCACCTCACATGGAATCACCATCGAAATCTCGGTTCCGTCTTCTGTGGCAACTATAGCTATGTTGGCTGGATGGTCACTGTTGTTGGGGTAGTTCTGCACAAGATAGTTGTTACCTATGGTGTAGGTGGGAAGAACTAGTGCGAAATCCAACGAGCCTGTTTGATAATTGCTGGAATATAGAGTTATGGGAGCGGTTGAAGCAACATGGTATCCTATATTGTGTGGCTGACCTGATGGTATTGTGCTAGGTGTTGGAAGCATAATTTGAACCTTGCTTCCCGCATCCAAGTTCTCCGTCTGTGTCCATCCTGTCACTGGGTTTGTCACCGTCACCGATGCCTGTTGAGGTCCTGTTGCTATAATCGATAGAGCTGCATTTGCCGGGTCGTCGTCGTTGCAGAGAAAGGTGACCCAGAAATCGTCGCCAACAGAGGAGTTCCGCCCGCAGTTGTTGTTTTGGGCACTCGAGGAGTATGCTGCTAAAAAGGTAATTGCAGCAAATAAACACCAGGTTGCGTATTTTCTTACTCCATTATTCATGCGGCTCATATTTTTAACTTGATAGCGCTTTCTCGGGTCAATTCATGGCAGATGAACGTTTGTTTGCTTGTATGGAATTAGTTGGCGGAAGGCGGTTCTGATCTGTGAGTGGGTTTTGGTGGGGTTGATATCCTATGGTGCGAGGGATTGTTGTCGGATATTTGTGGGATGGGTATAGAGGGTTATATAATTAGTTGCAAAAATAGACAAAAACCGTCATTGATATATAATATATAGACGCAAAGGGGGTAAAAAATTGACAATGGGGGTAAAATTTTAACATTTTTTTTCTGGGGAGAGGGTGGATTTGGGGACGCTTGTTGTACAGGTGGTTTTGTAAGTTGTTGGTTGGGTGTGAGATACCGAACTTTTGGGATTATGGGATTTTTTACGGTATAATATGCTGGTTAACAGTAATATTAGTTAGTGTCATTAGGTAGCCATTAGGTAGTCATTAGGTTATCATTAGGTAGTCATTAGGTAGATAGTGCTTTTGTTGTGCGGCGGATGTGGGGTATTTGTGGCTTTTTTGATGTTTTTTTTAGGGGGGCTAGATGTTCTAGAGGGACTAGATTTACTAGAGGGGCTAGATTTACTAGAGGGGCTGGATTTGCTAGGGGGGCTAGATTTACTAGGGGAATTGGATTTGCTCGGGGGGGGGCTTGGTGTTTTTGGGGATATGAAAAAAGCCCGGACCTTGGGGGCTCGGGCTTGGATGTTTTGCCGTTTTTGTTTTGGCTTCGGAAGAGGGACTTATTGGATGTCTATCTTCTGGGCGAGGGCTTTCTTCTCGTCTTCGGTGAACTTGGGCATCGTGATGGTCAGGATGCCGTGCTCGACCTTTGCCGAGATCTGCTCGCGTTTGACGTTGTCGGGGAGCGTGAAGACTTGCTTGAACTGAGTGGAGCTGAACTCGCGGCGCAGCCACTTGCGTCCGTCTTTCTCCTCTTTCTTGTGCTCCTTGGACATCTCGACGACAAGCTGGTTGTCGGTGTCGATGCTGATGGAGAGGTCTTCTTTCTTGAGGCCTGGGACGCAGAGCTCCATCTCATAGTCTTTGTCGGTCTCGCTGATGTTCATCTTCGGGGTGGCGCAATGCATCTCGGGTGCATAGCTGTTGCCCCAGTTGAGAAGCTCGTTGAACAATGACGGCATCAATTCGTTGTTGTTTCTTGTTACTAACATGGTTTTGTCCTCCTATGATTTTTAATTGTGAATTTTGAATTATGAATTTTGAAGTTTTTCTTTCTTTTCGGGGCTCTTGCGAACCGTTCAAGGGGCTACGTGCAAGTTGTGTGCCCAACGGTTTATTGTGTCAAAATGACAGAAAATGTGCTTTTTTGACCGTTTTTTATTATGTCAAAATGACATAAAAGGGTGCTTGTTGGAGAGTTTGCGAGGGCGTTATTAATTGTTGTGTGTTGATATCTTTCGGCGTGGATGGGGGATATATATAAATAATTCAAGTAATTTTGCAAGTGATTGAACCAACACGAGTGCCTATGGAAAACGAACAACAGAATGTGCCTGAAATCGGCAGGGAATACATCAACCTGAAGCGCCTGCTGGAGGCCAAAGGAGTGAAGACGGGGCGCCTGACGAGGGCGCTGCTGAGCCGTCTGCTCCACATCAAAGACCTGAACGCGGGCATCTACGAGCACCGCGACAAGTTCGGCCTTGACTTTGTGGATGCGTTCTTCTACGGCGACCTGGGCATCACGGTCGATACCATCCACCCCGAGCGCATAACGCAGGAGGGATACCCCATCATCGCGGGCAACCACCCGCTGGGCGGACCCGACGGGTTGGCGCTGATGGGCGCGGTGGGGAAATATAGGAAGGACATACTGTTTCCGGTGAACGACTTTTTGATGCATCTGCCGGGCTTGAAGTCGCTCTTCGTGCCGATTGACAAGGTGAACAAAAACAAGAACATCGAGGCGCTGGAGAACGCCTTTGCGGGCGAAAACACGCTGCTGTACTTCCCGGCGGGCATGTGCTCGCGGCTGCAGAAGGGTAAGATTCGCGACCTGGAGTGGAAGCCGACGTTCGTGAAGAAGGCCGTTCGCTATCAGCGGGACATCATACCCGTGTATTTCGAGGCGCGCAACCGCCGGCGCTTCTACTGGCTGGCGAACCTGAGGAAACGGCTGGGGGTGAAGTTCAACTTCGAGATGGCGCTGCTGCCAGGCGAGATGTACGCACAGAAGGGCAAGACCTTCAAGCTGGTGGTGGGCAAGCCGATTGCGTGGAGTCGCTTCGACAACAGCCACACGGCTAAGGAGTGGGCGGCGATGCTGCACGACTACGTCTATCGGCTGAAGGACAATCCGGATGAGGAGTTTTGACGTTAGTGACCAGTGAGGAGTGAGGAGTTTGATTTTAAGTTTTGAACTATGGAGAATATCGATATAAGTTACATTCGGGAGCCGGTTGAGAGGACTCTTTTGCTGCAGGAGCTGAAGCAACGGCACTTCCTGCGCAAGACGAACTACGGCGACAAGGAGATATACGTCACCACCGCGCACCGCTCGCCTAACATCATGCAGGAGATAGGCCGTCTGCGCGAGCTGAGCTTCGCGCTGCAGGGCGGCGGCACGGGCAAGTCGGTCGATATCGACGAATATGACCTGCTGCCCGACCCTCATTGCTACAAGCAGCTGTTCGTATGGAGCCCAGAAGATCAGGAAATCGTGGGCGCCTACCGCTTCATTCACGGCACCAACATACTGCAGCGTCCCGACGGCACCTACGCCACCTCGGCGGCGTCGGAGTTCCACTTCAGCGAGGAGTTTGTGAAGGACTACCTGCCGTTTACGGTGGAGTTGGGCAGGGCCTTCGTGCAGCCGAAGTTCCAGCCGGTCACGAGCCTCAGCAAAGGGCTCTACTCGCTCGACAACCTGTGGGACGGTATCGGAGGCTTGGCGATGGAGATTCCCGAGACCAACTATTTCTTCGGCAAGGTGACGATGTATTCGCAGATGAACCCCGAAGCGAAAGACCTAATACTCTACTTCCTAAAGAAACATTTTCCCGACCGTGACGGCCTCCTGTGGCCCTACGAGCCGCGGGAGATAGGAACCGACTTCAACAAGCTGCACCGCCTGTTCAAAGGGCGCAACTACAAGGAAGACTACCAGACGCTGGTGCACTCGGTGAGGGAACTGGGTTCGAGCGTGCCGCCGCTGATCAACGCCTACATGAAGCTATCGCCCACGATGCGAACCTTCGGGACAGCGATGACGCACGGCTTCGGAAACGTCGATGAGACGGGCATACTGATAAAGCTGCGCGACATCTATCCAGACAAGCGGAGCAGGTATTTCGAGTCGTACGACAAACGCAACAAGCGTCTCGACCGCCGCAACCTATTCAACATCGACTTGGAGAAACTTCCTTGGTGGGGCAAGAGCGACGACGGCGAGCCCGAAAGCATTGCCGAACACTTGGCGAAGGTGAAAGAACGCCGGGAAGAACGCCGCCAGGAACTCATGGAGAAGCGCAAAGCCATACAGGCAGAACGCAAGGCCAAACAAGTGGAGCGTAAGGCCAAACGCGCCAAGAAGACCGAAACAAAGGCCAAGACCAAAGCGGAGCCGAAGGTAAAAGCAGAACCAAAGGTCAAGGCGAAGAAGGAAACAAAAGGGAAGAAAGCGGTTAGCGGTCGGCGTTCAGCAGTCAGTGATGATTAATTTTGAATTTTGAACTTTGAATTTTGAAGATAGGAAACCTATCAACGTAACAACGAATCCACATGACAATCAAGTCGGCTGAGTTTATAGTGAGCAACAGCACCTACAAGAAGTGCCCTACGGACGGGAAGCCCGAGTATGCTTTCATAGGGCGCAGCAACGTGGGCAAGTCGTCGCTTATCAATATGCTCACCGGCGTGAAAGGATTGGCCAAGACGAGCGGGAAGCCCGGAAAGACGCAGCTGATTAACCATTTTCTGATAAACAAAGAGTGGTATATCGTCGATCTGCCCGGATACGGCTACGCCCGCACCGCCAAGACCTCGCGCAAGGCGTGGGCGAAGATGATTGAGGACTATATGCTCAAGCGCGAGACGTTGGTGAACGTGTTCCTGCTCATCGACTCGCGCATACCGCCGCAGAACATAGATATCGAGTTCGCCAACTTCCTCGGCTCGAACGGCATACCGCTGACCATAGTGTTCACCAAGACCGACAAAGAGAACCAACGCACGGTGAGCGGCAATGTGAACGAGTTCAAAAACCGCCTCTTGCAGGATTGGGATTCGCTGCCCGACATGATGCTCACCTCGTCGGCAACGGGCTACGGAAAGGAGCCCATGCTCGAATATATCGACAAAATAAACGAAAGCCTATGAAAAAACTGACAATCATAGCCGTCACGCTTTTGTTGGCGTACGGCATCAACGCACAGAGCACCGCTAAACTAGACCAGGCGGTGCGCGAGGCGCAGAATTCGGTACAACTCAGCCACGCCACGCTCTCGGTGAGTGTCTATAACATCACCAAGGACAAGAGCGTGTATTCGTACGATGGGCAGAAATCACTTGTGCCGGCGTCGATGCTGAAGATGCTCACAACGGCGGTGGGATTTGAGAAACTCGGCTCGTCGTTCCGATTCAAGACAGTGTTGAAATACACGGGCAAGATAGATAAGAACGGAGTGTTGCACGGAGACATAGTGATTGTGGGTGGTGGAGACCCGATATTGGGTTCGTACCGATATAAGCAGACGACGCCTGACTCGGTGTTCGCATCGTGGATGAAGGCTATGCGCAACCACGGAATCAAGAGTGTCGAAGGGAGGGTGTGCTACGATGCCAGCGTGTTTGACGACAAACAGCACAACGACAGCTGGCAGTGGGGTGACATAGGCAACTACTACGGCTGTGGGGCATCGGGACTCAACTTTCACGAGAACATGTATTTCGTTTATTTCAATAGCGGTCAGAAACTCGGAGCCGCCGCTACGGTTGACCATACCGCCCCAAACGGGATAAAGGTGCACGGGCAGAACTACGTGACCACAGGTCCTGCCAACTCGGGCGACAATGTGGTGATATACGGTGACGCAACCAGTACGGTGCGCGTGTATGAGGGCACGGTGCCACTAGGTAAGCGCAACTTTTCTGTGAGAGGAGCCCTGCCCAATCCGGCCGAAAGCTGCGCGGCGATGTTTACGGCCTATCTCAAAGGGAAGGGTGTAAATGTGAGCGGAACACCGACACAGAACCTTCGCCACGCCGAGGGGAAAGAGATGGTGGATTACCTGTCGAACACCTATTATGTAATTGCGCAATACACCAATCTGACGAGTAACAACCTCTATGCGGAGAGCATCTTGAAGTATTTAGGTTACAAGATGTATAAAAAAGGTACCTCCGAGAACGGCACCAAGGCAATAATGGCCTACTGCTCGGAAGGCGGCTTGAACACCGACGGAGTAGTGATTAGAGATGGCTGCGGCTTGTCGCGTGAGAACAAGGTTACGAGTGATTTCATGTGCCGTTTTCTGCGCAATGTGGCTCGCCGACCGATTTATAGCGACTTCAGCAAGTCGCTCGCAAAGGTGGGGGAGAGCGGTACCGCCAAGAACATGTTACCCAAGCTTCCAGCCAGCGTGGCTATGAAAATCAAGAGTGGTTCGATGGACGGTGTGAAAAGCTATGCTGGATACATCACCAACTCGAAGGGAGACCTGTATTGTTTCTCAATAATCGCGAACAACTTCACCTGTTCGCCGACTCAGGTTCAGCCGCACTTGGAGAAAATCATGATGCAGATGGCAACGATGCAGTGAGGACAAGACAAAAAGGAAGGGGCTTTCAGACGAAAGCCCCTTCCTTTTTTGAAATGTGTTGCTATTTAATCAGGAACTGATACCTGTTGAAGTTCTTCAGAGCGATGCCTGTGCCGCGAGCCACTGCGCGTAGCGGATCTTCGGCGATATGGACCTGCAGTTTGGTCTTTGACGAGATGCGCTCGTCCAAACCGCGGAGCAGTGCACCGCCACCAGCCAGCCAGATGCCGGTCTTGTAGATGTCGGCGGCCAACTCAGGCGGGGTTTGAGCGAGGGTGTCAAGTATGGCCTGCTCTATCTGGGTGATAGATTTGTCGAGGGCATGCTGCATCTCTTTGTAGTTGATGGTGACCTCCTTGGGCAGGCCGGTCATCATGTCGCGTCCCTTGCAGGGGAAGTCCTCTGGCGGATCTTCGAGTTCGGACACTGCTGAACCAACGGCTATCTTCACGCGCTCGGCTGTCGGGATACCGATAATCATGTTGTGGTGTTTGTGCATGTAGTCAACCACGTTCTGGTTGAAGACGTCGCCAGCCACGCGTATGGAGTTGTTGCATACGATGCCACCCAGTGATATGACGGCGATTTCGGCGGTACCGCCTCCGATATCGACTACCATGTGGCCGAACGGCTCGAGCACGTCGATGCCGATACCAACGGCTGCCGCCATCGGCTCGTGTATCATGCGTATCTCTTTTGCGCCGGCTTGCTCGGCGGCTTCGCGTACGGCTCGTTCCTCGACGTTGGTGATACCCGAGGGTATGCAGATGACCATCTTCAGCGACGGAGGCATGAACGAGCGGCTTATGCTAGTCATGCCGATGAGTCGGCGTATGAGATGCTGAGCCATCTCGTAGTCGGCTATGACGCCGCCTTTCAATGGGCGTATTGTTTCCAGGTTGCGCTGGTCGGTACGACCCTCCATGAGCTGTGCCTCTTTTCCGACTGCCTTTATCTCGCCTGTATTGCGGTCATAAGCTACGATTGAGGGCTCGTCTATGACCACTTGGTCGTTGTAAATCACGATGGAGTTGGCTGTTCCCAAGTCCATTGCTATCTCTTTGTTGAAAAGCGAAAGAAGACCCATATTTAGTTTTAAGTTTTAAGTTTTAAGTTTAAAGTTGCTAGTTCCAGGTTTTTAGTTTTATGTTTCTGGTTTCAGGTTCTTTGATTTATTAGTTCTTTTACGTTTTCTGCTGTCGTTTTGTTTCAAGCGCCCATACTTTCACATCAATGCTTGAAATGACGTTTTCCTGTAATCACCATTGCCATCTTGTTTTTCTCGCAGTAGTCGATGGAGTCTTGGTCGTGTATCGAGCCGCCGGGGTGTGCCACTGCGGTGATGCCTGCTTCGTGGGCTATCTCGACACAGTCGGCAAAGGGGAAGAAGGCGTCGCTGGCCATCACCGCACCGTTGAGGTCGAAACCAAAACTCTTGGCTTTGGCGATAGCTTGTTTCAAGGCGTCCACGCGTGAGGTTTGACCGGTGCCGCTGGCGTAGAGCTGGTGGTTTTTTGCCAGCACTATGGCGTTCGACTTGGTGTGCTTCACCAGTATGGTGGCGAAGGCAAGGTCGGCGGCTACATCAGGTGTCACGGGCGTAGAGGTTACGCTGGTGGTCATCTCTTCGGCTTTGGGCACCACGGTGTCGCGGTCTTGCACCAAAACGCCGTCAAGTACGCTGCGGAACATCTGTTGGTGCATCTTGAACGGATTGCGCTTCAGTATGATGCGGTTCTTCTTTCCTTTGAGAACCTCCAATGCGTCGGCGTCGTAGTCGGGAGCTATGCAAACTTCGAAGAATATCTTGTGCATCTCTTCGGCAACATCTTTGGTGATGGTGCGGTTGGTTATGAGCACTCCGCCGAAGGCTGACACGGGGTCGCCGGCAAGTGCCATCTTCCAAGCGTCGAGCAGGGTGTCGGCGGTGGCCATTCCGCAGGCGTTGTTGTGCTTCAGTATGGCGAAGGCGGTGGCGTCGAAGTCGTCTATCAGCGAGCAGGCGGCATCGATGTCGCCCAGGTTGTTGTAGCTAATCTCTTTGCCGTTAAGTTTGGTAAAGTTGGCTTCCAAGTTGCCATAGTAAAAGCCTTTCTGGTGGGGGTTTTCTCCGTAACGCAGAGGCACCGCCTGCAGGCAGCTCTGCTTGAAGACGGGTATCTCCTCAGTGCGGTTGAAATAGTTGAAGATGGCTGTGTCGTAGTGCGAGCTGACGTTGAAGGCGTAGGCGGCGAAACGGTGACGCTCTTCAAGTGTGGTTCCACCTTCGTTCTTTCGGTAGAGCTCGAGGAACTCGGCGTAGTGGTTCACAGCCGGTACGATGATGACATCTTTGAAGTTTTTGGCTGCTGCGCGGATGAGCGAGATGCCGCCGATATCTATCTTCTCGATTATGTCCTGTTCGGATGCGTTGCTTGCCACCGTCTGCTCGAATGGGTATAGGTCAACGATTACGAGGTCTATCTCGGGTATCTCATACTCTTTCAGTTGCTCGTTGTCGCTGAAGATGTCGCGGCGGCTTAGTATGCCACCGAACACCTTGGGGTGTAGAGTTTTCACTCGTCCGCCGAGTATCGACGGGTATCCAGTGAGCGATTCCACAGCCACGGGCTCTATTCCGAGGTCGTGGATGAACTTGTAGGTCCCGCCGGTGGAGTAGATGGTTACGCCGTTTTTGTCGAGTTCTCGTACAATGTCTTCAAGGCCGTCTTTGTAATAAACAGAAATTAATGCGCTTTTTATTTTCTTGGGTTCCATAGATGTATTATCAGTACTCAATATTCGATTAATCTCCAAATTCAATGCCTAACCCTTTGGCTGTGTGAACCAGTCGGCTGTCGGGGCTTACGAGGTTCTGCTCGCGCACGGCCTCCTCCAAAGGTATTCCAACCACATCCGGGTGGTGGTAGGCAACCATCTGTCCGAATTTGCCTTCGAGCACAAACTCCATAGCACGTACTCCGAACTCGCTGGCCAGAACGCGGTCGAAGGCGATGGGAGTGCCGCCGCGTTGCAGGTGTCCGAGTATGGTGCAGCGTATGTCGTGCTCCACGCCCGATGCTTTCAGGTCGGCCGCAAGCTGCTCAGCTATACCGCCCAGTTTGATGTGCTGGTATCCCACCTCGCCGGTCACAGTACCTGTGACGGTCCCTCCCGCAGGTACGGCTCCTTCGGCCACCACGATGATGCAGTAGCCGTGACGTTTGTTGTAGCGTTGTTCTATCTTCTGCTTGATTTTATCGATGTTGTAGGGTATTTCTGGTATGATGCACACGTCAGCACCTCCGGCGATGGCACTGTGTAGTGCAATCCAACCGGCGTCGCGTCCCATCACCTCCATGATGAACACACGGTTATGTGAGGCTGCGGTGGTCACCAGCTTGTCGATGGCTTCGGTGCAAATCTGTACCGCCGTTTGGAAGCCGAAGGTGTAGTCGGTCAGCGATAGGTCGTTGTCGATGGTCTTGGGTACACCGACTATCTTCAATCCTTTCTGAGCTAAGCCGAGTGAAATACGCTGTGACCCGTCACCACCGATGTTTATCACAGCATCGATGCCGAGGTACGAGAGTTTGCGTATCATCTCGTCGCTGCGATCTACCGTTGTCCAACTGCCGTCGGGGTTCTTCACCGGCCATGCAAACGGGCCGCCTTTGTTGGTGGTGCCGAGTATAGTGCCGCCTTGTATCTGCAGCCCTTCAACCGTTTTCTCGTCGAGAACCTGGATTTCGGTGGGCTCGCGCAACACTCCGTTGAAGGACTCGATGCAACCTACCACTTCCCAGTCGTTTTCTTGTGAGGCGCGTTTTACTATGCCTCTTATCACTGCGTTCAAACCAGGGCAGTCGCCGCCGCCGGTTAGAACCATAACTCGCTTCAGTGCCATAGGTGATTGGAGTTTATTTGTTTAAGTTATACATTTGTTTATCAGTTGGCTTATGAGAAGAGCCAACAAATTCAAGACGAACAAAAATACATATTTTTTCGTAATCAGGCAAGTGCATTTTTTAACAATGTGTTCATTTTATTGTTCCAACATCGTGAGGCTTTGGGTTTGTTCGGTGTGAATGGGGACGAGGGTTATCAATGTTAAGGTGTTGAAAAATGATTGTTTTCGGGTTGTTTTTGCTGGTTGTATATTTGTACTTTTGCATTTTGAAAAAGCGTGTGGGCAAGGCTCTGCCAGCCTTTACCCGCAACAGTTTAATCAAGTGTTCAAACAATCAAGCAGTAATACAATGTCGGAAGAAGAAATAATCCACCTGAAAGATGTGCTGATAAGCTACGATGAGGATGCGCCGATACTGTCGCATGTGAACCTGTCGCTGAAGAAGGGCGAGTTTGCCTACCTGATAGGCAAGAGCGGTGCGGGCAAGACTTCGCTGCTGCGGTCGCTCTATGCGCAACAGTCGATAGAGGGTCTGGAGGCGACGGTGTGCGGGTTTGACCTGCTGAAGATGAAACGGCGCCGGCTGCCGCTGCTGCGGAGGAAGATAGGCATCGTGTTTCAGGATTTCAACCTGCTGAACGACCGCAACGTGTATGATAACCTCTACTTCGTGTTGAGGGCGACGGGGTGGAAGAAACGCAAGATGATTGACCAGCGGATTATGGAGACTCTGGAGTCGGTGGGGTTGGCTGGCAAGGCTCAGTCGAGGACGCGCCAGCTGTCGGAGGGAGAGCAGCAGCGTGTGGGCATAGCGCGGGCGCTGATAAACAACCCCGAACTGATTTTGGCAGATGAGCCTACGGGCAACCTCGACCCCATCACGTCGTCGGAGATAATGCAGCTGCTGACGGACATCAACAGAAACTCGGGCATCCCGATGCTTATCTCGACGCACGACTTCATGATGATAGACAAGTTCCAGGCGAGGGTGATATGCTGCGAAAACGGTACTGTAGTGGATCCGCAATAAGAAACTGTTTTGAATTTATTCAATAACCTTCTTATGCCATATTATCGGTGCTTTTTTCACGGTACTTCGGTTACAATGGACCCCCATTGCGCCCTCAGAACCGCAAAAAAATCCCTCGATACTATGACCAATAAGCCTTATCAATAAAATCAAAACAGTTTCTAAATGGGCCAGAATGGTTACTAAACAATAAAACGGCTCGGTAGGCGTTAATAATATAAATTGGAAAAAGCATGAAAAAGATACTCTTAATAGTCCTCGCGGTATTGCTTGTGGCACCGGCGGTGTCGGCTCAAAACAAAGACAAGAAGGGCAAGAAGGTGGTGTCGCCCATAATCGAAGGCCGTCAGAAAGTGCGGCAGACAGATTACGACTCGGTGTGGAAATTTACGACCTTCGACAACAAGAAGAAATACTATTGCAATTTCGACTATACAACAGTGGTCGATATTGTGGCGCAAAAGAAACCCGACTGGGGGACTTTCAAGCCGGTGATGAACTACCTGCTCACAGTGCCTCGTGCGCCGCTTCGTATCTGCGCTGTTTTCGCCATAAACCCCAACATAACAAACGAGGAACATCGCAACGCCCTCGTCGAAGCTGCCCGTTATGATGCAAAAGAGGCATATGCCCTGTTCACAGATTGGGCGCAGGAACAGGAGATGAAGAACAAATTCTCGTTCAATGTGGCACAGGTGGATTACCGCTACTGGAAAGGCAATAGCTATTTCCTGTCAGAGCCGCCCACGGACGATATTATCGTCATAGGCTATGTGCTATATTTCGGCACGAAGAAAGTCGATTTGTTCCCCAATGCGACTGCGGATGCGCAGACTTTCAAAGACATCAAGTTCTTCCCGAACGATGCAACTATAGTTGATTCGTATATACCTGTAATTGACTCGTTGGCCAGTTATCTGAACGCACATGACAATTACGAGGTATTGCTGACAGGATATACCGACAACCAGGGGACCTCGGCCTATTGTACCGGCTTGGCCCGCCAACGCGCCACGGAGGTGAAGAAGCTGTTGCTGAAGCGCGGTATTGCAGAGTACAAGATAGAGATTGACCCCAAAGGCTCCGCCGACCCAATAGGCGACAACAGTACCTACGAGGGTCGAATTGCCAATAACCGTGTGGCTATTAAGATACAGTGATGGTTTTAGGTTAAAGGGTTGAAAGGTTGAAAAGTTTAAGAGGTTGAAAAGATAAAAAGGTTCAAGGTGATTAGTGGGAAGTAATAAAGACATATATAGACATCTATGCGAGACAGAGGGCGAGAAAATCCCTCTGTTTTTGCAATATTGGTGGATGGAGACGGTGTGCGAAGGCAAGGAATGGGATGTGGCTATTGCTTATGCCAAATACGGTACGGTTTCAGGGGCGATACCATATCTGATTGGTTCAAAGTTTGGCCTGCGTTATATAGTACAGCCTCAGCTGACCCAGTATAACGGCCCGTGGTATAACTACCCAGACGGGTTGGATATGCGGAAGCGAATTCAATTCCAATATGATGTGGATGCGCAGCTGATTGCACACCTGAAAGGGTTGAAACTGGCGTTCTTCAGCCAGAATTTTGCACCCAGTGTGAAAAACTGGCTGCCATACCACTGGGCTGGGTTCAGACAGACGACTAGGTACAGCTATCGATATGAAGACATATCCGACACCGAATCGCTGTTGGAACTTATGAGTCCCAAGAACAGGAGGTACAAGATAGAAACGATGATGCCGTCGGTGGAAGTGGAAGATATTGAATCCGACGAATTGGTGGCGATGCACCGTGACTTTCTCAATCACCAGGACAAGCGCAGCCTCTTTTCGAAGGAGTTTCTCAAAAGGGTATGCGACACGTCGGTAAAGCGTGGAAACGGTACGGTGATAGCTCTCCGCGAAAAAACGACAGGCAATCGGATAGGGGCGGCTTTTGCGGTATATGACAGTAACTGCGCATACGCCCTTGTGACCGCATACGACAAGGCTGGCGATGCTGCAGCGGTGAACACTTGCCTCTTCTGGGCGCTGATGAAAACTCTTTCGGGACGCACCAAGGCTTTCGATTTTGAAGGCAGCATGGACAAAGGAATAGAGTATTTCTTCCGCTCTTTCGGCGCTACGCCTATCGCCTATCACCATGTCTGGAAGGTGAACAATCCTTTGCTGAAACCCTTTTTGGAAAGGCGGGGTATATGAAAATCACTTTGTTGGTTGTGTCCAAGACCGACGTCTCTTACGTCAAAGCAGGTCTTGACGACTATGTGTCGAGGCTGAAACACTATGCCGACTTCGAGATAGTTACCGTGCTACCGAAGACGGCCTCGTCGGCTTCGCCTGAGATGGTGAAAAAACAGGAGGGTGAGTTAATACTGAAACAGCTGCAGAAGGCCGACCGGATAGTGCTGTTGGATGAACGTGGTAAGGAATTTCGTTCCGTAGAATTTGCCGACTACATTCAGCGACAGGCCAACGCCGCAGTGCGCCATCTCTGCTTCGTCATAGGCGGTGCCTACGGTTTCTCGGAGGATGTCTATAAGGCAGCCCACGACAAGGTTTCGCTCTCCAAGATGACCTTCAACCACCAGATGGTGAGGCTTTTCTTTGCGGAGCAGCTCTACCGGGCCTTCACTATACTCAACCACGAGAAATACCACAACGAGTGATTGCGTTAATGTGTTATTGCGTTAATGTGTTAATGTGTTATTGCGTTAATGTGTTAATGTGTTAATGTGTTATTGCGTTAGTGTGTTATTGCGTTATTGTGTTAATGCGTTATTGTGTTAATGCGTTATTGTGTTAATGTGTTATTGTGTTAATGCGTTGATGTGTTAGAGGGGGGGCTTAATAAAAAAACTATATCCATACACAATAATATTTATTTCCAGTGGTTATTTATATGTTGATTAGATTGCGACAGTAGCTCAGTTGGTAGAGCGGCGGCTTCCCAAGCCGCAGGTCGCGGGTTCGAGCCCCGTCTGTCGCTCCAAAGGTTATGAAAACTCCGAGCAAAGTCTTGAAAGGAAGCTTGCCTGCAAAGGTCTTGCTTCTTTTCTTTTTTATATTTTCGTTTCCAGGACTTCGGATTGAGGCTCAGGAACTAAAGGTGGTTAAAGAGACGCGGCTTTTCTCCCCCGGCGACGAAGGCTGTTATTGGCGCATACCCGCTGTCTTGTGTCTCGACGACGGCACCCTTATAGCCACCTGCGACAGGAGGAAAGCAGACGAGGGCGACCTGCCCCATGATATCGATGTGGTGATGGTACGCAGCACCGACAACGGAGTCACCTGGAGCCGGCCGCTGACGGTGGCAGAGGGGAAGGGTATAGGCAAGGGGTATGGCGATGCCGCATTGGTGCAGTGCGCTAACGGAGAGGTGATATGTACCTTCGCCGGAGCTGCGGGTTTCTGGGAATCGACGGAGGAGAACCCCATAAGGACATACGTGTGCCGCAGCGCAGACAGAGGTCTCACCTGGAGCGAGCCGGAAGACATAACCGCCACGCTGTGGGGCAGCAAGGCGGTGCAGCCACAGGCCCGAGTCTATCGTGGTTCGTTCAATGCCTCTGGCAACGGACTTCGTCTTAAGAAAGGCAAGCATAAGGACCGCATCATGTTCGTCGCCGCCATGAGGCGTAAGGATGTGTGGGCAGCTGACAACTTCGTGGTATTTTCGGACGATAATGGACATACATGGCAAGTCTCCGGGTGTGCTTTCGATGGAGGCGACGAGGCGAAGGTGATAGAACTGCCTGACGGCACTATCCTCATGAGTACACGCCAGAACGGTGCGAGGGGATTTGCGCTCTCCGATGATGGAGGACAGACATGGCAGAGTCACGGGCATTGGGATGATATGAAGACCAACGCCTGCAACGGCGACATGCTTCTGCTGAAAAAATACAACGGCAGGAAGAGCGTACTCCTGCACTCGTTGCCGAACTCTATGCAGCGCGAGGATGTGTCGCTCTTCGTGAGTTACGACGGGGGCAAGACCTGGCCGGAGAAAACGCTCGTCATGCCTGGCCCGTCGGCTTACAGCTCTATGACGCTGCTTAAAGACGGCACAATCGGGATGTTTGTGGAGAAGATTGTGGAGGGGAAGACTGAGCTGTGGTGGGTGGTGGTTAGTGGTCGGTAGTCAGAATCCAGTGGGTTATAAATTCTAGAACTTCGGGGGAGATGGTTTCTTCGATAAGCATATACTCGCTGGGTAGGCCTGTGTCGCAGTGTTGGAACAGGTGGTTGAGACCGTCAAACTGTTTTGTGGTCAGCAGCTCGGCTTTCACCGATTTGCTTATTGCGCTGAGGTTTTCCGAAGCCGACACCTGCAGGTCTTTCGACCCGTTGAGCGCCAGCACCGGGCATCGCACTTTCTTCAGGTAATCGGTGGGGGATAGCTCAATGAACCGCCGCATCCAGGGTATCTGCATCTGCTGGGCCATCTGCGAGGCTTCGTAAACGGTGAGGCCCACCTTCTTTCTGTCGGCTTTTGAAAGCCCTTTCGAGTGTTGGTTGGCGAAAGTTTTAAATTTTGAGTCGAGTTCGCTGTCTTTGTATTTCGGTAAGGCGTCGAAGCAGTCTTTCAGGAAAGCGTCGCGCATGGACACCAGCGAGCTGTTAACCCCGTTGGCGAGGTATAGGTCGCGGTTCTGCAGACGCAGTATCTCACCGCCGTCGATACCGGGACCTGCAAGCATGACGATGAAGGCGACCTTGCGGTTGCGCGAGGCTATCATCGGTGCGATGCATCCACCTTCGCTGTGTCCGACAATGCCCACACGATTGGCGTCTATGCCGGGCTGTCTTCTCAGCCAGTTGAAAAGCCATTCAGCATCGTCGGCAAGGTCGTCGGTGGTGACGCTTTTTATATCGCCAGTGCTCTCGCCCGAGCCTCTGTCGTCATAGCGCAGCGAGGCGATGCCGTTCCGCGCCAGATAGTCGGATATTACAAGAAACGGCCTGTGTCCTAACAGTTCCTCGTCGCGGTTCTGCATACCCGAACCCGACACCATCAGCACGCACGGCACTTTCCCGTATCCTCCGTCCGGCATCGTTAGCGTCGCACCCACGTTTATCATTTCCCCATGGCCGTCCTTGTGCTTCAGCACCAGTCGCTGTTCGCTGTACGGGAACGGTGGCTGCGGCTCCTGCGGACGGTTCAGCTTGAACAGCCCTTGTGTGGGCTTGAAGGAGATGTCGGTCACAAGCAGTCCTTGTTTGAACCGCCCTGAGAAAACGCTGTCGTCAGGCTTGTAGGACAGAGTCATCTTCAGTCCGATGTCTTTCAGCTGCAGGCGCAGCGTGTCGTTGGAAAAACTCCATGAAGATGGGTGCATCGGCTCGGCACTCTGCACGGGGCTGTACAACACAGGCTCCAAAGCCCCGTTTGCATCTTTGTCAAACGTGATGTTCAGCGGCAGAGAGGCTTCTTCCAGCATCCCCAGCCACCAGCGTCCGTCGAATTGAGACGGCATCTGGGCTTGCGACATTACAGAGAGGGCAGTAAAAAGTCCAAGAGTCAGGATTCTTGAAAGGAGCGATTTCATAGGAGGTCTTCTTGTATTTGGCTGAGTATGCCGAGGTAGTTGGTGTAGCGTTCTTCCGAGATCTCCCCGTTATCGACAGCCTGCTTCACGGCGCATCCAGGCTCGTGGGTGTGCGTGCATGTGTTAAAGCGGCAGCCGTGCAGCCTCTTGCGAATCTCTGGGAAGAAATGCCCCAGCTCTTCGGGCTTTATATCCACCATGCCGAACTCCTTGATGCCAGGCGTGTCTATCAGGAAGGCGTCGGAGGCAGGCAGAGGGAATATCTCGGCGAAGGTGGTGGTGTGTTTTCCCTTCTCGCTCCATTCCGACACCTCGCCCATGCGCAGGTTGAGCGAGGGCTCTATGGCATTGAGCAGAGCCGACTTGCCAACACCGCTGTGTCCGCTGAAAAGCACCGTCTTGCCGCAGATGGTCTCTCTCAGTTGCTCCAAGCCGGTCTTTTTTAAGGCGGAAGTGACGAGCACAGGATATCCGGCGGCCTCGTACATTGCTTTCAGGGAAGAGAGCATGTCGAGCAGCTCTTTGTCGTAGAGGTCCACCTTGTTAAACACCACGCAGGCAGGGATATGATAGGCTTCGGCGGTGACGAGCAGGCGGTCGATGAATCCCGTCGAGGTGCGAGGGAATCCAAGTGTGGCTACGATGCAGAGCAGGTCGATATTGGAAGCGATGACGTGAGTCTGTTTTGAGAGTTTGGTGGCTTTGCGCACGATGTAGTTACGGCGGTCGAGCACGTTGTTTATCATACCCGTTCCGTCGTCCTGAAGTTCAAACTCCACCCGGTCGCCCACAGCCACAGGGTTCGTCTGCTTGTTGCCACGCAGACGGTAGTTGCCACGCAGACGACAGTCGAACGCGGCGCCGTCGGAGAGCACCTTATACCAACTACCCGTGGTGCGTGTTACCAAACCTTGCATTCTGTCAGACTTTCACAGGGTCGGTGGTGAACTCTATGCCCAGGCGTTTGAATATTTTTCTATCCACCTCGCTGAGCATCTTGGTGGCGTGCACCTGGCAGCCTTTCAGCTGTGGCAGGCAGTCGAGAGCCTTGCGGCAGTTGGGGTCGGATAGGCTCAGTATCGAGAGCGTCACCAGCACCTCGTCGCTATGCAGGCGCGGCGCCTTGCTGTGCAGCATCTCCACTTTGGTTTTCTGTATAGGAGCGATGGTCTGCTGCGGTATGAGTTGCAGCGAGTGGTCGATGCCAGATAGGTGTTTCAGCGCGTTGATGATGAGAGCCGCACTTGCCGAAAGCAGGCTGCTTGAATGAGCTGTGATGATTGTGTCGTCGGCCAGCTGTATCGCAGCCGAGGGCGCGTTCTCCTGTTCCTCGCGTTTGTGGGCGGCTACGGTCGTGGGTCTGTCGTCGGTGGTCAGCTTCAGCTGCTTCATCAGCAACTTTATCTTGTTTATCTCGCTCTCCGTGGCGCGTCCGTCGGCAAAGTTGCACAGGGTGTTGTAGTAGCGGCGTATTATTTCGTCTTTCGACGCCTCGCTGCACACCTCGTCGTCCGAGATGCAGAAACCTGCCATGTTCACTCCCATGTCGGTAGGCGACTTGTAGGGGTTCTCGCCGAAGATGCTCTCGAATATGGCGTTCAGCACGGGGAATATCTCTATGTCGCGGTTGTAGTTCACCGTCGTCTTGCCATAGGCCTCGAGGTGGAACGGGTCGATCATGTTCACATCGTTCAGGTCGGCGGTGGCCGCCTCGTAGGCCACGTTCACAGGGTGCTTCAGCGGGATGCTCCAGATCGGGAAGGTTTCGAATTTGGCGTAGCCGGCTTTCACGCCGTGCTTGTTTTCTAGATAGAGTTGGCTGAGGCATACAGCCATCTTGCCACTTCCGGGTCCCGGCGCCGTCACCACCACCAGCGGGTGTGTCGTCTCGATATATTCGTTCTTGCCGAATCCCTCGTCCGAGCAGATATGTTCAACATCTGTCGGATAATTTTTTATAAGGTGCAGGTATGCCACCTTTATGCCCATGCGCTCCAGCCGCTCACGGTAGGCGACGGCGCCGCTCTGTCCGTTGAAATGGGTGATGGCCACCGCTCCCACCTGCAGGCCGCGGCTCTGGAACTCGTCCCTCAGGCGCAGCACGTCGGCGTCGTAGGTGATGCCTAGGTCGGCGCGCACCTTGTTCTTCTCAATGTCCTCGGCGTTGATGGCGATGATGATTTCGAGTTGGTTGCTGAGCTGCATCAGCATCCTCAGTTTGCTGTCGGGTTGGAAGCCCGGGAGAACACGACTGGCGTGGTAGTCGTCGAAAAGTTTACCGCCGAATTCAAGATAGAGTTTGTTGCCGTACTGCGAGATGCGCTCACGGATGTGCTCTGACTGTATCCTAAGATACTTGTCGTTGTCGAAACCTTGTTTCATGTGATTGCTTATTTGAATGATTATGAAAAATATATGATGGATTAATCAGTCAATTAAGCAAGCAAAAATAGGAAATATCCACTAAAATGCCAAAAATAAGTTATGAACAACACCCCCAAATGACCAAGTGAATATCATAAATGACGGAAGATGTATTTGTTTGTGTCGGTGCGTTTGTATAATGTGAAATAAAAAATCAACAATATCATTTTTTGTATTCCGTTAATAAATTATGAAAAAATCACTAATGATATTTATTGTTGCTGTACTTTGCATAGGACAGGTGTTTGGGCAGCAGGGTATGGCGAAGATGACCTATTATGGGCATCTCTATTTAGAGTCGAGTATCAACGGGAAGCCCGCCCGTATGATTTTTGACACGGGTTCGCCATATACATGCTTGGATAGCATATTTGTGGCCGAGAGTGGCCTTGAGTTCGACTCTATTGAATGGGTCACGGCGAGCGGTGCTGGAGACGGTGTGGTGGAGGTGCCGGTGGTTCTCAACAAACTGTCCTACACGTTTGGAGAGAGGGAGTTCATAAACGAGATGACCCCTGTTATGCAAATCAAGCCCATCGTTGGCGACTTTGCCGACGGCATTATAGGCATGTCGCATTTGAGCGACAAGGTAATTTCGATTGACTATGTCGCTGATCAGATGCGAATTTCGGACAGTTTGGGCGACACTGCTGGATACACAGCCATACCCATACGTTACGAGAACAACCATATATATGTGCCGATTACTTTAGGCATTGCCGACAGCAGATGGATGTCGGGCGATGTCATGCTGGATCTCGGCAGTGGCAATTCGGTGTCAATCCCTGGTTGGGAAGAGGTGCGTGAAATCTCGCCGCGCATTTGCTATACCGACATCAATGCGGGTGTCGGCGGTGGGTCGTCGGGATGTTTTTTCAGGGCGAAAAGTGTGACGGTTGGACCGTTCACATTCGACAGCGTGACTATGGATTACAGGAACAATACAGTCGGTGCGCTTTCGACAGGGAGTGACTGTCTTGGTATCGCGGGGAACGCTATCTGGGAACGGTTCGACATGATAATCGACATGCCAGGCAGGATGTTGTACCTGAAAAAGAACGCCCACTATGGCAAGCCGTTCGGAAGTCCTCTAACAGGCTTCTTCCCTTCCAACCGTAGCATAACCCTTGGCTGCTGGATTGTGAACGGTATCTGTACAGGGTCCAACGCCGAAAAGGTGGGTCTCAGATGCGGCGACCATATCATCGCAGTCAACGGGCGCAGCGTGAGAGAGATAGGTTTCGATGAAATGCGCACCTTCTTCGACGGGATGAAAAGCATCACGCTGACCGTCCAAAGGGACGACGGCACTGAGGAGATAAGTTTCGATTTTGACAAGCCTAAGATATAATACCCGTTGTGCCAGATTTAATCTGGCACAACGGGTATTACTCTTTAGAGGGTGTTGAAATCTTATAGAAATGTCAGGAAGTATGAGGGAGTGTGTTAACCGAAATGATAGCGAATTAGTGTTCTGTAGTCAGTAAACGGTCGAGGGGTAATTAACAATAACGAAAACGATAACGAAAAGCGGTTAGCAGTCAGCTGTTAGTGAGCCTTCGGCTAACGATAACGAAAACGGTAAACAGTAAACCTGTAGCAATATCCTATCTCTTTGAAAAACAGAGCTTTATATAAAGACTCTATGGCAATTTACAAAATGCTGATTTTCAAACATTAAGCTTTAGATCCTTCGGCGATCCTTCGGTGACCATTCGGTGGTCGGTCGGCAGACCGTTTTTTCTGCCAAAAATTGTGGTTTGCTGTGTGGTTTGCTGATTTAGGTTTTCACTTTTGAGTCCTGCGACTGGATTAAGTTGACGGGTTAATAACTATCGACTGTTTTTTGTTGTCAGCCACCCGCAGTTGCGACTAAAAACAGTTTACTCTGATCAGGAGCCAGAGCTTTCGGTTTGCCTCTGCGTCAGGTTTGAAATCAAGCGCAACAGGAATCTTATGTGGCGTTCGTGTATTAGTTCTGTCGAGGTTGAGTATTACAAATTCTCTTGTTCCGTTGTTGCGGATGATACATCCGCAACAACGGGCAATCTTAATGTTTTATTCTATTGTTCACCTTCTCTAAAATATCAGGGTAATGTTGTATCGTACAAAGCAGATTCATTAGAGCTGTCACGCTGTTGTCATAATTGCAATTTGGTTCTTCAATAATACGGACTGTTCGCATTTCTCTACTATTGAAAAAAGTGAAATCAATAATTTGTTTTTCCGTTTCAATAAAAGGACCATCACACTTTTGAGGTAATATCTGATCTTTATTATATAAACCACATAACATTGTTGTTAAACTATCAACGATATCGGTTCTACCAATTTGAAAAGAAGTGGTTTGAACTTCCTTAACCCATAATATCTTTCGCGAGAGTGAATCCTCTATAAAACGTTTGGTAATATGGTTTTCGCCCACAACAGTAATAGAACTACCCGTCACCGTATATTTGTAGTATCGTTCATCGACATTGTTACGATAATCGACAACCACACTATCAAAACAAGATGACATACTTTGAGCAGACGCCAACATACCGCATAAAACGAATAGTAAAACTAAAATTATCCTATCGGCCTTCATACTTGTCAATTTGTTTATTTATAAATTTTTTATACGATTCTGTGGTCTTCTCCCAATACGGTCCGTTCACTACGTTAAGATACGCCTGCTGATGATTCCTATCCTTATCGGAACACCCTTGAATTTTGTGGCTAAACCATTCGTGGCATATCAGGCTAGAAGCAATGTTTTCAACTGTAGCATCATATGCTTTATACAAATTGTCCGTCGCATAAATAATACTGTTCTCACCCATTTTTCCTTCCAAACCATAAACAGTTGCAAAATTGCAGAGACCATCTTTATAGTAAACCTTTCCATCTGCAACATCAGACATGGAAAATATGGTTCCTAAAACCTCGTCACCTTCAAAATATGACATTATGCTTGTGAAAATTCTTGATTTAGCATCACCGGACATTTTTCCATATTCCAGATCCAACGGATTGGCACTTTCATCGCTTCTATATAGTTCTTCAACACTCATGCCATTGAATTCCATACTTCCATCATATATAACCACGGCTCCGGTGAAACCTTCTTTTGTACAGCCTCTGAATCCCCCATCGGAACCAAATACAGGATTAATTTCCTCCCCCTCCGGATCCACAATCTTCATCGGATTCCAGGCACAATAGTTGTAGGGGGACAGACTTGGGTATTTATCACTCATCGGATCAACGCTTAACCACAAACTCAGGTCGGAGTTATAATACCTCGCACCGAAGTAATGGTAGCCCGTTTCTGAGTCTTTCTCTTTGCCCGAGGAGTCTGGGTGAAAAACAGGGGTGTTTTCGAGACTGATTTGGCTCGAAAAAGTGGTGGTTTTATATGTGGATTGATAGGGCATTTACAGGGGTGGTTCTGTCATATTTTTAGTGGAGTGCCGGATTCGGAAATCCAGGGGGATGGAGTTGCGGATGACACATCTGCAACAACTTTTTTTTCACCCTGTCATTTTGTTTTGTGAATAGTTTATCTTTAACATCTTTTCTTTTGAACGTTCGTGATTGTAAATCCAGCATAACAGAGGCTCAATCATTAATTCCATGGTATTTTAGCAATTGAACAGCGCCCCTTGAATAACTTATATCCCATTGGGGTGCACGATCATCGCCCATATCTTCAAAATAAAATACACGTCCATTATATTCCCCTAAGATGAGCTTGTGGCTTATATAAGAAAAAGATGTAGTGCTCTTTGTCGGGGTCATGAAAGGCGGTATAACGCCGATTATCTGAACATAGTGACCGTCTATCAAACAACAACCTCTAAGATTTTCTTGCATGTATGGCAAATCTGAGTAGTATGCGTGACAAACGAGTGTGTCGTCACCGACTTGCTCAAACTGCATTGTTAAAATGTAAGTTACTTTTTCGCTTTTCCTGCGTATGCTATCGGCAATTGGATTGAGTGATAAAATACACATGGTTTTTCGAAGGATGGCGGTGTCTGAAAACTCGTATAGACACAACCTATAGTTCACCCGTTCCACCTTTTCGGTTTTAGTCCTCCTAAGCACTTTTCTATGACAAGACACAACTTGAGCTTGAATAATCGATGCTGAAAGGGAAAACAATATCAATATGACAATTTTTCTCATTGTTGGTGGCTCTAATAGGGAATATATCGGTTTTCCTTAGTGAAATAAATTGAAAAGCTTGGCGGCAATAAGTGTTTGGCAGAAAATAGATCACGTATTTGGTCGGCGAATAACCTATCGCTATTACTAGGGACACCTTTTAAAGGGTGACTATGATTCATTTCTCGTATGGTATACCCATATTGCAATCTACCCAAAAACAAATAGGACATACTCGGTTCTGCGGCAATATGGTGTAACTTACCATCTTCCTGAATTTCATTATATGGTTTAAAATGTGCAGTAGATACAAAATTTAGACCCCGTTTCCCTTCCATACCACATTTTGCATGGGACACTTCCATTTCTTGGTCAGCTACAGTATTGGCAAAAAACTTGAAAAGCTTTTCGCCATTGTCATCTCCGCGAACCTGAAATACATCGTATGCTCCTTTCTGCTCTTTGTAAGAGAAACTATGTTTCTTGTGAGATTCTATTGTCCCATAATTAAACTCCACGGAATTGCCTGGTCCTTCAACACGATCTCCGTTATCATCAACCCGATAAAAAGCATCCTTATCGTTATTCTTGATTCGATTAACCACTTCCCCATATTTATTAATTTCCCAATCATCCATCTCAGCCCCATCTGGGTCCACCAACTTCACCGGATTCCAAGCACAATAATTGTACGGACTCAAACTGGGGTACTTGTCTGCCATCGGATCAACACTTAACCACAAGCTCAAATCGGAGTTGTAATATCTTGCTCCGAAATAGTAATAGCCTGTTTCTGAGTCCTTCTCCTTGCCCGAGGAGTCTGGGTTAAAAACAGGGGTGTCTTTCGGACAGTTTTGGTTCGAAAAATTGGTGTTTTTGTATGTGGTTTGCGACGGCATTTACTGGTTTTGTTTTGTCATCTGTTACCCTTGTTTCTGTTGTGTTTGGAAGCGTCAGGTTTGAAATCAGGTGCAACGGGAGTCTATGTAGCGTTCGTATGTTTGTTCTGTCGAGGTCGATAATTACAAATTCTCTTGTTCAACCATTGCGGATGTGTCATCCGCAACAACGGGTTTTTATTCAGCGGCGATTAAGGTCGAGACCTGCGGTCAGGTGGGCAAATCTGTCACAACAAGATTATCTATCAAACCAATTGGGAAGCTCCTTATCTTTAATTCGTAGCACTTTTTTTATCTGCTTTAATCTATATCGATACGAATAATGATACATACTGTAGTTATATTGAAAATCCGTTGTACTTTCTATCCTTTCATAGGGAACCACATAATAATCAATTACCACCTTGCTTACATATACTGATATGGAAACATTTGCCACAATTGTGTCTGCAAATTCATAACTAAAAAAACGTGTTTTGCTTATGTCGAAATGTGTGTGTTTCCTGTTGCGATGCTGTTTTAATTTATAGTCTTTTTTTAAAAAGTCATTAAACATTGTGTTTCGGTATGATTTTGAAGAGTCAGGGGCACAAATGGACCAATAGCTTTGCTCTATATCATGCAATAAATTATTAACGATAATTCCGTTGGAGAAAAACACATCCATAA
Source organism: Bacteroidales bacterium (assembly GCA_017616895.1). Classification (GTDB taxonomy): domain Bacteria; phylum Bacteroidota; class Bacteroidia; order Bacteroidales; family P3; genus Colimorpha. The sequence goes on from JAFZXE010000022.1 coordinate 58,555, forward strand.
AACCCAGATAACTCGAGGTGTCGGGTGTTATATTCTTCAAATTTTTCATCCAGAATGATCCAAAATTAGGTTCCATGGCTCTATTCCCATGCGACAACACGTTTTCACTCTCCACAACAGTTACTATATACATTGTGTCAGTATATACTGTGCAGTCGGTTTGCGAATATATAATTTGATTGAGAGTCAAAAGAAGTATTAATATTGCTGTAGCCCTCATTTTATTCATCAATTAGTACTTTCTGCAAATTAGGATTGTTTATCATTTTGTTAATGTCATTTTGGTTAGGATAATCTGTTCCTGGTGTATAATTTCCAATTCCATCTGGTGCGTCATCGTTATCATAGAATAGTGTATGAAATATTTCATGAACACGACTCCTCTTGTTGTCATATTTACTGTTCATTATTATTCCTCGGTGTTTATCGGTTTTTCCTACGGCGAGTCTGTCATTCTCATCTCCGAAGAACTCACCGTCTGGAAGCTTTTCGAAAGAATTGCCAATGTTTACGCCCTCAAAGTAATCGTGTAATCCAATTGAGGCTCCGTCATAGTCAGATTTATCAACGGAAATAAAATTCAGCTCAAAGGAAACCGAATATCCAGAATATTCTCCATCTGTAACTGTATAATTGGCATTGTTTAGTTGTTCGTTTATGCTTTTTTGTATCTTTTTTACGTCTTTAGGACTATATAGATATCGCATTTCTTTATTAGTCCTTAATTCTGGTCCAGTCCTAACATAATAATTAGCTGTAATTACCAGTTTTTTATCTCTATTATTAACTTTACAAACTCCATCCCTTCCATCCGGATCCACTATTTTCATCGGATTCCATACACAATAGTTGTAAGGGCTTAGTGAAGGGTACTTGTCACTCATTGGGTCAACACTCAACCACAAACTCAGGTCGGAGTTATAGTACCTCGCACCGAAGTAGTGATAGCCTGTTTCGGAGTCTTTCTCTTTGCCCGAGGAGTCCGACTGAAAAACAGGGGTGTTTTCAGGCCTTTTAGAGGGTCTGGAATAGGTTTTTTTATATGTGGGTTGTATCGGCATTTACTGGGTCGGTTCTATCATGTTTTTAGTGGATTGCTGGATTGCAAATCCGGCATGACGGGTGATTATTTGTGTGTTAGTCATCTTTTTATTGTTCTTTAAATAGCACTTTGCTGCTACCTTTTAACGAGTAGTCCTCAAATCTCAATGAACATATACTTCTGTATTTATACGTTTTATGTCTCATGATCTGGGGACCACAATATGCAGACTCATACCCCTGAAATAATGTTACGTTGTTTCCACAATGCAATTCAACAGTTCCAATCGGCAACAAGGATACAGTGTCCGAAATATGATGTGTATTATAGAGGGGTTTAAATATATCCCATCTTCTTTTTAAATGCACATCAATAAATACTGTGTCTTCATAATAGAATCGGTATAAACCTCTTGACATCTTGTGTCCGGTTATTGTTTCTTTGTTATTTCCAGAATCATACAACAAAACAAGAATTCGATTTTTTTTGTTTTTTACTGAAAAGAATGATATGTTACATTTCATTGGGGAAATCCTATCGACATCTCCATTAGCTTGCGAATAGGCATCTTTTGTGGGATGCCAAAGTATTATTAATAAACTCAACCCCAAGATTATTTTAATACTTTCTCTCATGATATGGTAGCATATATTGTGAATCTGTTTTGATTTTTTCTTCGTTTTTGTTGACCTCACTTATTTTAGACCAATTACTATAACCGTTTTGATTGGAAAGATGATTTATCTTAGTCTGAACATCCCCCTGCCATGAATTTCGAACATTATCTTTTTTAGGATTCATTATTAAACCCTCAAAACCAAAGTCTCTTGCTTTTACCTCATCATACAAGTCAACATTTACACCGGATGACTCCCATGACTTATTTGGACTCTTACTAATGTCAAATCCAATTTCGCCATATTCGAATTGAACAGCATGTTCTGTTTCGTGTTTAAGGTTCACTATAGAATTTGTTCCCTGTTTTTCATTTTTCCACATATTGTAATTTATATACAATTTATTTCCATCTGTTGTAAATTCTCCACCGCTACCACCATCCTCAGTATAACCATTGAATACGTATGTTTCTGTGGATTTTTTCAAATCGTTAAAACGAAGCCTAAATCCTTTATTAAATACCCTTTCAATAAAAACCAGTATCCTGTCAGCAAATGATGAATATTCAACCTCCATACCATCAGGATCCACCAACTTCATCGGATTCCAAGCACAATAGTTGTAAGGACTCAACGAAGGGTATTTGTCACTCATCGGATCAACGCTTAACCACAAACTCAAGTCCGAATTATAATACCTCGCTCCGAAGTAGTGGTAGCCAGTCTCTGCATCTTTCTCTTTGCCCGAGGAGTCTGGGTGAAAAACAGGGGTGTTTTTCGGGCTGTTTTGGCTTGAAAATGAGGTGGTTTTATATGCGAATTGAGAGGGCATTTATTGGGTTGGTTCTGTTATGTTTGTAGAGTACTTATTAGTACTGAGTATTATCTCTATTTGTTTGATTATATAATCCCCAATAACGATTAGCTAGATATTTGTAAAACTGTAATTGCGAGTAAAGTGTTGATATGTCATAATCCCCTTTGGAAAAAAACTGGAGGGCACATAAATCATCCTCATTATCGTTAACCCGCAGTAGAAAAAGATTGTTTTTTTTGCTGCTCATACACCTCTTTAGGACGCTGATTTCCTCATGATATACAATCATTTTAATATAGCGTATTTCCGATTTTTTTCGTACAATGGAATCTATTTGTTCTAACGTATGGCTATATGCTTTATGCACTCCGGAAAATTCCTCCGGCTCAATCCTATCCGGAATCCAATAATCTAGAATATATGGGGAAAAATAATAACCATTTGATAGCACGGTTGCGTGTAGTACATACAGACTCGAATCAATGGTATATTTACTCATCGAGTTCAAACTCACAATCGAACATAATAAATATCTTGCTGGATCTTTATGGGGAAAAGGGGGCCTATATAAATCCTTAAAAGTGTATATCGGAGTCAGGTCATAGACACCCTCGGTGCAATCGCAGAAGTCGAAATAGTCATTAGGGATTTTTGCTGGTGTTGTATCATTTATAATGTTGTGAGCCACGTCCACAACATCATAGGATATGCGAAAAGGAACCTCTTTTATGGTTTTACAAGAGATAAACAATACACTAAACCCAATGATGCCCAAAACAATTATACTCTTAATCTTCATTATTTAGCCCTTTTAAAATAGTAATTGCTGGATGAATGCAGCCCATTTATATCGTAACCAGGTGTTTTACCGCTCCGTTCTTCTGGATAGTGTCCTCTCCATCCATCTTCTGCTGAAAAAGATTTTGAGCCTATGCTATTTTTGTATTCATTTAGGTTATATCCAGCGGATGTTCCACTAACGCGAGCTGCCCATGCATGCGCAACTTCCTCATCGGATTCATCATAGCCCATATATCGCCACCCAGGTAAATTTACAAAAATAGTAAAACCAAATTCTCCATCACAAAACTGTTTGGCATGGTATATCTCCTCGCATAAAGCCCTTTCTGGGGCTAAATTTGAACTCACTAATTCTGTTTCACGTCCCAGAGTAAAACCGATAGTCAGAATCCGTTCGTCTGATAAAGACACTGCACCCGAAATTTCCTGACCTTTACTATTTATGCGGAAATCTTCCCATTGGTCAAATCTATAAACGGTGGATTTATCGGCATCTAAATACTTATACACAGAAGCGAACTCATCATTATAACACTCATGGGATGGATTTATCATATTTTTAATCTCCTGTGTAACGCTGGCACTATCGATAATCATCCCATCTGGATCCACCAACTTCATTGGATTCCAAGCGCAATAATTATAAGGTGACAAACTCGGATACTTGTCGCTCATCGGGTCAACCGATAACCACAAACTCAAATCCGAATTATAGTACCGTGCTCCGAAGTAGTGGTAGCCTGTCTCCGAGTCTTTCTCCTTGCCCGTGGATAACGGCTGAAAAATATGGGTGTTTTCAGGCCTTTTGGAGGTTATGGAACTGGCAATTTTGTATGTGAATGGAAGTTGCATTTATTGTGTTTCATCCTTTAATCTGTTTTATCGAAATGGGCCATTGTTCACCGAAAAGGTGGAGGTGTTTCAGATGGAATAAGCGTGACACCATAATGTTGCATAATCATGTTATGATGTTCTCGATAAACATTTTTTTCAAAAGTGTCATTTATCATATTTGTGTCATTTATATGCCAACAGGCTATTGATTCTATGGCATCCAAACACATTGCAATATTCTCATCAATATTATCCGATAACATATTGGCAAAAATATGTGATATACAAGTTCCATCATAGGTAGACAATGAAGAATATCTTGTATGGTTTTCTGCTGAGCGTTTGTCGGCTTTGACATAACTCGTCGTTGGCAATTGCAGTAGCAACATATTTAAAAGTGATGATTCTAAGTTGGTTAGGGAAAATCTGTATTCTCCTTGTTTTTCAATGGGATAGTATACGAAAGCATGGCAAGAGTCATCCTTAAAGATAGCGTCTAATACAATGCAATAGCGACCATCGGTATCATTAGAGTAACATATAGAATCAAAATGTGGTTTTATCTTTTTATTTATTTTCAGTTTGATACATGTGTCCTCTTGTAAATCGGGTCTAAAACGACTGCAAAGCTGTTGCTTTTCATCAAAAAAAAGTGTAGAATCTAAAAAGCTGTTGTATATATGCCCCCCCATAGAATAACACCATGTATTCTTACTATCCGCAATTTTATGGATAGATACAATCGGCACACTGCCCTCATTGTTAGCACATGATTGTAATAATACTATAATAAGTACTGACAAATATGTTTTGTTCACTGTTTTATTGTCTAAGATGGTTATACATCCCCATTCCGGAGTTTATTAATTTTATAATTTGGGAGTCTGTTCGTGGAGACTTTGTTGAATTATAGTATTGCCTGAGAATTGGAACTGTTTCATTCATCATTCTTTTATTACCCGTTGTGCCGGATTTGTAATCCAGCACTCCATTTTATTGGGATTTGAAATCCCGTCATTAGGCTAATCACCCTTTTATTTTTATCGATACAAATTTTTAATTTAAGTTTCATTTTTTAGCAATCCTCATCTGAATTTGATCAATTCCACGAGGCTCTGCCAAGGTGGTCGGGGTGGTAGAAGTAGCGCTGCGGTTCTGCTCCGAGATCCGTGCGGGCGTTGTCAATTGCGCTTGAAACTAGAATTGTACACACCTCTCTACATAACCACAAATGTGGTCATTCAGGGTTAGTTGACTTGAGCAGAGGTATTTCCTGATGTTCGATTTCGAGGGCTTGTTTATCTTTGGCATTGAGTGGGCTGACAACAGATTGACCTGTACGCTGCTCTATTTCCTGTCGGGCGGAACCTGCCACACTTCCGCCTTCTATGGCAATACTGCGGCTTTGTTCGAATGTCTCAGGTTGTCGGCTACGGGAGATCGCCGTTGTGGTAACTTCGGCCAACATATTTAGAACAAGCTCAAGGTTGGTCATATTGTCGCGTAGGTTCTCTTTTTTCAAGCCCTTGATTTCCTTGTAATCTCGTACCGACAAACCGCTCCATGCTCGAGTCATCTCATTGGTCAGAATTGCATAATCGCGTTCATGCTCTATTCCGCGAGCTTTCCATTCGTCGGTCAACTCCTTTCGCATCTCTATCGACTGAAGGCGTTGATTAATCCAGCCCTCACTATAACCTTTGGCACGATAGAAGTCCGCCCCGCGCATTATGGCTCGTTCAGGGTCCGCTATCTCGTCCAGCCTTTCGGCACCAACTTGCGCCAACCATTGCTTGAATGGCTCAGCCTTGGATGATGGTATGGATTGAATAATGCGGAAAAGCTGCTTTGTGTCAGCCACATCCGTAGGATGCATTTTCCCATCGCTTGATAGCATCTTCAACTGGTTACAATTTGTAACCGTTTCATTTCCCTCTTTTTTTAGCCTGTGTTTCAGGACTTTCCAATAATTGCTTGAATGCTTGCGATCGGGCTGGTCCGTCAGGGCTCCCACAACATCCACCACGGAGAAATACCATTCCTCTTTGTCGGCATCCCACTGGGTTCGTATTTGATTGTCTTGAAATACCTTTATTTTCATTAATCAGTTTTGAATTTATACGTTATTGTGATATGATTCATTTCGATTTGCAAAGATACTATTTTTGCAGTTAACCCATCAAGGTTGTGTCGGTCATTTTATGTCTGTCCACTTCAACTTGGTGACGTCGCAGAACCGCAATCCGGTCATACAGGAGAAGAAGAACATCTCTCTTATGGGCTTTTGTCTATCGGGTATCTCGATGTTGTACAGCCGTTTGACTTCACGCTCGGACAGGAAGCATTTTCTGTCTTTGGGTTTCTGCGGCCTTTGCACTCGCTGGAGTATGCGGTCGTCGAACAGTTCGTTCTTGTAGGCGTGGTGGAGCACGCAGGCGAGTTTCTGGAAATACAGACGGACGGTTCCGCGTCCAAGTCCTTGGCTTTCCATGTGGGTGATGAAGTCTTGCAGATAGGCGGTGGTGATTTGTTCCAGGTCGATGTCGCCGTAGTTCTTCAAATGATTTAGCATCATCTGATATGTGCTTTTGGTTTTCTCCTTGACGTGATGGGATTCTGTGAAGTCGCTTGTGTACTGAACGAGGCTTATGCGCACTTTCTCCATCGCATATTGTTCGGCCAGGTCTGTGCGATATTGGTAGATGCCTCCGTCGGTTGAGTTATCAGCGTCGATGGAAAGCGTGATGTTGCCGTCGGGCGCATACTCTATGGCGCGGACACGGAACTGGAAATTCGAATTGATGGTGAGTTTCATGGTCTTTACTGTTAGAATGTACATTTTTTCAGGCGTAAAAATACACTTTTTAGGTTACTTGCGTTTTTTTTGTACATTTGCAGTGGACTAAACACATATCTTTCAAGACTAAAAATTACTTGGTTTTTGAAATAAAAAAGCAATATTTTTCACTAGTTGATTTTTTGATACGCCCGATGACTGCGGCAATTTACACATATAAACAACATTGTTCTTTCTCGGGCAAAGAGAAAGACTCAGAGACAGGCTATCACTACTTCGGAGCGAGGTATTATAATTCCGACTTGAGTTTATGGTTATCCGTTGACCCCATGTCTGACAAGTACCCATCGTTGAGTCCGTATAACTACTGTGCATGGAATCCAATGAAGTTGGTAGATCCGAATGGAGAAAACTATGAACTAATTGTAGATCACAAAAAAAAGTCGATAGTGATAAAAGCATATTATATGGTTGGTGAAAATAATTCCGACGCTTATAACTCTGCCTCTCAAGCCATTTCATTTTGGAATAATTTGTCGGGTCAGTACTCCTATGTGGTTAATGATGGTAATTGTAATGTTAATTATTCGATATCTTTTGATTTACAAGTTGCAACCCCAAATAATATTCCATCCGATTTAAATGAGAATAATTATAATAGATATTCATTAGTCGATTCCTTTGAAGATAATAATGTTAATGGAACCACTTATATAAATAGTATTAATATCCTTGATTCACAAAAGGATAGTCAAACAACGGGACCTCATGAAATTGGACATTCCTTAGGGCTATCCCATACATACGATGGACTAATGGAAGAGGATGGCGGGAGACTTTCAGGAAACAAAGGGGTTACAAACAACAATGTTTATAGTATCATCAAAAATGCACAGTTTAATGGAACATCAAAAAGTACCGACGGCCGAGGAATAGGGACCGTACAGGAAAGTGGATCCCGACCTAAAAATTTCAACAATGATATAAAAACGACCGTAATAAAACATATAAATATCGAGCAATGAATAGAATAATCAACTTCTTTCCACCTTTGTTATTATTGTTTTTAATATATCCTACTAAATGTCAAGCACAAGAACCGGCTACAGCAAAATATGACCATACTATATTCTACACAAAGAACAATTCCGTGTATTTAAGCATGCTTAAACTGAAGGATAGTATATGTGTTGACAATAATAATCAGGCGGAACACGGTACTGTCTCAGGATATGTAATGCTACGGAACGGTTGGGATTATTTTTCCGGAGATACAATAAACAATGACTATGATATGTTTAGGCATCCTGTTATATATATTCCAGAAAAATGTTACCAAATAGATGTTACTGATGGGCATTACTCTATTGATTTAGAGAAAGGCATCTACACATTTATAGTTACTTTCTATTATGCCTTCCCGCTCGTGTACAAGGTGAATGTGAGCAATGGATGGGAGTATATCTACGATAATTATTTAGGATCGTGTAAGATTCATTAGTCCATTTATGCCCCGTTGTTGCAGATGTGTCGTCCGCAACGGTTAAACAAGAGAATTTGTAATTCTCGACCTCGACAGAACGAATACACGAACGCTACATAGCCTCTCGTTGCGCCTGATTTCAAGCCTGGAGCTTTCAGCCAAAACAGAAACAAGGGTAACAACTGACCGCTGACTGCTAAACTGTTTGATCTGTTTACAGTTTACAATTGAGTGGGTTTACTGTTTACGGTTGATTTGGTTTACTTGCTGTTTTTTGTCTGGGATACAGTGTCTAATTGTATAGGATCGTATAGAAACCGTATACAAACTGTATAGAAACCGTATAGAATGTGTGACGAAAACCGCGCAGCTGAGCTGCTGGTTTACCGTTTATTGTTTACTGTTTACCGTTGATTTTGTTTGCTGTTTACAGTTGTTAGCTCTGTTGTTGAGGATGTGCGTTTAGGGTGCGGATGAAGGAAGAAGTTGAGTTTTTTTGATTATTTTGTGTAACTTTGCAATCCTAAAACGAGGATTACCGATGATAGGTCAACGGCAGACTTTGAAACAGCAGCAGAAGCTGACTCCGCAGCAGGTGATGATGATGCGGCTGCTGCACATGCCGCTGCCCGACCTGCTCAAAGCCATAAAGGACGAGGTGGAGAAAAACCCTCTTCTGGAGGCTGAGGATATGCCAGTGGATTCGCTGCCGTCGTATGGCGAGGAGGCTCCTAATGACATTGATGACGACGAGTTTGACACTAGAACCTACTCTGCCAATGGCGAGCGAGAGGAACATGAATGGCAGATTGCCAGCGAGCCTTCCTTTGCCGAAATGCTGCACACGCAGTTGGATATGAAGAACCTTAGTCAGGCGGATGCCGAGATAGGTCACGAACTGGTTGGCAGTCTCGACGACAGTGGATACCTTACGCGTGACCTCGGCATTGTGGCCAATGATTTGGCGCTGTATAAAGGAATCGAGGTGGAACCGAGGGATGTGGAGAGGGTGCTGCACATTGTGCAGAGCCTTGACCCGGCAGGCATCGGGGCAAGATCGTTGCAGGAATGCCTTTCGCTGCAGCTGCACCGAATATCGAATCCTGATGCAGCCGAACGTCTCGCCACCGAGGTTGTAGATAAGCATTTTGCGTTGTTCTCGCAGCGCCGCTATGACGACCTTGCCGAGAGACTCAAGATAAGCGATGATGAATTGAAACGTGCTGTGGAAGCCATACAGCGGCTAAATCCCAAGCCTGGCGAAGTGTCGGACAGCGTTGGCGACCGTGCCGCAACGGTGACACCCGACATAGATGTCTTTACGCACGACGACACTGTGAGTTTCGCCTTGAACGACCGCTTTCTACCTAAGTTGCGTGTCGATAACAGCTACATGAGTCTGTTGGAGTCGATTTCGGTTGGCGATGCCCACGATGGAGAAGTGGCTAAAACGACCAAATTCATAAACACCAACGCCGACGAGGCAAATCTTTTCATCGAGGCACTCGATATGCGCCAGCGCACCATGATGCAGGTGATGAAGGCAATTGTGAAACGTCAGCGCAAATACTTCCTAACAGGTGTGATGGGAGACTTGAGGCCTATGATGCAGAAGGAAATCGCCGACGACACGGGACTTGATGTATCTACGGTGTCGCGCATGGTGAATAGCAAATATGTGCGCACCCCGTATGGAGTTATGCCTTTGAAAGATTTGTTCACCAACGCGGTGACGACTGAAAGTGGAGAGGAGGTGTCGTCGCAGGCGGTGAAAGACCTGATGCGCGAGGCGGTGGAGAACGAGGACAAGCAACATCCGTTGACCGACGACGAGTTGGCGGCGATGCTCAAGGATAAAGGGTTTCAGACGGCACGTCGCACAGTTGCCAAGTATCGTGAGGCTCTGGGCATACCTGTAGCGCGGCTTCGAAAGGGGTTGGCGGTTGTGCTGGCTTTGGTCGGTATAGGGTTGATGACGCCTAACGCCGTTGCCCAAAACAAGCCGGGTGACAAGGCAGAAAAGAACACCGCCGCGGCAGCAGAGAAACCGCAGGCACCTTCGGCTCTGTGGTACGGCAACAACATGTCGGACGCGAAAGTGAGATTAAAAGATATGCCGCTCGACTCGTTGCCTGACGAGATAAACCTGCGTTTGCTGCGCAAGGGAGAGCAGTTTGCCTTTCCCGCGAAAGGGGTGAAGTCGTCGCCTTACGGCTGGCGCTGGGAGCGTCCGCACCGTGGAGTGGATATTGCACTCAAGACAGGTGAACCGATACACTGCGTGTTCGACGGAGTCGTTCGTATAGCCAAGCCGATGGGCGGCTATGGAAATCTCGTGGTGGTGAGACATTATAATGGATTGGAAACGGTATATGGACACCTCTCGAAGATAAATGTGAAGCCGCGTCAGGAAATAAAGGCTGGCGATGTGCTAGGACTTGGCGGCAGCACGGGACACTCGACGGGTCCGCATCTGCATTTCGAAGTGCGTTTCCAATATGAGACTTTCGACCCCGAATGGATACTTGATTTTGCCACCTGCTCGTTGAGAACACAGCGCCTGCACCTTGACAAATCATATTTCGGTATCAAGAAACCTCGTGGCAAGAAAGGAGAGAGCCTTGCCTACAAAGCCGACAAGAGCTATATAAAGGAACCGGAACGTAGGGGCGCAAAGGAGATGTTCTATGTTATGAGGAACGGCGACAGCCTTGTGGAGATAGCCCACCGTTACAGCACCACGGTGGAAAAAATCCGTGAACTGAACGAAGGACTTGCCAAGAAACCTAAGGCAGGGACTAAGATAAGGGTGAGGTGAGGTCAATTTTGAATTTTGACTTTTGAATTTTGAATAGTGAATTGTGAATTATTCGCGTGATTTGATTTGATTAAGCGGTGCTCATCAATGCTAAAGCATGTGTGAATGGACAAATGTATTATTGATTGGAATAATATGGATAATAAGAAGACTAATCTTTCGGATTATGACCCGACGGTGATCCCGAGCGGGGCAAAATATCGCATGGCCATTGTGGCGGCGGAATGGAACGCCGAAATCACGGACGCTATGCTTCACGGCGCATACGATACCTTGGTTAAGCATGGAGTGTGCGAAGATAATATTATGGTGTGCCGTGTGCCTGGCACTTTCGAACTCACATCGTCGGCTGATATACTGCTTACGAAACGGTGTGATCTGGATGCGGTGATATGTATAGGATGTGTGATACAGGGAGAAACAAGGCATTTCGACTTTATATGCGAGTCGGTTGCCAACGGATTGGCGAATGTGTCGATTAAGCATGGCAAGCCTGTTATTTTCAGTGTGCTGACCACCAATGATATGGAGCAGGCACGTGAGCGCTCTGGGGGGAAGCATGGGAACAAGGGTGTGGAAGGCGCTGTAACGGCGCTTAAGATGTGTGCCTTTAATGCGTTAGTGTGTTAATGCGTTAATGTGTTAATAGTTGAAACTTAAAACTGGGAATTTTGAAACCACGGATTGTTTTTATGGGCACGCCTGATTTTGCGGTGGCGTCGCTCGATGCTATATGTAAGGCAGGATATGAGGTGGCGGCTGTGGTGACCGTGCCTGACCGCAAGGTGGGACGTGGGCAGAAGGTGTCGTTCTCGCCGGTGAAGAACTATGCGTTGGAGCATAACCTGCCGCTGCTGCAACCAGAAAAGCTGAAGGATGAGGCGTTCGTATCTGCTCTGCGCGCGATAAATGCCGACCTATTCGTTGTGGTTGCTTTCAGGATGCTGCCGCAGGTGGTGTGGGGTATGCCGAAGATGGGGACATTCAACCTCCATGCGTCGCTGTTGCCACAGTATCGCGGTGCTGCGCCGATTAACTGGGCTATAATAAATGGAGAGAAAGAAACGGGCGTGACAACCTTTATGCTTAACGAGCGAATAGACGAGGGTGGGCTGCTGATGCAGCAAAGCACACCTATAAGCCAGTATGATACCGCAGAGACGCTGCATGACCGCCTGGCTGCAATGGGCGCTCCTATGGTGGTGGAAACGATCAAAGGTCTTGAGAATGGGAGTTTGAAGCCGCAACCACAGCCAACAACGGCTGAGTGCAAGCCTGCGCCTAAGATATTCAAGGACGATTGCGCCATAGATTGGAATAAGGAGGGAGGGGCGATACGCAACTTTGTGCGCGGCATGTCGCCCTATCCAGCAGCAACGATGGCCATGACAGACGAAAAAGGTCAGCGGCGCAACTTTAAAATATATGAAGTGACGTGCGAACCAATGCCAGAATCAACGCAGGGAATGGTGAAAACCGATGGAAAAAAGTATCTAAAAGTCGGTTGCAAAGGCGGTTGTATCAATATTTTGAGCCTTCAAATTGAGGGAAAACGCAGAAATTCAATAGAAGAATTTTTAAGAGGTTATAATGTAACTAATTGGAAGATAGTGATGTAAGTAAAGGTGTGAAAAAATAATTAAAATATTTTGTGTTTTTTCTTGCATGACTATCAAACATTTTCATATATTTGCATTTCGAAAATGAATTCATTTATTAACACCAAAAAATCAAAAAAATGAACAAGACTGAACTTATCAATGCAATCGCTGCAAAAGGTGGTCTGACAAAGACTGATGCTAAAAAAGCTTTGGACGCTTTCGTAGAGGTGACCAAAGGTGGTCTGAAAAAAGGTGACAAAATCGCTATCCTTGGTTTCGGTACCTTCAGCGTTGCACAGCGCAAAGCTCGCACTGGTATCAACCCCGCTACTGGCAAGAGCATGAAGATCAAAGCTAAGAAAGTTGCTAAATTCAAACCCGGTAAGGGTCTCGCTCTCTAAGCTTGAGTCTTAGTACAAGAGAAAAGCCCGTCGGACATTGTCCGACGGGCTTTCTTTATGTATGCTGTTTTGTGTGGGTCAGTTCTGTGTGAATACGAACTGGAGGATGTTGGCTCCCATCTGGAGGGCTTTGAGGTGGTTCTCCATAGTGTCGTTGTGGACGTCGATGTTTTCCCATCCGTCGCCGAGGTCGCACTCCCAGGTGAATAGGCACACCATGCGACCTTCGTGGAACATGGCGTAGGCTTTCGGCGGCTGGTTGTCGTGTTCGTGTATCTTGGGCAGGCCGTGGGGGAAGTTGTATTTCTGATGGAAGATAGGGTGGGAGTAGGGCAGCTCTATCCATTTGAGTTCGGGAAAGACTTTTTCCATTTGTTTCATGGCGAACTCTTTGAGGCCGTAGTTGTCGTCGATATGGAGGAAACCGCCGCTGAGGAGGTAGGTGCGGAGGTTGTCGGCTTCCTGAGCGCTGAGGGTTATGTTGCCGTGTCCGGTGATGTGGACGTATGGGTAGTTGAGCAGGTCGCTGCTGCCTATATCAACGGTGGCGTACTGAGGTGTAAGGTTCATGTTGAGCTGCGAGTTGCAGAATGCGATGAGGTTCGTAAGCGATGTGGGGTTGGCGTACCAGTCGCCGCCTCCGTTGTATTTCAGCAGAGCGATGGGAGTCTGTGCATGGGCGGAGACGGAGGCGAAGAGCAACGCGGCAAGAGTGAGAGTGAGATGTGTTTTTTTCATTGCTGCTGTTGGTTGATGAGGGCTACGGCGCAGACGGCGGTGAGCGCTGCGGTCTCGGTGCGTAGGCGGTTGTGTCCGAGGGAAACGGGTCGGTAGCCGGCGTGATCGGCGAGTTCTATTTCGTGGTCGGTGAAGTCGCCTTCGGGGCCGATGAGCACTACGGTGTCGTCGGATGGGCGGCAGGCCTGGGACATTAGAAGCGGGTGTTCGTAGTGGCCGTGGCAGATGATTTTGGCGGTTGCCGAGGTGTCGCGCAGGAAGGACTCGATGGGAGTTTCGTCGTGGATGATAGGCAGATGGCGCTGAAGGGACTGCTTCATGGCGCTGACGGCGATTTTCTCGAGGCGGCTGCGGTTGATGTGAGTGCGCTCGGAGTTGTGGGTTATGAGTGGTGTTATCTCGTCGATGCCAATTTCGACGGCTTTCTCGACAAGCCACTCAATGCGGTCGGCGTTCTTGGTGGGGGCGATGGCAAGATGGAGGTGGTAGTCGGCGCGGTGGGGCTGTAGGTCGCGATTGGAGATTTGGACGGAGCAGCCTTTGGGGTCGGGGGAGAGGATGGAGCTAGTGGCGAGTGTGCCTTTGCCGTCGGTAATATATAATGTGTCGCCTGCCGACATGCGGAGGGAGCGGACGCAGTGGCGCGACTCGTCGGGCGAGAGTTGCACGATGTCGTCGTCAAGGTCGGGTATGTAGAAGAGTTGCATAACGGGATGCAAAGGTACACATTTATTAGATACTGTTTAGATTTAGAAACTGTTTAAATTTGATTCAATGTTTTTCTTAAAGAACCTGAACGGCATATTTTCCACCTTCTCTCAGTTACAATGGACACCCATTGCGCCTTCGATAAGGCGAAAAATCTGCTCGTCCATGTCCATAACAAAATTCATCAATCAAATTTAAACAG
>JAFZXE010000023.1 GCA_017616895.1 Bacteroidales bacterium
ATCTACAAGCCCGCCAAGCTGCATGAGCACAGCATGTACCTCGACGGCCACTGGTACAAGATGACCGCCAAGCCCGGCACCTACAACGACAACGACCCCATCGGCGTGCTCGATGTCACCATCCTTTCGAACCTCGTTCTCGACAAGGTGCTCGGCATCAAGGACCTCCGCACCGACAAGCGCATTGACTTCGTCGGCGGTATCCGCGGATTGGGCGAGCTGAAACGTCGCGTCGATAACGGCGAGATGAAGGTCGCCTTCGCCCTCTATCCCGTGAGCATGAAGCAGATCATCGACATTGCCGACACCGGCAACATCATGCCCCCGAAGACCACCTGGTTTGAGCCGAAACTGCGCTCCGGACTCGTGATTCACGAGCTCTGCTAAACGCTCGGCAACAAATACAGAAAAGAGGGTGCGCCTGTCGGTGTACCCTCTTTTACTTATATTTACAACCCGCAAAATAAGGCCAGAATGAGGAAGTATTAAAAAAGTTAATAATATTGTATGGTTTTATAAAAAATGTTTCGTATCTTTGCACCTCGTAATCTTCAATCGTATTTAACACATTAAACAAACATACATGGAAAACATTGTAAAAGGAAAAATCAGCCAGATTATCGGAGCTGTTGTCGATGTGACCTTCCCCGACGACGTACAATTACCTGACATCTACGACGCCCTCACCGTGAAGCGTCCGAACGGTACAGAGATAGTGCTCGAGTGCCAGCAGGATATCGGAGAGAACACCATGCGTACCATCGCTATGGACTCGACCGACGGCTTGGACCGCGGTATGGAAGTCGTGTCGCTCGGCGGCCCCATCTCGATGCCCGTGGGTGAAGACATCAACGGCCGTTTGTTTAATGTTATCGGTCAGACCATCGACGGTATGCCCGCCCCAGTGTGCGAGAAGCGCTACTCCATCCACCGCGAGCCGCCTAAGTTCGAGCAGCTCTCCACTTCGCAGGAGGTGCTCTACACGGGTATCAAGGTTATCGACCTTATCCAGCCGTTCCTGAAGGGCGGTAAGATCGGTCTCTTCGGCGGTGCCGGCGTGGGTAAGACGGTGCTTATCCAGGAGCTTATCAACAATATCGCAAAGAAATACTCCGGCATGTCGGTGTTCACCGGCGTCGGAGAGCGTACCCGTGAGGGTAACGACCTGCTGCGCGAGATGATCGAGGCAGGCGTTATAAAATATGGTGAAGAGTTTAACAAGAGTATGGAAGAAGGCGGTTGGGACCTCTCGAAGGTTGATAAAGCCGCTCTGAAAGACTCGAAGTGCACGATGGTGTTCGGTCAGATGAACGAGACGCCCGGTGCACGTGCTCGTGTGGCATTGGCTGGATTGACGCTGGCTGAATACTTCCGCGACGGCGACGAAAAGACCGGCGGACGCGACATCCTGCTCTTCATCGACAACATCTTCCGTTTCACACAGGCCGGTTCTGAGGTGTCGGCTCTTCTCGGCCGTATGCCTTCGGCTGTGGGTTACCAGCCGACGCTGGCCACCGAGATGGGTCTCATGCAGGAGCGTATCACCTCGACCAAACGCGGTTCGATTACCTCGGTGCAGGCTGTGTATGTGCCTGCCGACGACTTGACCGACCCGGCTCCCGCCACCACCTTCGCCCACTTGGACGCTCAGACGGTGCTCAGCCGTAAGATCGCCGAGCTGGGTATCTACCCCGCTGTGGATCCTCTGGATTCGACCTCGCGCATCCTTTCGCCGCAGGTTGTGGGCGACCTCCACTACAACACCGCTCAGCGCGTGAAGCAGATTCTGCAACGCTACAACGAGCTGCAGGACATCATCGCCATCCTCGGTATGGAGGAACTCGGCGAGCAGGACAAGCTGGTCGTGTCGCGTGCACGCCGTATCCAGCGCTTCCTCTCGCAGCCGTTCTTCGTGGCCGAGGCCTTCACTGGCTTGCAGGGTAAGTTCGTCAACATCGAAGACACCATCAAGGGCTTCAGCATGATTCTCGACGGCGAGGTTGACTACCTGCCCGAACAGGCATTCCTGCTCGTGGGTACCATCGAAGAGGCTATCGAGAAGGGCGAGAAGATTCTGGCTGAAACGAAAGAATAAGTGCGTGCCCGCACAGGGCGAGATGATAATTTTGAAAGTTGAAAGTAGAATTTTGAAATTCAGCGGACATGAACGTAAGAATCATAAAACCCGACAGCACCCTCTACGAAGGACCTGCGAAACTCGTCCAGCTGCCCGGCACCAACGGATTGTTTGAACTCATGGAGAACCACGCGCCCATCATCTCGGCTCTGAAAAAAGGCGTTGTGCGCCTTGTGATGAAAGAGGGCGAGGAACAGAAGTTCGACATCCGCGGAGGCGTCATCAAAGGTCAGCAGAACGACATATTAATAATGGTGCAGTAGCGATTAGGTGCGTGCCCGCACAGGGCAATTATTTAGTTTTAAGTTTTAAGCTGTAAGTTTTAAGTGGTCAGCTGCTAGCAATCAGCAAATACATTTGTCGAATCACTAATCACCATTCACTAATCACAAAAGAAATGTCTCTATTCATAAAGGATGCTCTACTTGACGGCAAGACGACATCCATATTGATCGAACAAGACACGATAGTCGGCATTGGCAACGATTTGCCAATGCCGATTGACGTTAATGTCATAGACGCGTCGCACTTTGCCGTACTGCCGACTTTCGCCAACATGCACACCCACGCGGCGATGACGCTCTTTCGCGGATACGGCGACGACCACCCGCTGCAGGAATGGCTCAACGAGTGGATATGGCCCGCCGAACGCAATCTGGACGACGAAATCGTTTATTGGGGCACCCGTCTGGCCTGCCTCGAAATGATAAAGAGCGGCACAACGCTGTTCAACGACATGTATTTCTTCCCCGATGCTGCCGCCCGCGCCGTAGTCGATTCGGGCATACGGGCGATGATAGGCTTCACGGGATTCGACTTCGGCGACAAAGAAGGCGCCGAAAAGTTGAAGAAAGACATCACGGAATGGTTTGATAATTCAAAATTCAAAGTTCAAAATTCAAAATTACTAACCCCCGTAGTGGCGCCACATGCGCCATACACCGTATCCGACTCGACGCTCAAATGGCTGTCCAATTTCGCCGCCGAACGCGACCTGCTCTACCATATCCACATGTCGGAGACACAAAAGGAGGTAGAGGATTCGCTGCTATCACACGGCACTCGCCCTTACCGTCATCTGGCCGACCTCGGAATACTCGAGCAATGCGGCGAACGTTTCATCGGAGCCCACTCATTACATCTCGACAACGAGGAGATAAACCTACTCGGACAGCATCATGTCACAGTGGTACACAACCCCAACTCGAACCTCAAACTAGGGTCGGGCTATCGGTTCATGTATAACGAGTTGCGCGATGCGGGAGTGAACGTCACATTGGGTACAGACGGATGCTCCAGCAGCAACAACCTCGACATGCTCGAAGCCACCAAAACGATGGCTCTACTACAGAAAGGCTGGCGAGGTGACCCGACAGCGATGCCGGCGAAAGAAGCTCTACAAGTGGCCTCCCGTAACGGATTCAAAGCCACTGGCATAAACGCAGGCAAGATTGAAGTCGGCGCGAAAGCCGACCTGCTGCTTGTCGATCTTGACAACATTGGGTTCATCCCGAATAACGACACTCTCTCGAACTACATCTATGCCGCCCACAGCGACGCGATAAATACGGTCATCTGCAACGGGCAGCCAGTGATGCAGAACCGAAAGGTGAAAGACGAAGCGACGATAAAAGAAGAAGCAAAACGGGTGGTGAAGAAGCTGATAAAGAAATGAGTAATAATCGTATAATCATTTCATTATTCTGCATTTTCATGCTACTTGCAGTAGCAGGTTGCCGAGTGCCAGACAATTCGGACAAGATGATTTTCCGTTACAACGAGTCGGCCGGCATCGCCACCCTCGACCCCGCATACGCCAAAGACCAGGCTTTGATATGGGGATGCTCGCAGATTTACAATGGGTTGATACAGTTAGACTCGACACTTGAACCTCAGCCATGCATCGCTAAAAGGTGGAATATTTCGGATGACGGGAAGACCTATACCTTTATATTAAGGGATGACGTGTATTTCCACAAGTCGGAATGGTTCGGCACAAAAGATTCAACACGCCGAGTGGTGGCTGCGGATTTTGTATATAGCCTTTCGAGAATACTCGACCCAAAGGTGGCATCGCCAGGACTGTGGATTTTCAGCGAAGTGGACACCGTTGGCGGCAATGGGTTCGAGGCGGTGAACGACACAACGTTTACAATACGGCTCAAACAACCTTTCTCGCCATTTATCGGACTGCTCTCAATGCCGTACTGCTCGGTGGTGCCGAAAGAAGTGGTGGAACACTACGGGGTTGATTTCCGTAAACACCCCTGCGGCACCGGCCCTTTCAAGATGCAGATGTGGAAAGAGGGCGTGAAGCTGGTGCTGAGACGCAACGAACAATATTTCGAGAAAGACGAGAAGGGCTCTCCCCTGCCATATCTCGACGCTGTGGCGGTGACTTTCATAGTTGACAAGCAGACGGCGTTTCTGGAATTTGTGAAAGGCAACCTTGACTTCATGAACTCTATAGCGCCGAGCTACAAAGACGAGCTGCTGACCTCAACCGGACAGCTGAAAGCCAAATATGCCGACAGGATTGACATGGTGAGCACACCGTTCCTCAATACCGAGTATCTGGGCTTCTTGATGGATGGCGACGACAGTCCGTTGAAAGACAAACGCATACGGCAGGCTATATGCTATGGCTTCGACCGCCGCAAGATGATGAAATATATGCGCAACAACATCGGACGACCAGGCTGCAACGGGTTCATACCGTATGGGTTGCCCGGATTCGACACGTCAGCGAACCGATATGAGTACAACCCCGAACGCTCTAGGCAACTGCTAGTCGAAGCAGGCTATCCTGGCGGTAAAGGCCTTCCTGAATTGAAACTGGCAACAACGGCGACATACGCCGACCTGTGCAAATATATACAGCAGCAGTTGGGCATGGTGGGCATAAACGTCAACATCGACGTGAACCCTCCAGCTGCATTAAGAGAGCAGATAGCCCAGAGCAAATCGGCTTGGTTCAGAGGCAGCTGGATTGCCGACTATCCCGATGCCGAAAACTACCTGTCGCTGTTTTACACACCCAACTTCTGCCCGGCGGGGCCGAACTACACCCACTTCTCGAACAAGACGTTTGACCGCCTTTACGAACAAGCCAAACGCGAGACAGACCCTGACAGGCGCACAGAGATATACAAAGAGATGGACGCCTTGGTAATGGAGGAAGCGCCTGTTGTGGTGTTGTACTACGACCAAATACTGCATTTCACACACAAGAGCGTCACTGGTTTGCACAGCAACGCCATGAACGCGTTGGATTTGCGGAGAGTGAAAATCGACTGATGCAAACGCACGTCAGTGATATAAAAGCCTCGGCTCTGAGAGCCCAAAAGGATGCCAAATGGCGGCAACAGCTGTTCTGCACAATGGCTGAAGGAACCTCACGGGAGGCTGCAACGGCGGCGTGGACGCTAACCCATTTGCCTAAAGATTGCAATAAATACCTTGAACACAACAAGGCCATGATTGTCAACGTGGCCACCCACACCGACAGCACGACCATTCGGCGGTTGGCATTGACTTTGCTGGAACGCTTGGATTGGTCCAAGGGCGATATATGCATACTTGATTGGTGCCTGGAACACATGATGCTTGGCGACGAGCCCTACGGAGTCCGCTCGCTCTGCATAAAACTGGCGAACAGGCAGTGCCGACACTACCCTGAGCTGTGCGAAGAACTGAGGCAGACGCTGATGCTGATGGACCCCGCCGAGATGGGACCGGGATTGAAACACACATGGAAAAAGACGCTCACCGAACTTGGCGGGCGTCATGGAGTCTAACTGTTGAAAAGGACTTCTAGGCCTCTGGCTTCTCGGCGTCGAGAACTTCGTAAACAGAGTTATTGCTCTTGTATTCAGGCACGATGGCTTTCATCTTGCGAACGGTAGCCATGTTGTCGAACTGCTTGGAGATGTCAACGAGTTCCTCTATCTCGCGGTTGACCTCGTCGTAGTTGTATTCACGCACCTGAGCGATTCGGATTTTCTCGTGGAAAGTGGGTTTCGTGCCCTCCAAGTCGTTAAGGACCTCCTCATAGAGCTTCTCCCCTTCGCGCAGGCCTGTTATTTTAATTTCCACATTTTTCGCATTGGAGAGAGCTATCATACGCTTGGCCAAATCCACAATCTTGACCGGTTTGCCCATATCGAATACAAATATCTCACCGCCGTTGCCTTTCGTACCCGCCTCAAGCACCAGTTTGCATGCTTCAGGGATAAGCATAAAGAAACGCACAATGCGTTCGTCTGTCACCGTGACTGGGCCGCCTTTGCGAATTTGTTCCCTGAACAGAGGTATGACAGAACCATTGCTACCCAAGACGTTACCGAAACGCGTGGTGACGAACTGTGTATATTCCTTACGCGGAGACGCCTCTGATGTGCCGCTGGAACGCATAGCCTCCATTGCATCGAGCTTGAGTTTGCGGTCAAGACTCTGAACATATATCTCACAGATACGCTTGGAGCAACCCATCACATTTGTCGGGTTGACTGCCTTGTCCGTTGAAATCATGACGAACTTGCGAGCACCGTATTTGACACTCATATCGGCTATCACCTTGGTACCGTAGATGTTGTTCATGACAGCTTCGCTTGGATTGTCCTCCATCATAGGAACATGTTTGTATGCTGCCGCGTGGAAGACATAGTCGGGTCGGAAGGCCGAGAACACCTCTTCCATGCGGGTGCGGCGGCTGATGCTGGTTACCACGACATCGGCATCCACATCCGGAAACTCGTTTGCCATCATGAGACGGATGTCGTGCTGCGGCGTCTCTGCCTGATCTATGAGCATCATCTTTGATGGCTTGAACACAGCCACCTGACGTACAATCTCGGCACCGATGGAACCGGCGGAGCCAGTGATGAGCACACGCTTGCCAGTCAGCTGTTCTTCAACGGATTTCATATCAACACGTATCTCGGAACGAGGAAGGAGATCCTCCACACTAACCTCGTGGAGACGGAAGCTGCCTTCGCCGTCGAATGACAACTCTCCATTTACAATGTTTGCTTCTTTGGCTTCGGGTGTCATGAATATCTTGCATCCTGCACCAATCAAAATGTCTTGTATCTTTTGATTGTTGCGGAAATCATTGACCCGAAGAGGGCTTACCAACACAGCTTGGACACGAAGTTTGCGAACCACTTCGGCAATGTCCTCATCAACGGTAACAACCGGAACACCAAGAAGTTTTTTATCTTTAATGCGAGTCTCATGTGAAATAAAACCCACCAACTCAAAGCGTTTGGGATTCTCAGCCTTTATGTTTTTGGCCAAACCGACACCACCAGTAAGCGCACCATAAATGAGTACACGCATACCGCCAGCTCTTGAATTAACTGCATCATACAGAACCTTAACTCCTATTCGCCCCATCCACATAAGCATAGTTGCCAACAAGAAAGTTATCACAGTGTTGACAAACGTAAGCATGCAAAGGTTCTCAAACTCAAAATAGTGCGATATTTTCGATACGACGACAGCAAGAACGAATGTTAGTAAGTTGGCATATACCAATTTTAGGAGGTCAACAAAACTGCTGAAACGCAGCACACCAGAATAAGTACGGAAAATTTTTGCGCTGATACAATATAAAAACACGAACATCAAGGCAGTGTGAATCAGAGGCACTCGATGCTCAATGGTCATAACGGTACGGTGGGTTGCCCAATAGACAAAGATTGCTGAGAAAAAAACAAAGGCGGCGTCACCAAGTAAAATGACCCAATATGGCAACACTCGCTTGCTGAAATACCACGATGAAACCTTTTTGACAGGATTTTTTTCGATTATATCTTCTTTAGTCATTATATTGTATCAAACAGATTGTCAGTCGTTATAAGATTGTACACAAGACATGTATGGCATGAAAACACCATACAAATTGAATTTGCAAATATTGCAAAAATAATTGAGCTGTGCAAGAAAAATCAGTAATATCTATAAAAACGGCACCTCTCGGGGGATTGCAAAAATGGATTTCTCCTCAAAATACAGACCTAATACAGACCTAATACAGACTTCATACAGAGCCGAAACACCCACGAAGTGGCTCGCATCTTTGCCTAAAAGAGTCATGCATCTTTGCCTAAAATACATACATGCGTAAAAATTCGTACCTTTGCAGTTTCAAACACGACACTACAAGCGCATAAATGTCTGACATTATTAATATTCTTCCCGACAGCGTAGCGAACCAGATTGCGGCAGGCGAGGTGGTTGACCGTCCAGCGTCGGCAGTGAAGGAGCTGCTTGAGAACGCCATGGACGCCGGTGCAACGCAGATACAGCTCATCGTAAAGGATGCGGGGCGCACTCTGATTCAAGTGATTGACAACGGCTGCGGCATGAGCGACAGCGATGCAAGGCTCTGCTTCGAGCGCCACGCAACATCTAAAATCCACAAGGCAGACGACCTCTTCGCCATCCACACCATGGGGTTTCGCGGGGAGGCCCTGGCCTCAATAGCAGCCATTGCGCAGGTCGATATGAAAACCCGCCAGCACGACGCCGAGCTGGGCACACAGGTGGAGATTGAAGGGTGCTCAGTAAAAGACCAACATGCATGCAGCTGCCCCGTCGGCACATCTATAGCGGTGAAGAACCTGTTCTACAATGTGCCTGCGCGACGCAATTTTCTGAAAAAAGACACAATAGAACTGAGCCATATTGAGGAGGTGTTCCGTCGCATAACGCTTATACACAACGATATATCTTTTACATTCCACAGCAACGGAAAGTTGCTCTACGACTTGCGGTCAGACACTATGCTACAACGGGTATGCCAGGTGTTTGGCGAAGGCTACAAAGAGAAGTTCTACCCCGTTGAAGAAGAAAGCGACGTGGTGTGCATAAAAGGCTACGTAGCCAAGGCAGAGTATGCAAAACGCTCGCGCAGTGAGCAGTACCTGTTTGTCAACGGACGTTACATAAAACACCCTATGCTGGCGGCGGCAATAGAGAAAGCCTACACGGATATGATACCCGAAGGCAGCCATCCCGCCTTTTTCGTGTCGCTAACGGTAGATCCCTCGCGCATGGATGTGAACATACACCCCACCAAGACTGAAGTTCGCTTTATTGATGAGAGTGCCATGTTCGCCATACTTCGCGCGGCAACCAAGAAGGCTCTGGGACAGTTTTCTTTGGCCACAGAATTTGAGTTCAACCCTTCGACCGAATTTGATTTCACGCCACTGCCGAAGGGCTATGTGCCTGTGGAACCGAAGATTGACTACAATCCCACCTACAATCCCTTTGCAGGAACGCACGACACAAACAAGCGAGACGACCACAACCGCGACAACTGGAAAAACTTCTTCGAGGAACGGACAGACGACTGCACCCCAAGTATGGAAAGCCTTGTGAAGCAAACAAACGTTCCCAATGGTAATTTTGACTCGACTGAAAACCAAGAGTATTTCCAAATACAAAACCGATATATAGCATGCCCGACCAACGACGGACTGCTGCTTGTGGATCAACGGCTGGCACATGAAAGAATTCTTTTTGAAAGACTTACACAAAAAGAGAAAGCCGTTGGAGGTCAGCAACTTTTATTTCCTGTCAACTGCCAGTTCTCAGCTGCCGATGCAGACATCATGGATGAGATGAAAACAGAGCTGACGCACAGCGGTTTTGAGATGCAACGAATGGCCGGAAGCAATGTGTTTGTGGTTTCTGCCACACCTGCCGACTTGAACGACAGTGAATTGCAGGAATTTTTCGATACACTTGTACGTGAGTTCAAAGGCGCAATGATGGAGAAGTTTAGCGACCGAGGCACCAAAATATATATGACCATTGCCAGACGTATGGCAATTAAAGCCGAAAAAGCTCTTCAAAAAGAGGAAATGCGGCAGATTGTTAAAGACCTTATGGAATGCAACATGCCAGCGGTAGCACCAGGAGGCGAACGAACCACAACACTCCTGACTGCCGATAAGATAAGACAGATATTCGTTAATTTATAAACGTTTTACACAATAACGCTGAGCCCACACAATAACACAATAACACAATAACGCAATCTTCTCATGTCACAATATTCACCTCAAGGATTCTCCATGCTGCCCAACGGCGTGAAATATCTGCTGATTACCAACGTGATAATGTTTGCAGCAACGTATGCACTGGAGCGTCTTGGATATCTCGAAATAACAAATATGCTCTGTTTATGGCCAGTAACGACACATCTGTTCCGAATCTGGCAACCAATTACATATATGTTCATGCATGCGGGATTCGGTCATATCTTCTTCAATATGTTCGCCCTGTGGATGTTCGGATATGTGCTTGAAAACTACTGGGGTACTAAACGGTTTGTGATATACTATATGATATGCGGACTTGGAGCAGCTGCCACACATATAGCCATGAGCCTAATATTTCACATGCCAGCGGCACCTACCGTTGGCGCTTCTGGCGCGGTGTACGGTATCCTGCTGGCCTTCGGCATGATGTTCCCCAACGAGCGCATATACCTCTATTTCCTTATGCCCATCAAAGCCAAGTGGTTCGTCATAGGCTACGCCCTCATAGAGCTCTACGAAGGATTCTTCAGAGCAGACAACGTAGCTCATTTCGCGCACCTCGGTGGTATGCTTTTCGGACTGATTCTTATTCTGTTATGGCGTCGCCACAACCGCAACAGCAACCCATACCAGATGTATTGAAAGATTGCGTAAATGATTGATTAAATGTCCGAATACCGCAAAGGACTGCTGCAAGGTTTCCTCTGCTACCTTATCTGGGGGCTTTTTCCGCTTTATTGGAAAATGTTGCAGAGTGTCGATTCGTTTGAGATTCTGGCACATCGAATGCTATGGTCGTGTGTGTTCATGGTGCTGTTTTTCTGCGTTTACAAAGGAGTACGTCTGCGTCACCACATTAAACGGCACAATCTGCCGCTATTGGTACTCACTGGAACGCTAATGACCTTTAACTGGGGACTTTACATCTGGGCCATCAACCACCATTACATACTAGAGAGTTCCCTGGGCTACTATATCAACCCTCTGCTCAATGTGTTGCTTGGCACCATATTCCTACGAGAGAGACTAACCCGATGGCAGATTGTTGCATTGATTTTCGCAGCCGCCGGAGTTCTTTATTTCACAGTTGATTACGGACGGTTTCCCATCATCTCAATATCTCTTGCAACCTCATTTGCCATCTATGGGCTGCTGAAAAAGAAGATGGGACTCAACGCCACTGCAGCACTGACGGTAGAGACAATCTGGATGATGCCTATTGCTCTGATTTACATTGTTTGGCTCTGCTTGCACGGACAAAGCGCACTGTGTCATTTCAACCTTTGGATATACATTCTGCTGCTCGGTGCGGGAGTCGTAACCGCCGTACCGCTGCTGCTGTTTGGAAAATCCGCTGAACGAATACCTCTTTCCACTCTGGGCTTCCTGCAATACGTTTCTCCTACGGGGCAGTTCCTACTCGGCATACTGGTCTATCACGAAGCCTTCACAACCTCACACATCGTATGCTTCGTTTGCATCTGGATTGGACTGATAATCTATTCGATAGATTTGGTAAACCAATTGAGGACTAAAATACGGTAACCATCACCGGACTTCAATCTCATCAATCATCAGCCAAGCCTTCTCGCCTTTATATTCATGCCAATCTGGCAATTTGGCTGGGTGAGTAATGGTAAGCCTCAGATACCGAGCCTTTACGTCCGTAAGGTCTGCTCTATAGCGCAGCCTTTTATTGTCGGACTGAGGTTTTTCTACAGGGTTAATCGGCTTTACCTCTTGGGCTTTTGACCAAGACGCCTCATCTTCCGACCATTCAACTGTTACCATATCGGGCGCAATAACCCAATCACCTGGAACTGTAGCAACACCGACTTCCAACACCTTGATTGAGCGAAGACTGTCTAAAGTGAGGAAAAATACAACTTTTTGTTGATCAAGGAAGCCACTCCACTGCTCCGTCCAGTCTCCGACAACTCCTTTGCGGCAGTCAGTCATGTTCTTGGGAAACTTTGCGTAATATTTACTGTCAGGTTTCACATTGCTTTTTACCTTCTTCAGATAGGACTTTCCTGGCGCAACATGCATCGTAAAGACGGTATCATTCGTTAAACCTTGTTGACTGGACACCAAATCGTTAATAGTGCTTACATCAACCTTTGATGGAATAAACGTAAAACGGTAATTGTATTTCTTATCACCCTGAACCAAGTATTGACTCTCTACACCAGGCCCACATGTGGCGGTGCCCAAACCAGACTGGCGATAGTCTGTGTTTACCACATAATGACCGGCCGGCGTCAAATCCTTTATCCTTTGAGCACGCGTGAGCACACTGTCGTCAAAATCCCTCACACTGAAAGAGAAGTCTCTTGACGAAGAATATACTGTAAGAAATTTATTTCCAGACGAAAAACACACCCATTTAGCCTCTCGGTTGCCACTTTCTTGCGGCACAGGATGCATCTCACCAAGTATGGCATCGGTTGCCTGACGATGCACACCTACCTTTTGTGCGACCCTGCGGTCAGGATAAGTTTCATACAGGTTTCCCTCCCACTCTGTCTGCGAAAAAACATGGTCTAAACCAAACTGAACGCCCAATTTAGGAAGTGTCCGATATGACAATTCAGTTGTCACTACATAATTGACATTCAAAACACCACCATCGTTTATATCAACTAATTCCTTAACTAATAAATATCCGTCATCAGGACTTAGCAAGAGGTATTCAAGTGCAATGGAATTTTGTGTGATTTTAGGCTTTGAAACCAAACGGGGCTCAAGCCTGTCCAATCCCAACCAACATTTAAGACCATTTCGGTCAGCTATGTCGTTCAACGTCGGAGGGCGCCAAAAGTTGTAACGAATCGGAGCGGCAAGCAGCTCACCATCCTTCGACTTGTAACTTACTATATATCCGTTTGATGTATCAATAATAGCCGAATAGCCAGCAACCGATATAGTCACACCTTCTTGGTTTTCAATCTGCTGTTTTTCCGACCGTTGAGAATTATTATCACTACGTGGACGTTGGTTCAATAAAGGTTCAACTTTGGACTTGGCTCCACCAAACAAGGCTGCCACTTCATAATAATGTTCATGCGGACGTCGATCGGAGGTGACAAGTCCGTTTGCACAAAACGCGCCATCGTCAACAACACCAGGCAACTCACCCAAATCTCCGCCCATAGCATACCAAAGGTTATGATTTTGCGACTGTTGTAGTTCTTGCTGCGTAGTAATTCGCTTATCTTCGTCCATCACAAATGTTTGGTCAATCCAGTCCCAGATAAATCCTCCCTGCAAAGGTTTATACTTTCCTATGGTGTCCCAATAGTCCTTTAGACCACCAAGACTGTTGCCCATCGCATGACAATATTCAGCAATTATGTAAGGACGCCTCAACTCTCCTGGTTTCTTCTTTGTTTCCTCCTGTACATAGTTGGCTAAATACTGCGGCGAGGGGTACATACTCATCACGATATCAGTATATTCGCTCATTTCAGCGCGTTCATGGCACACGGGACGCATCTTGTCCAACGCTTTCAATTTGTTGTAAGCCTCAACAAAGCACACCCCCATGCCGCATTCGTTGCCCAACGACCAAGCAAAAACACATGGATGGTTTCGGTCGCGCATGTACATATTGTTGATTCTATACCATATAGCATCTGCCCACTCTGGTCTGCGAGCCAAACTGTTCTCACCGTACCCCTGCCCATGGCTTTCGTTGTTAGCCTCGTCCATCACGAGTACTCCATAACGGTCACACAGTTCATACCAGTACTCGTCATCAGGATAGTGGCTGGTTCTCACAGCGTTGAGCCCTGCGGCCTTCATCATCTTCACATCGGCCTCCATCTCCTCTCGCGTGATGTAGTGTCCACCAAACGGACTGTGTTCGTGTCGATTGACACCTTTTATTGTAACTGGTATGCGGTTGAGTGCCAACACCCCGTTTACCAAATCAATCTTGCGAAGCCCCACCTTACCACCAACCAGCTCCAACTCATTGTTATCATGATCTTTAAGCCTTATTACAAGATTGTATAGCGTAGGCCTGTCAACCGACCACAACTTAGGTTTCCTTACCTCGAACTTCAAGTATGCAATACCATCAGTTCCAACCACTTCTGTGGCAGAGGTTAATTTACGTCCATCCAGAGACAGCTGAGCCTCGACTTGCATTCCAACAGCCGACTCGCACCGTACCTTGAGCGAACATATTCCGTTGTCATTCACATCCAAATCGGTTATCACTTCATAATCCGCGACATACGATTTGGGGGTTGAATAGAGTACCACATCGCGCGTGATGCCGCTCATCCTCCACATATCTTGACATTCAAGGTAGCTACCGTCGCAAAAACGGTAAACGGCAGCAGCCAACCTATTGGTTCCCTTGGCAATATATTTTGTAATGTCGAATTCGGCAGGAGTCTTGGCATCCTCCGAATAGCCTACATACTTGCCGTTGATATATAGTTTTATTGCTGACTTCACCGCACCGAATTTCAACACCACCCTCCTACCCTGCCATTCTGCAGGAACCTCGAAATCTGTAACATAACAGCCTACAGGATTGAAATCGGTAGGAACGTATGGCGGGTTTGACTCAAACTCGTTTCGGGTATTGACATAGACCGGCACCCCGAAACCTTGCAGCTCTATATTGCCTGGAACCAGTATGTTATCCCATCCATCAACCTTGTATTTCTTGCCAAAGAACTTGTTGGGTATGTCTGCCGGACGATCTACATACTTGAACTTCCACGTACCGTTGAGCAGACGGCACCACGGCGATCCGTAATAGTCGAGTGCGCTTATGGCAGACTCGTCGCTATATGGTATAACCAACGTATGAGGCGGCAACTTGTTCTCTTCCATAACTTTCAAGTCGTTCCACGGCTCTTGAGCCAACATCGGGAAGACTCCTACAAACAGCAAAATAGAAAAGACACACCATCTACAAAAAAATGTAAAAGATTTCATACCTATTCGGCTAAATTGACATACGCATTGCTCATAAAACCATTTCATTTCTGTTAGCATAACAACCACATCGTCAACAACATAACAAAAAGAGGCGCACCAGGAGGAACTTCTCGTTTCCAAAATCAGGATTATCGTTTTCCACTAATCCCAAAACATCAACGCACCTATCTATTATCACGAACATACTGTTCGGCAGTTTTGAAAGGTTCAGTAACGGTGGCGACAAAGATAGCACAGCAATGGTTCCATTGTTTGGGCGGGAGGATACGATGACGAGTGAAGAATTAATACCATTATATCATCACAAATCGAGATTCTTTATGCTAGGCAAGGATGTCATTTGTGACGTTTACGACCTGGCAGTTATTCTCGAACAGCACTTTGGCGGACGCCATACCGAACTTGCATAGGCAGTACACCGCCACTTTTTTTCTTTAAATGCTCTAAATCGGCCTTGAAAGCCTTATCCCCACACTACGCTAGTCGCACTGTCGATGTGCCAATCAGCATACCCATTTTCGGTGTGCACATCCAGCACCACAATATATTTCTTCTTTATCGTCTCAAGAAAGTCACTCATAAAGATTACCAGCGGGCACCGACACAAACAACGGCAACATGGCAAGCAGCGAAGCCTCCAACGATATATGTTTTTTTCATCGTCGATTAGCTTTTCTTGGTTTCCACACTGGTGTTGCTGGCTTTCTTGCCGATATTTTTCTCGATTGTGATGTAGTTCGGGGTTTTAAGGACTTGGCTTCCGACGTTGAGGCTTGGGCGCACCTTGATGCCGACCTTGGAGGAGGTGCCGTCGCTTTTGAAGCTGCTTGCGAAGTTTTTCAGGGACTCAATGCCGTCCTTGGAGAAGATGCGGTACATGTCGGTGGCGACGCTGAGGGGGACGGTGGAGGTGCGGCCTGCGTTGATTTTGTAGGTATTGGTGGTGGAGCCTTGGGCGAGTTGGGTGTTCTGGACGTTGACAATCCAGTCCATGACGCTGAGCATTGCATTGGTCTCGGTGGGGTTCTTGATGCCGACGTTGAAGTCCATGGCGAGTGGTATCTGTTTGTTAATAATTGATGCGGCAAGCTTGGCGACATCGGTGACGCCGATCTGTCCTCCGGCGACTTTCTTCACATCGACTCCGGCGACTGAGACATTTGAGACGCTATTTAGTGAATACTCGCAGTTGGCGAGGTTGGCAATGCTTTTAATCTGGTCGGCCAACCCGCTCAACACGGAGCATGATGTGAGCATGATACAAAGGGAAAGGATGGAGGCTAGGATTATCTTTTTCATGATTGTGTTGAGATGTTAAGATATTAAGATGTTGAGGTGTTAATGCGTTATTGTGTTAGTGGCTGGATGTAGATTAGAATCCGGTTTTGAACATGAACCAGAACTGGTTTTCGAGGTTATGCCACTCTGCGGTTGTCTGGTCGTAGATTTTCTGGGTGTAGGCGTTGAGGAGGTTGTCGATCTGGCCTTGGTAGCGGTTGCGGTCGGTTGTATATTGTGCGTTGTCGCGGTTGTCCACGAGGGTTTTCACTTGTTTTTCCAAGCCGTCGAGTTTAACAAAAGCGTTGTTCTCCATAGTCTTTATGGACTTGTTCATGGTTTCCTTGGTGCGCTGCCAAGCTACGGTTGCGAGCTTGTTGGCTTTGCGGTATTTCCAAATGGCGGCATCGTCGCTGTACTCGTTTTGACCGCATAGGGCGAAAGTTGTCGGAAGAATCTTTGTTCCGCTGAATATAGGCACTCTTGGGGACTGTGCGGGGTTGTCGAACGCTAGCCAGCATATACCGCCGACCTCGTTGGGAAGCCAGTCGCGGAGCTGTATGACGGTTGAATAGGAGCACCAGGCGACGGCGACTGTGCGTTTGAAACTGACCGCATTCTCGTCCAACATGTTGTAGGTGCTTTGTGTAGCGCTGGTCATCCAGGGATTAGCGAGGGGGCTCATCATGGTGTCGCGTACGGTCTTGCCGTTTTTGTCTTTGCTGGTTTTCACATACTTGATGTTCTGGCACATATCCATCTCCGTACCTTCGTAGGTACTGCGGAAAAGTTCCATCACCTTGCGCACATCGACGTGCTTATCGGGGCGCACGGAGAAGGGGAGTTCGTCCATATCCATAGAGAAGTTCTTTGATGGGGCCAGTGCGTTGAAGATGAAGTACTCACGCTCACGGAAGTTTTTTCCGTTTGCATATTCGGGGATGAAGGCCTTCCAGAAGATGAACTCGCCCTTGCCGTCCCAGAGTTTGTATTTTTTAGCGACTTTCTCTACGTTGTCAGATGCCATGAAGTAGTCGGTGTTGGCACGGTTCATACGGCCGATGCGCGGTATGTTGGCCGAGACACCCACGTGTTCGTCGGGGATGCGCTGTGCAGCCCAGATGGCGCCGATTTCCTTCTCGCCGCAACCCATGATTTCGAGCTGCCACACTTCGTTCTTGTCAGCGATGGTGATGCACTCGCCTTCGTCGCCATAGCCGTACTGTTTGACAAGGTCGCCAATCAGACGGATGGCGTCACGGGCGTTGTCGCAACGTTTGAGCACGATGCGCATCAGCTCTTCGATGTTGAACATGCCTTCTTTGTTGACCAGACATTTGGGACCGCCGAAGGTGGTCTCTCCGATGGCGAGCTGTTTCTCATTCATGCAGGGATAGGCAGAATTAAGATACGCATACGTGTGTGCGACCTGAGGAATCGTGCCAGCCAGCGTCAACCCTGTCGAGTCGGTACGGTACGATGTGTGCACTGTGCCTTTGTAGATTTTCTCAACGGCTTTCGAGTTAAAGTCTTGCGCGGGTTCGACAGACACCCATGTGCGATAAACGCCGTCACAAGTGTGCGACGTGATGACGCTACCGTCCATAGACGCTTTCTTGCCTACCATGATGCTTGTGCAGTTCTGTCCGTCTTGCGGCCAATCCTGCGCTTTTGCTCCAATCGTTAAAAGAACAACTGCTGTGAGTAGAATTAACTTTTTCATATTGTTTTATTATTGTTTTGATTTCAGGATATGAAAGTCAAATGTGGGGTTATTGGACATTGTCTATTTCACGATACTGTACAGGGCTTGTGCCGCGGGTTCTATCAGTTTATCAGGGAAGTCGTATGCTGGATGGTGCAACTCATAGCAGTCCTCGCCCGAGCCAATGCCGAAAAACACGCCGCGGTAGTGAAGCAGATAGTTAGCAAAGTCCTCAGACCAACGGAACGGTTTCTCTATGCTCCGCACCACGAACCCCGTCTCCTCGAAAATCTGCTCAAGATGCTTAGACATCTCCGCATCGTTTTCGGTGGCTTTGAAGGGATCGCACTCACTAACATTCATCTGCAAACCATATTTTTTGCATACGTCGGCAACAATCCCGTCGGCTTCAGATCTCAAAGCATCCATGCGCTTGTTGGTAAACGCCCTAAGGGTGAACATCACCTCAGCATCGCCAGCTGAGGTACCGTAGGCTTCCTCGCCAAGACGAACACAGATGAGTGTACTCCGCGAGAAGTTCGAGTTGGGTACAACTTCATCATTCGGATTACTCTGAACGCCATGATTATTCTGGCCATTACGGTTTTTGTTTCGCCAAGGAGCAAGTAGGCTCGGGATGATTGATACAGTCTGATTATTCTGGGCGTTATGTGCGTCTCGGTTTTCATGAGTGTCCCCACTGTGGTTTAGATTATTGAACCTGTCAATAATCTCAGCCACCGCCAGACCTGGGTTCAATCCCTTCTCAGGTGTCGAGGCATGGGTTTGCCGACCAGTAAGCGAATATTTCACGCCGACCGACGCGGCCGCAAAGGTTTCGCCGCTCAGCAGAACCTCTCCAAGCGGTTCGCCTGGGATGTTGTGCAGACCATAGACGGCCTGTATGTTGTATCTTTGCATTATGCCGCTGTCAAGTATCTTTTGCGATCCCCGGCCGGTTTCCTCCTCAGGCTGAAAGATGAGCATAATGTTCTTGTCGGCATAAACCGTGGGTGACTGTGCAATCATGTCTGCCACACGCAACAGAATGGTCGTATGCCCGTCGTGGCCGCACTTGTGCGAGACTCCTCGCACCGTTGAACAGTAGCCTTTTGGGGAAAGTCCTCGTGGTTGTCCTTCAACAGAGTCGGACATATCCACCATTTCTAAAACATCATCACTATGCGCGCCATCGGAGCTCAATGCCCTTTCATCTATCGGCAGGGCATCTGTGTCGGCACGTAGCGCTATAGTAGGCACATCAGGCTTATCACCAAATACTGCCACCACGCCGTAGCCGCTAACACGTCCTAAAAACTCATTTCCATCGCCACAGACATCCTTTGAATCATACATGGCAGACTCAGCTCCGCCAACATACTTGAACACGGTGCAGTCCTTATATGCTTTCAGGCACTCCACTATCATGTCGTGAGCATAGGACTCGTTGCCGGAAAGTCCTGGGTGAGCATGCAACTCATGCCTAACGTGGCAGCGCACCATATCTTTGAACGCACGTCCACGTTCTTCAAAATTCTTGAAACTATCGTAACTCGCTGCAGCAGGTGAAAGCAGGCAAACCTTGCCGGGTTCGGTCACCTTGAAGCACCAATCCACAATCTTCCTATAGTCATTTTCTCTGATGATATTTTTCTCATCAAATGCCGACTGTTGAGTGCTGCGTGCAAGGTCATACATGCGGTTACCAGCCTCGCCTACAAATGCTATATTCCGCACCTCGCTCTCAGCCACAAAGTTAATCAGACCGCTGTAGTCGATGCCTCGGTCGAATCCTCCGAGTATGAGTGTTTGAACGTCACCCACAGCCTTCACAGCCGCTTCACAAGCTGCCGGGATTGTAGAAATGGAATCGTTGTAGAATCGAATCCCTTTGTATGCTCCAACGTATTCCAACCTATGTTCTAAGCCCTTGAACTCAGTCACGGCACGTTTGAATACTTCTCCGTCAATACAGTACAGCTGCGCCACTCGCGCTACAGCCTCAATGTTACTTCGGTTGTGCTCTCCAGGCAGGCGACTCGTCACCTTGCCATACAGAGGTTCGTCGTCGGCCGAATAAGCCTGCACCTGAGACCGAAACTGTTCACGGCAGACCTCAACCATTGATGCCAGTTCCTCATTGTCCTTGCAGTATATGAACGAATCGCCATCGCACTGCCGCAGACCGATTTGCATCTTCGCCATCTTGTAGCCTTCATAGCTTTCGTAGTGGTCAAGATGCTCTTGGAACAAGTTGAGCAACACTCCTATATGTGGTCCACGGTGTATGCCTTCCAGCTGGTGGCACGACAATTCAGCCACCACAATAGTCGAGAGATCCATCTTCTCCACAAGTTCGAACAGTGGAATGCCGATGTTCCCGCCCAACAGCACATTATACCCTGCTGTTTTGAACACATTGTATATCAACGACGTCGTTGTACTCTTCCCCTTCGTACCTGTAACACCAATAACTTGGTCGCCATACACCCTTAGGAACACATCCGTCATCGATGTCACTTCTGTCTTTCTACAGAGGTCGCTCACCACCATCATCGGTATTCCTGGCGATTTTATCACCATGTCAAACTTGCTGTCCGTCAGCATGGTGCGTATTTCTTCGTTGTTCTCAGCCGTCGCCACCTCCAAGCACACACCGAGACGTTCCAATAGCTCGAACGCCGACTTACCCTCACGCCCCATACCCGCAATCAAAACCCGCTTGCCATCGAATATCCGCTTTATGTCCGCTTCTAGATACACCTATGTGATTGCGTGAATGTGTTAGTATATATTTAAATGTGTTGCTGCTTAATCGTGTTAATAATCCTACTCACTTATGAGCTGAATTACTTGTAACAAATTGCAAAATTACGTTTTTTTTGCCAAATATTTACATTAAATGTGTCTTATGTCAACAAAGTTAGGCTATGGCAACTTCAAGTATTCCCAGTTCTGCCTCCGACAGGTTATGTTCTTTGAAAAGAGTTTCGGCGCTTACCATTTCTCCTGTGTAGTTGAATGTTTTCAGCAAGGCTGGCATATTTTCATTACTGTACCAGCGGCGTTTGGTCATCATGAGTGCGGTATTCACCTCGCTTATCGTGCCGACACACTCAAAAGGCTTGCTTTCGGTGTGACCCGTCAACTCTTCGAAATAGCCGCGCAACTCACAGTCGTCGAGCATCGACTTGCCAAATATGGCATTCAAACGTTCAGGTTCTATAAACGGCGAAAGTATGATGTATGCAAATAAGCACTTGGCACATCTGCCGCACCAGATGTCCTGTTTGCTGCCGGCATTACAGCTCTTGAACACGTCGAAATACTTGTCGTAGCGCGAGAAAAGCATGGCAATCTGCAACTCGCTCAGTGGACGCAGGAAACTGAAGTAGTTCACACTGTGCGTCACAAATTTCTCTACGTATGCTCTAAAATCGTTCTCAAACTCAAGGCTTTTCGAATACTGATGGTTCACTGCACTGCCTGCCACCGTTGATTCATTGGCGCTGTTCTCGTTCGACAAGGCGACGTTACGAACCCCTGCCAGAGTCGCTGCCAACAGCGTATAGAACGCCAACATGGCCGAGAAGGGTGTATGCCCGTTAAGACAGCCCTTGGCATTCAGTTCGAGCAGCAGTGGGTCTATGCGACGGTTGATAACAAGAGTCTCTTCTGGCGAGAAACCGCCTCGCTCGGCACACAACGTCGTAGCTCCGCGAGGGTTCATAATCAGCGGCCGCACACCTTGGCTGCGCAGCAGTTCAAGTGTCACCACCGAATCCTTGCCGCCTCCGATTGGAACAAGATAATTGGTGATTGCCTGATTGCCTGACTGATTGATTGTTTGAGAGATTGATTGCTTGATTGATTGAGCGGATGGAGCATTATGATTGCTTTCAATCGTCATGAAATCCTCCATCGTGGCACGGATGCCGTTGGTGTAGAAGAACTCGCCCAAGCCGTTGAAATAAATATTCTTCCAAAAGCGCACCTGCTCATCGTCAAGACTGTGCGGCAACACTCTCACGACTTTTGGACAAACGCACTTCCAATAGCTCACCAACTCTATCATGCCGATATTGAACACCAACGTGTCCATCAATTCTTTCGGCTTGTCTAAATTCAAAAACGTCCTTCGTGGAATCGTGGCCGTCGGTCGAAAAGCAATCTTATCATTCAGTCGAAACTCAAACTCAATCCTCAGCCCTTCGGCATCGACGGTGTACGAATATTTTTCGTACACCATCTCGCCGAAAGTCATCCGGTACGTGTTATATTTTTTCTGGTTATTAAACACAGACCTCTAACGAATTTATCTTATGCTGGCCGCACTATTTCAAAGTGAAGCTCACCTTGCCGATCTCGTTACCGTTGGCGTAAAGGGTAACCCAGTATAAGCCAGGCTCCATGACCACGCTGTCGAGCTTGCGCCACACAATGCTCACCTTGCGAGAGCCGCCCCAGAACTCTATGTCTTGTTTAGCTGTATATTGAATCTCCGTGTCGCCGCTCTTGAAGGTGTCAGAATTGGCTCCCTCGTTGCTTACCAAACGATTCTTGGCGTTCGAAATGCGGGCGTATATCGTTATTGTACCCGGGTCAACCACATAGTTGTCAAGTATGGTGGCGTCGATTTTCACCAATTTCACATCGCTGCCTTTCGAAGCCTCTTTCACCACGGTGCCACTTATGCTCTTACCTGGCGTGGCCACCACGTCGGTGGTTACGAGGATACTTGCCTTCTCCAGTTTCTGACGGATTTTGTCGCTC
The DNA here is from genome assembly GCA_017616895.1 of Bacteroidales bacterium. GTDB lineage: Bacteria > Bacteroidota > Bacteroidia > Bacteroidales > P3 > Colimorpha. The sequence continues at coordinate 22,907 of JAFZXE010000023.1, forward strand.
TGACTGTCAAGGCGGCGCAGTTCGTTGTTCTCGCTGCGCAGCTGGCCGTTCTCGGCTTTCAGCTGCTCATTCTCGGCGCGCAGACGTTCAATCTCGGCAGCATAGCTGTCACACAGTTTCTGCAACTCTGAGAGTTTCTGGTTCACATTCGATGCCGATGGCGCTGATGCGTTGGCTTGTACTGACACGTTGGCGTTGGCCGATGCGCTTGCCTTTGCCTCGGCAGCCTCGGCTTTTTTGTTGGCAGCTGCCACGTCGGCCTGAGCCTTTGCCAATGCCGACTCCTTCTCGTTCAGCTGTTTTTGCAGTTTGGCGAGGTCAGCTTTCTGGCTTTCCACCTGCGCCTGCAGAGTGGCTATCTGCTGTTCATATTTCGCATTGGCGGTGACGTTGGCAGAAGCCGATGCCGAAACCGAAGCATTGGCCTTTGCCAGCTCGGCGTCTTTCTTCGACAGGTCGTTCTGTGCAGCAGAGAGCTGTCCTTCGAGTTCTTTCACACGAGCATTGAGTTGAGAAACACTTGCTTCAAGCTGTGCCGATTTAGCGCTACACTGCGACAGTTTGGTTTCAAGCTGCTGGTTGGCAGACACGCTGGCAGAAGCCGATGCACTTGCAGAACTCTCAAGCTTCGACACCTTTTCGTTGCACTGCGACAGCTGAGCCTCAAGCTGAGCCTTCGACTTTTCGAGCTGTGAGAGCTGTGTGTTGAGCTGCTTCACCTGCCCTTCAAGCTGAACGTTGGCCGACGCAGAAGCGCTGGCTGAGGCCTGCTGGCTGTTGAGAGCCTTCATCTGGTCGTTCAAAGCAGCGATGTCAGACTCCAGTTTTGTTATCTTTGCGCTCAACTGAGCGTTCTTCGTGTTCAGTTCCGAGTTCTGCTTGGTGAGGCTCTCGTTCTGTTTGGTCAATGCCGACACATTTGCCGAAGCGTCAGCCTTTGCCGAACCCGAGACTTTCAGTTCGGCATTGAGTCCGTCTATCTGGGTGTTGAGCGACGAAATCTGTCCGTTGAGGCTTGCGATAACGCCTTCCTGTTGAGCCACCTGCTTCTGCAGTTTTTCCACCTGTGCCTTGCACTGCGATTCGCTGGCCGACGCACTGGCAGAAACGTTGGCTGATGCAGATGCCGATGCTGAGGTATTTTTCTTCAGCTGCGCAATCTCTTTCTCTTGAGCATCAAGACGACGCTGTAGCTCTTTGATGACCGACTCTTTAGAGCGCAACTCGGCCTCTTGTTTGCTGCAATCTACCGAAACGGAAGCACTTGCCGAAGCCTGACCGCTAACCGCTGCCTGATGTCCGCCGCCTGATGACTGCTTGCCGCTCTTTGCACGGCGCAGCTGGGCGAGCAGGTCGCGAATCTCGGCAGCCTGAGCATTGATGGTGCTGTCCTTCTGCGCCATCTGCCCACCGAACTCCTGGTTGTCGGCCTTCACTTTTGCATACTGTTCCATAATGCTGTCGTAACGTTCCTGCATGGCAACAAGTTCCTTTTCGGACACTTTCACACCACTTTTGTCACAGGACACCATCGACAACATCGTAGCCACGGACACTGCCGCAGCTATCATAAAACGCTTACTGTAGTTCATTTTCATGTATCTTAATGTTTTGTTTGTTTTCGAATAGGCTGCAAAAATACTCTTTTTTATATAAGCACCCTAAAAAAGATTTCAACAGCCAGCAAACTACGAATGTTTTCAATATGCCAAAAGATAAGAGTCGTTTAACTGGAAAATTATAGTATTTTTGCAGCCGAATTACACATAAGACACCCGTCATCACGCGTTCTCACAATCATATTCATATACAACTTGCGGCGATTACACTATGGCTGCTGTGTGCTTGGGGTACATACGGACAGACAGTCGGACATCCAAGATTTTCTCTAACATTAAGTAATACAAACGGATATGGTGAGACTCGCGACCTAGGAACATCGCCGAGAGTTTATGACAACCTTTCTATCGGACAAGGATTGGAATTCAACGCAGAAACGGTGGATTGGACATTTTCCGGACATTTCGGTGTAAGTGGTGCGTTAAACGCCCCAAAAATAAAATACCTGTTGAAAAAAGGCAACTATTCTGGATATTCCGGCAGCGTAGATGTTGCCATTTCAGCATTGAGACGGATGTGGAGCAATGGAGAAGCCACATGGAGCGTTGCCATCGGAGGAGGGTTATCTAATCACACATACATTGGATACACCCCGAAGTTTATGAACGCCTCTTTTGCCCTGACTGACCTATTCCAACCAGAATTCCGAGTGTTGGTTGAATACAACCTGCCCAACTCGAACCCGCTGGTTGTGATGCCCGGATGGTTTGCGGCATTCGCTTCGGTTGAGGTATCGCCGATTGGCCTTGCCTACCGACCAGGTTATTCATTCATAGACAACTATACCGACGGACGCAAGGTAAAAGACTATATCTTCAACACATACAAAACTGGCTTCGCATGGCTACCCTATTTAGCCACCGAACTGGGTGTGCGATTCAACCTGCGCAGCGGCAACCGTATATCGCTGGCATACATGTGGAACTACCGTTCGTCGCACGGTACTTCGGATTGGCAGTTTGACGAAGTAAACCATCTACTATCGATAGAATTTAACATACTGTTGAAAAAATGAGACGCGCCTCATCATTATTAATACTTGCCACAGCTATGTTTTTCGTCTCTTGCGAGAAGGCTTTTCTGCGCAATCCCGACGCCGAACCCACAAAGGTGTTCGAGTATCTATGGCAACGAGTAGATAAGCAGTATGCATTGTTCGATGTCAAGGGGGTGAATTGGGATTCTATACATAATGTGTATGCTCCGCAAGTGAGTAACGACATCAACGACGACAGCCTCTTTCGTGTTTTGGCCGCGATGCTCAACACCCTCAACGATGGGCATGTGAACATAGTGTCGCCGTTCGACGTATCACGCAGCGAAGAGATATTCCTCCAAACATACGGACGGCGAAACATAGAACCCAATGTGGTGACTCTGAACTACCTTGGAGCGCACTACCACTCGGCAGGTGGATTTGCATACAATACTATGCGGGGCGATTCGGTTGTGTATATCCGATATGGATCGTTCTCAAACTCAGCGTCAACAGCGACTCTCAATATGATTTTGAAACGCTACCCATCGGCATCGGGTGTGATATTCGACATTCGGCAAAATGGCGGTGGCTCAATAGAGAACATCTGGAATATACTCGCGATGCTGCCAGCCACGCACGCACATCTATACACCACTCAGATAAAATCAGGACCCGCACACGATGATTTCTCGGAGGCGGAGAAGGTGTATTCGCCATTCACAAACGATGACTACGAACCATACAGAAAACCGTTTGTGGTGCTCACCGACAGAGGGTCGTACAGCGCATCGTCGTTCTTTGCGCTGTGTGCGAAAGCGTATGACAACATGATAGTTATGGGAGACACGACGGGAGGCGGTCTTGGTCTTCCTAACGGAGGCGAGCTGCCAAACGGCTGGACATACAGATTTCCCGTGACCCGCACTATTGCCCCCGACGGAAAGAACTACGAAAACGGTGTTCCGCCCGATACTGTTGTGATGTTGTCTTCAGAAGCCACAGCAGCAGGAAAAGACAATGTGATAGAGACGGCTGCGGATTTAATCTGCCGAGTTAATAGCGGCAGATAACCACAATAAAACTGGAATAGATTATGGAACAAAAAGCGACCTTTGGGGTTGCTTTTTATTGTTCCATATTGAGTGTTTTTTACGAGCTTATTTTCGGTGCTTTGTGTAAAGCATTAGTTTTGTGAAAGATAGCGAATATTTTGAAAAATGCAATTTTGTACATACTAATATACTGGTTTGCAGTATGTTTAGTATATGTCATTAGGTTATCATTAGGTAGTCATTAGGTTAGGAGTGTTTTAGTTGATGAATAGTTGGTGCTAGACATTGCGGTTTTGATGTGTTGATATGCTTATAAGTTGATACGTTTGATTTGTTGATTGATTGTTAATAACTATTTTTCTATCTATATAACAATATGGGTTGACAAGTGGCGTTATAATAATTAATGTAAAATAAATCTAATCTCACCACATCATGAAGACAATACTATACGTTCACGGCTACCGTTCGAACAGTCAAGCGCGCAAAGCACAGGAGCTCAAACAGATGTTTCCCGACTGTAAGGTTCTCGTACCAGATTTTGAATATAACCACTACACAGCTGGAGAGATACATGACCAGCTGAAAGAGATTGTGGAGAAAAACCATGTCGATATGATTGTGGGCAGCAGCCTCGGCGGATTTTTCACGCTGTGCGCCACCTCGTGGTTTGAAGGTCCGGTGTGGGGCATCAACCCTGCAATACACCCCGTGGAGCAGTTTAACAAACATATAGTGCCGAAACTGATGAAACGTTCTCCGCAGCTGATGCCGATTGCCAAGAAGAATCTGGAATCGTATCAGAAATGCGAGGACGAGGTGTTTGCGAAGCTTCCGAAACGTGAGCACCAGATAAACCTGGCATTGTGCACCGATGACGAGACCCTGGGGGACCACAAGGACACCATCGCCGCCTTCCCGAATGCCGACCAGGTGGTTTGGCAGGACAACTCAGGCCATCACTGCACAAGGTTCCCTGAGCTGAAGCCTTATATGCAGAAGACGCTCGACGGGATAAAATAGTAGTGACGTCGGCTGCTTGAGTGATTGAATGCTTGAATGGGCGAACGGTTATTCAAGCAGTTTTTTGGTTTTGAATAACAAAAGGCAACTAAAAGGCAACACGTGGACAACGAAGAGACTAACATTCCTAACGAGGAAGAACTGAACGAGAGTACGACACAGTCGTCGGAATATGTGCCGTCGCAAGACGAAGAACCGACAAGAGAAGGCGAGACCATATCGCTGGGCAACATGTTCCGCGACTATTGGATTGACTATGCATCGGACGTGATACTGGACCGCTCGGTGCCAGACATCAACGACGGTCTCAAACCTGTGCAGCGACGCATACTGCACACGATGAACGAGATGGACGACGGACGCATGAACAAAGTGCAAAGCATAGTGGGTCATACGATGTCGTACCATCCGCACGGCGACCAATCGATAAAAGATGCGCTGGTGAACCTTGGGCAAAAAGAGTTGCTAATAGACTGTCAAGGTAACTGGGGAAACATTCTGACCGGCGAAGATGCGGCTGCGGGACGATATATAGAGGCGCGACTGACGAAATTTGCCAAAGAGGTGGTGTTCAACAAGAAGACCACACAGTGGAAGCCAAGCTACGACGGACGCAACCAAGAGCCCGTAACGCTGCCGATAAAGTTCCCGCTGCTGCTGGCTCAAGGTACCAAAGGTATCGCGGTGACGCTGACATCGGTGATACTGCCATATAACTTCTGCGAACTGATTGACGCAAGCATCAAGGTGTTGCGCGACGAAGAGTTCGAGATATATCCCGATTTTCCGACGGGAGGATTGATTGACGTATCGAAATACAACGACGGTGCTCAGGGAGGCCGACTGAGGATACGTGCCAAGATGCACTACGACGAGAAGCGCAAGGCGATAGTGATAACCGAAGTACCGTACTCGGTGACCACGGGCGATTTGAGAGAGAGCATAATAAAGGCATTTGAGAAAGGCAAGATAAAGATAAAAAAGGTTGAGGACTACACGGCGTCAGAGGCCGAAGTGGTGGTGTTCCTGCCCAGCGGTGTTTCGCCCGACCAGACGATAGATGCGCTGTATGCCTTCACACAGTGCCAGATATCATTCTCGCCGCAGACGTGCGTAATTGTCGATAACAAGCCGGTTTTCATGACGATATCGGATATACTGCGACATTCGACGATGCGCACCCGCGACCTGCTTCGCCAGGAGTTGGAGATACAGCTCGAGGAACTGAACGAGCGCTGGTACTGGGTTTCGCTTGAGAAAATATTCTTTGAGAAGGGCATCTACAAAAAGATGGAGAAGAAGGACAGCTCAGACTGGGAAGAGCAGGTAGATGATATGCACAAAGCCTTCGGACCGTACAAGAAGAAGCTGAAACGAGAGGTGACCCGCGACGATGTGCTCAAGCTGACTGAGAAACCCGTCAAGAAAATCTCGAAATTCGACATAAAGAAAGCTGCCGAAGAGATTGAGGAAATTGAGATGAATATGGACGAGGTGAAGAACCATCTGGCACACCTCACCGACTATGCCATCTCATACTTCAAGCACATACTGGAAAAGTACGGTAAAGGGCGTGACCGCAAGACCGAGATACGCAACTTTGAGGACATACAAGCAGCAACGGTGGCTGTTGCCAACGAGAAGCTGTATGTGAACCGCACAACGGGATTCGCCGGATACGGATTGAAACGAGAAGAAGGCGTCGAGTTTGTGTGCGACTGTTCCAAGATGGACGACATCATCGTGTTCCGCCGCGACGGCTCGATGATGGTAACGAAAGTGCAGGACAAGTGCTTTGTAGGCTCTACCGACTGCACTGAAATAATATTCATATCAGTTTTCCGCAAACGAGACGAGCGAACGGTATATAACATGGTTTATCGCGACGGCTCGGCGGGATATATCTTTGTCAAGCGATTCTCGGTGACCGGCATCACCAGAGACAAACCCTACGACTTGACCAAAGGCACAAAGAACTCGAAGGTGCTTTATTTCACAGCCAACCCCAACGGAGAGGCCGAGGTGATAACCATTCATCATGTGAGCAAGCCGAAACTGAAGAAGACCAGCTTCGACTTCGATTTTGCAACACTTGCCATCAAAGGGCGTCAGGCTATGGGAAACATACTGACCCGCAACGCCGTACGCAATATCAACAAGGTGGGCGAAGGCATCTCGACACTCGGTGCCCGCAAGATATGGTTTGACGAGAGCGTTAAACGACTGAACGTGACCGAAGCCGGAAGGCTACTGGGTGAATTCAAAGGTGCAGACAAAATCTTCACTCTTATGCAGTCGGGGATATTCCGCAATACCAACTTCGACTTGTCGAATCACTTTGAAGACGACCTGCTGGAGATTAGAAAGTACAACCGCCACAACATCGTGACCATCATATACAAAGAGGCCGAAGGTGGAAACTACTATATCAAACGTTTCTCGGTGGAGGATGCATCAGACAAAAAACTCTCCTACCTTGAAGAAGGCAGCGGAGACACCCTGGTAACCTACTCGATGGACACATATCCTAGAGTTGAAATGGTATATGCCGAAAAGTCAGGCAAGAAAGTCGAGTCTGAGATTGTCGATGTTTATGACTTTATAGCCGTTAAAGGCTACAAGGCAAAAGGCAAACGACTCTCGACCGTCGAAGTAAAAGAGTTCCGCTGGCTTGACCCTCTTCCAGAACCGGAATATGAGGAAGAACCCGAAACCGAACAACCGACCGAAGCTGAATCAGACAACCGGATGGGATATGCCGAAGGTACGCAGAGCGAGTTGTTTTAACTTTAGCAGTTAGTTTCCTGTAATAGGTCACAATTCACTGGGCACACAAATGAAGATACTCGCTGTACTTCCACGATTTCCATACCCACTCGAGAAAGGCGACAAACTGAGAGCCTATCACCAGCTGAAACAGTTGGCGAAAAGCAACCAGATATACCTTTTCTGTACCACCCACAGTAAGCTCAGCGACGAAGAAATCGAGGCCGTGAGCGTATTCTGTGCCGACGTGAAGATAGTGAAGACGACCAAGGCAAAATCAATTCTGAACGCTGCCATATATTTCGCCACGGGAAGGTCGCTACAACTGGGCTATTGGGATTCGTGTAGCACTCGCAACGCCTTCAAACAGTACGAGAAGAAGGTCAATCCAGATGTACTCTACTGCCAGATGGTGCGGACAATGCCGTGGGTCGAGAAGTCCAAAACGGCCAAAGTTATAGACTACCAAGACGCCCTCTCGACAAACGTGGCCAGACGAGCCAAGATGTCGTCGGGGTTATGGAAGAAAATACTGAACCACGAAGCGGTATGTCTCGAAAAAGCCGAGCAGAAAGCACTGACTGTATTTGACCGCTACACCATTATTTCAAGGCGTGACCGGCGAGCCGTCAGGAAAGAGGGCGACATACACATCGACGTGGTGACTAACGGAATAGACTTTGACTATTTCGCACCTCAAGAGGTGGAGAAGACCGCCGACATCGTGTTCTGCGGCAATATGCAATATGAACCCAACGTAAACGCCGCCAAGTTTCTGGTTGAACGTATTATGCCCAAGGTGTGGAGAACCCTGCCCGACACAACTGTGGTGCTGGCGGGAGCCGAACCTACGAAAGCGGTTAGAGCACTCGCCGGACCCAAGGTGACCGTGACCGGCTGGGTCGAGGACATACGGCCTTACTACCGGTCGGCTCGCATTTTTGTAGCGCCGATGCTGTCGGGTTCTGGACTACAAAACAAACTTCTGGAGGCGATGGCGATGGGCATTCCCTGTGTGACCACATTAGTCGCCAACGGTACACTCGGAGCCACCTCGAAGCAGGAGATACTCGTAGGCAAATGTACCGACGCGATGGCCAGCCACATAGTGCGGTTGCTGGGCGATGCAAAACTGAGAAAACGCCTGTCTGAAAACGGCAGAGCCTTTGTGCAGAAGAACTATTCGTGGATCGAAAGTGTAAAATATCTGGAGCTGGTACTGCGTCAGGCCGCAAAAAAAGAAAAACCGAACAAACAAAAGAAAGGCAAATGGGTGCCAAATGGAAACCGGACAAAGGGAAGTGGAAAGACGGAATAGGCTCTTGGGAAGCCGAGAACCGTAAACGCCCCACACCTCAGCAGCGCAACACCTTTGAGACCAAGTCTATTGCCGAGAAGGCGATACTCGTGGCCGTCTGCCCTTTCGGAACCAAAATGGAATACACCGAAGAGTGTCTCGCAGAACTCGAGTTCCTGCTGCAGACAGCCGGCGGAGTGCCTGTGAAAAAAGTCATACAGAAACTCGAACGGCCAGACACTCGCACCTATATCGGCAGCGGCAAAATAGAGGAAGTGCTGGGCTACAAGGATGCGCTGGACGCCGACATCATGGTGTTCGACGATGAACTCTCTCCAGCTCAACTGCGCAACCTCGAACGAACCTTCAACTGCCGCATACTTGACCGCACCACCCTGATACTCGACATCTTCGCAAAGCATGCACGCACTTCCACCGCCAAAACCCAAGTCGAACTGGCACAACTGCAATACATGCTTCCACGTCTCACCCGCCTCTGGACTCACCTTGAGCGCCAACGAGGCGGCATCGGTATGCGAGGTCCAGGCGAAACCCAGATTGAGACTGACCGACGCCTCATTACCGAGAAAATCAGCCTACTCAAAGAACGGCTGAAAGATATCGACAAGCAGAAAACCCTACAACGCAAGAACCGAGAAAGCCTTGTCCGTGTCGCACTTGTGGGATATACCAATGTCGGCAAATCGACCCTTATGAATCTCCTCAGCAAGAGCGACGTCACAGCCGAAAACAAACTCTTCGCCACACTCGACACCACAGTCCGCAAAGTGGTAATCGACAACCTTCCATTCCTGCTCACTGACACCGTCGGCTTCATCCGCAAACTGCCCCACGGGTTGGTCGAGTCCTTCAAATCCACTCTCGACGAAGTTCGCGAAGCCGACCTCCTTATGCACGTTATCGACATCTCACACTCCAACTACGAGGAACAGATAGAAGCCGTCAACAGCACCCTCGATGAAATAGGCTGTGCCGATAAACCCACCATCATGGTGTTCAACAAAATCGACGCCTATACCTACACCCCGAAGGAGGACGACGACCTTACACCAATGACCAAGGCCAACTGGACATTGGAGATGCTACAGGAAACCTGGATGGGCAAAGACCCCACCCACAAGACCATCTTCATCTCAGCCGCCAACAAAGAAAACGTAGATGCACTGAGAGCTATGATGTATGACGACATAAAGCGCATCCACGCTATCCGTTACCCATACAATAACTTTTTATACTAACCGAAATTGAAAGCAAAACATAAGACATCGAAAAAGCATCGTCGCCTGCCAGGATGGAAAAGTCTCCCCTTGTGGCGAAAGATATTGAGGTTGCTATGGTTCATTCCGTTTGCGCTATGGCTGTTCACCCTCCTCCTCGTCGTCGCCTACCGCTGGGTGAACCCACCGCTCACCCCTCTCATGGTGCAGAGATTCAACCAACAGCTCTTCCAGAAAAACCGCCCGGTCAACTTCGAGCACAAAAGCGTCAAAATCGACGATATTTCGCACTACATGGTTGACTGCGTCGTTGCCTCCGAAGACGGACTCTTCATGTATCACCACGGATTCGACGTCAAGCAACTCAAACAATCCTATAAGGAAAACAAACGAGGCCGTAGAATCCGCGGTGGGAGCACTATCTCCATGCAGACCGCCAAGAACGTCTTTCTTCCACACAAGCGCAGCATGCTTCGCAAAGCCGTCGAAGCCTACTTTACACAGCTCATCGAGTGGTTCTGGGGCAAGAAACGAATTATGGAGGTCTATCTCAACGTCATCGAGTTCGGCGACGGCATCTACGGCGTCGAAGCTGCCAGCCTCCACTACTACGGCAAACACGCCTCAGAGCTCACCCGGCATCAGGCAGCCGAGCTCGCTGTCAGCCTGCCGGCACCGCTGCGCCGCAACCCCGGCAACCCCTCGGCCTATTTCCGCAAACGCACCAATGCCATCGAGGCCCGCTCCAGACAATACGGCCGCATAAACCTCGACGCAAAGAAAAAAGACCTCAACCCCAAATACCGGAACCAGGAAACCATTATAGACTTCGTAAAATGGTACCGCAAGCAGAAGAAGAGCAGTCAATAATCAGGTGCGTGCCCACACAGGGCGGTAATATCCACATGGCCCCATCGGACATAACAAAACGCTGGCGAGAGGTCGAACGCGAATTTGAGACCCACCTCCGACTTGAACGCAACCTGTCGGCCAACACGGCGTCGGGGTACCTGAGCGACCTGAGCCACCTTGAACGTTACGCCGTCGCTCGCTGCATTCCACCCGACAAAGTCGAGACCGCCGATATCGAGTCGCTTATAGCCGAATTGAACGAACTGGATATAGCCGCCACAACTCAGAGCCGTTTTGTGTCAGCCTTCCGCACATTCTACCGCATGATGATACTCGACGACCGAATGAAAGAGAACCCCGCCGAGTTCGTCACCCTCCCCAAACGCCCCAAGCACCTTCCCGACATACTCACCGACGCAGACATCGACGCCATCCAGAGTACCTTCGACCGTTCCACTCCCGACGGCGAACGCAACTATGTCATCATCGAAGTGCTCTACGGCTGTGGGCTAAGGGTAAGCGAACTCGTAAGCCTCAAACTCGGCGACATCTACTACGACGAGCAGTGTCTCAGAATCTTCGGCAAGGGCAGCAAAGAACGCTGGGTGCCCATCAACCGTCACGCACTCGACCTCATGCTCACATATATCCACAACGTGCGCTCCCACCTCGACATCAAGAAAGGCGAGGAGAGTTTCGTCTTCATCAGCCGTCTGGGGCGGCATCTGAGCAGAAATTTCGTCTTCATGTTCCTGCAGGACGCCGTGAAGAAAGCCGGCATCAGCAAGCATGTCTCGCCCCACAGCCTGCGACATAGCTTCGCCACCGAGCTCGTCAACGGAGGGGCCGACCTCCGGGCCGTTCAGGAGATGCTGGGACACGCCCACCTCGCCACCACCGAGATATACACCCACCTCTCGCCTGGCTACCTGCGTGAGACCATCGAGACCTACCACCCTCACTATAAGAAGTGAGTCAGGTGCGTGTCCGCACGGGGGGGCGTGCCCGGACAGGGCGAATATAATAGCAGTCAATAGTTAGTGACATTTGTCGATTCACAATTCACACAATACCCCATTCCTTTATGCGGTGGCCTTCGCCACAGGGTGTGGCATCGGCACCTACGGAAATCTCGCACCCGGCATATCGCGGTGGCTGCTGCCATGTGTTGTTGTGCTATGTCTGCTGAATATCACTTTCCAGCTTTTCTCGAACAAAAGCCACTACGGCGTTTCCCTTGCCACAACACTTGTGACCGCCGTTCTGCTGGGACTGACGGCTTACGACCTGCGCAACCCAATGCACCGAGAGGACAACTATATCCGTCACATCCCAAGAAATACCCTGACACCCTTTATAGCCGAAGTAAAAAGCGAGCCACAAAGGACGCCCAAACGCCTTAAAACCACCGTCGAAATCACGGCAATACTGCACAGCGACAGCCTCAAAGCAACCGTTGGCAAAGCCGTCGTTTACTTCGACACACTCGCAACATGGGTGGCACCAGGCGTGAGGGTGATGGCCGTCGGCGAGTTCCAGCCGCTACCAGACACCGTCGGCACCGAGCAATTTCACTACCGCCAGTATATGCAACGCAAAGGTGTTATGAGCCAATGCTTCACCAGCGGCATCGAACCAGTCCAATCGAGTGCCACAACGACAGTGCGGATACGGCGCTGGCGAAACGCACTTGCCGGGGTTGTGAACTCCAGCCATCTGTCGCCAGAACGGCGAGGTATTGTTAAGGCGCTTGTACTTGGGGAGAGGGAGGCACCCGACGAAATCACGAAAGCCGAGTTTCGAGCCGCCTGTCTGTCGCATCTGCTGTGTGTGTCGGGGCTGCATGTGGGCATAGTGGCGCTGCTGGTAGCGTTACTGCTACGACCATTAGGAGCCAATCTACACTCACGGATACTAAAAGGAGTCGCCGAACTGGCAGCGGTGTGGCTGTTTGTTATAATGACGGGTGCGGCCCCTTCGACCTTGCGGGCGGGTACGATGCTTTCCTTCATCATCGTGGGGCGTCTGGTCACGAACCGTATGGAGACGCTGTCTGCACTGGGGCTGTCGGCCTTGACGTTGCTGATGATACGTCCGACGATGATTGCCGACATCGGCTTCCAGCTTTCATACGCGGCGGTGACGGGGATAGCGGTGTTCTACAAGCCGATACACGACCTGGTGGAGGTGAGACGGATAGGTGACGTAACGGGATATATAGGCGAAAAGCTGACGCAGCGTCAAAGGCGAAGACGTCGATTGAAATGGCTGTGCAGGAGGATAGCGGCTGACGGACTGGAGCTGCTGTGGAAAAGCACGGTACTGACCATAGTGGCGCAGGTTTGCGTGATGCCGCTGACGCTGTATTACTTCCATCAGCTGTCGCCTTGGTTCCTCGTGGCCAACGTACTGATAGTGCCGTTCACAGGACTGCTGCTGGGCAGCATCATGGTGATGATGGCGACGAGCGGCTGGGCGTGGGGCTGGCTGGCGATGACGGATGTGGTAAACTGGGAACTGGGCGTGGTGTGCGACGTGACCAGATGGGTGGCGGCGTTGCCGGGCGCGATGGTCGAGGAGGTGGAGTTCTCGCTGCCGATGCTGGCGGTTGCAATGCTGACCCTAACAGCGGCAGCGGTGTGGGTCCGTGCCCGGACTGGGCGAATAAATCTGTGAAGGTGTTAAGGTGTTAAAGTGTTATTGCGTTAGTGGGTTTGGAGACAGGAATCTCTGCTCACTGTTTTCTATTCACTTTTTTTTTGTATTTTTGCATTTTATTATATAGGTATTATGCTACTACTTGACGACAACAACACGCAGATGCTCATGGCTGCTGCGGCACAGAAGGGGCCGAAGGGCGAAATGCCTGTGGATGAATTCGGACAGACGCTGATGACGCAGGACAGCGTGGCGCAGGTGGTGAAAGACAGCCTGAGCAACATGAACCTGGCGGAGATAAAAGATGTGGTGACGGGGGAGAACACGTTGCTGAAAGACGGGTTGAAGACGTTTGTGGATATGACGGTTGGCTTTGTGCCGAAACTGATAATAGCGATACTGGTGCTGTGGGTGGGCTTGAAGCTGACGAAGCTGCTGAAGAGGAGCATCATAAAGCTGCTGGACAAGCGGAGCGCGGAGCCGTCGCTGAAGTCGTTCCTGGCATCGCTGGTGGATGTGCTGCTGAAGGTGATGCTGGTGATCATGGTGATGGACATCATAGGCATCAAGGCGACGTCGTTTATCGCGGTGCTGGGTGCAGCAGGCTTGGCGGTGGGCATGGCGCTGCAGGGGACGCTGCAGAACTTTGCCGGCGGGGTGATAATACTGCTTATGAAGCCGTTTAAGGTGGGTGACTACATAGAGTGCGGCACCTTCAAAGGGTATGTGAAGGAGATCAGGATATTCCACACTTTCATGCAGCCGTTCAACGGCAGGACGATCATCGTGCCGAACTCGTCGCTGGCGACGACGTCGCTGATAAACCACACGAAGCAGCCGGAGATAAGGCTGGACGTGGTGGCAAGCGTGGCATACGGCACGGACCTGGACTATGCGAAGGGGGTACTCAAAGATATTATAGACAGCGACCCGCTGATATTGAAAGAGCCGGCAGCGAAAATCGCGGTGAGCGAACTGGGCAGCAGCTCGGTGAACTTCTCGCTGTGGATGTGGGTGAAGACGGAGGACTACTGGACGGTGTGGATGCGGATAAGGGAGGAGATATACAACGGATTCAGAGAGAAAGGGATATCGATACCGTTCCCGCAGATGGATGTGCATGTTAGTAAATAACGATAACGATAACGTTAACCTTAACGATAACTTATTGAACCTTTTAAACCTTTCAAACATATCAACCAATGAATAAACGTGTCTTTGCGATAATGCTTGCGGCGGCAAGCCTGCAGTTTTTTTCGATCACGAGGGTGCAGGGCCAGGCGATGAAAGAGATGGCAACGGGTCTGCAGAACGTGAAACTGTATGTAGGAGCCGACGGCTTTGAGGTGAGGACGGCCACCGACGGCCGCACCATAGCCTACGGCCACTGCCAGACGGGCAACGAGCTGCCGCCGGCCATGATGTGGTGGCTGGGTGAGTATGACCGCGAGATAGAGTTTGCTAAAGAGCAGGGGCTGACGGTCGGCAACGGCCGGTGGGCAGAACGCAACGGCCGCACCAAGTCGGCGGGCGACACGGTGGCTCCGATGATAGACTCACGCTGGCGCCAGTATATAGGCTACAACAACATGTGTCCGGAAGACACTTCGCTAGCCAGCCTGGGCGGACATCCAACCACGGGATGTGTGGCAACGGCCATGGCGCAGATAATGAGATACTGGCATTTCCCGCAGCACGGTATGGGAAGTATGAGCTACACCCACGAAGGCGAGTATGAATGTTGGCGATACGGGATGCAGAGTGCCGACTTTGCCAACACGCAATACGACTGGGACAACATGCCGCAGGTGCTTACGGACAGCAGCACAGAGGAACAGATTGCGGCGGTCGCCACGCTGTGCTACCAATGCGGTGTAAGCGTCAGGATGATGTACAACAGCGACTGTTCGGGCAGCAGCGGTGCCTACAGCGCCCATGCTTCGACCGCCTTCACGAACACCTTCCACTACAAGCCCAACTACTGCCTGAACCGCAATAGCTACTCGCTCAACCAGTGGCAGACGATACTGAAAAACGAGATGGACAACGGCAGGCCGGTGCTTTACGGGGGCCAGTCGATTGAAGACACGGCACGCGGCATAGGTGGCGGCGGCCACGCTTTCATAGCCGACGGCTACGACACCAACGGATACTTCCACATCAACTGGGGTTGGGGCGGCTGGTATGACGGCTATTTCGCCATCTCGTTGCTCAACCCCGCCGAGCGCTATGAGTTCATCTACGGGCAGCAGGCTGTGGTAGGAGTAGAACCGGAACACAACGCCTTGGCGGTGCCGATGCTGGTTCAAGGCATAGACCTCGACGGCGAGGACTTCCAGATGGGAGGCAACGTGCAGGGCAGCTATGCTGTGGCCAACGTAGGCGACACAGTGTATGACGGATACATCGGGGTGAACGTCTATAGTCCCGAAACCTACGACTTCTACGGCTGGCTGGACGCCACCGAGGTACACATACAGCCCGGCGACACCGTGTTCAGAACCTTCGACAACCCCGGAATGACACGTCCCGTGGGCATCTACTACGCCTTGGGACAGTACAACGCCACCCCCTTATATGTAACCGACCAAGTCGATAACGCCCTTGCCTGCTTCAGCAACGGACAGGCCTACTTCAAATCGGTTGACACCAACCGCACAGAGTTGAGAAACGTGACCGTATGCGTCTCATTTGCCGACGAGGACGAATGGCTCAGCCGCACCCCGTCAAGCCTCAGGGCAGACATAGAGACCGAAGGAGGCGACAGTTTCTCGCTGCACAACTACGTCTATGCCACCACCGACCAGCACACCCACCTCAGAACCGTCATGGCCAACGGGGAGTGGCACGACACCATAATCACCCACATCGACCCCAACCCCCGCTGCCACTACCAGCCTTGGTCAAGCGACAACATAGCCGGCTATGTCTGCGGATCGAACCGCACGATGAGGGTGAACGAGCTTATCGGAAACATAATGGCTACACTGAACGAGACTGGAATCATAGACTATGACCGCGTCATCGACGGCGACGGCGACGGCTATATCGACCTGCTCACCATCATCTTCAAGGACAGCACCGCCATATTCGAAATCGGCGACAAGCCCGAAACAGGATTCTATAACGGCAATGCCCACTTGAACTACCGCAACGTAGGCAACTACACCATCGTTAACGAGAACGCCGACGTAAGTGCCCATTGCTACGGTGCACTGCGAATGCTCGGACTCCCGGACATGAGCCACCGCCTGGCCTGGACACATGTCAATCCGCTTGGAGAGTGGGATATGATGGACCGTCCCAACCGCCAGCAACCGTCGTACATATTGAAACACAAATACCTCAACATAGGCGCCGAACCCACCGAACTCACCGAGAGCGGATGGTACACCCTGGGCGACGGAACACAGTGCTACAAAATCCCGTTTAGAAAAGACGTCAACAGCAGTTTCCTGCTCGAGATGCGAGACCAAAGCAACTTCTTCGACCAGGGAGTGCCGGCAAGCGGCCTCACCGTGGCTCGCTGGAACGACACCGGCGACAACGCTGAATTCGATAACAGCAGCGTTCCCCACCGCCTTTGGATGATGCGACCGGGTTCTGAAAACGACACTGTACAGGGCGACCTCGACCTTGCCGCCGTCAACGAACTCAGGACCTACTGGACCGGCGACAGCAGCTACTTCACCATCGACTCGGTGAGCATGACCGAAAGCCAGGCAAACAACACTGTGACCTTCAAGCTTACCTTCTTCTCTATCGAGCCTGAACCCGAGCCAGAGCCCGAACCCGACCCCGACCCCAACGGAATTGACAACGCCTCCGGATTTGCCGTCGCCATATACCCCAATCCCACAACGGGCCTTGTCTATATCAAGTCAGACGCCATCCCAGTCGTCGAAGTCCTCTCGGTCACCGGGCAGACAATGATGAAAGTCCATAGTCAGTCAATCGACCTCTCAAGCCTGACCCCGGGAATCTATATGCTCCGAATCACCACCCCCCACGGCACCAAAGTGAGAAAGGTAATGCTGACAGAGCGATAGACCGTTAACACAATATGCCTATGAAACGATTACAGACCATACTGCTCGTGCTGACTCTGGCCACGTTCGGGGCCAAGGCTCAGCAGTCGCAACTTCCACTTTCTCCTACCGCATGGGCTGGTCTGCTGACTTGCGAACCCAGCAACGAACTCTACACCTCGTTCAGCCACAGTGCGCTTCACATCTGCGACACCGCCAACGGCATCGATGTTGTATATAACTACGGCACCTTCGATTTCGAAACGCCTCATTTCGTTTGGAAGTTCGCTACCAGAACGCTGGACTACTGCATCTCGAGAGAGAGCTACCGCTCGTTCATTGCTGACTACACCCATCAGCGCCGTGCCGTGTGGGAACAGCGGCTCAACCTCAGCCAACAGGAAGTCTGCAACATGTTTCTCATGCTCGAGTTCAACTACCAGCCCGAATACCGCTGGTACCGCTACGACTTTTTCCGTGACAACTGCGCCACAAGGATTCGTGACATTATATGCCAGTCGCTCGACCATAGAGAGATAGCTTATCCAAAAGAAGACAAAACAGGTAAAAGCTATCGCGACATAGTGTATCAGACCAACGGCAACCGCCTCTGGTGGCGTTTTACCGTCGATTTGGCTCTGGGAGCACGCTGCGACCGCGACCGCTCGACCTTCGAATGTGCTTTCCTGCCGTTGGAGATGATGCGGCAGTTCGACACGCTGACCGTGGTGACCTCATCCGCCGACTGCAATTCCTCGTCTCTCGGCGAGAAGATTGCACAACCCGCCACAAAACTACTCGACGACCATAGGGAACCGCTGCGGCGCAGCGTGTCGCCCAAGAGCACCTTCTGGCTTCTGTTTTTCGCCCTGCTCACCCTCTCGCTGGTCGGCGTCAAGAAGGGCTGGCGGCTTCGCTGGCTCGACTGCTTCCTTTATCTGGTTCCTGGCCTGCTGTCGCTGGTGGCGCTGTTCCTTTGGTTCTGTTCGGCTCACTGGTGTGCAAGATGGAACTTCAACCTGCTGTGGGCAAGTCCGCTATTCCTGTATCTCTCCGGAGCCTGCATCCGGTGGCCTCGTATCGCCACCCATGGTGGCGAGTTGACCGCCTACCGGGTAGTGGCGTTCATTCAGATTGCACTGCTGCTGGCCGCAATAGGCATGATGGCCACGGGCTGGCCGCAGCACCTCAACAGGGCCATACTGCCCATTCTCCTTACGCTCTTTACAAGAATCATAGTCAACCTGACATCCATAAACAGTAGAAACAAGTAAAACAATACATAATGGCAAAGAAAAAAATGTTTTTGGCGATGCTGGCCTTGGTATTAGCCGCATGCTATGCCCAGGCAGAGAACCAGCGCACCCTCTACGATTCCACCTACGTTTTTATGGAGTCCAGCGGCCTCAGTCATGTCTATGGCCACAAGCTCATCGAGATGAAGACCGCCCACGGCTGCATGGAAAACAGCGTGATAAAGCTCGACTACGACCCTCTGTCCGCCTTCGTAGAATTCCAACTCGTGGTTGTCCTCCGGGCAAATGGCAGGCAAGACACCCTGGTTGGCGGAAAAAACAACGTCAAGGTGTATGACTACACGGCCCCTGCTCGCCTCATCTACTGGGGCGCCAAGCAGAAGATGGTCGAAGTCGGCCACCTCGAAGTCGGCGACCGTCTCGAATATCGCACCTACCGCAAAGGTTTCACCTACGCCCTGCTGACCGGCGACGACGACAAATACATCCCGCCCATGCGTGGCCATTTCTACGATATTGTGCCTTTCTGGTCCAGCGAACCCATCGACCTCAAGGTCTATCGTGTCAATGCGCTGACCTCTAAAAACATGCGCTATCAGGTCTATAACGGCAAGGTGAGGACCGAGACTCAAAAAGAAGGCAAGCGCACCATCTACACCTTCAGCAAACGCGACATCCGTCCCGTCAAGGGCGAACAGGGCATGCTGGCCCACAACGATGTCGAGTGCAAGCTCCTCCTCTCCACAAGCCCCGACTGGCAGGCCAAGTCCGTTTGGTTCTACAACGTCAACGAGGACTACGGCAGCTTTAACCCCACCCGCGAGCTGCTCCGCAAGGTCGATATACTGCTTGTCGATGCAAAGAACGAGCTCGACAGCATCAGCATACTCACCCATTGGGTGTCCGACAACATGCGCTATGCTGGCATCTCCATGGGTCCTGGCGAGGGCTACACCCTCCACAATGCCGAGATGAACTTCACCGACCGTTGCGGCGTCTGCAAGGACAAGGCCGGCCTGCTCGTCGCCATGCTTCGGGCTGCCGGGTTCAAAGCCTACGCCGCCATGACCATGGCCGGCGAGCGCATCGACCGCATACCCGCCGACCAGTTCAACCACAGCGTCTGCGTCGTCCAGCGCCGCAACGGCAACTACGAGCTCCTCGACCCCACCTGGGTGCCCAACGTCCGCGAACTCTGGAGCAGCGCCGAGCAACAGCAGGGCTACCTCATGGGCCTGCCCAACGGTGCCGACCTCATGGAAACACCCATATCAGCCCCTGAAAACCACTACCTGAACATCACCGCCAAAACAGCGATAGACAAAAACGGCACCTTGACTGGCACCGTCACCGTCACCGCCGAAGGACAGAGCGATGCAGCCGTTCGTCGGGTCTTCACCCGTCAGGCCGACTGGCACGACGCCCTCGAGGCCGAGATTCTCAAAGTCTGCCCGCAGGCAAAGGTGACCGCCATCAACCACACCCGTCCCGAAGACTACCTCCGTCAGCCCGTGAAGATTGTCTATACCATCGAGGTGCCCGACTATGCCGTCATCTCCAAAAACGAAGCCGTCTTTATCCCCATCTCCCTGCGTAACATCTTCAGCCGTGCCATGAGTCACCTGCGTTTCAACACCTCCCAAAACGAAAAGAAATACCCCTTTGCCGACGCCTGCTCAAGGCTCGTCACCATGTCCGAGACCCTCACCCTGCCCTACGAATACAAAGACTGCCGCTACACCGTCCCCACACCCGTCAACGACCAAACCGGCAGCTACTCCCTCGCCTACAACATCCACGGCGACACATTTGAGATCGTCGAGACCCTCTCCCTCAACAAACGCAAGTACGAAGCCTCCGAGTGGCCCACCTTCCGACAGATAGTCCAAAACCAAAACCAAGCCGCCGCCACCCCCATAGTCTTAGTAAAATAGTCCCAACCCCGCCAAGGCCGCCAGCAGCCAGCAAATACATTTGTCAATTCACAATTCACAATTCACTATTCACAATTCACAATTCGCAAACTAACCCAATATAATGAAAAAAATATCAATCCTAATCCTCCTGGCAATCTTCGGTTTTCAGTCCCCAGCCTACAATCCCCTGCAGGCCCAATCCACCGAAAAACCCGATGCCATATACAAACTCATCCGCCAGCGCTACACCGTCCGTCGCGACGGCACCTCCGAGTACAACTACCGCAAAGAGCTCACACTCCTCCGCAACCGCGCCATCACCGCCTACGCCGACAAAGGCGAGACCTTCATCGTCTATAACCCCGCCTTCCAAAGCCTCACCGTCAACGAATGTTACACCATTCGCAAAGACGGCTCCCGCGTCCAGACCCCCAAGCGCGCCTTTGTCGAGCAGCTGCCCTCCGACTGCCAAAGCTGCGGTCGGTTCAACAACCTCGTCGAGCTCGCCATCGTCCACACCGCACTCGAATACGACTGCACCATCGTCCTCGACTACACCATAACCTCCCGTACCGACATCCTCCAGCAGAAAATCCAACTCACCCAGGACTGCCCCGTCGAACGCTACGAGATAATAATCGACCAGCCCTACGACATGGACTTCTACTACAGCCTCCAGGCCAACGGCGCCGACATCTCCCAGCCCGCCGACAAACACACCCTCCACCTCGTCGCCAACAACCTCCGTCAATCCTACGCTGACCACTACCTCCCTCCCTCCGAGACCATCTATCCCACTCTCTGGTTCTCCAACCGCACCTCCGTATCACCCGATATGCAGCAAGTCCGCGGCAAACTCCCCGACGCCGTCAACCTCATCAACTCCGAACGTGTCCGTATCCGCAAACTCGGCAACCTCAGCTCCCACCAGCGCAACCTCCTCCTCGTCGAAGCCCTGCGTGACTATGTCGCCGACAACATCCGCACCAACAACCTCCCGCCCTCTCTCCTCAACCATCGCAGCGCCGACGCAGCCCAAGTATGGCACAGCGGCTGCGGCACTCCCTACGAAAAAGCCATAACCCTCGCAGCTCTCCTCCAGCAGGCTGGCTTCTACGCCTACGCTTCCCTCAACGAGGAACATCTGCTCACCGCCGACAACAAACCCTTCAGCCTCCTCACCTCCGACCAGGCTACCGTCACCGTCGTCGTCGATGACTCCCAGCTACAACTCTCGGCCTCTCACACCTCCACACCCTCTTCGCCTAAACCCTCTACCCTCACCCCCGAACAAACTGACTCCTTCGTCATATACACCATCCCCTCCTCCGACTGCCCCTTCGACATCAATCCCGCCTACCTCCCTTCCCATCGCTCCACCCCTCTCCAGGCCGCCCGTTGCGACACCACCTACTCCTACAAACTACCCGACGACCCCCACTCCCTCCTCAAACCCGTCAACCTCTCCTACTCCGTCCAAGGCCTCGGCTCCATATCCATCTCCATCAAGCAAGTCGGCCACCACACCGAAATCCTCAAACACCTCTCCATCGAACACGACATCGTCTCCCCAGAACAATACCAAGACTTCCGTCAAATGATGATCGACTGGAACCAATACAACAAGATCTACCTAAGAAAATAATAAAACCACACAACGCTTTGAACAACAACACTACCAACATCTCTCTAGTCTCTTTACTCGAGAACTCCCTGCGCCGATGGAGCCATCGCCCCATGGGTCAGTTCACCAACGGCGATCAGTCTTATACCTATCACTCTTTCGGCATCCAGGTACAAAAAGTATCCGCTCTGCTAGACAACAACAATGTCTCTCCAACAGGAAAAGTCGCCATCCTCGCCGAAAACATGCCCAACTGGACCGTAGCCTTCTTCGCCGTCACTACCGCTGGCCGCGTCGCCGTCCCCATCCTGCCTGGCTCCACCCAGTTCGAAGTCGAGAACATCATCAACCACTCCGAAAGCGAAGCTCTCATCGTCTCGCGAAAACAGCTGCCAAAAGTCAGCAACCTGCAGTCGTTAAAGGCCGTCATCCTGATCGACGACTTCAGCTTACATCACCCACAGCCCACAGCTCACAGCTCACAGGTCACAGGTCACAGGTCACAGCTCACCGGTCACAGTTCACAGGTCACAACCAACAGATCACAGATAACCTCACAAACCCTCGCAACCATAATCTACACCTCCGGCACCTCCGGCAACGCCAAAGGTGTCATGCTCAGCCACGGCAACCTCTACCACAGCGTTCTCGAAGCCCGACACGCTCAACCTGCCACTTGCCGCGACCGCTGGCTCTCCATCCTCCCCATGGCCCACGCCTACGAGATGGCCTTCGGCATGCTCTATCCCCTCTCCGTCGGCGCCGCCGTTTACTACCTCCGCGAGATGCCCACCCCCTCCATCCTTATCCCTGCCATGAAGAAGGTGCGCCCCACCATCATCTGCTCCGTCCCTCTGGTCGCCGAGAAACTGCACAAAGCCATCCTCCGGCGCATCGACGAAAGCCCCAAGCTGAAGTGGATACAAAACCACGCCCCCTGGCTTATGTTCACCCTCATCGGCATCACACTCAAGAAACAAACCGGTGGAAAAATCAAGTTCTTCGGCATCGGCGGTGCAAAACTCAACCCTGAAGTCGAAGAATTCCTCAAGAAAAGCCACTTCAACTACGCCATCGGCTACGGCACCACCGAAACCGCTCCTCTTATCACCAACGCATGCGTCCACCGCACCAAAGTCGGCTCTATCGGTGTCCCAGCCTACGGTGTCGAAGTGTCCCTGGCCAACGTCACCCCAAAAACCGGCATCGGCGAAATCATCGCCCGCGGCCCCAATGTAATGCTTGGCTACTTCAAAGACCCTGATCGTACTGCCAGCGTGCTCTCTCAAGACGGTTGGTACCATACCGGCGACCTCGCCTCTCGCGACAAATTCGGCCGTTTTTACATCAAAGGTCGGCTCGGCAGCATGATTCTCGGCCCCTCGGGCGAAAACATCTACCCCGAGGAAATCGAACAAGTGATAAACACCTTCCCCTGCGTCATCGAATCTCTCGTCGTAAAACGCGACAAACAGCTTGTGGCGCTCATCCAACTCGACGAAACCTACAAAGCCGGCTTCAACCCCTCCGACAGCGACAAACAGGCTCTCCTCGTCGAGAGCATCCGTGACTACGTCAACAAACGTGTCGGCGCTCAAAGCCAGATATCCTCCATCCAGCTTATGGACCAACCCTTCAAGAAAACCGCAACCCTCAAAATCCGCCGCTACCTATACCAATAACATAAAACATATCAACATAAAACATATCAACCTATCAACCTATCAACATAAAACATATCAACAAAAAAAGAAAACACCATGAAAAAAGGACTTATCATTGCCATTGTAGCTGCAGTTGCCCTCTGTGTAATTTGGGGCATATCGGTCTATAACAAACTTGTCAACCACGACGAAAATGTAAAAGAAGCCTGGGGCCAGGTCGAAAACGTTTACAAACGCCGTGCCGACCTCATCCCGCAGCTCGTCGCCACCGTGCAGGGTGCTGCCAACTATGAGAAAGGCACCCTCACCGAAGTCATCGAGGCCCGTGCAAAAGCCACTTCCGTACAGGTCGATGCCAACAACCTCTCCGAAGAAAACGTCGCCCAGTTCCAGAAAGCACAGGACAACCTCACCGGTGCGCTGAGTCGCGGACTCAACGTCATCGTCGAGCGCTATCCTGAACTCACCGCCACCAAAGGCTTCCAAGACCTTCAGGTTCAGCTCGAAGGTACCGAGAACCGCATTGCCACCGAACGTGCTCGCTTCAACGAGACAGTCGCAGGCTACAACAAAACCCTCCGTCGCTTCCCCAACAACATCATAGCCGGTATCGGCGGATTCGAGAAGAAAGGTTACTTCACCGCCCCTGAAGGCAGCGACGAACCCGTGAAAGTAGAGTTCGACTTCTAGTCACCCCCCCCACTAAAACCTGCCAACCTAAAACCTATCAACCTATCAACCTAAAACCTATCAACGTATCAACCTATCAACAAAAAACATATCAACATATCAACCTATCAACAAAAAACATATCAACATATCAACCTATCAACGTATCAACCTTTTCATGAAGAGATTATTCCTGACCATCCTTGTGCTGGTAGCGACCACCCTGTTGCTACCGGCTCAGGAGCGTTGGTGCCCAGAACCCACCAACCACCTGGTCAACGACTATGCTGGCGAACTCTCTACCGATGAAGCCAAGATGCTCGAACAGCGCCTCGTAGCCTTCAACGACAGCACCTCCAACCAGATTCTCGTAATCATCACTCCTTCGCTGCACGGATGCGAGATTATGGAACTCGGCACCCGCATAGGAACCTCCTGGGGGGTCGGCCAAAAAGAACTGAAAAACGGTGTCGTCATCCTGATTAAGTCAAAAACCGACGAGGAACCAGATGGCGATGTCGCACTTATTCCTGGTTATGGTCTCGAAGGTGCTCTTCCCGACGCTTTCTGCAAACACATCATCGACGACAACATGATCGGGCCGCTCTCTGACGGCAACTACTACAAGGCCATCTCCCGGGCTCTCGATGTCATCGAGCCCGTCTGCCGTGGTGAATACAGCTACAACGACTACAAACGCAAGGAAAACCGCGAAGCGCTATTTGGTCTTCTGGGCTTCATCGTAGTTACCGTCCTCGTCACCATCCTTTTGAGCAAGGTCGCCAAAAAGCACGGCGGTGGCAGTTCCAACGGTGGCACCCCGTTTCTCGGTGGCAGCTCACGAGGTGGCTATTGGGGTGGTTACAGTGGCTCCTCGGGCGGTTTCGGACACTCATCCGGTGGTTTCGGTGGCTTCGGAGGCGGCAGCTTCGGAGGCGGCGGTGCCCATGGAAAGTTCTGAATTATGTTAATTAAGACGTGAGGGTGTTAAAGCATTTGTAGCGCCTAACAGCTAATAAAACAGACCCGTGCGGGCACACACCTAGCCGTTAACAATCTCGTCCAGCTCCAGCCAACGGAGTTCCTTCTCATCCAACAGGGATATCACCTCTCCAATCCTCTTCGAGGCATCAATCACAGCAGCTTGATCGGCTGAACCCGCAAGGGTCGTCTCAAGCTGCTGTTTTTCGTTGTTCAACGATTCAATCTCGTTGGTGAGACTCTCATATTCTTTCTGTTCCTTATATGTAGCCTTGCGTTTCGACGACTTCGGACGCTCATACTGTGGTTTTTCCTCACGACGTACAGCGTTTTCTTCTTTGCGGCGACGTTCACGATCAAGCATATAGTCGGTGTAGTTGCTATGATAGTCGCGTATCACCCCGCCTTCCTCGAACACAAAAAGGTGATCGACGATATGATCCATAAAACTACGGTCGTGGCTGACTATCACCAGACAGCCCTTGTATCCGCGTAGGAACTGCTCCAATATCTGCAACGTGTATATATCCAAGTCGTTGGTCGGCTCGTCGAGGATGAGGAAGTTAGGATTGGCCATAAGCACCTTCAGCAGGTAGAGCCGCCGCCGCTCGCCGCCGCTGAGGTTGCCGAAATAGTTGTATTGTGAGGTGTCGTCGAATCCGAAATAGCTGAGAAACTGGTGGGCGGTCATCTTCTTGCCGCCTTCAAGGTCTATCACTTCTGCCACCTCCTTGACTATATCCAGCACCCTCTTGTCGTCTTTCTCTTTGAGACCCGACTGGGTGTAGTAGCCAAACTGGATGGTCTGCCCCACTATGACCCGTCCGCTGTCTGGACGTTCACGTTCGGTCATGATGTTGAGCAGCGTCGATTTGCCGATACCGTTAGGGCCTACTATGCCGATTTTCTCGCCTCGTTTGAATACGTAGGAGAAGTCGTCGAGCAGCATACGTCCGTCGAAACGCTTGGTTATATTATAGAGTTCGAGTATTTTGCCGCCGATACGTTCGGTCTTTACCGACAATTCGGGTTTCTCCTCGTCAAATCGGGTGCGGGCTTTGCTCTGCAGGTCATAGAAGGCGTCGATGCGAGCTTTCGACTTGGTGCCGCGTGCTTGCGGCATACGACGCATCCACTCAAGTTCGGTGCGATAAAGGCTGCGGGCTTTCTCGACTTCGGCTTTCTCTATAGCCTCTCGTTCGGCTTTCTTTTCTATGTAATAGGCGAAATCGCCTCGATAGCGGTAAAGCTGGCTGTTGTCGAGCTCGATGATGTCGTCGCATACATGGTCTATGAAGTAGCGGTCGTGACTGACCAGAAGTATGGCAAGCCGCTGTTTGGCGAGAAATTCCTCAAGCCACTCTATCATCGTGATGTCGAGGTGGTTGGTGGGTTCGTCGAGGATGAGGAAGTTCACGTCATCGAGGAGTATGCGGCTCAGTGCCACTTTTTTCTGCTCGCCTCCACTCATCTGGTTCAGCTGCTTATCGAGATTGGTTATCTTCAGCCGGCTTAGAACCTCTTCCACTCGCTGTTCAAACGCCCATTCGTCCTCATTCTCATGTGGATGAGCCGAATAGACATACTGTCTTACCGTCATCCGTCCGTCGGTCACGGGGTTCTGTGGGAGGTAAGCCATACGGGTGCTGGCGGCGAATGTTACACGACCGTCGTCGGGCAGCACCGTTCCTGTGAGTATGTTGAGCAGCGTGCTCTTACCGTATCCGTTACGTGCTATGAGGGCCGTCTTCTGTCCGGCGTTGACGCCGAAGGAGATGTTGTCGAACAGCATCTTGTCGCCAAAAGACTTGGAGAGGTTTTCAACAGAAAGTAGAGCGTCGGCCACAATGGGAATTGAAAGTTGAAAGTTGAAAATTTAAAATGCTAACTGCTAACTGCTAACAGCTGACCGCTAACCCGCCATGTGCGGACACGCAATCAGTACCCGTACTTTCCGTTCCAGCGGGCGTGGAGGAGTTTTCGGGTGTCGTTCTCGCGGGCGTTCTCTCCTGGAGTGTAGAAACGGCTGCCAGCAAGCTCTTGCGGGAGGTATTCCTGTGCGGCGAAGTTGCCTTCATAGTCGTGGGCATATTTGTATCCGTCGCTGTAGCCCATCTCTTTCATCAGCTTGGTGGGAGCGTTGCGAATGTGGAGAGGGACAGGCAGGTCGCCGAAACGACGCACCGCCGTCTGTGCCTCGTTGAGGGCCATATAGGTGGAATTGCTCTTCACCGAGCAGGCGAGATAGACGGCGCACTGTGAGAGTGTTATACGGCATTCCGGGTAGCCTATCTTACTTACCGCCTCAAAGCAGGCGTTGGCGAGAAGCAGCGCGTTGGGGTTGGCGTTGGATATGTCTTCCGAAGCGAAGATAAGCATACGCCGTGCGATGAACAAAGGGTCTTCCCCTCCTTCAATCATACGTGCGAGCCAATAGACGGCGCCGTTGGGGTCGCTGCCTCGCATCGACTTGATGAAAGCCGAGATGATGTCGTAGTGCATCTCGCCCTGTTTGTCGTAGTAGGCGAGGTTTTGCTGTATGGTCTCGGTCACCTTGCGGTTGTCTATCTCCACCGTTGGCGACTGGTCTTTCGAGACCACCAGTTCGAGAGCGTTGAGGAGCTTGCGTCCGTCGCCGCCGCTGATTCGCATCAAGGCGTCGCGTTCTTTCAGTAGGACTGTGCGTTGCAGCGAGGCGTAGTGTTTGACCGCTCGGTCAAGCAGGTCGTTCATATCCTCCTCGCCGAATTCCTTCAACACATACACCTGACAACGCGAGAGCAAAGCCGATATGACCTCAAACGATGGGTTCTCGGTGGTGGCTCCGATGAGGGTTATGACTCCTCGCTCGACAGCACCCAGCAGCGAGTCCTGCTGACTTTTGTTGAATCGGTGTATCTCGTCTATGAAGAGTATGGCGCCCTCTTCCGACTGGGCCTTTTCAATCACATCCCTCACTTCCTTCACGCCGCTGCTTATGGCGCTGAGGGTGTGGAAAGGGCGCTGCAGCTGGTTGGCGATGATGCCTGCAAGTGTCGTCTTGCCGGTTCCCGGTGGTCCCCAGAATATCATCGAGGGTATGCGGCCACTCTCAATCAGGGTACGCAACACAGCACCTTTGCCTACCAAGTGGTTCTGCCCGACATATTCGTCGAGCGTCTGCGGACGTAGTATTTCAGCAAGCGGAGCCATTATCTAATTGTCTTATTGTGCTAATGTTTAGGTGCTTGGTACTAATTTATTTTTCATTCCATCGCCAGTGTATATGATTCGTACATAGAACAAAGGCTTATCCTAAAGCGCAGGACGCACTGGCCGGACGGAAGGTCCGTTGGAACGACGGCAAAAGGTCCTCAAGCTCGTACTGTCGGCATTGAAAAGAAATCGCTTTGCATAACGTGGGTCGCTAGTATTGAGCGACGACGACCAGTATAAACCATGCTCGCCTGCATAGTCGAGCCCCGCTGTTCCCTGTCGTCCAGCTGCAGGAATGAACAAGCTGTTGCCATTGGGGGCGGTAAACTTGCGTCCACAAACATCGTTCACCGATGTCCACTCAGCCGTGGTGTTATCCAACAGTTCTTGCCAGTCGGCCTCGGTTGGTATTCTTGCACCATTGCCCAAAATGGCAGCGGCAGCGTCGTCCTCAGGTTCAAGCACGGTCTTGCCATCCACCGTGCCGAAGGATTCTTTGGTGTTGTATTTGGTCAAGGTCGATAGGTTGCCTTCCGTATCGACCGTGGCATAGCGGTATGTACTCCAGTTATATAACTCCTTAGCACAGGTCTCTCCCCATGAATAGTAGCCGCCAAAACCTTCGGGGCACGTCGCACCGAGGTTGCACGTTGCCCACAGCAAGCCGCTCGGAAGTCCAAGGTCAACAAAACCGTCTGGAACGGTAGGTCTTGCGGTTGTGTCTGACGGAGGGGTGGTCTGAGTATTCGACGTGTTGTCGTCCTTCTGACACGATGCCATCGCTATGGCCAGCAACGCCGCAGCAGCAATGAAGAGAAGCCGTTTCATGGTTATGTTCTGTTTTTATCTTTTGTCGGTTTGCTTTAGGTCTTCCTTATCCTTACCCTCTATGGCATATACAAGTGATGACCATGCCTACACTCACGCCATATTATGGAACACGTTGACCACATCGTCATCGTTTTCCAGACGTTCGATGAGTCCGTTGACGTCTTCCTGTTCCTCGGGCGACAGTTCTCTCATAGTCAACGGTATGCGCTCGAATTTGAACGATTTGATTTCATATCCGTGGTCTTCGAGATATTTCGATATGGGGCCGTAGTTCTTGAAGTCGGCGTATATCATTATCTCGTCTTCGTCGCGGAACACCTCGTCGATGTCGCAGTCGATGAGTTCCAGCTCCAGCTCGTCCATATCGATGCCATCTTTCCAAGCCACCACAAACGAACATTTCCTTTCAAACAAAAAGTCGTTCATACCCATAGTACCCAGCTCGCCTTTGCCACGCACAAAAGCGGCACGGATATTGGCAACAGTGCGCGTCGGGTTGTCAGTGGCTGTCTCAACCACGAAAGCTGTGCCGTGAGGTCCTTTGCCGTCATACACCACCTCTTTGTAGTCCGATGTGTCCTTCGATGTGGCACGTTTTATGGCACGTTCCACATTGTCTTTTGGCATACTCTCGTTCTTTGCGGTCTGAATGAGCAGACGCAGACGGAGGTTCGACGCCGGGTCGGGACCGCCGGCCTTCACCGCCATCTCGATTTCCTTGCCAATCTTAGTGAACGTGCGGGCCATGTTGCCCCAACGTTTCAGTTTACGTGCCTTACGGTATTCAAAAGCTCTTCCCATTGTATATTATATATTAAGTTGTCTAGTGAATGGTGAATTGACAAATGTTACTTGCTACTAACTTTCGTATTTTTCGTAACCTTCGTCTTTTTAAGTGTAAACGGAACAACTCCAAACTGCAAAAATACCATTTTTTTGTCAGATGGAACATTTTTTTGTTAAACTTAAAACTTAAAACTTGAAACTTAAAACAATATATTTACGTTAAATGAGTTTTGTAAAGGCAAACAAAACAAAGTAAAGAGATGAAGTTATCGCAATTCCGGTATGCAATGCCCAAAGACCTTGTGGCACTGAGACCGGCAAAGTACCGCGACGAAGCGCGACTGATGGTGGTTCACCGTGATTCTGGTGAGATTGAGCACCGCATTTTCAAAGACATAACAGAATATTTTGAGCCTAAGGATGTGATAGTGGCGAACAACACCAAGGTCATGCCCTCCCTGCTGAAAGGCGAGAAGGAAAAGACTGGAGCCAGCATCACCGTGTTCCTGCTGAGGGAGCTGAACGAGGAAACGAGGCTTTGGGACGTGATAGTTGATCCTGCACGTAAAATCCGCATCGGCAACAAACTTTATTTCGGTGCTGGCGACGAGCTGGTGGCCGAGGTCATCGACAACACCACCTCCCGCGGACGTACCGTGAGGTTCCTCTATGAGGGTTCTCACGAGGACTTTATGGCCGCCGTGAAGCGGATTGGCACCACACCTCTGCCTGACGAGCTGAGAAAGCTGAGAGATATAGAGAAAGAGGATGCCGAGCGCTACCAGACCTACTACGCCAAAGTCGAAGGTGCGATGGCCGCTCCGTCGGCTGGATTCCATTTCAGCCGTGAGCTGCTGAAACGTCTCGAGCTGAACGACGTCATCTGGACAGAGTTGACGCTGCATGCGGGCATCGGCAACTTCAAGCCCATCGAAGTCGAAGACCTCTCTAAACACCGCATGGACGCCGAGGAGATGTATCTGAGCCAGGAGACTTGCGACATAGTGAACAATGCGCTCAACGAGGGTCACCACGTCTGCGCTGTGGGAGTGACCACAATGAAGGCACTCGAATCCGCCGTCACCATCCCCGGCAAGATAAGCCCCTATGAGGGATGGAGCAACAAGTTCATCTTCCCGCCGTACAAGTTTACCATCGCCGACCGTTTCATCACAGGGTTCCACCCGTCGATGTCGTCGATGTTCATCCTTGCATCCACCTTTGGCGGCCCCGAGCTGATTATGAAGGCCTACCAGATTGCCATCAAGGAAAAATACCATTTCGGCACCTACGGCGACGCAATGTTGATTGTGTGATTGTGTTGATTGTGTGATTGTGTTAATGTGTTAATGTGTTAGTGCGTTATTGTGTGATTGCGTTAATGTGTTAGTGGCTTACCTCTAACTGCTGACTTCCAACTACAACCCCATGAACAAGTGTTTCCTATTGTTTCTGCTGCTCGCAACGGCATTGTTTCTGCCACAAAGCCTGCAGGCTCAGAACAAGCTGAACGACGCGGGAGACAATATCGTCGGCGTGTATGAGGCGTGGCAGAACAAAGACCACTTCAAAGCCAAAGTGGTCAAACTGAACGACGGCACTTACCGCGGTCAGGTGATATGGGCCGAGGTGGATAAGGATCAGGACGGGAACAAACGCCTAGACAAAAAGAACCCCAACAAGAAGCTGCGTTCCTTGCCGCTCGACCAAGCGGTGCTTTTCTCTGGTTTGAAGTACGATGCCGACAAACACGAGTGGAACGGCACGAAAGTATATGATCCACAGCGCGGTGTGCGAGCCAATATGGATGCACACTTCCTGAATGACGGCCGCCTGCAAATTCGCGGAACCTTCATGGCCTTCAGCGAGAAATGCATGTGGAAGCGAATAAGCGCACAATAATCATACTGCCTCAAACTTACAATAATGGACACATCTGGCTTGCAGGTGTGTCCATTTCTTTTTACTCGTTGTGGGTTGGGATTGTAAATCCCGAGAAAAAGAAGTGCCTGATTACAAATCAGGCACTTCTGGTTCGGAAATCCGGCACAACGGGTCTTCTTGTTATATAACCTCTAATCTTCGTAAATTTCCTCGCAAATATAGTAATATTCTCCAGCCGTATAAGAACCTAACCATGTGGCTGTAGAACTACAGCTGGCGCGGTCTTCGTAGTAGCCAGTGGCTGTTTGATGGCCTGTGTTCCATTCAAATTCATAGCACATACACGCCTTGCCCTTTTCACAGCCAGACATGCATATTCCAGCTAAAACTGCAAATGCGATAAGAAGTGTCCTTTTCATTTGTAATAGTCGTTATTCTGTTGATGGTAGTCGTAGCAATCGTAGTTGTATAATGGATCCTCATTGCTTAACACAAACGAAGCACCTGTGCAAGTCTCAAAATCCTCAGTATATTTTGAGTCTTCGTATTCACCAGATTCCTTGTCAAACCTCTCGCATAGGCATGCCTTACCCTTGGTACAACTAACAGTTAATAGGGTTGAAATTGATATGATAATAAAAAGTAGCGTGCGGTTCATGTTGAAAAATACAGAACTAAATGGGGCGTGTAAATACACGCCCCATGTGTTGACGAAAACTGAATCATCAGTCACATTTATAGACATCCATATTTATGGATATGTCTTCAGCATCATTGGTGAATTTTCTTGTCGCTTTACAGCCGGAACAATTAGATTCACCTTTAGTAAGTTGCATATTATCTGTCCAAACCACTCGCTTTCTCCCGTCTCTATATCCTACAGCTTGTAGTTGAACGTTGACTGTATAATCATTATTGTTACGAACTTCTACTGTATAAGTGCTTCCACTCTGTGAATATGACATATTAACACCCATGACCTGTCTGCACATTTCGGG
Source organism: Bacteroidales bacterium (assembly GCA_017616895.1). Lineage (GTDB taxonomy): Bacteria > Bacteroidota > Bacteroidia > Bacteroidales > P3 > Colimorpha. Next base: position 56,224 of record JAFZXE010000023.1, read on the forward strand.
TTCAGGGTTAGTGTTCGTTTTATTGATGGTTATGAATGCAGTAGCGGCGATAAATGTCGCAACAATACTTAATACGATTAAAAGTTTTTTCATTTTTAAATTATTGCCTGTTATATACCATCGGCCCGTCGGGTTAATTGATGATATTTAGTCTTTTAGTGATTATTGGCTATATCAGCATACATACTGTAGTCTTTTACATTCTGAAATTGCCGTTTCCTTTATATTCCCAATTGAAATAATATCCAGCTACAGTATATTTATACTTTGAAACTTTGCCATAGCCCTCTTTTCCATAATATGGATTACGAGACCAGGAATAACTTTTGCCATCGATGATTATTTTATCAGTTTCATCATCATATTGGGCTCTTACGGTTTTAACACTTATTTCACTCGTTATTTCATAAACGGAAACACTGTATATATCGCCACAATTGATGGTCGATTCTTCACCTTGTTGTTGTTTTAAAGAGGTTTCAGTCGAGTTGGGTTTTGCATAAGCTGTAGAAATCAGCATTCCCAAAACCATGATAGCTGTCAAAAATGCAATATTTTTTTTCATTGTTTTTTTGCCTGTTATATACCATCGGCCCGTCGTTTTTTGAAATTATTTTTGTTTTTTAACATCCTCCGCGAGACGAAATCCTATTGAAAAACTTCTCGTTTCACGAGTGTTGTAATTTGTGTTTGAAATACGACAATGTTTGGGGTCGTTGCCCCAGCTTCCACCTTTGAAAATCCTAATGTCCTTTAGGTCATATTGGTTGTTCAAAATGGTATCTTGTGCATAGAAAATACTGTCGTATCGTCCGTCACACCATTCATGTACATTTCCCGTCATATCATACAATCCTAATGCATTTGGCTTCAATAAACCTACTTTGTGTGTGCTTTGACGAGAATTATTCCTCATCCACCCCACTTCTTCGAGATTATTTCCACCCGAATATCTGCTTTCAGAGCCATATTTCCCTCCTTTGGCGGCATATTCCCACTCTTCCTCTGTTGGCAAACGATAATGCCTTCCTGTTTTTCTGTTCAGCTTTTCAATGAACAATATGGCATCATCCCAAGATACACATTCGACTGGATGATTTTTGCCACTAAAAACTGAAAGGTTTTTGTGCATGATTTCATTCCATTCCGATTGTGTTACCTCATAGCGACTAATGCAAAAATCATTAACTGATACCCTCCTGATATCCCTTTCGTCCGGATCGGCGTCCATGTCATTCGATCCCATCGTTAATTGCCCACCCTCAACAAATACCATTTCGTTGTAGCTTTTTTTACCACACGATGTTATTAATAACAAAACGATTGTCCATACTACAAGGTTTGCTCTCATATTGTACACGAACGTTGTGTTTATCATACCAGATTAGTTGCCGTACATATAACGGTAAGAATCTCTTGCCATACCTCCTACTGTATCAGAAGACAGAATACCACATGAGGCAAATAAAGTCATTGCCATAATCATCAATACTGAGGCCACCACAATGTTTTTTCTTTTTTTCATTTTGATTTTTGCCAGTTATATACCATCGGCACATCGGTTTTGGATAAATAACATGTTATTTTGTTCCGATTAGGTAGGCACATAAAAAGAGCGTGGAACTTTTTAGTCTTCATCGGATGTCTTGAGGTCTTCGACTACCTACACTTCCAAATTACAACGTTTAAGTCCACGCATTACACGGGAGCTCCGCTGCTGTTTTCTTGGAAGTGTTTTTGAAAGTGTCGAAGTTTCAAGACATCCAGATAAGCTACTTCGCTTTTTTCTATTCTATGATGTGCATACTAAACTATGTGCTATGCTTCATTCACAATTATTTTCGTTAATACTATGTTGAATTTGGGTGCAAAGATACAAAATTATTTTGAGTTAGTAGTTTTGATTGAAAAAGTATTCGTATATTTGTGGTGTGAAGCCGATTAGTATGAACATACGCAAGAAAGTGTCTGTCAGGTTATTGTACAGATGCGTGTATTCGACTTTGCAGAACTCGCCGCTGCAACATATTGGTGTTCAGTGACAAAACACATTCCCCTCCGTATTAACTCCGTATCAAAGCCGTATCAACTCCGTATATAGGCCGTTACCCCTCCTATACCCCTTCGTTACCCCTCCTATACCCCTCCTAGGTTTCTCCTACATAACTCCTAGGCGGCTCCTAGGTTTGTATTGGTGTTCTAAATGGGGGCAAAATGGCGGGGCTGGTTATCCGCAAATTTCCGAAATCTTGTAGTCGCGTCTCTTCGAGACGCATCTCTGCTGTCATTTTCACCCCCACACTGCGAAAATCAAAGATTTTCTTGTATGGGGTTATTGAGATTAAGCCTCTCCGAGGCTTCTTGTATGGGGTTATTGGGATTAAGCTTCCACGAGGCTTCTTGTATGGGGGTTTTGCGATTAAGCCTCCACGAGGCTTCTTGTATGGGGTTATTGAGATTAAGCCTCTTGAGGCTTCTTGTATGGGGGTATTGAGATTAAGACTCTCGAGGCGTCTTCGGAACAATGCGGATAATCATAATTTTATTGCAGGCATTTTGGCAACATTGTCGAGCTTTCAGTTTTTTTTCTTATCTTTGTAAATTATTTCACACTAATCCATGCTATGGAAAACTTCATTGTATCAGCACGCAAGTATCGTCCCGACACGTTCCGTTCGGTTGTTGGACAGGGGCATATCACCTCAACTCTGCAGAATGCGATAAAGCAGGGCAAGCTGGCTCAGGCTTTCCTCTTCTGCGGCCCGAGAGGCGTGGGCAAGACCACCTGCGCCAGAATCCTGGCTAAAGCCATCAACTGCGAGAACTTCGGCGAAGACATGGAGCCGTGCAACAACTGCCAGTCGTGCAACGACTTCAACAACGGCACCTCGATGAACATATTCGAATTGGACGCTGCGTCGAATTCGAGCGTTGACGACGCCCGCGAACTAATAAGGCAGGTGGCGATACCTCCTCAAACCGGCAAGTACAAGGTCTATATCATCGACGAGGTGCACATGCTCTCGACCAACGCATTCAACGCGTTGCTGAAAACTCTCGAAGAGCCGCCGGCATACGCCAAATTCATCTTGGCGACAACCGAGAAACACAAAATAATACCGACTATACTCTCCAGATGTCAGGTGTTTGACTTCAACCGCATCTCGCTGCAAGACATTGTGAACCATCTGGAATATGTAGCAAAGAGCGAGGGCGTGAGCTGCGAGAAGGACGTATTGCACCTGATTGCACGCAAGGCCGACGGAGGTATGCGCGACGCGCTCTCGACCTTCGACCAGCTGGTGAGCTTCACCGGCGGCAACCTCACCCGCGAGGCTTGCCTGCAAAACCTCAACATGCTCGACAGCGGCTACTATTTCCGCATGGTCGATAACTTCATCAAAGGCGACATCCCAAACTCGCTCCTGCTTTACAAAGAGATTCTGGATAAGGGTTTCGACGGACAGCATTTCATCACAGGGTTGAGCGAACATCTGCGCAACCTGATGGTGGCTATCGACCCTGCGACTCACCAATTGCTGGAGGTGTCGGACAACGACCGGACGCTCTACGGCGAACAAGCCAGCAAATGCGGTGTGAGGACGTTACTGCAGTATCTCGGCATAGCAAGCGACTACGAGTACCGCTACCGCGACGCCAGCAACAAACGTTTGTTCACGGAGGTGTGCCTGATGAAACTCTGCAGCCTTCAAGCCAACCTGGGGGGACAACAGGCGGCAGCAAGTTAGATTGCAAGAGCGCCGGAGGCGGGACATAGAATTAGCAGTCAGCCGTTAGCAGCCAGCGGTCAGCAGGCTTCGGTTTGCAGTCAGCAGCCAGGTGCTAGCCGCACGGGCGATAATGGTGGTCAGCAGGCAGGGGCTGGTCGCACGGGCGATAATGGTGGTCAGCAGCCAGGTGCTGGTCGCACGGGCGATAATGGCGGTCAGCAGCCCGTTGCTGTTAACGGGGCACAGGTCACAGGTCACACATCGGAGGTGAAAACCGGCTTGCTGTCGATGGTTGATCCCTACTCCAGCGTGAAAGAAGGAAATGTCGCTGCAGCCAACCCAAAAGAGGTCAGACCTGAGACAAAGGCTCCTGAACCACAAAAGCTTTCGCAATCAGTTCTTCTGGATTTCTGGGAAGTTCTTTTCGCACCCGAGACGCTTTCGTCGTTCTCCGACCCAGACAAGGTCACCAACTTCCTCAAGAACGTGAAACCTGAACTTGAGGACGACGGCAAAACCGTAACAATCACGCTGGCGAGCAGCTTTGCCGAGCATGAAGTAAAAAAAGTGTTGCCGGAAATAATGAACCATCTACGGCGTATAAGCGGCGTACATGCGTTGACACCAAAGATTGAGGTAAAAGTCGAAGAGAAAGCCGCCAAGCCATACCAGTCGGGCGAAAAATACGAGACGCTGCTGAAAATAAACCCCGAACTGGCATCACTTCGTAAAATATTGCCAGATATAGACATCTAAGTGCGTGCCCGCACAGGGCTATAAATGAGTTTTAAGTTTTAAGCTGTAAGTTTTAAGTAAACATATCAACATTAGTCAGCAGTTAGCAAATACATTTGTCAACTCACTCTTCACAATTCACATTCCTTTGGGTTCTACGTTCATAATACTGGGTTTGCTGATTTTCAGCGCACACTTGTTTTCCGCCATCTTCAGCAAGCGGCGCATACCCGACGTGGTGCTGCTGGTTGGTATCGGAATCATTGTAGGACCTGTGCTGGGAATCGTACACCCCGAAGACCTTGAAAGCATCGGTGGCGTGTTTTCGTCGCTGACGCTGCTTTTCATACTGTTCGACAGCGGATTGGATTTGAGCATCGACACCATACGACGCTATTGGAAAGGTATGGTGCAAGTCACCCTGATGTCGTTTGTCATCTCTATGGCGGGTGTCATCTGCTTCTCGCACTATGTGCTGCATATCGACTGGCTTTCGTCGGTACTCGCGGGTTCGATAGTGTCGGGCACCGCCGCCGCCATCGTCATACCGCTGGTCAACCAACTCAAAGTGAGTGAGAAAGCCCGCATGGTGCTCACCCTCGAATCCGCCGCCAGCGGTGTGCTGTGCATAGTGGTGACCATCGCCACCCTCGAAATATCCACCGTCCAAAATATGAGCGCGATGGGCATTACCGGTATGGTCTTTCGCGTCATCGGCGGCATCCTTTTCGCCCTCCTGCTCGGCATCGCAGGCGGAATACTCTGGGCGGGACTTCTCGACCGCGTGCGTAAGCTTCAGAACTCCATGTTCCTCACGCCCGCGTTTGTCTTTGTCATCTACGGCATAGCCGAAATGCTCGGATATAGCGGTGCCATTGCGGCATTGGCATTCGGCATAGTGCTAGGCAACGTCGAGTACTTCCGTATGCCGCTGCTCGGCGCAGTCCACCTAGACAGGATGCAACCGTTACGTCTCGAGGAAAAGAGTTTCTTCAAAGAGATAGTGTTCATCTTGAAGACCTACTTCTTCGTATATGTCGGAATTTCAATACCGTTCACCAGCCCCATGGACCTACTCTACGGCCTTATGATTACCGGAGTGCTGTTCGTGCTGAGATTCCTCCTGCTTTGTGTCGTAGGTCGTGAGAACACAAGGTCCGAGCGGCTTGTGACGACCATAATGATACCCAAAGGGTTGGTGGCCGCCGTGCTCGCCTCCATGCCCGAACGGGTGAATATAGAGATGGGATATACCGTCATCCCCTACGCCACAACCATAAAATATATGGTCTATTCGGTGATTTTCTGTTCCATAATCATCACCTCGCTGCTCGTCTTCCTGACACGCAAACAGCTGGTTGAGAACAAAGACAGGCAAACCACAATGAACTTCTAAAACAATGATACACTTCTACAAATTCGACGGAGCAGGCAACGACTTTGTGATGGTCGATAACCGCAAGGGAGAGATAAGCCTCGACGCCAAACAGATAGAACGCATCTGCCATCGCCGTATCGGCGTCGGCGCCGACGGGTTGATACTGCTCGAAAGCCCCAAGACCCCCGACGACGGCGACTTCGTGATGCGCTACTACAACAGCGACGGACTCACAGCCACCATGTGCGGCAACGGCGGCCGCTGCATCGTCGCCTTCGCCCACCTGCTCGGTGTTATAGGCAACAAGACCACTTTCCGCGCCGACGACGGTATGCATACCGCAGAGATAGTGATGTGGAACGACAAAGAGCGCTACGGCCTTGTGAAACTCGGTATGAAAGATGTGGAAGCCGACGGCATAAGACCTGTGCTCGACGGATGGCTGCTCAACACAGGAGTGCCGCACTATGTGCAACGTGTCGAGAATATCGACTCCATCGACGTCAAGACCGAAGGAAGTCGGCTGCGTCACCATCCCGACTTGGGACCAGAGGGCGCCAACGTCAACTTCATCTGCGACGCACCCGACGGCTCGCTGATGGTACGCACTTACGAGCGCGGCGTTGAGGACGAAACCTGGAGCTGCGGTACAGGTGTCACCGCCTGCGCCATCGTGAGCGGCAACCACAACATACGAACCCGCGGCGGCGACTTCAAGGTGGAGTTCGAACCAACAGGAAAACGCTACGAAAAAGTGAACCTCATAGGTCCGGCCGCCTGTAACTTCGACGGGTGCGTGCCCGCACAGGGCGAATAAGTTGCTTCGCAACCAATCATCTATATTAAAATATCTTGCTGAAGGCTCTTTTCTGGATTCAAGTTTCATTTGTCAATTCACTATTCACTATTCACTAAAAAATGGATCTTTTCGGGAACACAGATATAAACGATGCACGCCTGCGTGTTGAGGAACTCACCAAACTCATAGACAAGTACAACTATGAGTACTATATGAACGATACCTCACTGGTGTCCGACTACGAATTCGACGCCCTTCTGCGCGAACTTATTGACCTTGAGAAACAATATCCAGAACTGAAGAAAGCCACCTCTCCAACCCTTCGTGTGGGCGGCGAGGTGAACAAGACCTTCCGTCAGGTTGAGCACCGTTTCCCGATGCTTTCGCTTGGCAACACCTATTCCATCGAGGAGATTGAGGAGTTCGAATCGCGCACCCGCAAGCTCATCGGAGACCAACCCTTCGACTACACCTGCGAACTAAAATACGACGGCCTCGCCATCGGCCTCACCTATAAAGAAGGTGTGCTGACACAGGCGGTGACACGAGGCAACGGCACCGTAGGCGACGACATTACCTCCAACGCCCGCACCATCGCCACAATACCCCTGCAGCTGCAAGCCCCCTACCCTGCCGACTTCGAGGTGCGGGGCGAAGTGGTCTATCCCTTCGACGCCTTCGAGGAGATGAACCGCCAGCGCGAGATTGACGGCGACGAGCCTTTCGCCAATCCCCGCAACGCCGCCAGCGGCTCACTGAAGTTGCAGGATTCACGCGAGTGCGCCAAACGCAAACTGCAGTTCTGTGCCTATTTCGTCATGGGCAACGACCTCGACGAACCCATAATGCAGACGCACTACGGACGCCTCGAAGCCGCTAAACGGATGGGGTTTCAAGTACAGCCATACATAAAAGTGTGTCGCAATATCGACGAAATCAAGGCGTATATCGACTATTGGGACACCGAGCGTTGGAATCTTCCCTTTGGCATCGACGGCATAGTGATTAAGGTGAACCAAGTGCCCCTGTGGGACCGTATGGGCCTCACGGCCAAATCGCCCCGATGGGCTATCGCCTACAAATTCAAGGCGGCACGCGTCTCCACCCCGCTGATTGACATAAGCTACCAGGTAGGACGCACTGGCGTCATCACACCTGTGGCGGTGATGGAACCCGTGCAGCTAGGCGGCACCACCGTGCAGCGCGCCACACTCAACAATGCCGACTTCATCGAGAAGATGGACATCCACGACGGCGACTGGCTGCTAGTCGAGAAAGGTGGCGAGATAATACCCAAGATTGTAGGCATCGATATGGAAAAACGCACGGCTGCGAGCCGACCAGTAGAGTTTATACGCACCTGTCCCGAATGTGGCGCCGCACTTGTGAGGGAGGAAGGCGAAGCCGGATTCTACTGTCCCAACCAAGACGGCTGCCCGCCGCAGATAGTAGGAAGGCTGGAACACTTCGTAAGCCGCAAAGCAATGCGTATCGACAGTCTTGGAACCGAACGTCTCAAGATGCTCTACAATAGCGGTCTTGTACGCAACATAGCCGACCTCTACGACCTGCGCAAAGAGCAACTCGTGGGACTGTCGTCAGACGACCAGAGTGCATCCATCCAGGACAAAGGCGCCGACAACATACTGGCAGCCATCGAGCAGTCGAAGCAAGTACCCTTCGAGCGAGTGCTTTTCGCACTCGGCATCAGGTTTGTGGGCGAAGTGGGCGCCAAGAAGCTAGCACGCTATTTTGGCGACATCGACAGCCTTATGAACGCCTCCGAAGCCGAGCTCGCCCAAGTCGAAGACATAGGCGAAAAGACGGCTCAGCAAATCTACGCATACTTCCAATCGCCCGCCCACCACGACATCGTTGAGCGGCTTCGTGCAGCCGGCCTTCAGATGAAGAGCGCTGCTACGAAAGTGTCCAATGCGCTGGAAGGCAAAGTCTTTGTGGTGAGCGGCGTCTTCGCCCGCTTCTCACGTGAAGAGATAAAGAGCCATATCGAACAGCACGGCGGCAAGGTCTCCAGTTCCCTCTCGACCAAGACCACCTACCTCCTGGCCGGCGAAAAGATGGGTCCCGAGAAACTGAAGAAAGCAGAGAAACTGGGGATACCAATTATATCAGAAGAAGAATATCTGGAAATGAGCGGTCAGGTGCGTGCCCGCACAGGGCTATTTAGTAGTTAGGTGTGTGCCCACACAGGACATTATAGTAGTTAGCAGTCAGTCATGTGTCGTTTTCTTCCAGTTGCAGCATTTTTGATGTTTTTTGTTGTGGTGACGGAGTGTGTCCGTGCGCAACAGAAACCTCAAGCAGAATACTCGGTGGCGTTGGCAGTTGGTGGCACTATGGCCAACAGCAGCGCCCTTGACTATACGCATGCTGTTGATTTTGGAATCATCGGAGCCGTTGACTGGCGCATGACAGGCGACGAATACTGGAAACGATTCTGGAACCATCCCAGTTTCGGCACACACGTCGAATACCTCCACACGCTTGGCGGCATAGCTGGCGACAGAGTGGCTCTCGCGTTTCAGATGTACAACCCTATCTGGGAATCGGCTGGGACATATCCCACTCACCAGGTGTTCTGGTATTCAGGGGCCGGCGTCGCCATATTCACCGAGCCTTACGAGCGCACCCTAGACACACTCAACAAATTCATCGGTTCGTACCTCAACTGTATCTTCAACCTCGGCGCCGGCTACCGCATCACCCTCAACGACAACTCGGCTCTTACATTCTCTTTCCGCTTCAGCCACTCGTCAAACGGCTATATGCTGAAACCCAACAAAGGACTCAACTTCATACTCGGCACAGTCGGATACAACTTCAAATCGCAAGACAGGAATATGTCCTACTCTTCATCAGCCACAAATACCCCAATCGATTCAACCAGTCAAGGTTCGAGGAGCATCATACCCACTTCTCGGTTCAGAAAAGCACACACACCATTTATGTCACATCGCGTGTGGGTGTCGTTCGCTCCCACAGCCGTGCAGTCGCGATATATTGCCGCCACCAAGGACTACTATTTCGCCTATACCGGTCAGATTGGCTACGGGTTCTACATCAACCCCTGCATAGGTTTCGGCGCAAACCTCGACATAATGTACAACTACAGCCACTCTGAGCGGCTATTCAACGAATTCCATAAAGAGCCCTCTCCGCCATACCTCGGAGCCGCACTCTCGTTCGAGCCGAGGTGGGGCATCATGTCCGTCCGTCTCTCTGTCGGCTACTACCTGCGGCGAGCCGAGACGGTGTCGATACCCATGTATGAACGACTGGGCGTGTTTTTCCATTTCGGGAAGACGGTCGGCCAGTTTGCGGGCGTCACCATCAAGGCGCATGCGGCACACGCCGACTATATCGAATGGCACTACGGTATAGAACTGTTCATTAACCAACCGAAACGGTGCGTGCCCGCACAGGGCAATTAATGAGTTTTAAGCTGTAAGCTGTAAGTTTTAAGTAAACATATCAACATATCAACCTATAAACAAACTAAAACTTTGAAAAAACGAATCTTTCTGACCGGAGCCACTGGCACTATGGGTTGGGCAGGACTGCAAGAACTGCTCAACTACCCCGAACAATACGACGTCACCATCCTGGCGCGTCCAAGCAAGAAAAACCAGAAGAAACTGAAACCGCTGGAGGACAGAATCCATGTGGTGTGGGGCGACCTCGTCAACTACGACGACGTGTTGAAAGGCGTCACGGGAGCCGACTACATACTGCATGTTGGCGGTATGGTGTCGCCCAAGGCCGACTACTTTCCAGAAAAGACCCTGAGGGTAAACGTGAAAGCCGCCGAGAACGTCGTGAAGGCCGTGCTCGCGCAACCCAACCGCGACGACATTCGCGTGGTGTATATTGGTTCGGTGGCCGAGACCTCCGACAGGAACGAACCCATCCATTGGGGGCGTTGCGGCGACCCCGTCTTCGCAAGTAACTACGACTACTACGCCGTCAGCAAGATTGCCGCCGAGCGCATCTTCGCCGACAGCGGCATCCGCCACTGGGTGAGCCTCCGACAGTCGGGCATCCTCTATCCCGCCATCCTCAAGAACTTCGACCCCATCATGTTCCACGTCCCCATACGTGGAGTGCTCGAGTGGGCCACCGTCGAGGACTCTGGGAGACTTCTTGAACGAGTTTGCCGCAACAGCGTGCCCGACAGCTTCTGGAACCGTTTCTACAACATCAGCAGCGGTCCGCAGTACCGCATGACCAACTACGACTTCGAGACCCGTGTGCTGAAAGCCGTCAGCTGCCCGCGACCTGAGAAAATATTCAACGCCAACTGGTTTGTGCTTAAGAACTTCCACGGACACTACTATCTCGACGCCGACAAGCTCGAAGAGATACTGCATTTCCGTGCCAACACCCCGCTCGACGACTATTTCCACCAGCTCGGTGCAGGCCTTCCCAAGATATTCCATCTGGCCAAGATAGTGCCACCCATCTTCATCAAGGCGGCACTATGGATGCTGGCCAACAGGAAGACCTACGGCACACAGTACTGGATAAAACACCGCGATCTTGCACGAATCAAGGCCTACTACGGCAGCCTTGAGCAGTGGCGAGCCATACCCAAATGGTCGGGATGGGACCTTTCGAAACCCTCCGACGCCGACAGAGCCGTACAAATACAGCACGGCTACGACGAAACCAAGCCCATTGCACAGCTGACTGTCGCCGAGCTGCAAGCCGCTGCCGCCTTCCGAGGCGGACGACTCGTCTCCGACACCTATTCCGGCGACCCGTCGCAGCTGCTCGAGTGGGAATGTCACAACGGACACCGTTTCGAAGCCTCCCCCAAACTCGTACTCGAAGGCGGCCACTGGTGCCCCGATTGTTTCTCCGATCACTGGGAGAACTTCGACAATGAAGCCCTGCATAACTCATTCTTCGCCCAAGTAAGAAGGAGATGAGCGATGACGATTGATACGACCGATATGTGCTCGCATTTGCGGCGGAAGCTGTTTGACGAGGGTGGCGAATATCACAGCCTTTGGCTGGCGATGCAGGACGACCCCGAGCTGACCGCCGTAGTGCGCTCACGGCAGCTGCACATCTACCGCAACGGCAAGAAGGTGCTGGTGCTAGCGGGAAAGTCGGCCCCGAAAATCATCCGCGAGGACAAACTCTGCGACTTGCTGGAGAATATCGACGTATGAAATCCGCTGGTTAGCATCGTCAACTTCATCGCAGCATAATAACACAACAACACAATAACACATTATGACCATTTACAGATGAATAAAAAGAATACCCTCCACTTTCGAAAATATTTAGTATCTTTGCACAATCAAAAGAAAATTATACCAACAATCACACAATTATGAAAAAAGCTCTCCGCATTGCAGCTCTCGCGCTGCTTACGATGGGTATGGTCGCATGCGACCCCACCGAGGACGACAACAACAACGGCAACAACAACGGTAACAACACCAACGATTCCACTCCAACAAATACCACAATCCCTGTCTCTCCAACAGAAGGCGTTTGGGTTGACCTCGGCTTACCGAGCGGCTTGCGGTGGTATAGTGTCAATTTAGGCTCCACCACCCCGGAAGGCTTCGGCGACTACTACGCTTGGGGCGAAACCCAACCGAAGAGCTTTTATAGCTGGACAAACTACGCCTACGGCAGCTCTGATGACAAAATCACCAAGTACTGCAACAGTTCAGAATGGGGACTCAATGGCTTCACCGACACCCTAACCACACTACAGCCATCCGACGATGTTGCCACGCAGGTGCTCGGCACAGGCGCCCACATACCGACACGTGAGGAGTGGCAGGAGTTGCTGGACAACACTCAAAGCGAATGGACCGAACGGAACGGAGTGTACGGACGTTTGTTTACCGCCGACAACCATAGCACTCTTTTCATCCCCGCAGCAGGAAACCGCTACGGTGATTGGCTCAACCGTGACGGCCTTGACGGCGACTACTGGTCCTCGTCACTCGACGTGGTGGCGTCGTGCTTTGCATGGAACTATCACTTCGGTGAGGTCCTCAATGACGTATATGACGGTGCGAACCGCTGCGACGGCTATACGATTCGCGCTGTCCGTCCCGCTGACAAGAAATAAGCTCAAGAAAGTAACAATTTGAAATAAACCAAATCGAAAAGCAATGAAAAAAGTGTTTTATTTTGCGGCTGCAATGCTGCTTACGATGGGTATGGTCGCATGCGACCCCACCGAGGACGACAACAACAACGGCAACAACACCAACGACTCCACTCCAACAAATCCCACAATCCCTACAACTCCAACCGAAGGCGAATGGATTGACATGGGCTTGGAGAGCGGAGTGGATCTGCTATGGCGTTCCTGCAATTTGGGAGCCGAGTCACCCGAACAGTACGGAAACTACTATGCTTGGGGCGAAACCCAGCCAAAGGAAGTATATGGTTGGAGTACTTACGCATGGGGCAGCAACTATGATGCCTTGACAAAGTACTGCGACAATTCGGAATATGGTCTCTACGGTTATACCGACGAACTGGATATTCTTGAACCTGCCGACGATGCCGCAAGTGTTGCCCTTGGCGGCGACGCTCGTATGCCGTCATACGCCGACTGGAATAGCCTGTTAAGCGGCACTCGCGTAGAGTGGACCACCGTCAACGGTGTGAACGGATGCATGTTTATCAGCAAAACCAACGGCAACTGCATATTCCTGCCCGCCATGGGCTATCTCAGCGATGAAGGTGGCGAACCTGGAGTACACCGTGATAGCGTGTGGGGTTTCTACTGGGCATCTGTGTTAGTGGGTCATGATTGTGCTGGAGCGTATGACATAGAGTTTGGTTCAGGCATTCATAACACTTACGCATTCACCCGCTGTTACGGTCTTCCAATACGTGCCGTCCGTCCCGCTGGCAAGAAATAAGCTCAAGAAAGGAACAATTTAAAATAAACCAAATCGAAAAGCAATGAAAAAAGTGTTTTATTATGCAGCTGCTATGCTGCTTACGATGGGAATGGTATCGTGCGAGATTGAGGATGACGGTGGCGACGGTGGCTCGAACAACTCTAACACATCTGATTCACCCACTTCCACCGAGTGGGTTGACCTTGGTTTGCCAAGCGGTCTTCTGTGGGCTTCGTGCAACCTCGGAACCTCCACGATTGGCCAGTATGGGAACTACTATGCATGGGGCGAAACACAGCCGAAGAGCGTTTACTCATGGGACACCTACCAATATGGTGACTATGACAGCGATAACGGCAACACATTGTATAAGTACAACACATACGAGGGTTTTGGCAACGTGGACGGCAGAACCACGCTTGAAAACATCGACGACGCTGCCCGTGCGGCTCGCGGAGGTGGAGCACGTATGCCGACCGCATCCGAATGGCAGGAGTTGTTGACCAACACCACATCCCAGTGGACCCGTGTGAACAACACATACGGACGCTTGTTCACCGCCTCCAATGGCAACAGCGTTTTCTTTCCTGCTGCCGGTCGGAAGATGGGCGATGAACTTGGTGGCGAAGGCGAGAGCGGTCTTTACTGGACGGCTTCCCTCAGCGAGAACTCGCCGATTTCCGCAAGATGTTGCTACCTTACCTCCGACGACCGCAACTTGACGGTCAGCAGCCGTGACCGCGGTTTGACGATTCGCCCTGTACGTCCGGCCAGTAAGCAATAAGGTGACTTTGAATCCCCGCCAGCCGATTGTCTCTTCTACAGCGACTGACGGAAGGTGGTTGGGGAGACGCCTGTTTCGCGTTTGAAGAAGCGGCTGAAGGTGGCGAGGTCGGGGAAGCCGAGGCGGTCGCTGATTTCCTGAACGGAGGTGTGCATCTCGGTGCGGAGCAGGGATTTTGCGTCGGAGACGAGCTGCTGCTGAATCCAGTGGTTCACACCGAAGCCCGTCTCGCGCTTGACGACGGTGCTGAAATACTTGGCCGAGAGGCAGAAAAGTCCGGCATAGAACTCGACATCGTGATGCTGGTGGCAATGCTGCATGATGGCGTCGCGCAGCAGGGGGCTCAGTCGGTTTTTGCCGTCGCCGCCTTTGCCTACATTCTCGATGCGGTAGTTGCCGATTATACCTAACAGGACATCCAGCATTATCACCATCATCTCCTTGCGGTTGACGTAGTTGAGGCGGCTGATGACGCGGAACACCTCGACGATGGTGAGGATGTCGGCAAACTGGCGGTCGTTGAGTTTGAAGTGAGGCTGGCTCTCGAATACGAATCGGTTGTCGCTGGTGTTGATGGAGTTGAGCTCGGAGAAGAGCTGCTCGGAGATGACGATGAGCGTGGCGCGGTAGTCGGGCGAGGAGTTGCGGAAATAGATTGTGTGGCGGGGGTAAAGCACCGATATGTCGTGAGGCGAGAAAACGAAGTCGTTGCCGTCGTAGGACCCTTCCACCGTACCCCGGTGGTTTATGCCGACGGAATAGTATGGCTGAACGAAATCACGGTCGTAGGCAGGCATGTGGGTCACATCGTCTATGACAAAGACACCTTTGTTGCTTATTTCTGATTCAAGCTGATGTATGAAATCGTCGGAGGTTGGCATGTTGAAAATTGAAAGTTGAAAATTGAAAATTGAAATTGTGACCTGTGACCTGAAACTTAATACTTAAAACTTACAGCTTAAAACTAATAAATCGCCCTGCGCGGGCACGCACCTGGCTGCTGACTAATCACTTGTCTTTTTCTCCGCAAAAGTAGTAAAAATTTATTATTTTTCACACAAAAAGAGAAAAAATGCAAAATTGTTGCCCTTTATAGACAATGCACCTATAATTATAGTGTCGTACCTTTGCATCTGCTTAGTATTATTATCACAACACGTGTTACACGCTCAAAAACAAATAAATAACTATACACACACCACCATGAGAAAGGTATTTCTTTGCGCTTTGGCCTCCCTGTCGCTGCTTCTCGGCAGCCTCTCGGCCAGCGCTCAATCGACGGTGTCCATCACCAAGACAAACGGCACCGTAAGCCGCTACACCGTGCAGAGCACAGGCAGCATCTCGTTTGCCGGCGACTATGTCGTCATCAAGGAAAGCAGCACCTCATCGGCGCAGTCGATACCGATGTCGGCTATCCGCAACATGAAGTTCTCGGACAGCTCGAACGGCATCGAGGATGCCATCAGCGGTCAGCAGTCGGCGGTCAGCCTCTATCCCAATCCGGCGCAGAACTACTGCGTGGTGCGCGGAACTGACGGCGAGCAGATGAAAGTGACGGTGTATTCGATGACGGGAGCGAAAATGATTGATACTACTGTCGAAAACGAAGGCCGTATCGACATCACCTCCCTGCCTACGGGCGTCTATATGGTGAAAATCAACAATCACACAACTAAACTCGTAAAATGGTAACAGCTATGAAAAACAAAATCCTATTGTTAGTGTTTTTGATGGGCTGCACCTTCTTTGCGACAGCTCAAAACTATAACCTGCGCATCCACAAGAACGGCGAAGTGTCGTACCAGTGGAACACCGCCAACATCTCCTCCATAACCCTCGACGGAGGCACCGCCACATTCACCGTGAACGGAAACGCAATCGCAAAAACATTTGCATCCATCGACAGTATAACCTTCTACAACATCAACGGCGGAGGCGACAACCCCGGTGGCGACCCAACCGACCCCGACACCATACCTTCGCACGACACCACGACTGTCGATCCCGTGAGCGGCATCCATATCACATGGAACAACGGCGCTGCTCCCACCATCGTGAACGGCTATGCCTCGCAGGGACTCTCCATCACCGCCAGCGGCGAGAACGTGACCGTCAACGCAGCCACCGGCTTGGACGACCTCACCTACGTGCTCGACGGACGTTCGGTTGACGGCAACCTTATTATCAACACCGACAAAAGCCTCATACTCTATATGCAGGGCCTGCATCTGCACAGCGCCACAGGGCCGGCTATACGTGTGGTAGATGACCACCGCGCCACGATCCACCTGGCTTCGGGCACCTCGAACTTCATCAGCGACACCACCAACATCACCGACATCAACCACAAAGCAGCGCTGCAGAGTCAGGGTAAGTTTGAGATACAGGGCGACGGCTCGCTGACGGTGAAAGGCTACACCAAACACGCCATCCAGAGCAGCGGCAAAACCATGATACTGGGCGGCACAGTCACAGTCAACGGACAGTCAACCACCGGCGACGCCATGAATGTTGACGACTTCGTCATGCAGGACGGCTCGCTCACAGTCACTTCGCTGGGCGACGGCATCGATGGCGACCAGGGCCACATACAGGTAAGCGGCGGCACCATCAACATCACCTGCACCTCGCAGGGAGTGAAGGGTATGGGATGCGACGACAATATTACAATCGGTGGTGGCAACATAACCATCAACATGAGCGGAGCCGACTCGAAGGGTATAAGTGGCAACCGCCACGTCTATATCACCGATGGCACACACAATATCACCGTCACGGGCAATCAGTCGAAAGGCATCAAGGCCGACACAAATATGGTAATCACCGGAGGTTCGACGACGGTGAACGCCAACGGCACATACGTCGCTTCGGCAGGCGAAATCTCCTACTGTACAGGCATAAAAGCCGACGGACAGGTAGTGATAAACGATGGAACCGTGAATGTAACCTGCAGCAGCACCAACGCCGGCGGCAAGTGTATCTCGGCTGACGGCAACATCACCGTGGCAGGAGGCAACATCACCCTCTCGGCTTTGGGCGGCAGCGGCACCTACACCGCCACATCGGGCACAAAGAGCTACACCACCGTAGGTATGAAGAGCAACGGCTCGGTGACAGTCGTCGGCGGCACGATAACCATGACCGTTGGCGGCAAAGGCATTTCGGCCGACATGAACTATAACCAGAACGGTGGCACGGTGAACATCACCACCAGCGGTGCGGGCGCGGTCATCAGCGGCAGCGGCACATCGGCAACAGACGGCTACTGCTCGGCAGGCGTCTCGACCGACGGCAACGCTGTCATAAACGCAGGAACACTTTCGTGTGTCAGCACAGGCAAAGGCGGTCGCGGATTGAAGATTGACGGTTCGCTGACCATAGGAGCGGTTGGCGGCAACGACGACCTCACACATGTATATGTCAAGACCTCGGGCACAGCAGTCAACGCCTCATCCAGCGGCGGATTCCCCGGCGGCGGTGGAAGCAGCAGCGACTATTGGAAAGGCCTGCCCAAAGGCATAAAAGTCACGGGCAATATAGTGATTAACAGTGGCCACGTCAACTCGTTCTGCGCTCAAACGAGTGGCGACCCCACCGGTGAGGCTATCGAGAGCAAAGACTCAATCATCATCAATGGCGGCTATGTCGAGGCCAACGCCTACGACGACGCCATCAATGCCACCTATTACATTCAAATCAACGGCGGTTACGTGTGGGCATACGCACGCGGCAACGACGCTCTTGACTGCAACCGCGCCGAAGAACTGGGCAACCAATCGTGTGTCACCATCGAAATCACCGGCGGTACAGTGATAGCTTCAGGCAGCGAGGTGGCCGTTGACGACTGTGGAGACCGTGGCGGATACATCACAGCCACCAACTGCACCTTCGTGCTTATCGGTGGCAACATGGGCATCACCGAAGCCACTCCGCGTCTGACCGGCCAGAAATACCTCAACATCACCGCTAGTTCATCAGGCGGCGGCTATCCCGGCGGCGGTGGAGGAAGCGGCGGACTTACAACCGCACAGAACGGATTCACCATCAAGAACAGCAGCGGCACGGAAATTATGACCTTCAAATGGCCCACCATAAATACTGGTCAGAGCGGATTTGAGGACACCACCGCAGGCGCCAAGCCGGGTCCTGGCGGCAGCAGCGGCATCTATGTCTCCACACCTCAAGTACAAGCTGGCACCTACACCGTTTACAAATCGCCCACCATCACAGGCGGCACCAGCTGGCACGGTCTCTATACCGGAGCTACCTCGACTGGCGGCACCAGCAGCTCGGTAACGGCACAATAATTAACCGACCACAACGTTATATTAAGGCGATTAGTGAGCAGCATCAATCCTACCCGCTAATCGCTTTAATTTTTCAAATCAATCCGATGAAACTATTCTTAAAACTCACAATCGTCCTGATTCCGCTGATGCTCCTCTACGGCTGCACCAAAGAGGGCGAAGGCGGCACCGCGACCATTCAGGGCAAAGTGTTCAGGGTTAACCACGACGACGACAACTACAGCATGCGAGCCGACACGATGGCAGCAGCCAAAGAGGATGTGTTTATCGTCTATGGCGACGACATCGTCTATGGCGACGACACCGAAACCGGCGAAGACGGCACCTACAGGTTCAAATACCTGACTCCCGGCACCTACACCATCTACGCCTACAGCGAGCTGGCTTCGGGAGAAAAGGTGGCGGAGATGAAGACGGTTGAGCTGAAACGCGGCGAGACGCTTACGGTGGAGGACATCTTCATTCATCGCGGCAAAGCATACGGCACCTCGATGATAAGGGGTCAGGTGTGGGCGCAGTGGTTCGACAAAAACGGAGTCATCGGCACTTCGGAAGCCTACGAGCAAAGGGTATATCTGATGCGACTGGGCGAGAACTACCACATAAAGGACACCCGCGTCGGATACGACGGCTACTACTACTTCCAAAAGCTGGAACCCGACACCTACGTGATTTGTGTATATGGTCAGACTTCTGACGAAATCCCGGTGCCGTACTACGACACGGTAACCATAGAGAAAACCGACACCATCTACGACGCCAACCCGATGACGATTCCGCTGAAGGCGTAGTTTGGTTGTAGTTCTGAATTATGAATTATGAAATTTGAAATTAAAATGAAAAAGATAGTTGTTTTGGCGTTGGTTATACTTGGGTGTGTGACATCGATGATGGCGCAGCAGTCGGGTTCGAGCAAGCGTGAGAAAAAGAAGAATATGGTGGTGAAAGAGTGGAACCTGAAGGCAGGTTCGAACACTCCGTTCCTCGACAACGTGGTAACATTCGACGATCATGGACGCAAAATCGAAGAGATAGAATACGCCTCATACGGACAGAAATACCGCATAGTATATGAATACGAAGGCAACTCGATGAAATGCTCACGCGAGGTGGAATACAACGACAAAGACAAAGTGGTGAGCATAAAGAAGTTTGAATACAACGCCGATGGCACAAAGGCGAAACAATACACCTACCTGCCCAACGGAAAACTGAAAAACACAAAGATTTACGAGAGGATTGTTAGGGAGTAGTAGTTTTGAGTTTTAAGCTGTAAGTTTTAAGCTGTAAGTTTTAAGCTGTAAGTTTTAAGCTGTAAGTTTTAAGCTGTAAGTTTTAAGTAGTAAGTTTTAAGTAGTAAGTTTTAAGCTGTAAGTTTTGAGTTTTAAGTTTTGAGTTTTAAGTTTTAAGCTGTAAGTTTTAAGTGGTCAGCGGTCAGCAAATACATTTGTCAATTCACTATTCACTTTTCACTATTCACTAATCAACCCATCAACAACTAAGCATCATTGGAGCAGTATAATCCCATATTGGACACGATGTCGCCCATCACCTTGAAGGAGATGAAGGCGGTGCGGCTGATGAACCGGGTTGATGACAAGTACCTCATCAACCGCCGTCAGCTGATGGAACTGCTCGAACGAATCGCCCCCAACTACTACGTGCAGCGCATCGACGGCGAAGCGCTGGCTCCATACCACACCCTCTATTTCGATACCGACAATCTGGCGATGTACACTGCTCACCACAACCGCAAGCTGAATCGCCAGAAACTGCGTGTGCGATGCTACCGTAGCAACCAGACAACCTTCTTCGAGATAAAGAACAAAAACAACAAAGGCAAGACCAACAAGATACGCATCCCGATTGAGACAGAACTCTTCGACCGCTGCCTCGATGTGGCAGAAGTGAGGGAGTTCCTTCAGAAAGAGAGTCCCTACCCTATCAACACGTTGAGGGACCAATTAGAAAACTCGTTCCGCCGCATCACGCTGGTGGACAAAGGGATGCACGAGCGGGTGACGATAGACAGCGAAATACGGTTCAAAAACCACACGAGCGGCATCGACTACGACCTCTCGCCGTTGGTGGTGATGGAGGTGAAACGCGAAGTGGGAGGCCCTTCGACAGCTATCGACCGAGCGCTGATGGATATGCGCATACATCCGAAACGGATGAGCAAATACTGCATCGGTACAGCACTGACCGCACCTAACGCTAAAGTAAACAGATTCAAAGATAAATTGAGGTATATAGAGAGAGTAATCAGCAGTTAGGTGCGTGTCCGCACAGGGCAATTTATTTTGTGAAGTTGTGAAATTGTGAAAATTGTGAATAGTGAATAGTGAATAGTGAATTGTG
>JAFZXE010000002.1 GCA_017616895.1 Bacteroidales bacterium
AACTGACAGCCGATTTCGGCTGTCCGCCCCCCCCCAACCGCTAACCATTAATTTCAACTTTCAAAATTCAAAATCACATTACCTCCCAAGAAACTCCCAACCAACTCCCTATTAACTCCCAATAAACTCCCAGTCACCACCCACAACTCCTCTTTAATCACTAATCACCTGAAACTCAACTCAAAAAGCTCCAAAAACCAAAAATACCGTTGCACCGTTGCAGTTCCAAGTGAAATTTCCCCTTTAAGAAAAACGAACTGCAACGGCGCAACGGCAACTAAGGCAATCGCCTGGCTATTAGATATATGTATTTCCAATCCTCACTATCGCATCCCCATTTCTGCCCCCAAATCATCAATTTTTTCCTGATTTTGTTGTCATTTTTTAGCCAAATTCGATGCAAAATCAAGTGTTTTTTCAAAAATCTTACAATTACAGTTCTTACAGTTTCTTTTTCGTGCATTACAATTTCAGTAATATCATATATAATATTCTATATATTAAGTATTTATATAGTATATAGAAGGTGTAATTGTCATCCAATTTTTAATTGTAAGAACTGTAATTGTAAGAACCGTGATACCCCCCCCAGCATCATATCTCTCTGTATATTTGCCTTTTAGGTAAAGAAAGCCTGTTAAGTCGCTGTCTGTGAGTCTCAAATGTGATCAGATAAACGGAATCCGTATCCATCGCGATTCGTTGTTAAGGCAGATAACTACAACCAATAGTGCAACAAAGCAAGCTATTGTACAAAACATCCAAGTTTTCTTCTTGTTATTCATAATACTGTTGTTTAAGTTATTTTTCATGGAGCAATAATACGAAGTGAGATTGTCATATTGTGACATTCGTCACAAATAATCAAGTTAATTGTGCAATTAACTCATTATTCAATTTCCTTTTCACTAGGAATGTGTTTCTGTATGGGAATGGAGTGCATATCTTGTCTCTAATAATCTTGTACTTATGCGGATGGTCGAGGTATTCCCATGGACAGTTGTACATATAAGGATTATCGCTCTCTTTGTTCTCCGTCCACCACCCATTATATTCCAGTGAAAGAATTCCAACCTTTTTGGAATAATGCTCAAATAAAGTCCAGAACTCTTTGGAATGATTATGATGCTCGGTATGGCACAACTCATGGACAAGCACGCTGATAATACCAGAGTACCCATATCCGAAAAATGTTTTGAAGTCTATCTTGATGTTTCCATATTTATCGCAAGTGCCAAGCCTGTTATTCCGCTTGAAGCATACGAGCCTGACTGAATTTAGTTTGTCAAATCCCAATGAGTTTGCAAGTTCTTGTGTTTTCGAGATAACAAGCCTTTCGGCTTCGCAAAACAACCTGAGTATCGTTTCCTCCGATATTCCACCAAGCTCTTTTTTTGAGAGTTTCATCAGCATTTCTGCCTCGCGAGAAATATCATCTAACGAGTTGTATGTGTAATCCATGCTTATACTTCTTTTTGTCTTTCACCTTGCCATATTACGGTTCCTGTCATATTTCCCACAGCCACTTTTCTTGGAGTGAGCCGAATAGGCGAACCACCGCCAAGCAATCTGGAAAACAAATACAATCCCACAAGCAATACATTTCTCATAATCATAAAGTTTTAGGTGAATAATAAAGTTTGTTTGTTCTTTCAAGTTGCAAAGAAAAACAAAAGGTGTGCCACATCGTGACACATATCGAAAATTACACACGACTCATTCCTCTTTACCCTCATCCATCATTGGAAGATGATATTCATCATCTAAACATCCGTTTTGTCCATTAATGAACCTCACAATGTTTGCAGTATCGGAATCGGACAAACAAGCCCCTTGACAGCGTATTAGTTCGTTGTCAGAAGGCATGGAGATAAACATATCTCCATTACCAATCAGACAAACCGCATCATCTCTACCTATAACACGTCTTGACTCCGAAGGTGTTGTCATTTTAAATGCCACCCGAATAGGGAAATTGACCAATATCGAACCAGTCACAATATTGGTTGTTGGACGTTGGGTTGACATAATCAAATGGATACCTACCCTATGACTTAATGTAGCAAGCATTACCAAGGGTTCTTCCAATTCTTTTCTTGACGTAAGCATCAGGTCCGCAAATTCATCAATTACAACCACGATATATGGCAAACAGTGACATCCTTCTT
Source organism: Bacteroidales bacterium (assembly GCA_017616895.1). GTDB lineage: Bacteria > Bacteroidota > Bacteroidia > Bacteroidales > P3 > Colimorpha. The sequence continues at coordinate 2,169 of JAFZXE010000002.1, forward strand.
CATTTCCATTTTGGAATTGTTTTTCATTATAGTCCTCAATATTACTCGTACCTGTTTCTCTTAGAAGATCATACCTTTTATCCATCTCCATTTTCAAAGCATTGATCATCCTTATTGATTGCATCGTACCAGTAATAATGTCGGTATCAATGTTTTTTTCTTTGGCAAAGAAAGTTGTATCAAGGGACGTAAATACATTGAATTCCACTCTCTTGGTGTCGATTAATACCAGTTTTAACTCAGAACTCCGTTTCTTGTACAACAAGCCAACTATCATCGACTTCAGGCACATGGTTTTGCCCATTCCCGTGTCTCCTGCAATCAGAATATGATGCATTCTCGTAAGGTCCGACACATAGTATTGGTTCAAATGCGTTTTCCCAAAAACAATGGGCAAGATTGCTTCACTTCCACTAAAAACCTCGCTATCGAAAAATTCTTTGCCCGAGACCAACTGTGGATTAGTTCTAGGGAACTCTATTCCTATCGCCACCTTGCCAGGAACAGGTACTAATATTCGTGCGTGAATTGAGCCAAGCGAAACTGAAAAATCATACAAATGCTTTTTCAATTCCAGGAAGCCAAAACCCTTCGATGGGAACACCTCATAATAAACCGCGCTGAGTCTCGGCTCCGCGGTTATCTTTTCAACCCTTATTCCGTACGCATCTAGCGTTTCCTGTATAAGCAACTCTCCTTTACGGATTTCATCCTCATCAACCCCTTCTTTTACTCCAATACAGTCCTTAATCATCGAAGTGTCCACTTGCTTCGGCATTAATCCCTTATTTCTCATAATCATAAAGTTTTAAGTGAATAAATAAGTTTTGCTTTCCTGTTACAAGATGCAAAGAAAAACAAAAGGAGTGCCACATCGTGACACTCCCATAAAAAAATTCAAAATATCGATTTCCCCCCCGACCCTACCTTAATCGCCCTGTGCGGGCACGAGCCTACTTGTCCTCGTAATGGCCGTATGCGGCGAGAACCAACACCACTATCTCAGTGTCGTGAACCTCATATATAAGGCGGTGTTTCTGCGTTATGCGACGGCTCCATTGGTCAGTACGGGCGCCCTTGAGCTGCTCTGGGTGACCAGTGCCGGTGCGGGGATGCATTGCAATTTCGTTAAGAAGTTTCACGGCTTTCTGGAAGCTCTTCGGCTCGTTCTTTTTCAGCTTGGCAAGGTCTTCTGCAGCCCTATCGGCATAAGTGATGCTATACATACTTACAATGTTTCAAGCCAGGCATTCATGTCATCCAAATTGTCGAATGTGCGCCCGTTTCCATCGGCAATTTCTTTCTTTGCCTCGTCTATACGGGCAAAGAACTCCTCTTTTGAGAAGAGTGTCGGGTCGTTTTTCTCTTTCGAAAGCTTCTTGGCGTAGCGGGTCAGGCGCCTCATCAGGGCCTCGTCGTCGGCAATGCTGCCGATGCACTGCCACAGCTCCGTGTTCATCGCGTTAAGTTGTACCGCAGTCATAATGCACAGTTGTTAAAGTTCTATAAATGATAACGTCACCCTCGCTAAAATATTGCACAATATCCAATTCCAACCCGTAAAATCAATCATCACCGTTACCTCCCCTTCCATCCGTCAACATTCAACTCTAAACATTCAAAATTAGTTTGCCACCCACCCAACGCCGTACAAACTCTCAGTCAACCGTATCCACAGGCACTTTCCTTGGAGTGAGCCTGATGGGTGAGACACCGCCGAGTACTCTGGAGAACCAATACAATCCAGCAAGCAATAAATTTCTCATAATCATAAAGTTTTAAGTGAATAAATAAGTTTTGTTTTACTTTACAAGATGCAAAGAAAAACAAAAGGAGTGCCAGATGGTGACACTCCTTTGGGGATCGTTTTATTATTGCAATATGGACATTAAGGGTACATTCCTAAAATATAAAAGAGACGGTGTTTATTATCAAAATGAAATTGTCAATCTTTTATTGAATCCAACTCTCTCTCAATTTGATTAATATAATTCTTTTCAAATTCATGAATTAGTTGAATATTACCACTCGCAGAATTTATCTCCAAATTAACAAGTCCTATTCGATGTTTTTTATTTGCACTATAAAAATGAATATCGTCGGTCTGTTTGTTTTCTACTGGAGATGTAAATATGCCAATTATCGATTTATTCTGTGCACCAAAATGGTACAAATAGGTGGACATTTGATACAGGTCATCTCGATGTATCCCATAATCCGATGATTTTCCAAAATGAGAATAGTTCTTATATTTGGCATCAATTATCATTATCACTCTACCATCTTTTTCAATCAAAATATCAGGCCTTATTTCGCGCATATTACAATCAAGCAAATTAGTTCCATAATTGGAGTTCGGCGAAAAAACACGGTATTCTTGAGATAGATTGTTTTGTAGCAATTTGAGTAAATACATCTCCCATAATTCTGCAATGTCAATGAAATATGACACGTCACTTTTTGTTCCTCCGCTTGATGTGGACTCTGCTTTATAATTGTTCAAGATTGTCTTACTTAATTCTAACACCGGCCTATATGGTTCACTCATTCTGGTATATCGAATGTTGTCAATCCGAGAAGCGTTATCTATAACGGAGTTCACTCCCATAGACTCAAGATACTTATCATAGGCCTCAAATTCCCCTATCACTGAAGAGACCCCTTTGTGCTTTAATATTCCATAAACTGCCCTAATTGTTTGATTGATGGTATTATCCATTGACAGTTTCTTATAGGAGCAATAGAACCTTGTCGCATTACATAAGTTCGTGTGAATATGCTTATTTATGCACAAATGACCTCGGAAATGTTTCTGATTCTTCCGAACAAATATGTATTCTTTTGGAATTTGTCCTACTGTTAATGCCTTATTGAGCATGGCTTTCCAAATTAGAGCAATTAACCAATATGAGTTATTCTCTGTATTGTATGCCAACTCCGAACTCCCCATGGGGAGATATAAATTCGTTGAATAACCAATAAGATAACCAAAAACGTCGCCATATCGCGGATTGACAATAATAGAGTAACCATCATGAGTAAATCTGCCAATATAATGCGAAGAAAAGAATCTACACTCATTAACCACTTGATACCCACGCTTATAATCGTACGACTTTACCTCATACCATATTGGACATTCAATATGGCTACGAGGATTGTATGATTGTAAACAAACAACCTCCAAAGTGCCAGTATTGAATTGACGCTGCAATTCATCCACAGCTCTCATGTAGCCAGCGGACTGTTCATGGTACCACTTGATTACACCTTCTTGGAAGTTGCTATCTTTTAGAACCAGACTCATATCAAAGGTTTGGTGAATTCATTTTTGATGGAGTATAAGCAATCAATAACATCACTGTCATCCATGCGGTTCCCCAAATATTCCTCTAACAATGGTAGCAAATGATAATCCCAAAGTTTCTCCAGATCAAATGTCGAAATGACCTGCGGAGGTTCCTTTTGATTACACTTCTTTTTAAAATCTTTTATTTTTCCATAGTATGCGTGTCCAATTTGATAGTCAACGCCAAGTTGGAGTCTACTTGATGGAGATGCTATTCTTTCGTTTAATTCTTTGCACCTCTTAACAAATGAAACCAAACACGATTCCTCAATATTATAGTCAGCTAAAATATTTTCCAGGACAGATACATTCGGCATTATTTTAATAAAACCGAACCTCCTTCTTAATGCAAGATCAAAAGTGACGAGACTCTTATCAATGCTATTCATTGTTCCAATGATGTATACATTGGAAGGAATAATAAATGGTTGAGAGAAGTTTGGAATAGATACCTCTTCGTTTCTATACTCAAGGGCATACATTAGTTCTCCAAAGACAGAAGACAGATCAGCACGATTTATTTCATCAATAATAATAATGAATTTTTTTTCTCCGTTTCCCTTTTTGGCAGCGACATCACACATTTTCTTAAATATTCCCTCCTTGAGAGAATACGAAAGGTTTTCTCCTTTTATATTTGGAGTTATCCCCCCAATGAAATCTTCATACGTATAATTGGGATGGAATTGTACAAGAGTCCATGCACCTTTATCCAAAACTGGAGAATTATCGTCAAATTTGTATTTGTCAATTTCATCTTTGGAAACAGCCAGTTCTTCACAAACAAGTTCTTTAGCGTGGTATGTCTTTCCTGTTCCTGGAGGGCCAAATAAGATAATCGCCTTATTTCCTGTATTCAACAACTCTTGAATATTGTTCATTTGCTGGTCTTGAATCAGTATCACAGACAGAAGTTTAGAAATATCTTCCCAAAAATCAGAACCGCGCTCATCTTCTGGAATCATGTCACGAATAGCAGTTGAATACATTTGCCAGCCTTCTTCGGCAATAAAATCCGGGAAGTCTTGATTCATTTCCTCGTCGGGCTCGTATTTAATTTCCGAATCGTATTGTTGGACGAGGTCCCTATAGGCCATCAAACTAACCGGATGAATTACATCATGAGTCCACATGTAAAAGTATTTATACGGGAACCTATGTCGAAGTGCATCTTTTTGAGATATTTCCGCTTGGCTATCGTCAGTATAATAAGCCGACGTAGGCCAGCGTAAAACTATATTTGAATCATCTGGATTAAATTTTCCATCTCTTATATCCTGTATCGTACTGATAACATTAAAAAAATAGTTGTTATCCGCAAAGTTAGATGACGGATGACGACTTTGTCCAACACTACTCAATGACCCCATATCATTTCCTTCGGTAATAGTGTTGGAGATTATTCGGTATTCGTCCATCATCTCATGATTGTCATCGAAAGTAAAACCACCAAGCAGACTACCTATTTTAAGAATCATGTCACGATTCTCTTCGGGGAAGTTCTCACTCATTTTTATTACTCCATTAAACGCACCATACTCTGTCATTTCATCATCTTTTGCAGAAAAATAGTTCGTTGATGGACTCGATCCATCCATAAAAACCACATCTTTGCCGTTAATTATATAAACATTTCGTACATCGTCATAACTAATATCCATTTGAAAAATCTTTTTAAATAGCTCGTGAACCTCATTGAATCGGTTGATGATGTATTCGTTTTTGGAATCATTAAAGATTTGTTTGCGCATTCTCCATGTCGCTAACAATTTTTCTTTGGTCAATCTCATGATTAATTACTTTATTGTTATAATATTTTACCTTAATATTTCATATATTACTATAAAAACATTTGAATTTGCATCAAAGCTTCTTCCGCACTACAATGATACTCATCCATACTCCCATACGCAATTTGCAAACCAAATAATTGTTTCTCACATTTTTCGCGTGTCTCAACACACATCTCCTTGATATTTTCCATTGGCATATAGATACCAGTCATAACCATATGGGCAAACGCCTTTCCTGCAACAGTTACATCATCTTCGCCAGATCCAATGCCGATAATAATGTCTCTCATAAGGCTAATGGTATTCTCATCATCATACTCAAGGCCTATTGTCTTCAAAGCACTTTTTGAAATCTCTCGCAGGACTATTTCGTAGTCATCAGAGCTTTCCTCAATATCATCGGTATCTACTTCGTAAGAAAGTTGGGTTCTAACAAGCTCATCATTATCTGGTTTAGAATTTTCTTCGGTTGATTCTAATCCAAATTTCACTCGAATGTCGTATATAAGCGTATCAATCTGAATGAGTGAATCTCCAATATCATCTAACTTTTTTACTATAAATCTATCGGGATCTCCATCTTCATGGGCACTCTCGCTAAAATCATGATATTTTTTCCACAATTGCGGCAACAAGTTATACTCGATGTCATCGACTTGTTCTTGTATGTCGTAAATATCAGGGGCTTGCTGTTTTTCTATGTTTTCTAGTTCGTTTTCAACCGCTTTTATTTCGTCAAAAAGTTCCATGTAAATGAATTTTGTTTATAAAAAAGTGGTTTCAATTGCTTGACATTCGGTACGGTAAAAGTTATGACTTCTTTGGGTATTGAATCATTTGGCGTTACATTGTTTATACAAACCTATACTTCCCACCCAACCCTACAATCTTTGGTGCTTCGGCGATAAGTTTTTCCACAATTCCTTTGACCAAAGTCGCAACCTCACGGTTGTCGTCTATTCGGATGCTTAGCTGCCTGTCTTTGTATTTGGCATTGGGTAGTATCGGCTGCAGGAACGCCTTAAACTCGGCATCAAAATCGCCAGTATTAACGATAGGCATTCTGCCGTTGATATAGATATTTAGTGTGTTGTCGTTTTCACAGAACCGATAAAACCCAAACTTCAAACCTTCAATGTCAAGCGTGTTGTCGGGAAGAAGCTTGCACGCATCCGACGATATGCCTTTGAGTGCGGTGTATATTTCCGCCTCGTAGTTGTCGTTGATATGGTCTTCAACATCGCTCAACAGATCATTCACATCGTCTTTTGCCGCCTCCAATTCCTCAATTTTTGATTCAATTTCATTTTGCACATTCTTAAGACGCTCCCTCTTTTCTTGAAGGGAAAGGCACTCCAGTTCGGTCTCGATCTCGCCGATGTCGTAATTTTCCATAGTGGTATTGATTTATAAATTTTTGCAAAGATACTAATTCCCCACAGCAAATGCAAGTGACTTTATATATTCACCCCATTCCACCTCCACAAGGTTACTCATTCGTCAAACCTTGAATCTGACTTGTCCAGAGAGTTTATATAATCTCTATAGTGCTCAATGTCTCTGATGATTTCATTTAGGTATGCAATTTGTTCTTCCTTCGGCCCCGTAATGCCATTGGATAGAATGTAATCAATTTCGTAATCCCATCCTTCACCATCTTCATCAAAGATGGTTATCATGGAATATTCGTAGTTGTCTTGGTTTGGGGTTGCCATTGCGTTGTTTTCTTGTTTTGTGTTTTCCATTGTTATTAATGTTTATGTTGTAAAGATATCAATTCTCACCCAATCCTATCCCCGCAAAACTCTTTCCTTTTGCAACTCTTGCACGGCCTTCCTTGCCAGACGTTGTCGAGGTGGTCGGCGGCGGCGTCAACTAAGGTGGGCTCGTCGGTCAAGATGCCAGCTTCGAAGTTGCGATTGCCTTCGCCTTTCATTCCTATGCCGGCTCCGGTGAGGTTGGCGGAGCCGATATAGACTTTCGAGCAGTCGAAGACCATAAGCTTGAAATGTACTCTCGGACACAGCCGTCGCTCCAATCGCGCCCACAAGCCGGGATACTTGTCGAAATCTTCACGGAAGTTGTCGCCCGGCTCTTTGGCATGCAGCAGCCGCACCTCGACGCCACGCTTCAGCAGCCGGTCGAGCACCGCGAGGAAAGGCTCCACCTTACCTTTCGAGGCCCCCACATAGAGGTCTTTGAGGTCGGCGGTGCCTATCCAAAGGTCGTGCTTCACCTGCGAACAGCAACTTAACACTTTGGTGTAGTGTTCTTTATCAGCGATATATTCTATCATAAGATGGGAGTAAAGGTACGAAAAAAAGTTTTAAGCTGTAAGGTTTAAGTATTAAGTGGCGATAAATGCTTGTATTATAGGATTTATAGGACTTATTGGTCTTATTAGACTTATAAGACATATTAGACCTATTGGACCTATGAGACCTATAGGACTTATAAGAGAACCTCAGAATCCAATCTTGCGCTCTTTGCGGTTGTAGATTCGCTCGTTGTCGCAATGGGATGCTAACGCCTCGGCGGTGGGGGCTGCGGTGCCGTGCAGGATGGCGTCGATGGCATAGTGGCGTGCTATGTTCTCTATCTGTCCGCCGCTGAAGTCGTAACGCTCTGCCAGCTTCGTGGCGTCGGCGTCGCTCAGGGTGGGCAGCATCTCGTGCCAGATGGATGCGCGGGCTTCGACTGTTGGTTTGTCGAACCTTATCTTGTAGAGGAAACGGCGCTCGAAGGCTTTGTCCATGTTCTGCGCCAGGTTGGTGGTGGCAATCAGTATGCCGTCAAGGGTCTCCATCTCCTGCAGGATGATGTTCTGGATGGAGTTCTCCATCTTATCGACGGCGCGCTCTGCTCCCTCCTGGCGTTTGCCTATGATGGCGTCGGCTTCGTTGAAGAGGAGTATCGGAGTGAGCTTGCTCTCCTTCGCTATGCGGCGGTAGCTGTCGAAGACGGCTTTGATGTTCTTTTCGCTCTCGCCGACCCACATGCTCTTTATCTCTGAGACGTTGACCTGGAGGATGTCGCGCCCCGTGCGGTGGGCGAGTTGCAGCACCGTCTCGGTCTTGCCAGTTCCGGGTGCGCCGTAGAAGAGGCATGTGAATCCACAGCGGAAGCCTTGTTCCTGAAGTCGGGCATGGATGTCGTCGTAGTGCTGCGGGTCGAGCAATCCGGACAGCTCGTCGATGCTGTGGGTGATGTCGGCGGAATAGAAGAGGTTGCGGGGCTTGATGGTGTCGGCCTTAAGCACTCCGCGTTTGGGCTTGTCGCCTTCGAGCGAGGGCAGCTGCAGCTCGTCGAGGAGGTTGCGTTTGGCCTCCATCGTGAGGCGATAGTATTCTTTCTTGGCGAAATCGCCGTCGGTGCTCCACTCAATCAGCTTCATCTGTTGAAGCTCGTGGTCTCCCTGTGTAAACTCTGATTTTATACGTCTCATGAGACCTTTGCTGTGCATCGAGTCGAGGTTATGGAATCCGACGCAGTCATCGTCGTTGTTGACAAACAGATGGCAGAACTGCAACAGAAGAATGAGGTCGGTGCCGCAAAGTTTGTAAGCGTTGACCTTCTGCACGAAGTCGAGCTGGCGGTTGCTTTCGAGCAGTTGTTTGAGGTGCTCCTTTGCGGTTTCGTCATCCATCTCGTCGTCATCGACCATCTCGAAGATGTCGGCCATCTCACTGAAGAGTTGCTGACATGTGAGGCCGCTGCGGTCGCACGGGGTAAAGACCTCGTCTTTCTTGAAGGCTTCGATGACGTCAATGGAAACACGGTAGGAGACGCAGCGTGACGATTTGCTGCGGATTATCATGTCTCGGCGCACAAGTTCGTCAATTTCGTTGCTGTAGCGTATCATGCGTGTGGTGCGGCAGTCGAGGTGAACGGCGAGATCGGTTAGGGTTATGCTGTTGTCATCGCTTTTGTCGATAAAGAGGGCGAGCATCACGCTCTGCTCCTTGGTGAGGTTGAGTCGTGTGGCGAGGTGCTTGATGTAACGGCTCGCTTGGCGGTAGAATTCGGGTGAGAGGCCGGAGCCTTTTGATAAGTCAACAATTTTCTCAACGGCGGCGAGGAGGTCTAACTTCTTGATTTTCGTTTCTTTTACAGCGTTTTCCATAGTATGATGTTTTATTGTTCGATGCTGCAAATATATGACCCAAGTATGCCAGATACTGACACTGTTATTTTTTCTTGAATTTTTTTGAATTTGATGGGTGAGTATTTTTATTTGGTGGTCATATATATATGGTAGATAAGGGCAAAAAGTTAAGTGGTCAATAGTCAAAAAGTTGGCATTGATTTGTATGATGCCGTTATGTGTCTTTCTGATTCGGCTTGGACGTGCCGTCGTTGCAATAATTCATCTTTTTTCTCGTTTTATAATATGTAGCCTTTAACAGGTAAGGTTTGTTCACGCTCATAAGCTCTGAATCCTAAGATATGAAAAAGACAATATTTTTACTTACTGTGACGGCGCTGCTGCTGTGTGGCTGTAGCGGTCAGTCGAAAAAGATGAACGGCAAGCGTGGCTCGTCGGGTAAGACGCTGGAGCTGATGGTAGTTGCAGATAAGGATGTGTATAATGGCGAAGTGAAGGCTTTGATTGATTCGATATTCGGAAGTCCGCAGGCTTGTCTGCCCCAACCGGACAAGAAGTTCGACATAGTGCAGATACCCAAGTCATCGTTTGAGAGTGTGGAGATGTTCAAGGTACACCGCAATGTGCTGCTGCTGGACGTGAATCCTGAGAACAACAACAAGGTTTACCATCACAAGGATAGATACTCGGCACCGCAGGTGATATACGACATTGCAGCGAAGGACACGCGTTCGCTCGACTCGCTGCTGAAGGCATACGAGAAAGCTATTGTGAGCGAGATGTATGAGGCTGAGCACAAGAGGGTGTGGAAAGCATACGATGGCGAGGAGGGATATGAGGTGGAGAAGGCTGTAAAAGAGGGCTTGGGGCTAGGCTTGAAGCTGTCGGACAAATACAGTGTGGCGAAGATGGACGGAGATTTTGGATGGGTGCGGATAGAGGCCAAGGACTTTGGGATGGGAGTATTGATACAAAAGTACGACTACAAGGACAAAGGGCAGTTTGACGAGAATAGGCTTCTTGACTCAATTGACAGCATGATGTGCCGATATGTCCCAGGACCGTCGGAGGGAAGCTATATGTGTATAGAACGTCGTCGTGACAGTGAGAGCGGTGAGTATCTGATGGAGATACAGAGCAGGGCAGTGCCTTTCCCGACGGGGACGTACTGTGTGGAAACTCGCGGTTGCTGGCGGCTGCAGGGCAACTTTATGGGTGGTCCGTTCGTGAGCTATGCGGTGCTGTCGCCCGACAACAAAGAGTTGGTGACGGTGACGGGGTATGTGTATTGTCCGAGGAATAAACCGTACACGAAGAGAGACTTGCTGATGCAGATGGAGAGTGTGTGCTATAGTTTGGAGTTTTGAGTTTCAAGTTTTGGGTTGGAAGAAATATAAACGGCTGATTGTTGCCGCCCTCATGGTGGTTATGCCGCTGTGTCTCACGGCGCAGCACCGCTTTCTGGAGCATAGTGAGCTGAGCCTTGAAATCGGTGGCATGAGCTATATAGGAGACTTAAACAACCAGAGGCTTTTCGCAAAACCTAACCTTGCCTACGGTGCTGGTTTCAGATACTGTTTTGATGACCGCTGGTCGCTGAAGATAGGTGGTGCGTACGGGCATATAGAGGGTGGAAATCCTGACGCGATAGCGATGAGAAACCTGAGCTTCAAGTCGTATGTGTGGGAGGCCTCGGCTCGGGCCGAGTTCAATTTCCTGCCATACGGATTCAGCGATGTACAGTGGAGGTTCAGCCCTTATTTGTATGCCGGAGTCGGTTTGATGGGATTCAACCCCAAGGCGAAATACACCAACCCTGATACAGGAGAGGAAGAATGGGTCGAACTGAGACCGCTTTGTACCGAAGGGCAGGGGACGACGCAATATGAGGATAGGACGCCATATTCGCTGGTGCAGCTGATGATTCCCTTCGGCATGGGATTGAGGGTGAGCCCTAATAGGTGGCTGCAGGTTTATGTGGAGTATGGAGTGAGGGCGACGTTTACTGACTATCTGGACGATGTAAGCACGACATACGTGGGTGGAGACCTGTTGAGAACCACCGAAGGCGGTGAGCTGGCTGCGCGTATGGCGGATAGAAGCGCCGAGGTGGAAGGTGGCGTGTTGAATGCGGTTGGAATAAAGCGCGGCGACGACTCGCTGAACGACTGGTACACTTATATGAATGTGTCTGTTAGCATAAGCCTAGATGTGATGATGGGATGGATGTTTCCGAAGAGGTGTAATATTAGGTGAATAGTGATTAGTGAATAGTGAATTGACAAATGAGATTTGTATGGGTGTATGGTGATTAGTGAGGTGTGATGGCGGTTTGACGTAAGAATATAACTCGATATGGTAGAACTTGACAAGAATAATATCCCACAGCATGTTGCGGTTATCATGGACGGCAACGGCCGGTGGGCTCAGAAGCAGCAGCAGCGAAGAATTTTCGGACATCAGCATGCGTTGACGGCGGTGAGGGAGACGGTGGAGTCGGCAGTGGAACTAGGTGTTAAATATTTGACACTTTACACATTCAGCACCGAGAACTGGAACCGTCCAAAAGAGGAGGTTGACGGCTTGATGAATCTGTTGGTGAAAGCAATACACGACGAGACGCCGACACTGAAGAAAAATAACGTGAAGTTGGCAGCCATAGGCGATATGAGTCGGCTGCCCGAGGGTGCAAGGAAACGGTTGGAGGAGTGTATAGCGACAACGGCGGAAAACACTGCTACCACGTTGACGTTGGCGTTGAGCTACAGTTCGAGATGGGAAATTTGCGAAGCTGTGAAAAAAATAGTTGCATCGGGCGTTGAAGCGGACAAGGTGGATGACAAGACAATTGAAGACAATCTTGCAACAAGCGGTTATCCCGATCCCGACTTGCTTATCCGTACGGGTGGCGAGTTGAGGGTTAGCAACTTCATGCTGTGGCAGATGGCCTATACCGAATTTTACTTCTGCGACATCCTATGGCCTGATTTCAGAAAAAAGGACTTTCAAGAGGCTATATATGAGTTCCAGCAGAGGAAACGCAGATACGGACGTGTCTAGTTTTGACATTTTTTCGGCTTGTGATATAATAAAACAAACGTTTTTATGTTATAGTTCTATTAAGGGTGTAAAAACTCCGAACAAGGAACCATAGATGAAATCGCTATATAAAATCGTCATATTTACCGTATTTGTGTTGTTTGCTGTGCCCCACATGGCATGGGCTCAGGCAGACGACAACTTGAGCTATGACATAGACTATTTGACGCCGAAGGAGTATGAAATCGGCGGGATCACTTTCACAGGTGCAGAGCGTCTCGACCACCGCATGGTTATGATGGTGGCGGGTCTTCAGATTGGCGATCGTATCAAAGTGCCGGGAGACAAATTGGCCACTGCCATAGAGAACCTTTGGAAACAGGGTCTGTTTGAGGACATCAAGATAAGGGTTACGAAGATAGAATCGGGCAAGGTGTTTCTGGAGTTGGAACTTAAAGGGCGGCCCAAGTTGGAGAAGTTCCGTTTCAACGGTGTGAAGAAAGGAGATGCCGATAAACTGCGTGACGAAATGAAGATTGCCGTTGGAGATGTTGTGACGGAGAATATGCTAACAATGACGAAGAACAAAATCAAGAGTTACTACTCAGACAAAGGATATACCAATGTCAGAGTTGATACAGAGTTGATAGAGGATACGGTGGGAGGGAAGAGAGACAGGGCAATTGTGGTTTACAACGTCGATAAAGGCAAGCAGGTGAAGATAGACAGGCTCAGCATAGTAGGCAACGAGTCGATAAAGACAGGCAAACTGCTGCGCAAGATGAAAAAGACCCACGATGTGAACTACTGGAAAAAGATGTATTTCTGGACTTCCAGCTTCTGGAAGAAGTCGAAATACATTGACGCCGACTTTCAGGAAGACCTGAACAATGTGATTGACTATTATAACAACCAGGGTTTCAGGGATGCGCGCATTGAGTGGGACACAGTATATCCTGTTGCGATGGACTCGCTGAAAGTGAGCGACAGTAAGAAATCCAAGCAGGAACGTGTGCGGGTGGAGATGAAAGTCTATGAAGGACGCAAATACTTCTTCCGCAACATAACTTTCTCGGGCAACACGATATACACGTCTGAGGAGTTGTCGAAGCACTTGAGAATTGAGAAAGGCGACCCGTACAACAAATCAACACTAGAAACCAACCTGAACTACAATCCGTCTGGCACAGACATTACTGCGATGTATATGGACAACGGATATCTGTTTTTCCGTGCAACCCCGGTCGAAGTGGCAGTCGAGAACGACTCCATTGATATCGAAATCCGTATCTATGAAGGCAAACAAGCCAGAATACGCAATGTGTCGATAGAGGGTAACACCATTACGAACGACAAGATTATCATGCGAGAGTTGCACACCCGTCCAGGCGACCTCTTCAGTCGCGACGCGGTGATACGCAGCCGTCGTGAACTGGTGACTCTTGGGTATTTCAAAGAGCAGTCCATTATGCCAGACCCAAGACCCAACAGCGAGGATGGCACCGTTGATATTGTCTATAAGGTGGAAGAGGGCAGCACCAGTCAGCTGCAGCTGCAGGGAGGTTACGGCAGTGGAATGATTATAGGTCAGATAGGAATCACGCTTAACAACTTCTCGGCTCGCAACATATTCAAGAAGAGCGCGTGGGCTCCGCTGCCGGCTGGCGACGGACAAAAGCTGTCAATCAACGCTGTGACCAACGGAAAATACTACTACGCCATAAGCGGCTCGTTTACCGAACCATGGCTGGGAGGCAAGTCACCGCAGTCGCTGACCATCTCGGCCTACCACAACCTCTATTCCAACGGAATACTGTATGACAAAGGGCAGACGGGATACTATAGCCTCCGCATCTCGGGAGGAAGTGTGTCGCTGTCCAAGCGATTGAAATGGCCCGACGACTATTTCATTCTGTCGCACGGCATTACCTACAAACACTATAAGCTTAACAACTATCGCGGCCTGAACAGCGACCTGTTCACCGATGGCGATGCCAACGATATCTCATACGGCATCACCTTGAGCCGCAATTCAATGGATTCCCCCATATATCCACGCAGCGGTTCAGAGGTGTCGATTTCGGGTTATATCACACCACCTTTCTCAGCCTTCACCGGGAAAGACTATTCTACCATGACGGCACAGGAGAAATACAAGTGGGTGGAATACTACAAAATCAACCTGCGTGGGTCGTGGATGATGAATATCGTGGGTAATCTGGTGTTGAACACCCGTTTCCGTTTCGGGTGGATGGGCTACTTCAACAAGGATATAGGTCTGTCGCCGTTCGGACGCTACTATGTGGGCGGCGACGGTCTGTCAAACTGGATGATAGATGGTCGCGAGGTGGTGCCGCTGAGAGGATATGAGAACAACTCCATCAGTCCGTCGAACGGTGGCTCTATATTTGACCGATACACTATTGAGTTGCGTCACCCGATAATAGAAAGTCCAAGTGCGACGATATATGTGCTCGGCTTCCTTGAGGGAGGTAACTGCTGGGACGACATCAAGAAATTCCAGCCGTTCAAGATGTATAATTCGGCAGGAGTGGGAGTTCGTCTCTACATGCCTATGTTTGGTTTGATAGGTATCGATTGGGGCTACGGCTTTGATGGCAAGAACGGTAGCGCGAACTACGGAGGCTCGCACTTCCATTTCTCAATAGGACAAAGTTTAGACTGATAATCTGGCGCGGCGATGAAGAGAGCAATCCTTTCAATAGTTTTTTGCCTTGTTTTTGGCTATTGCAACGCACAAAAGTACGCGTGCTTCGATTCGGAGTACGTGCTTTCGAAGATACCTGACTATCAGCAGGCACAGAAACGGCTGGATCAGTACGCAGTGGATTGGCAGAAGGAACTCGAAGCGAAGCAGCAGGAACTGGAAAGCCTGCGCAACGCTTACCAGCAGGAGGCTTACCTGTTGCCCGAGAACCTTAAGCGTCGCCGGCAGGAGGACTTGAAAACCAAGGAACAGGAGGTGAAGACATTGCAGTATCAGTATTTCGGCGTTGGGGGTGATTTGGACAAGAAACGAGCCGAGTTGATAAAGCCAGTGCAGGATCGTGTGTATAATGCCCTTTCGCGACTGGCATCAGAGAAAGGCTATGCATTCATCTTTGATAAGGCAGGCAATTCGTCACTGGCTTATGTGAACGCAAAGTACGATGTGAGTTCGCAGGTGCTGGAGATGCTTGGGGTGACTGCAGAAAGCGGAAAGCAACAGGCTGACAGCAATGTTGATTCACCCAAAGGTTCAAGCGGCAAAGGAACAGGCAAAGAACCGTCAGACATCAAAAAAACACCGATACGAGAGAAAGACAACAAGCCAGGCGTTAATAAGATGAAGCGATAGGGTCGGTGAGGCAATTGAACAAAAAATTGTATCTTTGCAAATTACAAATGGTTGGAGCTATTTATCCAAGGACAACATAAATAACTGAAAATACGAATACAAAAATAAAACAAGTAAACATGAAAAAGACATTAATTGCGTTGCTGGTAATCATGGCGTCGGTATGTGGAACGGCTATGGGACAGAAACCCGTGAAACTCGGTCATATCAATTCGTCCGACCTTATGCAGATTATGCCTGGTCGCGAAGAGGCGCAGAACACATTGCAGAAAGAGATTGACGAGCTGCAGACCACCCTCAAGAATATGCAGAACGAGTTGGAACAGCGTTATAACGACTATATGGGCAAGAAAGACCAGATGTCCGACCTTATACGCCAAACCAAGGAGCGTGAGCTGCAGGATATGGGTCAGCGTATCCAGGAGTTCCAAGAGAACGCTCAGAAGAAACTGCAAGACCGTGAGCAAGAGGTTCTTAAACCCATCATCGACAAGGCCCGTAAGGCTATCGAGGATGTGGCCAAGGAGAACAACTACACCTATATCTTCGACACCAGCGTCGGAGCATTGCTCTACCAGCAGGACAGCGAAGATATCCTGCCGTTGGTAAAGAAGAAACTCGGCCTGTAATCAACAGGTTCATACAAACATGAGGGGGAGCATAGTTTTCTACGCTCCCCTTGTTTGTTTATATCCGTGGGAGTATGCCAACGCTTGATTTCGGAAGGATTTAGGTGGGATTGAAAATTCGGTACAATGGGCAAACCCCTCCAGCGACTTTGCAGTGACTTTGCAGTGGCTTTGCAGCGACTTTGCTCTGCAAAAAGCCCATCCTCTGGTGAAATAAGTAAAATTGGTTTGGAAAGTTGCAGAATAAACCGTGCAAAAACCTAAGACATCGACGTTTACCTGCATTTCTTTTACATTTCTCCTACAGTTTACCTACTTTCCTTTTACTTTCCTTTTACCTTTCTTTTACTTTGCTCCTACTTTTCACCTACCTTTCTTTTACTTTTTACCTATTTTGCTCCTACATTTTATCTACATAGGTTATATACTGGTTATATACTGACCCTTTACTGACCTTATACTGACCTTACTTTTCTCCTATTCTGTTCCTATTCTACGCCCACTTCGCTTTTACTGTGGTTTGCTGATTTGGGTTGTCACTTTTGCGTCCTGCGACTGGATTAAGTTGACGGATTAATAACTATCGACTGTTTTTTGTTGTCAGCCGCCCGCGGTTGCGACTGAAAACGGTTTACTCTGACTTTTGCTTTTTCACATCGAAAGACACGAAAGATACGAAAATTCTTTGTCGCTTCGCTTGAGGTTTTTGGTGTAATATAGTTTGTTGGCACAATATGGGATTACAAATCACGAAAAAAAAGAAATCCCACATTCCATAAGTCTGGGAATGCAATAAAAAGGCAATATACGGCGTTGTATTACAAGTGTGTATCCCCAAAATTGTGTAATCCTCCACCAAAATGAAAGCCGCCATCCCCATCCTTTTAATAGTGTTGTTATCCCTTACCGGCTGCGTGGGCAAGATGCAGAAAGAGCCCAACGGCGAGACGACGGTTTCGAAAAACGAATACAAGGAGATAGACAAAATACTCAACTATCAATATGGCGTCGAGGCTGGTTTGAAGAAACGTATGCTCCTTTCCGAAATCGCGCGTCATTATGCACTTGAGAATGACTATCCCATCGATTCCTCAGCCCCTGTGGTTATGATTTCGTATGAAGAGAAGAACGGAAGCTTCGAGGTGTATCATATCGGCCGTACAGACCCCTGGGCTTTGAATGTTTCCGACGTGACAAGGCTTGAGTTGCTCGGCCACTACATTGTGGCGTATTCCTTTCCTGGCGAAGATACGCTCTCGTCGCATGAGATTCAGCAATTTGGCGTGAACACCGATTGTCCAACGTTAACAGTCCACGAGAGTTGTTGGTTTGTTTTCCTGTCCAGCGATATGCGTAACTATTATATTGTCAAGAATGTCTTTTCCAAGGATGACGGCTTGATGGCACTGAGAAAGTATTTAAAGTCAGCGTAGGTAATTGACGACAAGATATGACATAAGGCCTCGTAAACAACTCAAAAAATGCCTTTTATGAACAAAAGATTATTGCAAGTCGTAATTATCTGTAGCTGTGTCGTTTTTGCCTCATGCCGCAATACGGACAGGGTGCTTTCCTCATATATCGAATCCGAATGTCCGCAGGGTGGTGTGATTAATCTTAAGAAGGCGTTAGGTGAGGATTACGACACTGCATATCTTTTTTATGATTGTACCACCGGGCAGGAGATGGCGTCGGCCATGGGTGTGCCTTATTCCCCCAAGGCATTCCTTCAGGACAGCGAATACAAGTTGATACTGTTGAAGAACCACAAGATAGTTTACGACAACAACTTTTACTGTCATAAAGTGGAATTCTTTTGCTATGACACAATGTATCGCCACACCATGGCCGGTGTTTGGTATTATACGTGGACGGACTCTACATTCGTGGTTACACCACTGAAGGACTCGCAGCAACGTCTTTTCTACCAACTGCGACCCATGAATGATGTGGAAACTCGTTCCCCCCGATATGCCGTTGGAAACAACGAAAATGACAATCGAATTCAAGGGAGTCAGTGACTTCAGTGACAAATATTGATTTGAACTTATTGAGGATAAAAGGTATCTATCTATTGTCGTTTTTCGTATTATTATCCTGTTTCGCATGCAATAGAACGCAGAATAGCGGTTGTCGATATGTTAATCCATCGCCGCTGAAACTTACAGAGATACAAGATGATTGGGTTTGTTCTCACAATGATTACGCATGGACTCAATATACAGGGAGTTTTGAAACAAAAAGTATTTCAAGTGATGTATGGTGTCCTCGTGGAAAGAATGACCTTATTCAGTATAAAGAACTATTATACTGTGATAGTATGCTACTAGAAGAAATTGATGTGTATTTTAGTCCATCCACATATCTGACTATCGACGGAGAGTGTAACGAGGTGCTATCGATTGGGTATGATTATTACGACAAATCATGGAGGTGTTCGATGCACCGGGCGGTTAAAATAGTTCCCGACGGAGATTCAAATAGTTGCGACAAGTATGGTTTTAAAACAGGTTTCGTGGGTAAAGATTATGCTGATTCGATAAAAAAATCTTGGCAAGCCATTACTGGGTTGATTTGATGTTAACTCATGTGAATGTTGGATTTGAAAACAACAATAAAATGGGGAAAACGTTTACAGGTTGCATAATAGCGAGCTTTATCTTGGCAGGGATATTCCTTTCTTGTACTACAACACAAGAGGTTCCACCGAAAGATGTATTGCAACGCGATGTTCTCGAATATGGGGATACCAATGCATACAACCAGTTACGATTCTACTATTTTGATGCCGACCTGCTCCCGTACTCGATTTTCATGGCTGACAAATATCAGTATAAGGCAGCATTCAGTACCATTTACCATATAATGGACGATCATTTCAAGACCAATAATATTGAATTCGACTCAGCCACATGCCAATATGTTCTTTACTATATACGCAAGGGTGTTGAACAGAAAGATGAAAGCTGTGCAATTCTTATGTGTGACGCTTATTTAAGAGGTAAAATGGTGGAAGTGGACACATCTAAAGCAAAAGAATGCCTGCTACAGGTGTTCCCAAAAGAAAAAGTAGAAACCTTATATTGGCCACATATGATGAAAAGAAATGACCACCGTTAACCATTAGTCGTTTCATTGAGAATCCTTTTATGCCGGAAGACCAGTCATTAGCCCAGGTGTCTATGATTTACAAATACCTTTTCTATTTTCCCGCCTATCTTCATAAGAGAGGTGGCCTCCTTTTGGGTGGTGATCCATACATGGCTTCATATTTTCTTGTGGGGTTTACAATTGCCGTCAACATATTCGTGGTGTTCGATATTGTCGGTATATTGTTTGTTCAAAGTGCTGCTGTTTATGAAATTACTAATAAATTGATGCTGATTATCGGATTTGTGATGATAGCGTTGTCATACTTGTATTTCAAGCATAACGACAGACGTGACAGAATCTTCGATGAAATTCATCAAACCGCAAAAATGAAAAAGACAAGATATGGTATATATACTCTCATTTATCTCGTGCTCTCTTATGGTTTGTGGTTTGTATGTAACGACATTGTATGTGTGTTGAGAAAAGGGAATGGCTTGACGTATGCGGAAAATATTGTGGATGCCTTGAATTTGACATATTGGTAACGAACCTCCTGTCCCTCGACACACCTCTGCCAAACGCATGTTATTTGTAAGGGAGGCGTATGTAGTGCATGATAATAAAAGAGCCAACCAGTTACGGTTGGCTCTTAGATTGTTTTATGATTATAGTGAGCTATTTTAGGTTGGCGAATGCCTCTTTCATGCGGCGCAGGGCTTCGCGGAGCAAGTCCTCGCTGGTGGCGTAGCTCAGGCGGATGCAGTCGTCGTCGCCGAAGGCGGAGCCCATCACCGTGGCCACGTTGGCCTCGTTGAGCAGGTAGAACGCCATATCGGTGGAGTTCTCGATTTTCTTACCGTTGAAGCTCTTGCCGTAGTAGGCGCTTACATCGGGGAAGAAATAGAAGGCACCTTCGGGCATGCAGACCTTTAAGCCAGGTATCTCGCACAGGAGCTGGTAAACCATGTCGCGGCGCTGACGGAAGGTCTCGCGCATCGAGATGATGTCCTTGCTGGTGGCGGGGTCCATAAGCATAGCCTCGACGGTGGCTTTCTGTGCTATTGAGCAGGTGGCCGAGGTCACCTGACCTTGCAGTTTGTTGCAGGCTTTGGCGATGACGGTGGGAGCGGCGATGAAACCGATACGCCAGCCAGTCATAGCAAAACCTTTGGCGACGCCGTTGATGGTGATGACGCGGTCACGGATTTCTTCAAACTGTGCGATGCTCTCGTGCTTACCCACGAAGTTGATGTGCTCGTATATCTCGTCGGCCATGACGAATACATGTGGATGGCGGGCCACCACGTCGGCTATGCCGCGCAGCTCCTCCTTGGAGTAGAGCATGCCGGTGGGGTTGCTCGGGGTCGAGAACATGATGAGTTTGGTCTTCGGGGTTATGGCCTTCTCAAGCTGCTCGGGAGTCACCTTGAACTTGTTCTCGATGGAGGTCTTTACATAGACGCATTCGCCGCCGGCGACACGTGCAATCTCTTTGTACGAGACCCAGAACGGGGTGGGGATGACCACCTCGTCGCCAGGGTTGATGAGCACCTGAGCCAACTGGTAGATTGACTGCTTGGCACCAGTCGAGACGACTATCTGCTCGGGTTTGAAATGCAGGCCGTTGTCGCGCTCGAATTTCTTGCATATAGCCTCGCGCAGGTCGGGGTAGCCAGGAACGGGAGGATAGTGGGTGAAGTTGTCGTCGATAGCTTTCTTGGCAGCCTCTTTCACACAGTCGGGCGTGTTGAAATCGGGCTCACCTATCGACAGGCTTATCACGTCTTTGCCTTGAGCTTTCAGTTCGCGGGCTTTGGCGGTCATGGCGAGCGTCTCGCTCTCGGCCATGTTGAGGATTCTATTGCTGAGGATTTCCATAGTGTTTAAATTGTTGAAATGTTTAATTTTTGATACGTTGAAATGGACTGCAAAGGTACACTTTTTTTGGTTATGAATTTCGAAATTCGATTTTTGAATGGTGAAATTGTTATTTATTGCATGTAGGAGCCGTTCAGAATACGCTTTTTGGCGAGGGTAGGGGAGGAGTAGAGAGGTGGATTTGCGGGGATGAAATAAAATTTGTATATTTGCCATATTGCAATGAGGCGAAACAAAATTATAATAATCACATAAATCATTGAAATTATGGCAAAAGACGATGTAGATGCTTTGAAACAGGAGAAGCTTAAGATTCTGCAGAGCACACTTGACAAGATTGAGAAGAACTACGGCAAGGGTTCGATTATGAAGCTGGGCGACCGTCCGGACGAGAGTTTGGAGGTGATACCCACAGGCAGCATTGCACTTGACGCTGCATTGGGCGTGGGTGGTTTTCCGAAAGGCAGAGTGATTGAGATTTACGGACCTGAATCGTCTGGTAAGACCACACTGGCAATACACGTGATTGCGGAGGCGCAGAAACAGGGCGGCATCGCGGCGTTCATCGACGCTGAGCATGCCTTCGACAGCTTCTACGCCAAGAAACTCGGGGTGGATATAGAAAACCTTTTGGTGTCGCAGCCGGACAACGGTGAGCAGGCACTGGAGATTGCGGACAACCTGATTCGCTCGGGTGCGATAGACATCATCGTCATCGACTCGGTGGCGGCATTGACGCCGAAGGCGGAGATAGACGGCGAGATGGGCGACAGCAAGATGGGCTTGCAGGCGCGTCTGATGAGCCAGGCGATGAGAAAACTGACGGCGACGATAAGCAAGACTGGTTGCTGCTGCATTTTCATCAACCAGCTGCGTGAGAAGCTGGGCGTGATGTTTGGCAACCCGGAGACGACTACGGGCGGCAACGCGCTGAAGTTCTACGCCTCGGTGCGTATAGACATACGCCGCACACAGGCCATCAAGGACGGAGACCAGAACATTGGCAACCGCGTGAAGGTGAAAGTGGTAAAGAACAAGGTGGCACCGCCGTTCAGAGTGTGCGAGTTCGACCTGATGTTCGGCGAGGGTATCTCGAAGATCGGTGAGATAATCGACCTCGGCGTGGAATATGGCATCATAAAGAAGAGCGGTTCGTGGTTCAGCTACGGCGAGACCAAGCTGGCACAGGGTCGTGAGGCTTTGAAACAACTGCTGAAAGACAACGAGGAACTGAGTGCCGAACTGGAAGGCAAGGTGAGAGAGGCTATGAAGAACGCTCCTATGGAAGAGTAAAAGATTGGTTTCAAGTTTTTAGTTTCAAGTTATAGGTCATAAAAACTGCGAGGGGATGAAAAGATTGCTTTTAGTGATAGCTGCTTTGGCAATGGGCGGGATGCTTTATGCACAGAGCGACAGCGTATCTATTGGTGACCAACAGGTGACCGACAGCAACCAGTTGACCGCTACGCCTACGGTCGATACGGCATCCAGTAGGGTAATTGCCGACAGCGTGCCGATGGAGCCTGTGAGGAAACTTTCAAGGCGACAGCAGATGCGCTACTTCGGACACGACTTCTCATCGTGGTTCGTAGAGGTGAAGTATCTCTATGGTACATACGATATGGCCATCGGATTGAACCTTAGCTATGTGCCGAATATAGTGGGATTCTATGGAACGTTTATGAACGGAGTGAATGCCTACTGGGGTTCGGCAGGAGTTGTTTATCGATTCTCAAGAATCGACAGCAGGGTGGATTGCCAGGCTTACGCCGGTTTTGTGGCAGGATTCGGATATGGCGCCGAGGTAGGAATGCGTCTGGCGCGTGTGAACCGTCGCCACAAGGCTTTCAGCTGGATGAGTGTGTCGGTGGGTGCCACGTTGACCAACTACGGTTCATTTTTCAGTTGTGGCTTGAGCCTGCCTTTCGGAGTGCCGGCTGCGGCCGTGAGTCTGTTCTAGCAGTAGAGGACCATGTATGAAATCGACGAGCAGCGTGAAGAGCTGCAGATACAAGAGAAATATGAAGAGCTGCTGGCGGCTTGCCGTCAGATAAAGACGCTCTCGCCACAGGAGGAGGAGGACATCTTCCGCGCCTACGCGATAGCGAAGCAGGCACACAGCGGCACGCGTCGTAAGTCGGGTGAGCCTTACATCTTCCACCCACTGGCGGTGGCGTTGATAGCTGTGAAGGAGGTCGGTCTTGGCCCCCTGGCGGTGATATGTGCGCTGTTGCACGATGTGGTCGAGGATACGGAGATAACGCTGGACAACATAAGGATGCTCTTCGGCGATAGGGTGGCTACGATAGTCGATGGGGTGACGAAGATAGAGGATGTGATGGAGCTGCATCAGAGCGAGTCGAAGCAGGCGGAGAACTACCGCAAGATACTTCTCTCGATGTGCAGGGACGCCTACGTCATTTTCCTCAAACTCTGCGACCGACTGCACAACATGCGCACACTCGATTCGATGAAAGACACGAAGAAGCTGGCCATTTCAAGCGAGACGCAGTATATATATATTCCGCTGGCTCACCGACTGGGTCTGTACAACATCAAGACCGAGCTGGAGGAACTGGTGATGAAATACACCAACCCCGACAAATATGCCGAGATATCAGCCAGAATAGAGAAATCGTCGGGCATCGAGGAACGCCTGAAGGAGAGCATGACCAAGCCGCTTTGCCAGTATCTCGACGAGGCGGGCTACAAGTATGAAATCAAATCGAGGGTGAAGTCGGTCTATTCGTGTTGGAAGAAGATGGAGAACAAGGGGGTGCAGTTTGACGAGATATACGACCTCTATGCCATGCGTCTCATACTGCATGTGGAGAGGGACGAGGGGATGAGCGACGAGGAATTCCACAAGAGGGAGAAGGATGAGTGCTTTAAAGTATATGCTTTGGTCATACAGCATTTCCCACCTAAGTTATCGCGCTACCGCGACTGGATAACGACACCTAAGACCAACGGCTATGAATCGCTGCAGATAACGGTGATGTCGCCCATAGGCAAGTATGTTGAGGTGCAGATAAGGACAGAGCGGATGGACGAGATAGCGGAGAAGGGAATGGCCGCACACTTCCTATACAAAGAGGCGCACCCCGACGAGCAGATTGCCAACAATCCTATGGAGGAGTGGTTGCAGAGCATCCGCAGCACTTTCGAAAATACCGAAAAGAGCGCCATCGACCAAGTGCAGGAATTTAAGGAGTCGCTCTACACTAAAGAGATATATCTCTTCACGCCGAAGGGGAAGGTGGTGAAGATGCCGTCGAAGTCAACGGTGCTTGACTTCGCGTTTGCCATTCATACCGACATTGGAATACATTGCATAGGAGCCAAAGTGAACGCCAAGGTGGTGCCGATAAGCTATGCGCTGCATTCAGGTCAGCAGATACAGGTGCTGACATCTAAAAACACGGTCCCTACGGCCGATTGGATAGATGTGGTGCAGACAGCGAAGGCGAAAGAGAAGATAAAAGACTACTTGCATGAGCAGAAGAAACGCTATCAGGAGATAGGCAAGGGCAAGCTGGAGGAGATTATTGGGTCGCTGGGCGAACGCAACGGCATAGAAGCTCTACAACGCATAAAACGCTACTTTGACATCGGCAGCGATGTCGATTTGTACTACCGTGTGGCGAGCGGTGAGATAACTGAGAAGGAAATCGCACAGAGCCTGGGGAAAGCCCGCAGAGCTCCACAAATGATGTTTCTCGGGGCATACAAAGACCTTTTCGAGAGCTCGAACAACCCGGTGTTGGACAAGGGTGCCGATACAAGCCACTCGTTTGTGGTGGACAGCAGCCACGAACGTCTGCACACAGAGCCGGCTACCTGCTGCAAACCCATCCAGGGTGATGCTGTGGTGGGTATCATGTCGGGCGACAAAATCATAATCCATCGTACCAACTGCAAGGTGGCGATGGACGAGATGGCCAAGCACGAAAACAAAATCGTGCGCGCCAAATGGCGTCAAGGTGAGAAGGTATCGCTGCTGACGGGGGTCTCGATAACAGCCATCGACCGCAAAGGACTGTTGCAAGATCTGACGAAACTTATCTCGGAAGAGATGGACTTGAACATGCGCGCCATCACGCTGGAGGCCTCGGAAGGGGTGGGTCGCGGCATCATAATGCTCTACGTGAACAACCTAGACGGTTTGAACAACCTGATAAAGAAAATCAAAGCTATCGATGGGGTGGAGGATGTGAGAAGGCTGTAGTGCAATTGTGAATTTTGAAATTTGAATATCGAAAAAGTATGGATGCTCGCACCATTGATGCTTTTACAAGACTGAGCGACACTTTGGATCGTGTGCGCAAGGAGTGTCCGTGGGACAAGGTGCAGACAATCCAGAGCCTGCGTTACCTCACCATAGAAGAAGTGTATGAATTGAGTGAGGCGATAGTTTCGTTGGCCGACAATGGTGGCAATGACGACTTCAAGAAAGAACTCGGCGATCTGTTTATGCACTTGATGTTTTACTCCAAGATAGCCGAAGAGGAGGGGCGTTTCTCGTTGGCAGACGTGCTCAATGCTATAAGCGATAAACTGGTGGCTCGCCACCCACATATATTCTCGCCTGATAATGACCAACATCAGGGATGGGAACAACTGAAGATGAAGGAGGGTCGGAAGTCGGCGATGGAAGGAGTCCCTACATCGTTACCCTCGCTCAACAAAGCTGTACGCATACAGGAAAAAGCAGCTGGAATGGGTTTCGACTTCAGTGACGCCGACGAGGCTTTCGCAAAAGTGAAAGAGGAATATCAAGAGTTTGAGCAGAGCGGAAGTGAAGAGGAATTCGGAGACCTGCTTTTCGCTATTGTGAAATGGGGTGCGATGCGGGGCATCAATGCCGACGACGCATTAGGTAAAACCAACCGCAAGTTTATTGAACGGTTCCGACAAGTGGAACAGGCAGCTGCCAACCGCAACAAGACTGTTAGCGAAATGACTAAAGAAGATATGTTGCAGGCTTGGCGTGAGGCCAAATGAAAAACGGTGACACTAGAAAGCGTCACCGTTTTTACTATAAGGTTGTTAGTTCTTATCCGAGGCGTTTGAACTGACAGGTGAAGTGGCGCATCAGCTCGGCTTCCCAAGTGATTTCCAGACCGCGTTTGATGGTGTCGCGACGGTCGTAAACGTTCTTGAGGGCGGCGGCGATGACATCCATGTGGTTGTTGGTATAGACGCGGCGCGGGATACAGAGGCGCACGAAGTCGTTGCCACCGAAGCGGTTCTCGCGGGTCACGGGGTCGCGGTCGGCCAGCACATAGCCAATCTCGCAGGCGCGGATGCCGGCTTCGAGATAGAGCTCGCAGGTGAGCGTCTGTGCGGGAAATTCTTCCTTCGGGATGTTGGTAAGCACCTTGTCGGCATCGACAAAGATAGCGTGGCCACCGGCGGGACGCTGGTAGGGGATGCCATATTCGTCGAGCTTGGCGGCGAGGTAGTGAACCTGCTTGATACGGGTCTCGACCATCTCGAACTCGATGTTTTCTTTCAATCCAACAGCAAGAGCGTCCATATCACGACCGTTCATACCGCCGTAGGTGAGGAATCCTTCGAACGGGATGCAGAACAGTTTTGCTCCTTCGTACCAATCTTTCTTTTTGGTGGCGATGAAACCGCCCATGTTGACGAGGGCATCCTTCTTGGCACTCATGGTCATGCTGTCGGCATAGCTGAACATCTCCTTGCAAATCTCGCGGAGGGTCTTGTTCTCATAGCCTTTCTCGCGGGTCTTGATGAAGTATGCGTTCTCGATGAAACGGGCGCTGTCGATATTCACGGGCACACCGTATTTGTGGCAGAGTTCGCAGGTTTCGCGGATGTTCTGCATGCTGACGGGCTGTCCGCCGACGGTGTTGTTGGTGACGGTGAGAACAAAGAACGGCACGTTACCTTTGTTCTCCTCAAGCACCTTCTGGAGTTTCTCAAGGCTTACGTTACCTTTGAAAGGCACTTCGAGCTGTGTGTCGTAGGCTTCGGGGACGGTGACGTCGATGGCAAAAGCCTTACGGCTCTCGATATGTCCCTTAGTGGTGTCGAAGTGTGCGTTGCCGGGGATGACCATACCGGGCTTCACCAAGTAGCTGAACAGCACGTTCTCAGCGGCGCGACCCTGGTGGGTGGGGATGACGTATTCAAAGCCGGTAAGTTCGGTGATGGTGTCCTTCATGTGGTAGAACGAGCGTGCTCCGCCATAGCTCTCGTCGCCCATCATCATGGCGCTCCACTGACGGTCGCTCATGGCACCGGTGCCTGAGTCGGTGAGGAGGTCGATGTAAACATAGTCGCTCTTCAGCATGAAGATGTTGTTGTGGGCTTCAAGAAGCCACTTCTCGCGTTGTTCGCGTGTGGATTTCTTAATGGGTTCAACCATCTTGATTTTCCAAGCTTCTGCAAATGGTAGTTCCATAGTTTTATAATTTTATATGATTAATAATTAACTAACTAAAAGCAACCAAACCGCCTATAGGAGTATAGGGGAAACGGTGGCTGCGTGCGTGAGCCATAGAAACTAATAAGGGAAAATGTCCCTTTTCTTGATGTTCAGGAAAAGGTTTGAAAGAGAGAAGAATAGATTGTATCTTAAATACTGCTTCACGGAGGCAAAGATACTAAATAGTTTTGAGATTTCAGCTATCTGTGTCAACTTTTTGGTTGGCGTGGTATATCTCACTGCGCTATCGTCATCTCGTCCACGAGATGTTTGGCACCTGCAAACTTGTCGATGATAAAGAGGCAGTATCGGATGTCGAGTGAGATGTTGCGGCAGTAGTTGGGATCAAACAGCAGGTCGCTCATTGTACCCTCCCAGCAGCGGTCGAAGTTGATGCCGATAAGTTGTCCGTCGGCGTTAAGCACAGGGCTGCCTGAGTTGCCGCCGGTGGTGTGGTTGGTGGCGATGAACGCCACCGGCATTTCGCCTTTCGCATTAGCATACCTGCCGTAGTCTTTGCTGCGGTAGAGTTCTTTCAGGCGCGGCTCAACTACATAGTCGTAGATGTCGGGGTTCTCTTTCTGTATGATTCCGTCGAGTGTGGTGTAGGGTTTGTAGTAAACTCCGTCCACAGGCTCGAATCCTTTCACGTGGCCGTAGGTTACACGTAGCGTCAGGTTGGCGTCGGGGAAGAAGTTGCTGTCCGGAAACATCGCCATCTGTCCTTTGATATAGGTGCGCATCAGGCGGTTGATGTTATCTTTGGCGTCGTAGTATTTCGAGCGGTTCTCGTTGCTGTAGGTATTTGCGTATGCTACAGTGAAAAAATCAACCCCTGAATCTTTGTGCAGTTTATTGTTTGTTCCGGGTTTTATGGTCTTGAGCATCTTCTCCAGTTTCTCACGGTTGTTGATTACCGAGTTGTCATAGATGAAATTTAGCCGTTTCCGCACTGCAGCTACAGTCACGGATTTCAGGAAATACTTCTTTGCATACCCGGCTTTCCACATCTCTATCATCGTCTCCACAAAGATAGCTTTGTCAACGGCACTTCGCTCCTCGAAGTCTTCGAAATAGGTCTCGTTCGATTTCAGGATACTATTTACAATCTCTTGAACCTTAAGTTCGTCGCCAGTACGCCTTATCTGCCAAAGCTGATGAGCTCTCACCATAAAGTCGCTCGCCATCACCGCTTCGTTAAACCAGGTCCACTCGACTTCAATCGGACGGAGGTCGGCATAGTTCTTCTCCAGTTCGTCCAGCACTTTCGCATATTCAGGCTTGTCGCTGGCCCACTGGCGAAACTGACGCTCCTGATCTTTCTTCTGAGCCACGCCTTCCAGTCGTTCTATTCCCAAGCTTTCTCCTTGCCACTTCTTCCATCCATTGGCTATAGATGCCACCTTAGAGGCATAGCGCAGGCGTTGTTTGGTTGACTGTTCCATGGCGTTTTTATAGTGTTTCAGCCGTATGTCGCGTAGTCCTATGCGTATCGGGTTGGTTCCATTGGCGACCAGGTCCACCTCGTCGTGGGTGACGTAACGTTTAGTGGTACCGGGATAACCGAAGACGAAGGTGAAGTCGTCCTCATCCACTCCCTTGAGAGAGATAGTCATGTGTTTAAGTGGACGGTAGGGAACGTTGTCTTTGCTATAATCTGCAGGTTTGTCCTCTTTGTCAGCATATACGCGGAACATCGAGAAGTCTCCTGTGTGGCGTGGCCACATCCAGTTGTCGGTGTCGCCGCCGAACTTACCTATATTCGACGGAGGTGCGCCCACAAGACGCACATCTGTGAACACTTCGTTTATATAGATGAAGTACTGGTTGCCGTAGTAGAACGGTTTGATCACGGCTTTGTAGTGGGTGCCTGCTGTCCTTTCTTTGATTATGTTTGTTATGTTCTCTTCAATTTTGTTGCTGCGGGTAGCCTCGTCATCGTCTTTACCCACCCCTTTTAGTACCTCTTCCGTGACATCGTCCATTCTCACCAGACGGGTGACCGTAAGACCTGGGCATGGTAGCTCCTGTTCACGGCTGGATGCCCAGAAACCATGAGTCAGGTAGTCGTTGGCCACTGTACTGTGGCGTACTATGAATGAATAGCCGCAGTGGTGGTTGGTGAGCAGCAGCCCTTGGTCTGAGACATACTCTCCCGTACAGCCCGAGCCGAAGAGCACTACGGCGTCTTTCAGGCAGGCGTTGTTGATGTCGTAGATATCCTTGGCCGAAATATGCATACCGGCTTTCTGCATGGCTGCCTCGTTCTTTGAGAGCAGCATGGGAATCCACATACCCTCGTCGGCTACTGCGAACGCAGGAAGCAACAGGGCAAATATCAAATTGAAAAAATAAAAACGTGAGAGGTGATTGCTACGAGTCATGGTTGACATTTTTTGGGGTTACAAAGATACAAATTAATAGTGGATAAATCATCCTTGCCATTCTAACTACATCCCGTGTTTCTGCTTTTGCAGGGTTTTGTAGCGTTCGGGGGTGCATCCTGTTCGACGGCGGAAGAATCGTATAAACACCGACGGCGATGAGAACTTCAGCTCGTCAGATATATGGTTTACTGTCATATCGGTGAGCCACAACAGCTCGCGCGCTCTTGTGGTGAGCATGCGGTTGATCCATTCCACCGGCGTGGCGGAGGTCATCTTCTTCACTACTGCTGTGAAATATTTCACCGACACACAGGCTTGTGCGGCGTAGTACTCTACATCTTGGTGTTCAATATAATTGACGGGTAGTGAGACCATGAAGTCGGTGGCGATCTTCTCCATGCGCGATTCGGGTCGAATGGTGTTGTGTGATACTCCGATTGCCTCGAACACGAGCAACACCATTGCTTCAATCAACGGCATCGCCAGTTCTATTGAAGCCAGAGATGTGGCCGGCGGAACGCGGTCTATAAGCAGGCTGAAGATATGGTGCAGTTCGGTGCGTGCTTTGTCGGTCAGCTCTGCATGGCGTGTGTCGATCACGTCGGTCTGTTTCAACAGAACCGGCAGGGTTAAGAGTTTTTGTTTCGAGGTTTTGGTTCGCAGAGCACTGTTCATCAGAGACTCCTCTACACATAGTATCGAGACGTTCAGGTTTTTCGAAAAATAGTGAATCCTGATATTGTCCTGAGGTGCGAAAAAAAGCACATGATGGGCGTACCCGTGTCTGACGCTGTCGCCGATGCTGTATTCAATCTCTCCGTCGCTGATTTGCCAAAGAGTCCAGCCTGTGGAGATGTAGATGTCTTCCGTGTTCAGGTATTTTGAACATTCTATGCGGAAGGCGCATACCGTATCGGCGTATTTCGGATTTGGTATATATCGTAAGTCCACTGGCTGGTTGTTTTTTGTTTGGTTGTTCAGTTCGGGATAGTCGGCTTTATGCGTCGTGGAAAACAACGCCGTCACCGCTTACGGGTCTGGCGGCTTTCGGATATTCCGAGACGAAGTTTTCTTCCAGTCTTTTGCGATAGCGGGCGGCTTCGTATTTGGCCATAGGCAGGTCGTGCATCAGATAGTTTCCGCACGTCTGCGGTGTTGTGCCAGGCACTTCGCCCTCGTAGTCCTCTACAAATTTCAGTGCGTCAATGACAATGTCCTTTAAGGTCTCTGGTGTGTATCGATTGTCGTCTTTGCCCTCGGACACAATCAGATATGACCCCGTAAGGCATCCCATAGGACCAAAGTAAATCATGGTATCCTTAAACCCTTCGCGATTTCTGAGATAGGTGGCAATTAGGTGTTCGAGAGTGTGCATCGCAGCAATATTTATGGCAGGCTCTCTGTTAGGCGAAGTCATCCTAAGGTCAAAGGTTATAATTTTGACGTTTCCCTGCAAATCGGTACGCGATACGTATATTCCAGGTTTTAAATCGGTGTGGTCAACTTGAAAGCTTGGTATCAGATCCATGGTTATAGTGTTTTATTTGTTAATGAATTGATGTGTGATATTGAAAAGAGCCGGTATCTTACCCGATACCGGCTCTTTTCAGTGACCCTGCTGCGATTCGAACGCAGGACCTACTGCTTAGAAGGCAGTTGCTCTATCCAGCTGAGCTACGGGGCCTTTTCTAACTTGGTCGGGATAGCCCGACTCGAACGGGCGACCTCATGCTCCCAAAGCATGCATACTAACCAACTGTACTATATCCCGATGTTCTGCTTTTGAATGAACTCTCTCATAAAATAAAAGGCTTTTTTCAAGCCTTTCATCTTTTTGCGGAGAAGGGGGGATTCGAACCCCCGGTACCCTAATCGAGTACGACAGTTTAGCAAACTGTTGGTTTCAGCCACTCACCCACCTCTCCGTAGCTGTTCGATTTCTCAAGGTTTCTCACTCGTCACCTTTCTGCGAAATCGCGTGCAAAAGTACAAACTTTCCTCGAAACAGCAAAATTTATTTTGAATCTTATTTCTTTTTGGCTTGATTTGCAACGCTCTGCATTTTGGCTGCTATCACTTCGGGGTCACCGAGAAAACGGTCATTCTGCAGTTTCATGTTGTCGTCAAACTCAAACACGTAAGGCACAGCTGTAGGCAGGTTGAAGGCTATGATTTCGTCGTTGCTCATGCCTTTCAGCTCTTTCACTATGCCGCGTAGGCTGTTGCCGTGTGCCACCACCAGCACTTGGTCGTGCTTCTCAAACGCTTTCAGTATGGTGCCTTGGTAGTAGGGCATAAGACGTGCGATAGTGTCTTTCAGCGCTTCGGTCAAGGGGATTTCCGCATCCGACAGTTCGTTATAGCGCGGGTCGCGACGGGGGCTGCGAGGGTCATCCATCTCCAGCTTCGGGGGCTGCACGTCGAAACTCCTGCGCCACAGCTTCACCTGGTCGTCACCATACTTCGCTGCGGTGTCGGCTTTGTTCAAGCCCTGTATTGCGCCATAGCTCTTCTCGTTCAGGCGCCAGCTCTTCTCCACGGGCAGGTAGTCCATGTCCATGGCGTCGAGTATCTGGTTGAGAGTCTTTACCGCACGTTTTAGATACGAAGTGAAGCAGATTTCGGGTTTGAATCCCTCCTTCTTTAACAGAAGACCGGCCTCGTAAGCTTCATGACAGCCGAACTCGGTGAGGTCAACATCGGTCCAGCCAGTGAAAAGGTTCAGTTTGTTCCAGGCGCTTTCGCCGTGACGGACAAGAATAAGCTGTTTCATATAATAAAGGTTTTATGTTGAAAAGGTTTGAATGTTTAAAGGGCTTAAAAGGTATTCGACGGATATCCGCTGACTGCTAACTGCTGATTGCCCTGTGCGGGCACGCACCTGACTGCTACTTTTTCTTCTCCTTCTTCTTGGGCTCTACGTAGCCTTTGGTGTAGATGCCTTCCTGCAGTATGCCTTTGTGAGAGAGCACTACCAGCGTCAGTCCGAGAAGCACAAACGGCACACTCAGCCATTGTCCCATGCTGAAGAAACTTTGGCCTAAATCAACGCTGCGCACTTTGGTGAACTCCAACAGTATGCGGGCCATAAAGAGCGCCACCAGCCACCATCCGAAGAGGCGTCCATTGTGGAGCTTGCCGTTTTTCTTCATGTAGATAGCCATGCTCACGGCAAAAATCAGAAGGTAACTTATCGACTCGTAGAGCTGTGTGGGATGGCGTGGGTTGGGGCCGGCAGAGTGGTCGCGCTCAAAGATTACTCCCCACGGCAGGGTTGTCTCATATCCCCAAATCTCCGAGTTCATAAAGTTGCCCATCCTGACGAAGGCTCCGCCGAGGGCCACAATGATGCAGATGCGGTCGAGCACCCACCAGGTGTTTATGTGCTGGCGTTTGTAGAAAAGCCATAGTGCGATGAGAATACCGCAGGCGGCTCCGTGGCTCGCCAGTCCTTGGAATCCGGTAAAATGGCCGTCGGAGATGGGTATTATCATCTCCCACCAATGCTCGGAGGTAAGGTAATAGGAAGGCTCATAGAACAGACAGTGTCCCAGCCTTGCGCCTATCAGCACTGCCAGAAACATATACAGCACCAGAGAGTCGGCGTGTTGGGTATTCACATTCTCACGTTTGAACATACGAGTGAGAATCAAGTATCCGAACACGAAGGCGAAGAGAAATCCGAAAGAGTACCACCGCAGGCCAAAGTCGCCCAGTTGCAGCATGACCGGATTGGCGTTCCAGTGTATGTACAAAAGCTCCAGCATCTTTACATGGAATTAATCAGTGACTACTGATATTTGACCGCTATTTTGCGTAGTTTATCGAACGGGTTTCGCGGATGACCGTAACCTTTATCTGGCCTGGGTAGGTCATTTCGTTCTGAATCTGTTTCGAGAGCTCGTAGCTTATCTTGTTGGCATCGGTATCGCTTATCTTGTCGGCACCGACAATCACGCGCAGCTCGCGGCCTGCCTGTATGGCGTAGGTCTTCACCACACCAGGATAGGTCATGGCCATCGACTCCAGCTTGTTCAGGCGGTTGATGTAGGCTTCCACCACCTCGCGGCGAGCTCCGGGACGAGCTCCGCTGATGGCGTCGCACACCTGTATGATGGGCGAAATGAGGTTGTTCATCTCTGTCTCGTCGTGGTGGGCTCCGATGGCATTGCACACGTCGGGGTGTTCCTTGTATTTCTCAGCCAGCTGCATACCGAGAATTGCGTGCGGCAGGTCGGGTTCGTTCTCAGGCACCTTGCCTATGTCGTGCAACAGACCTGCTCTCTTGGCCAACTTCGGGTTCAAGCCGAGTTCCGAAGCCATCGTGGCGGCCAGGTTGGCCACCTCGCGTGAGTGCTGCAATAGGTTCTGTCCATACGACGAACGGTATTTCATTCGGCCTATCATGCGCATCAGTTCGTGGTTCATGTTCAGTATGCCGAGGTCTATGCAAGTGCGTTTGCCCACTTCGTTGATTTCCTGCTCCACCTGACGGCGAGTCTTGGCCACCACCTCTTCGATACGGGCCGGGTGTATGCGGCCGTCGGTGACCAGCTTGTGAAGAGAAAGACGTGCTATCTCGCGGCGCACGGGGTCGAAGCCTGAGAGGATGATTGCATCGGGCGAGTCGTCTATGATGACCTCCACTCCCGTGAGAGACTCGAAGGTGCGTATGTTGCGGCCTTCGCGACCGATAATGCGGCCTTTCACCTCCTCGTTTTCGAGGTTGAAGACGCTGACGGTGTTTTCGACGGCGTGTTCTGTGGCGGTGCGCTGTATCGACTGAATGACGATTTTCTTGGCTTGCTCGTTGGCGGTCATCTTGGCCTCTTCGACGATGTCGATGATGCTGTTGGCTGCTTCGGCGCGAGCCTCGTCCTTCATGGTCTCGATAAGCTGCGACTTGGCCTCTTCGGCACTCATTCCGGCGATGTGCTCAAGTTTCTCAACGCTCTCGCGATACACCTTCTCAACCTCTTCCTGACGCTTGTTCAGTACGGCTATCTGGTTGTTCAGGTTGTCGCTTACCCCTTTCAGTTCGTTGCTTTTCTTCTGCAATTCTTCGACTTTCTGAGTAAGTACCTGCTCGCGCTGTTTCAGTTTCTGCTCCACCTGCTGGAGTTTGTTGTTGCGCTCGTTGCACTGCTTTTCGTGCTCTGATTTCATTTGCAGGAACTTCTCCTTTGCCTGAAGGTTCTTCTCCTTCTTAATCATCTCGCCTTTTTCTTCGGCGTCTTTAAGTACCTGCTGGCTTTTGGCCATGAGTTTGTTGCGCATGACGGTAGTTGAGAGCCATACGGCTATGCCGCCGCCCACAACGAGTCCGATAGCGATTCCAATTATCCAAATCATAGTGTTAAAGTGTTTTTTGGTTGGAAACGGTCTCGCTGGAGAAAAGGCCTTCTAAAAAAATCTGCATCAAAACCCTTCGAGAGTTTAGAAAACTCCAATATGATTAGGATTTGAGTGCCGGGTGTATCAATTATACAATCTACCCACCCCTGAGCTTACTCGGTTTGTAAGTAATGTTGAGTTTACAAACTGTTTCGGGTTTGATGCAGAAAGGTTTGTCGCTAATTGACTGTGGATTGAGCTTCTCCGCTATTGTCGTTCGATACGAGTATCTGTTCGATTGATTCGAGCTTCTCGCGTATGGATGACTGTTCTGTGTCCGATTGGTGCTGCAATCTGTTCAGTTGAGTCGTCTTGGTTATGGCAACCATAGCCAAAAGGTCCTGATAGTCGTTATAGGAGTAGTTTTTCTTGTATGCTGCGACTTGTGCGTTGATGCTTTCGGCGGCGGCCATCAAATAACTCTGGTCTTCGGGCTTCACCCTCATCTTGTAGTTTCTGTCCAATATGTTAACTGTGACAGGTATATCCTCCATTGTTGCCCGATTATAGCTTTGTCATTAACGAGAGACTTTTGTCGATGTCCTTTATGAGTTGATTGATTCTCAACTTTATTTCTGTAGAATCACCCTTCTGAGCAAGTGCGTTTCCTAGTTTAAGTATTTTGTTTTGTTCTGTTAAATTGTTAATTAATATATCTTTATCTTTAATTGCCGTTTGCATCGCGTCCTGGTCTTTTCCGAGGAGGCTTATCTTGTCGCGCAGTTGTTGATTCTCCGCAACGAGCTGACTCACACGTTCTTCAATCCTTGACAACAAGTCTTCGACCTCAGACATAGACCACTCGTTTTAGGTGCATAAGGCACTGCAAATATACAAATATTTTTTTAATTATTGTATTTCTCTAAAAATTAATCCAGATTGAGGGAGTGTCCCATGCGGTCCTGTTTGGTTTTCAGGTATCGCTGGTTGTATGGGTTGGGCTCTATCACTATTGGCACGGTTTCCACTATCTGCAATCCGTAGCCCTCAAGACCGCTGCGTTTCACGGGGTTGTTGGTTATAAGGCGCATCTTTTTGACGTTTAGGTCGCGCAGTATCTGTGCGCCTATACCATAGTCGCGCTCGTCGGCCTTGAACCCCAGGCGTAGGTTGGCATCTACCGTGTCCAGCCCTTGTTCCTGCAGGTGGTAGGCTTTCAGTTTGTTCACCAGGCCTATGCCTCTGCCTTCCTGTCTCATATATACCACAAGGCCTTTCCCCTCCTTGTCAATCATCTCCATGGCGCGGTGCAGCTGGTCGCCGCAGTCGCATTTGCAGCTGCCGAAGATGTCACCCGTCGCACAGCTCGAGTGCACCCTCACCAGTACGGGCTCGTCCTCTTTCCACTCGCCCTTCTTCAGAACCATGTGTGTCGCTCCGTTGTCCAGCTGAGTATATGCCATCAATCTGAAATTGCCCCATTTTGTCGGCAGCGCCACCTCTTCCTCTTTGCGTATGAGGGTCTCGTGTGCCACACGGTAGGCTATCAGGTCTTTTATTGTGATGAGCTTCATGTCAAACTGCTCAGCCACCTTCACCAGCTGAGGCATACGTGCCATCGTGCCGTCTTCGTTGATGATTTCTATCAGCGCACATGCAGGATACAGCCCTGCCAGACGTGCCAGATCTATCGACGCTTCCGTGTGGCCGGCTCTCACCAGCACTCCGCCGTTTCGGGCTCTCAGCGGGTTAATGTGTCCCGGACGTCCAAGGTCAGACGGCTTGGTGTTCGGGTCGGCAAGCGCTTTGATTGTCATGGCTCTGTCGTGCATCGACACGCCTGTGGTACAACCGTTTCCGAGCAAGTCAACCGTAGTAGTGAACGGTGTGCCGAGCAGCGAAGTGTTGTCGTGCACCTGCATGTCCAGGTTGAGTTCGTGGCAGCGGTCCTCGGTTATCGGCGAGCAGAGCACACCGCGGCCATAGCGCAGCATAAAGTTCACAGCCTCGGGTGTAATCTTCTCCGCGGCGATGATGAAATCGCCCTCGTTTTCGCGGTCTTCGTCATCCACCACGATGACAAATTTGCCCTTTTTGAAATCCTCAAGAGCTTCTTCTATAGTATTGATTTTGAACTCCATAATGTATAGCGTATATGTTTTGCCCACACTCCATAGGCGACTGCAAAGATACGATTTTTATGTCACATCGCCTCAACTAAATTCAAAGACCCCCCTCAATAAAGGGTACACCTAAGAGACATCTAAGACAAAAGTGCACTCTACCTGCTCTCTACCCTCTCTCTACCTGCTCTGTAGGTGCTACAAAAGTGCATAACAAGTAATACCAAACTAAGACTGTGCTAAGACAAATGTAGGGCCAACGTAGGGAAAAAGTAGGAGGCAGGTAAGAGAAATCTAGGAGCAGACTAAGACAAAAGTAGGTCGCGACTAAGACCACCGAAGTCCAATACGGGGACAAACCTAAGACAAATCCGGGACAAAACATCCGTTGTGGCGTATATCCGAATCGGCACAATTGGAAACCTCCCAAATGGAATTTAAGCAGGTTTTCTACCACTTTTCATTTACTTTTCACCTACATTTGTCCTACCTTTCTTTTACCTTTCTCCTACTTTTGTCTTAGTTGTCTTTTACTTTTCTTTTACTTTTCTTTTACTTTTCACCTACTTTTGTCTTAGTTGTCTTTTACTTTTCACCCACATTTCATATATACTGCGTATTTACTGACCTCATACTGACCTTATACTGACACTACTCTGCTCCTACTTTTTACCTATTCTTCACCTACTCGTTTCCTATGTGGTTAACCAAGACATACAACGCTATTTATGACGACCCTGCATAGAGTTGAAATCTTTTTCGTATCTTTGCAATCGCTTACGAGAGTATGTAGGCTTACAAGAAAAGTATTGCAAAACTGTCCTTGTTATCGAACTACGCCAAGTTACAACGAAGGAGGGCTGAGCATTTATGCTTTCGCTTGAATATGTATGCCGTAATTAATGGAGCATACACTCAGGCGTGAGTTATGTTCCGACAAGACCGTTCCTTCAAAGGTGATTGGCGTTACCTGATAACAGACGGACATGAGCACATAAATCTCATGCCTTTCTTTTTTATTTATAATCACCAAACACACAAAACAATGAAGAGAACTTTTTTAATCGCAACAGCAGCCCTGCTGCTCCTCGGCATCACTTCATGCAACAAAGATCAGGACGGAGTGTACAACCCGAAAAAGAAAATCAGCAAAATCTACTGCTCTTATGATTATCAGGACGGTGACGAATACAGAAACAGTGCCCCACGGTACATGAGTGAGCAGTGGGAGTGGGATGGCAAGAAACTTCTATCCAGAACCCTGTTCGACACGGACGGCAGCATCGACGGTAAATATACTTACACCTACGAAGACAAGCGTCTTTCGCGCATTGACTACACAAATATGGCACCTGCCTCGGCTTCTTCCTATACAACATTCTCGTATGATGGCAAAGAGCTAATACAAGCTGATTTCTACTATGATGGCCGTTTAGAAAGTACAGCCAGATTTACGCATACCGATGGTAAAATTACAGCTATTGATTTTAGTGGTGAGTTAAAAGGTGCCATCCATAACAGCGATGCAATGCTCAATATGATAATGCCTATGGAGATACAGATGAGCAATGCCTATCGTCGGTTGAATGCAAAAAACGCTATGAAGTCCGACAATTGCAGAATTGAGATGACCTGGACGGGGAAAAATATTTCCCAGATGACGTCAAACGCAGAGGGTGAAACATTAACCTATGCTTTCACATACGATGACAAAAAGAACCCTTATTGCGGAATGGGGATTGAATGGATTGCTGCCCTCGTTGAGCCGGAGATAAGTGAACCTGAGCTCTCTGTATATGACAAAAACAATGTGTTGACTGCCACATATACTAGTGGTCTTTTCCGTGAAACCGCAACATATACTTATACATATAAGGATGACTATCCAGCGACTTGCTCGATAAAGGATACGTACAGCGACGTTGTTGCAACCACTCGTTACGAGTATGAATATCTGAAATAAAAACAGTCAATAACAACAAACAAAAAGAGGCACTCTAATTTGGGTGCCTCTTTTGTTATGATATATTCTGACTAATCCAGTTTCAGCACGGCTAGGAAGGCGCTCTGGGGGACTTCCACGTTGCCTACTTGGCGCATGCGTTTCTTGCCTTCTTTTTGCTTTTCGAGCAGCTTGCGTTTACGGGTGATGTCACCGCCGTAGCATTTGGCTGTCACGTCCTTACGCACTTGGCGCACCGTCTCGCGGGCGATGATCTTGCTGCCTATGGCGGCTTGGATTGCCACGTCGAACTGCTGGCGCGGTATGAGGTCTTTAAGTTTCTCACACATGCGGCGTCCGATGCCGTAGGCGTTGTCAACATACGTCAGCGTCGAGAGCGCATCGACGGGGTCGCCGTTGAGCAGTATTTCGAGTTTCACCAGCTTGGAGGGCTTGTAGCCGTTGAGGTAGTAGTCGAACGAGGCGTAGCCTTTGGATATGGACTTGAGCTTGTCGTAGAAGTCGAACACCACCTCGCCGAGCGGCAGGTCGAAGGTAATCTCGATGCGGTCGGTGGTGAGGTAGTTCTGGTTCTTCAGTATGCCGCGCTTGTCCATGCAGAGTTTTATTACAGGCCCTATGTAGTCGGCTTTGGTGATAATCTGAGCGTGGATGTACGGCTCATACACTTCGGATATATTGTTCGGCTCGGGCATGCCCGACGGGTTGTAAACGTCTATCTCCTCGCCGTTGGTGAGTTTCACCTTATACTGCACGTTCGGCACGGTGGTGATGACGTCCATGTTGAACTCGCGTTCGAGACGTTCCTGTATAATCTCCATGTGGAGAAGTCCGAGGAATCCACAGCGGAAGCCGAATCCGAGAGCCAG
Source organism: Bacteroidales bacterium (assembly GCA_017616895.1). Classification (GTDB taxonomy): domain Bacteria; phylum Bacteroidota; class Bacteroidia; order Bacteroidales; family P3; genus Colimorpha. The sequence continues at coordinate 42,546 of JAFZXE010000002.1, forward strand.
CGAGCTTTCGGGTTCGAAGGTGAGTGAGGCGTCGTTGAGCTGCAGCTTCTCGATGCTGGCGCGCAGCTCCTCGTAGTCGTCAGTATCTACTGGATAAACGCCGGCGAAGACCATTGGCTTGACCGACTCGAAGCCCTCGATGGCTTTGTCGCAGGGGTTTTCTACATGAGTGATGGTGTCGCCCACACGCACCTCGCGCGAGGTCTTGATGCCGCTGATGATATATCCCACGTCGCCGGCTTTGAGTTCTTTGCGTGGCTCCATGTTGAGTTTCAGCACACCTATCTCGTCGGCGTGGTAGTCTTTTTCGGTGCTCACGAACTTGACCCAGTCGTTTGTGCGGATGGTGCCGTTCATGATGCGGAAATAGGAGATGATGCCTCGGAAGGGGTTGAACACCGAGTCGAAGACGAGCGCCTGCAACGGTGCGTTCTCGTCACCTTTAGGAGCGGGTATGCGGTTGACGATAGCTTCGAGTATGTCGGGTACGCCGACACCCGTTTTGGCGCTGCAGGAGAGGATGTCCTCACGCGGGCAGCCGAGCAGGTCCATGATTTCGTCGGCCACTTCTTCGGGCATAGCGCTGTCGAGGTCGATCTTGTTCATCACGGGTATGATTTCAAGGTCGTTTTCGAGTGCGAGGTAAAGGTTGGAGATGGTTTGAGCCTGAATGCCCTGAGTGGCGTCAACAACGAGGAGCGCACCCTCGCATGCGGCGATGGAACGAGAGACCTCGTAGGAGAAATCGACGTGACCTGGAGTGTCGATAAGGTTGAGGATATACTCCTCCGACTGCTGGCCGCTGGCTGTCGGTCGCTTGTAGTTCATCTGTATAGCGTGGCTCTTGATGGTGATGCCACGCTCTTTCTCGAGGTCCATGTCGTCGAGCACCTGCGCCTGCATGTCGCGTTGCGAGATGGTGTTGGTATATTCAAGAAGTCGGTCGGCGAGAGTGCTCTTGCCGTGGTCGATATGAGCGATGATACAGAAGTTGCGGATGTTTTTCACGAATCGAAAGTTATTTTATGAAAAGACTTATTGCTATAATTATGGCGAAGAAGCTGATGAGGTTGCGAGCAAGGTACCAGCGTATCATGAACCACTCGATACCAGCCTCCTGGATTTCCTTCCACTGCGACATAGGCCCCATCCACCAGCGACGTTCGGCCTCCTTCTCGGGGTGGTAGAGAAAATCGCGTATCAGTGTCACAAGCGTGAAGGCCAAAGGCAAGGTCACAAACGTGAGAAGCGACCACGGGCCGAGATGTCCTATCATAACCGCGACAAACACCAAGAGATATGGGAGGAAACTGAAAAGGCATGAGAAGGTTAGTAGCAGGCCGCGACGAGGCGACTCTTCAGGAGAGAGCATTACGGCGAGGGTCCTTTTGTTGACACTGATGTCGGGTTGGCGGTCCATTATGGAGTGGGTGTATAGGATGTTCACCACCAACAATCCTATGGCAGCCGCAATCCACCAGATGTCGGTCGGAAGTTCCCCACACACGGCATAGCACATGCCTGGCATAAGGAGCGGGCCGAACATCAATCCCGTCAGCAATTCGCCAAGTCCGTGATAGCAAAGCTTGAACGGTGGAGCGGAGTAGAAGAATCCCAGGAAGGCACCGGCCAGCGCGAACCAAAGTATTGGCCATCCCCTAAAGTAGAAAACGACAGCGCCACACAGCAAAGCCACCGCTCCAAAGGCTGCCGCCACCATGAAGGTCTGTTTCAGCGTCGCCTGTCCGTCGGCAAGATACTGCGCTTTGCCGATGCGGGCGCGCATACCAGCACGAGCCAGCTTTTCTCTCGACGAGATACCAGCGTTGTGGTAGTCGAAATAGTCGTCAAGCAAGTCGATGGAGAGATGGGCGCAGATGACACCAACCAAAGCGATAACGGCACAAAGCCAACTGCCCACGCCTGTGGTGAACGCCACACATATTGCCACAACGGCGGGAATAACGCTCTGTGGCAACGCCTGTGGACGTGCATTCATAAACCAAAAGCCGAACTTGCCCATTACAATAAAAACGGCGAAACGGCGTTAAAATTGTACAATATAATAATCAGCTGCAATGAAAACAATCAGCCGTTTGTCGTTAATAGTCGCCTTGGCGTTGCTGACCACTTCGTGCGGGTCAAAACTTAGGAGTATAGTTTTTACTTCGGAGAGCGTCACCATTGCCGTCGGAGACACCTACCAGATGTCCGTTCAGGCAACGCCCGAGGATGCCGAGTTTGAAGCGACTTGGTCATCTTCGAACCCCGATGTTGCGAGTATCGACGCCAAAGGACTCGTGGTGGCCAAAACCATCGGAACCTGCACGGTGACAATCAATGCCGACGGCAAGACCGCCACCTGCGACATCATAGTGGTTGAAGGAGAACCGATGCCTGGCGCCGACGTGAATGTGACCGACTATGGCGCCATAAACAGTTACTTCTCAATCAGCGAGTCCAAGCAGGTGCAGTTCTCGCGTGGAAACCTGCAGTACCAGGCATCGTCCGGCACTTGGCGTTTTGCGAGCACCCAATGGCTTTGCCGAGGCCTCGAAAACCAGTATATCTCGGCAACGACCGATAGGTGGATAGACCTTTTTGGCTGGGCTACCAGCGGTGGGGCAAGCGGTGCTGTCGCCAACCAGCCCTATTCGACTGATGCAGACGACTCCCACTATATTGTGGGCGACAACATAGAGAACGGCATTATAGGCCCCAATGCCCGTGGCGACTGGGGCCGTACCAACCATATTCAGGACTATGAAAGCCGTTCGGGCTACTGGCGTGTGCTGACCGCCGCGGAGTGGCAATACCTTGTAGGTGACGATGGGGCTCGTGCCAACCGTTGGGGGCTAGGCACGATAAATGGAGTGTTTCGCGGTGTGGTGCTCATCCCCGACCAGTGGACACCTCCGATGTCCGACTGTTTCACCAGTCGCGCTCCTTACGGTTATAACACCAATAAATACACCTATAGAGAATGGATGCTGATGCAGGAGAGCGGTGCGGTGTTCCTGCCTGCGGGAGGTGTGCGCAACGGACAGGAGGTGAGCAATGTCAATGTAGATGGATTCTATTGGTCTGCCACAGCCGACGGCAACGCGGCCAAGGTATTGAGTGTCGGCAACGATTTGATTAGTGCCTCTGGCTCGCGCTACCGCCACCTCGGTCTCTCGGTACGCCTCGTGATGGACAGATTCTAAGTTTCTCTAAATACTACGACTTTGAAAAAGAAATACTACGTTGTATGGCAGGGCAACCATCCAGGCATATATGACAGCTGGGATGCCTGTCTGGCGCAGGTGAAGGGCTTTGCCGGCGCGCAATATAAGTCGTACAAAACACGCGAAGAGGCCGAAGAGGCCTTCAAACTCCCTTATGCGGAAGCTATTGCGAAGGTGGAAAACAGCGACGATTTGGGTATGACTGTCATTAAGCCGTCAAATGTGCCGCCACCTGAGATGGACAGCATCGCGGTGGATGCGGCTTGCAGCGGCAACCCTGGGGTGATGGAGTACCAAGGTGTCTATGTGGCGTCGCGCACCAAGTTGTTCCACTACAAATACCCCATCGGAACCAACAATATAGGCGAGTTTCTCGCATTGGTACACGGCTTGTCGTATCTGAAAAAACACAACCTCAACCAGATACTCTACAGCGACTCGGTGAATGCCATCAGCTGGGTGAAGCAGAAGAAGTGCAAGTCGAAACTGGTGCGTGACGAGCGCACAGAGACACTCTGGCAGTATGTGGAGCGCGCCGAAGCGTGGCTGCACAACAACACCTACACTACCGAGATTCGCAAATGGGATACCCCCAACTGGGGGGAAATCCCGGCTGATTTCGGAAGAAAATAAGACGGGATTCTGTTTCGACAAAATTCCAGCCACTAGTCATTGGTCACTGGTCACCGGTCACTAATATTAATAGCACGCTTTCAGTATTGCCAACACCTCCTCGGTTGTCGGGACGTGGTAGCCGCCTATCTTGTTGACGCTTGCCGCAATGAGGGGCAACATCTCCTCGGTGCAACCCACTTCACGTAGGCGACGCGGGATTCCGAGTTCGTCGATGAAACGGCTGAGACAGTCGATGCCTTCTGCAGCCACTTGCTCGTCGCTCTTGCCCGTTGTCTCCACATGCCACACGTTTTTGGCAAACCTCACAAAGCGGTGCAGGCCGTAGGGCATAATGAGCCTGTAGTATGGTATCGAGACTATGGCGAGGCCTATGCCGTGCGGACAGTCGCAGTAGGCTCCAACCTGATGTTCTATCTGGTGTACCTCCCAGTCCTGCTTTTTAGAGACGGCAAGTATTTTGTTCAACCCCATCGTGGCGGCCCACATGATGTTGCTTCGCGCCTCGTAGTCCTGCGGGTTGACGAGGGCCTTGCGGCTGGCCGATATGAGTGCCAGCATGTCGCCTTCGAGCAGGTAGTCGGAAACACAGTCGTCATCGCCGCCGAAATACTGCTCCATCAGATGGGAGAAGATGTCGAAGATACCGCTCACCATCTGCGTCTTGGGTACCGAATAGGTGAATTCGGGATTGAGAATGGAGAACTTCGGGCATGCCACCTCCATTGGGAAGATGTGACCCTCTTTCTTCTTTAGGGCTTCGTTGGTTATGACCGAGCCTGCGTTCATCTCCGACGCCGTGCCTGTCATGGTGAGGATGGTTCCGACGGGAACCACCTTTGCCGGCACAGGCAGGTTCTTTATCCAGAAATGATCCCAGGGGTCGTCGTCGCAGTAGGCACTGCAGGCAATGGCTTTCGAGCAGTCGATGACCGAGCCGCCGCCGACAGCGAGAATCAAATCGACCTTGTTCTCTCGCACCAGTCGGCATCCCTCTAAAACCTGCGTATAGCGCGGGTTGGAGTTGATGCCAGCTAGTTCGCATACGGTCTTGCCGCATTGCTTCAACGTGTTAATGACGGTGTCGTAAAGTCCGGTTTTCTTGATGGAATTTTTACCATAGACAAGCATCACGTTCTCTCCGTAGAGCGAGAGCTCGTCGGCGAGGTGGTTCATCGCGGTGCGACCGAAATGGATGCGGGTGGGGTTTTGAAAGGTGAAATCGATATTCATGATTTATGATTAGTGAATAGTGATTAGTGAATAGTGAATAGACAAATGTGTTTGTTTGTTGCTGATTACTTGCTGCTTACTGTTACCAGATGTTCGTCGCGGGCCATGTCATTGGGGTTGGTGCCTTCCACGCCTTGCGGTATGGGCATTCCGATGCGGGAGAAAAGCCACACCCAGTATTCGGGATAGGAGCCGTCTGCCGACTTGAAATTCATCGGTGCTGCGGTGAAGATATGCCCGCCGTCGTGCTCCAGATAGGAGTTCCACACCAGCTCGCTGCAGTACTGCTCTTCGTTGTCGGGCAGGAAAGAGAGGTCGTAACCTCGCCCTACATACCCTTTCGCGTTCTCAATCCATCGCGCCGCATTCCTGTTGTGTTTGAGTCGTTTGACAGTGAATATGGGATAATCGCCGCTTTTCAGACGGAAATCTTCCTTCATCGTATCGAGCGGATAGCGTGCCACGCCGCGTTTCAGTGTGGCGTCGATGACGAAAGTGGTGTCGCCCGACACCTCGAGGATGGCGACATGTATGTAGTTCACCTGGTCCTCGTCACCGGTGGCGGCGGCTATGGCCGATGCCATGCTGCTTGTGTCGCCCTCCACTGAGTAGTCCATCGGCAACCCCACAAAAAGCAGGTCGCCCGTCTCGATAACTTTAGATTGTAGGCACCCCGTGAGCATAAGCGTCCCAAGCAAGGCCGTACAGCAAATAAACAGTCTATACCTCATAGCAATGATTTCAAAAAGACTTTGCAAAGGTACGATATTTCCATCAGTTATAAACAAACCATCAAAAACACGACTTTGATATGACTTTAATATGACTTTGATATGACTTTGATTTTGTCATCGGAGGGTGTGTTTTCCATCCTCGCCTAACATCTTTTTAATCAAATTTGTTTCTTATTAATAAAAATTTAGTATCTTTGCACTGATATAAACGAAACTAAAATAGCAAATACTACGATGAAGAAAATCATTCTATCACTGCTGCTTCTTTCAGCCATTACCAGCGTCAGCGCGCAGGAGTATGTCGTACCCGAAGAGAAGTGGAACTTTGAGGAAATCAGTGGCAACAACTATCACGGATATTCGTTCCACAAGAACTGGAACGTTGACTTTATGGTTGAAAACCAAGAAGGTCGCTACACTCCGACCGACATCGACATTGCGAAAGCCGAGAAGCTGATACAGAAGAAAATCGCATACGTGAACCGCAATCACGAGAACCAAGAGGGCCGCTGCCCGATTATCGACGAGCACATGCACCGCTACGAGCGCCAGTATGTCGGATTTGTCGATTTGAACGGTGCCCACATAATCTGGGTAAACTTCCTGTGGGACGACACTCCGCAAGCCCTCCTCAAGAAAGACATCGTGCGCACTACGGGCGGCTGCGGAAGGTATTGGTGCATCAAGTGCAACCTTGACACCGAGAAAGTCTATGGCTTGGAGGTCAACGAGTCGGGCGACGTGAAATACCTGCCCAGAGATGCCAAACGCCGTCCCCGCATCAGCAAGCCCAAGAGCGACTACAATCCGCAGCGCATCCGCAAGACAGGCATAATACATACCGATGCAGAGAGGAAGTTTTAATTGTGGGAACGCGTTAACGTGTTAATGCGTTAGTGTGGGAATGTGTTAATGTGTTAGTGGCTTACGCAATTAACAGTCAACAAAAAAACACTCAAGCAATCATAGATTGTGCAGCTCCGTCCGCTCATAATAAAGTTCTTAAAGTTCGGCATCGTCGGTGCAAGCGGCATGGTGGTGCATTTCGGTGTGCTCTACCTGCTGCGCGACGTGGTGCACATCAACCAGTTTGTAGCCAACACCATCGGATTCATCGTCGCCGCCACCACGAACTACATACTCAACCGCGTCTGGACATTCAACAGCCACGACAAGCAGGTCGGCATAGAGTACCTGAAATTCTTCGTGATAAGCCTTATAGGGCTCGGCATCAACAACGGCACCCTTTGGCTCGGCGGGCGTCTGCTGCCCACATGGAACGAAGACTGGCGCTTCTACATCCTATGGGTCTTTGCCGTCGGCGTCACCATGCTGTGGAACTTCTTCGCTAACTACCTCTACACATTCAGAAAAACAGAGAAATGCAACTAACGGAATACAGTAAGCACACGTATTTCGGACATGATTGTATAACCTAAAAACATACCGATATGAAAAAACTAGTACTTGTTCTCGCTTTCATCAGCACCATGCTGCTTGGCAACGCCCAGGTGGTGCGTATTCAGTTTGACGAGTGCGACCGGACACGCGAGTCGGCAATCTCGCAGGCCGTGTCTATCGACGGAAGACAAGGCTGTCATTATGTCGCCTACGCCAACCCGCAGGAGCTGGCAGCATTCGAGGAACTGGGTATCCCTTATGAAATAGACACCGTCACGAGCGTGGCAGCAACTAAAGGAACCATTGCGGCAGCCTCCTCGATAGCACAGATGGCTGGTTGGAACAAGTATCCAAACTACAGCACCTTCGTGCAGATGATGCAGAATTGGGCGACAACCTATCCCAACCTTTGCAAACTTGACACTGTGGGTTATTCTTACAACAACCACCTGTTGCTTTGCCTTAAGATTTCTGACAACCCATACGAGGAGGAGGCAGAGCCCGATTTCCTTTACATGTCGAGTATGCACGGAGACGAAGTGACTGGAATGTACTTCTTGCTGCGCCTCATAGATACCCTGCTCACCAGTTATGGCACGGTGGAAGATTTGACACAGATAGTAAACAACACGCAACTATACATCATGCCCGACGCCAACCCCGACGGCACCTACAAGGGTGGCGACAACTACATCTGGCAGCCGAACAGCACTTCTGACTATAGTGGACGTTACAATGGCCACGGTATCGACCTGAACAGAACCTATCCCGATCCCTTCGGAGGTGCAGGTGCTTACGGTTCATCGTCTTATCAGTCGGCGTATGAATCCACGGAAATTGAGAACAAATATATGATTCAGTACATGAACAACCACCATTTTGTGATGGCTGGCTGTATGCATGGAGGAGCCGAGATTCTTAATTTCCCATGGGACACATACACATCGTCGCAGAAAGACCTGGCTGATGCCGCATGGTGGACTGCCATGGGCAACCGTTTCCTGAATACACTGAGGACATATACCGGCGCGGCAAGCACGAGAAACGGCTTCCCGAGAAATATGTACACCGGCGCATTGAGTTCTGGCTCAACAGCAGGTCAATGCTTCGGAGGCGATTGGTATGCCATCAGCGGTGGCTGGCAGGATTATTCTAATTTCTACAACCATATCCGTGCGTTCACCATTGAGGTGTCCAATACCAAATGTCCGTATGTAAATGACACCACCACTGGAAGCGGTTGGTCGAGCACAACCACTCGTGGAGCAAAAACATATTGGTACTATCAGAAACAGTCTCTCATCAACATGATAAAAGAGGTCCAGGAAGGTGTCCACGGCTTCGTGGTTGACTCTGTCACCCGTGAGCCCCTGCGAGCCTTTATCGAAGTTGTTGACCACGACCGCGACAGTTCGCAGATTTATAGCCGTCACGTCCTGGGCGACTACTACCGCCCTATCGCCGACGGCACCTATTCCTTCCGCGCTTCCTGCCCCGGCTACATCACCAAGACCTACACTAACGTCACTGCCACCTACGGCACCCCGACCGACCTGCTGATTGAACTGGTTCCCGAAGGATGGACCCCTGTGGAATACACAATTACAGCCGTGAGCGAGGACAACACCAAAGGCACCGTGACTGGTGGCGGCACCTACCTCGGCGGCCAGATCGCCACCCTCACAGCCAATGCCAACGCTGGCTACGAGTTTGACCACTGGAACGACAGCAACACCGACAACCCGCGTTCCGTCACCGTCACAGGCGATGCAACCTACACCGCATATTTCCAGACTGCAACCTACACGCTGACCGTGGAGAGCGAAGACAATGAGAAAGGCACGACAACAGGCGGTGGTACATACAACTACGGCGAGACGGTGAGCATCAGTGCCACTCCCGCCGAGCACTACGAGTTCAGTCAGTGGAGCGATGGCAATACCGACAACCCCCGCACTGTCACCATCACCTCCGACACCACCTATACCGCTCAGTTCTCTGCAATGAACTACACCATCACCGCAGTGCCCGACGACAACACTCACGGTAGTGTGACTGGCGGCGGCAGCTATGCCTACAACACCACGGCGACCCTTACCGCAACGCCTGCCGAGCACTATCAGTTTGCTCATTGGAGCGACGGCAACACCGACAACCCGCGCACCGTCACCGTCACAGGCAACGCCACCTATACCGCCGAGTTCAGCCCGATGAACTACACCATCACCGCTGTGCCCGACAACAACACTCACGGTAGCGTTACAGGTGGCGGCTCATACGCATACGGCACCACCGCAACCCTCACCGCCACTCCTGCCACTGGTTATGAATTCACGCAGTGGAACGACGGCAACAACGACAACCCACGCACCGTCACCGTCACAGGCAACGCCACCTATACCGCCAGCTTCTCAAGCGAGACCTACACCATTACGGTGAACGCTCAGGCTAACGGCACAGCCACCGGCGGCGGTCACTACACCTACGGCAGCACCGCGACGCTGACTGCAACCCCTGCCGAAGGCTACCACTTCCTTCAGTGGAATGACGGCAACACCGACAACCCGCGTTCCGTCACCGTCACAGGCAACGCCACCTATACCGCCTCATTCGAGATTAACAGTTACACCATAACCATCACTTCAGCCAACAATGCTCAGGGTTCGGCCACAGGCAGCGGCACCTACACCCACGGCCAGACCGTGACCGCCACCGCCATTGCCAACACTGGCTACATGTTCGACCACTGGAGCAACAACGCTACTACCAACCCCTACCAGTTTACCGCAACAGAAAGCACCTCGCTGATAGCCTACTTTGCGGAAATCCCCGCAAACTACTACAACATCACCGTCCTGTCGCAAGACAACACGATGGGCACAGGAAACGGCACGGGCTCGTATGAGGAAGGCTCGGTAATAAGCATCTCGGCTACTGCCAACACCGGCTATTACTTCACCATGTGGAGCGACGGCAACACTCAGAATCCGCGCACCATAACCGTTACAGGCAACGCAACCTATACCGCACAGTTCGCTGCATACCAGTACCAGCTGACAGTGGTGCCAGACAACGCGCAGCACGGAACTGCCAGCGGCAGCGGCACCTATAACTACGGCCAGCAGGTGAGCATCTCGGCCACCGCTAACACTGGTTACTACTTCACCCAGTGGAACGACGGCAACACTCAGAACCCGCGCACCGTCACCGTGACAGGCGCAGCCACCTACACCGCTCAGTTTGGCACCGAGAGCTACGCTGTCGAGGTGTTGGTGAACAACAACGCCTACGGCACACCCAACGGTAGCGGCACCTACAACTATGGCCAGCAGGTGAACATCTCGGCTACTGCCAACACGGGCTACCACTTCGTGCGCTGGAACGATGGCAACCTGCAGAACCCACGCACCATCACCGTGACAGGCAATGCCTCTTACACGGCTATTCTCGAAGCCGAGAGCTATACCATTACCGCTGTCCCCGATGCCGTAACCCACGGCAGCGTGACAGGTGGCGGCAGCTACCCCTACGGCAGCACTGCCACACTTACGGTAACGGCTTACGCTGGCTACAACTTCGTCCAGTGGAACGACGGCAACACGCAGAACCCGCGCACTGTCAACGTCACAGGCAACGCCACCTATACCGCTCAGTTCACCTCGGTCGCCTACCAGCTGACCGTTGTGCCTGACGAAAACAGCCACGGCACCACCACAGGCAGCGGCTCCTACGCCTACGGACAGCAGGTTGAAATCACCGCCACCGCCGCCAACGGCTACCGTTTCCGTCAGTGGGACGATGGCAACCAGTACTCGATACGCACAGTCACGGTGACTGGCAACACCACCTATACCGCCTACTTCGACGCTATCGAATATGAAGTCGTTGTACGTCCTAACAACAACATCTGCGGCACCACCACTGGCAGCGGCACCTACAGCTACGGTCAGACCGCCATCGCCACAGCTACTCCGAACGAGGGCTTTGTGTTCGACCACTGGAGCAACGGCGAGACCGATAACCCATACAGCTTCAGCGTGACGCATAACGTGACCCTCATCGCAGTCTTTGTGTCGGACGGCACTGGCTCTGGCAACACCGATGGCATCGACGACGTGGAAGGCGAGAACTACAGCGTCTATCCTAACCCCACCAACGGAATGGTCAATGTGAAGATAGACGGCGAGCCCGCCCCGATACGTATCTACAACATCTACGGACAGCTTCTGCAAGAGCTGCCTGCCGGCGCAACTTCGGTTGATTTGACCAACTACGCCAACGGCACCTACATCCTCCGCATAGGCGAGGCAACGACAAAGATTGTGAAATACTAATATGAAACATCTACTTGTATTTGCTACGTTTATAAGCACCGTAATACTGGGAAATGCCCAGGTGGTGCGAATACAATTTGAAGAATGTAATCGTTCGAGAGAGGCGGCCATATCAAAGGCCGTCTCTCTTGATTCTCGTAATGGCTGCCTTTATACCGCCTACGCCAACCCACAGGAGTTGGCGGCCTTCGAGGAGTTGGGCATACCTTACGAGCTGGCACCAATCCAGCAAGACAACACCAAAGGCACAATAGCCGCCGCACAGAGCGTTGCCGAGATGGAAGGCTGGAACATGTACCCCAGCTACAGCACCTACCTGACCATGATGCAGCAGTGGGCGACAAACTATCCCAACCTCTGCAAACTCGACACCGTAGGCTATTCCTACAACAACCACCTCCTGCTTTGCATGAAGATTTCCGACAACCCCACAGAGACCGAAGCCGAGCCAGAGTTCTTCTATATGTCGAGCATGCACGGCGACGAGGTGACGGGTTTCTACTTCCTCCTGCGCATGATTGACACGTTGCTGACCAGCTATGGCACCGTCGAAGACCTGACACAATTGGTCAACACCACGCAGATATACATCATGCCCGACGCCAACCCCGATGGCACCTACAAAGGAGGCGACAACTACGTCTGGCAGCCGAACATGACCTGGGATTACAGCGGACGCTACAACGGCAACGGCGAAGACCTCAACCGAACCTATCCCGACCCCTTCAACACCCGCAGGTCATACGATGTCCAGTACAACGCCACCGAGCAGGAAAACAAGGCGATGATACAGTACATGAACGCACACCATTTCGTCATGGCAGCCTGTATGCACGGCGGAGCCGAGATTCTCAACTTCCCCTGGGACAGCTATACCTCCTCGCAGAAGCCTGTGGCCGATGCCGCTTGGTGGACGGCGGTGGGCAACCGCTTTGTGGCAACCCTGCGTGAGCATACAGGCGCGGCGAGCAACAGCAGCAGTACTTTCCCGAACAACCTGTACCGCACCGAAAGAATCAACGGCAGCTACACCGAGCAGTGCTTCGGCGGCGACTGGTACGCCATAAGCGGCGGCTGGCAGGACTATGCGAACTGGTACAACCACATACGCGCCTTCACCATCGAGGTGTCGCGCGACAAATGTCCAGCTGTGTCAGGCACCTGGGGATCCAAAAACTACTGGAGCTATCAGCGCGAACCGCTTATCAATATAATTAAAGAGGTGCACGAAGGAGTGCACGGCTTTGTGGTCGATTCTCTCACACGCGAACCGCTGAAAGCCTTCATACAGGTGCTTGACCACGACTGCGACAGCTCGCAGATATACAGCCGTAGCGGATTGGGCGACTACTACCGTCCCATCGCCAACGGCACCTATTCGTTCCGCGCCTCATGCCCCGGCTACATAACCAAGACCTACACAGGCGTCACCGTCTCCTACGGCAACCCCACCGACCTGCTGATAGAACTCATCCCAGGCGAAGACACCCTCTCCATACAAACAATCGAGACTTCAACCAACCAAGCATTCACCCTCTATCCCAACCCCACCACAGGCATAGTGCATATACAATCCCCCACTAACCCACTAACGCAATCCCCCACTAACGCAATTACGCAATCACACAATCACACAATCAAACAATCCCCCACTAACGCACTAACGCAATTACGCAATAACACAATCAAAATCTACTCTCTTTACGGTCAGTTGCTGCAGGAGTTGCCGGCTGGCACCACCGAATTTGACCTCAGCGCATATACCAAAGGCACCTATATCCTCCGTGTCGGCTCGCAGTCGATAAAGATTATCAAGTTCTGATGACTGCCCACCTCTCGATTGCCGTCCCTTTGATGGACGAACTCGACAACCTCGACAATCTGCTGGATTGCCTTCGTGCTCAGCGGTATAACAATTTTACCACATATTTTTGTGTCAACCAGCCCGAAAGTTGGCACTCCTCCGATGACCTATGGCAGCGGCAAGTGGTGGAGAACAACCGACTGACCATCGAGCGGCTGAGTCAGACCGCCGACCTGGACATAGTTGTCATCGACCGCAGCAGCAAAGGCTTCGGCTGGACAGAGAAGCGCAAAGGAGTGGGTTGGGCGCGGAAGGTGCTTATGGAACGCATTTCCGCCGAGCGAGGAGACGACGAGATAATTGTAAGCCTCGATGCCGACACGCGGTTCGATGCGGACTATTTCGCTTCGGTAGTAGGGGCGTTCGACAGCCATCCCCTCATATCAGCCATCGCAGTGCCATATTACCATCCGCTTACAGGGGATGAGATTATTGACCGCCGCCTGCTACGCTATGAGTGCTACATGCGCCACTACATGATAAACATGCTCGAAATAGGCAGTTCCTACGCTTTCACAGCTCTGGGCAGCGCTATGGCTTTCACAGTTGCGGCATACAAAAAAGCCGGCGGCATCACCCCGCTGCAAGGCGGCGAGGACTTCTATCTGATGCAGAAGTTCGTCAAGACGGGCACTGTGATGGTGGGGGGCGAAGATGTAGAGCACCTGATGGTACGTCCGCAAGGGCGCATATCCCAACGAGTTCCCTTCGGCACAGGCCCTGCGGTGGCGATGACGATAACGGAGCAAAAGCAGAAGTATCCGTTCTACAAAAAGGAAGGGTTCGAGTTGGTGAAAGATACATTCGAAAGGTTTGGTGAGTTGTATGACGGTGACGTAGAAACCCCTATGACCGCATTCCTGAAAGAGCAGCTGAAGACCGACGACCTCTGGAGCCCGCTGCGCCGCAACTTCAAAACCAAAGACCTTTTCGTCCGCGCCTGCAAAGAGAAAGTCGATGGCCTCCGCATCCTCCAGTTCCTCCGCACAATAGGAGGAGAGGAACCGCTGGACTTCGAGAAAGAGCCGATGGAAAGAATAGAGGAGCTTCGAGAAGGGTTGGCAGCAGGTTGCAGGCAAAGGACATCAAGTATATCAGTACTTGGACTAAACGAGACGGGTAGATAAATAGACAGCTGACGTATATCTATCATAGATATTTCCAGCGACCCTTCGGTGATCCTTCGGCGATCCTTCGGCGAAACTCCTGCAATCTTCTAGAAATCAATGATTTGTAATATTACATACAATCAGTTGATAATCAGTAGTATATCTACTTGAAAACAAACTTTTTCAAAAAAGTCCATTTTTCGTTAAGTTTGCATCTAATATGACAGAAATGTTAAAAAATACAGCCGCATGTTAAGGTTTTGGCAACTGGGAGGATATTATATATAAAATACAATGCGGCATTGACCAATAAATTGACGGAACGAGAGCGAAAATATAATGAACTGATGGAGGCACACCGCAAGGTGGTGAGTGGGTTGTGTATGGTGTGGGCGTCGGGCGACGAAGTCGTGATGCGCAACCTTGTGCACGAGTGCTATGTGGCGATGTGGTTGCACTTCGACACGCTGCGCCCCGGAGCCTCCAAGGGAGAGCGGGCGATGTGGGTTGTCTGGCAGTGTCGGTCAGCACGGCGTTGCTACAAACGCTACAACCGTCTGCTCAGTGTGCGAGAGGGTGAAGTGTGTGCCGAAAAATTCGACGACCTTCGAGTTGGCCATCGTGAGCTGATAGCCGAGTTGTCAGGAGGACTCACACCCCACGAGCAGCAGATACTCGACCTGATGCTGGAAGGCTACCGTCCTCGCGAGATAGCGATGGTGCTGGACATAAAACCCGAGAGCGTAAGTGTTGAATGGAACAGGATAATAAAAAAGATGCGCCAAAACGCAGACAAAATATACCACACAAAAAAGGAGGGCTAATGAAACAAAACGACATTGAGTACCTTGTTGCGAAAGAAACGCTTATGAGGTCGGAGGCATACGATGAGGTGACACGACAGGCAGCGGCGTGCTGCGAGGGGCAGGAGGGGCGGTGCCGCCGCTACCGTCGCAGTGTGGCGGTGTGCGGCTATGTGCTGCTTCTGCCGCTCATGGCTTTGGTGAGCATGGCCTCTATCACCTATACACCCAAACCGAGCTATGACACAGTGGTGTCGAACAGCGACCATGAGGAAGTAATCAACACGGTGAGCGAAATACTTTCAGTATGAGACACAAGAAGAGACATATAATAGTGGTTGTGTTGCTGTTGCTGATAGCGGCGGCAGTGCCGCCGTTGGCTATATGGTGGCATCGCATCTTCCCGTCGCACGAGGTGAGCGAGTTGTATTCCCGTTATGAAAATGTCGATGGAGTTGAGGCCTCTTTTGTCAAAGACTTTCAAGTCAACGATACCATCGTTGTAGATGTCACCCTGCTCGAAGCCACCGACTCCGCTGGGTGGAGACGGTTGAAAGAAGAGTTCGATATTATCGAGGCGGAAGACCTTCCGCCTGATGAAAGAGAGATTTTTAATGTCCGATTTAGTAACTCGATTGAATTTAAGAAAGCAGCTCCTGGCAAATACAATCAAAAACCAGATACCAATGTATGCAATAATGATGCCATAATCTATGAGCGAGAAGGGAAAAGAGTGTGCGTATTTCACACCGCGAACAATGATAATCAATATAATGTAATAGTATTTATAGTTAACTTAATGATGGAAAAACAAAACATTAACTTTAAAAAGTAAAAAAATGAAAAAGAGTATTAAAACTTTGGCAATTTTCATTGCTTTGAGCATGGTTGCAGCAAGCTGTCAGAAAGAAGAAGTCATGTCGCCCATCCCCGTCGGACAGGAAGCATCTGCTAACATCGTCAACTATACTGTTGATGGAAAATCATTCCAAGCCCCGATCAATAGCGACCAAGATTGGTCCGAGTTTCTCTATCGTATGCTGGCGCTAGCTGAAGAAGGCTGTACTGTTACGATTTCAAGTAGAGTGCAAACAACCTCATCAACAAAAGAGATTGTAACCTACACCACTACCAGCAAACCCGATGCCTATGCTTGGGCTGATAATATGACTAATCAGGGATATACTGTCACTATATCGTTCGACAACACCACGGGAGTATTCACATGTACTGCAGTAAGAAAACCATGATAGAATATTGGAGGCAACAGCCATTCATATTGCAGACAACAAAACAACCAGTATGAATTTCATCCAAGAAGGCTCCGCACAGGCCAATATAGTGCCGCTGTGTCGGGGCGTGAAATGAAAAAGGTGCGTTGCAGGGAGAGTGTTAGCAAACGAAAAACACAAAACACTCCCCTGCTACCAGCACCCGAGGCACTGACTTAATCACCTAAAATGAATAAACAACGCCTACAATATATTAGAAACTGTTTAAATTTAATTCAATGTTTTTCTTAAAGCACCTGAACGGCATATTTTCCACCTTCTCTCAGTTACAATGGACACCCATTGCGCCTTCGATAAGGTGAAAAATCTGCTCGTCCATGTCCATAACAAAATCCATCAATCAAATCTAAACAGTTTCTTAGCTTCAAGGTGGTTTTTATGTTGCAGGCATAATAACAAATCAAAATTGTAAGGTTATGAAAAAATTAATTTTGTCATTCTTTTTCATGGCAGCGACAATGGGCTGCACAACTTTATTTGCACAATCGTATTGGTCGATGAGCGGCAACAGCGCATCAAGCAGCGATTTCATAGGAACAACCAACAATGTGCCGTTCAAGATAAAGTCCAACAATGCGTCACGGATGATATTCGACGGCTATAAGACCGGCATCGGAACGGAGACTCCGGGCGCGAACCTGCATCTACATTCCGAGTATATGGAAATAATAGGCCCAGGAATAGAACCCGCTGCTGGAGATGGCCGGCCGATTGTGTGGATGTATGAGAATTGGTTCAAGATGACAACGCCCACCACGGGTACAGGCGACAGTGACGGATTTTCGATAAAACAGGAGGCATCAACTGTCACCATCCAGCAGCACGAGGCGGCCAACCTGAACATATACGGCTATAACGGCAAAGGGATGTCAATACTCGCCGACGGAACGGTGCAAATGGGGAATGGAGGTGCACCAGGGATGATGAGTGTCGGTTCGTTTTCCTCCACAGCAACATCGTTATACACTGCATATTTGGGGTTCAACGTGAGACGCAACGGCAGCAGTTGGATTCTGAAAAACAACGGCAGCAATAACGGCGGCGCAGCAATATGGAGTACCACCGGCGGAACCATGTATTTTGCCACAATTCCCAGTACCGGATCATCCGATCAAACAATTACCACAAATGATTTGAGAAGCAATGTGAACCTTATACTTCACAATGACGGATTGCTGCAGGCCAAGGAGGTGAAGGTGACTCTCAGTGGTTGGCCCGACTATGTGTTCGGAGAGGAGTACAAACTGATGAGCCTTGGCGAGACTGAGCAGTACATCAAAGAAAACGGACACCTGCCAGGGGTACCCTCTGCACAAGAGGTGGAAGACGAAGGTCTTTCGCTCGGTGAGATGAACGCCCGCCTGATGCAGAAGGTCGAAGAACTGACACTACATGTGATAGAGCTGCAGAAACAGATTGACGAAATGAGAAACCAAAAGGAACAGCGTTGAATAAAGTAACCACAAAAAAATAAAAGGAGGAAAAATCATGAAAACAAACAACATTATTTCAAAGACAATAGTTGCGTCAATGGTCATCCTATTGTTTGCCACCGGGTGTGTTAAAGACAACAGGTATTATGACCCAAGCGACCCCAAAAACCACGATGAGGCTGTGTTAATGATGTATGGCTGTGATGATTACCTGAGTGGACTATGGATGGTAGGCGGTGACATTTCGACTAAGGATTACAATTCTCCCAAGGATTTGAGGGGATATTATTTGCACAATCGAGACTCTGTTTCATTACACAAGTTTGATGGAGAGAGCGTAAAGGTATGGGGCTACAGATTTGTCGGCAAGTATAGTGACAAACCATACTACGATTCCGAAACGGGTGATTCGGTGCTACTGATAGCATTGGCTCCACGACCGTTGAGATATGCCCGTTATTGTGCCGAGAGTGACCCTAATTCAAGATTCTATTATGTTCATCCCGATTCAACAGTGGTGTACAGTGGGGATCAGATAGTTGACGACAACATCCGCCCACTAACCGACACAATACATGCTTTTCTAAGAGGAGAAGACATAAAGACAGCACTTGAAAACCCCGAAAAGAAACTGTTAATGGAAGGCACAATCGATGTTAAACAGACAAACTGCGTATGGTGGTTCCATTGCTTCGGGATGCCTGATTGTTCGGTCGGATTAAATGTTACAAATCTAACACTATCAGAGCGATGAGAAAGAAGATAATAATTATTATATCAGCTTTTTTGTTCCCATCAATTATCTGGGCACAGTGTTGAAGAAAATGTCAAAAAAAGAGAATAAATCATGAAAACAAACAACATTATCTTAAAAGCAATAGTTACGTCAATGTGTATCCTATTGTTTATCGTCACTGGGTGCGTAAAAGATAGTAGATCAGAACAACAAGTAAATGATGGCGGTTGTTCGGAAGAATGGCTGCGTGGATTCTGGATGGCACAAGGCGTTATTTCCAATACAAGTTATAACAGTACAAAGGACCTAAGAGGATATTACCTTAACCATCGCGATTCCTCTTCGTTTCACAGGTATGACAATGATACTGTAAAAGTATGGGGATACCGTTGGTGTGACTGCTACCCTATCACCCCTTACTACGATTCTAATAAAGGTGATACTGTATTGCTAATAGCACTGGCGACAAGATCGTTGCGCTATGACAAATACAGCACCTCTCACGATCCCTCATTCTATTATCTACACGATACCGCATGCGTTGTAATGACAGGAAACGAAATTGTTCAGGAGTGCGGAGTTCCATTACAAGACACTATACATGCAATCCTAAGGGGAGCCGATATAGAAACAGTCTTATCAAATCCGGATAAACGGCTTTTATTGGAGGGTACATTGGATGTCAAGCAAACAACCATTAACTTATTTAATTGTTCCAACACGCCGGATTGTTCTATAGAGTTGAACGTATTAAAACTTGAACTATCAGAAGAACCATGAAAAAAATAATAATTTTACTAAGCGCACTTCTAACATCATTCATGAGTATTGCCCAGCAAATTCATGAAGACGATGCTGTTAGAGCTGCAATAAACATATTAAGGTCCACTCAAAATAGCACACCGACACCGATAACTGAACTATTCGCTGTTAGATGCAACGACAATGGCGACACTATTATGTACGAAGTTACAATGGATAATGATCTGTCGGTTTTCGTATCGGGGAATAGACGAATAAAGCCCATCTTGGGAGTATGTGAAAACTATGGCTCGTCAATCTTGCAAAATATTGATCGCATCCCTGACGGACTAAAATACATGCTTGATATCTACTGCAATCAAATTGAATATGCCTTTGGTACAGACAGTTCAATGCTAATAGCAGACTCAAGATGGGTTGATGCTGTCAGAGGAAATTTGCCGACAGTGGATACTATTGTGAACAAATTGTTGTCGACGCAATGGGGACAAACGCAATCAAATGATGGGAATGATCCGATAGCATACAATTACTATATGCCCCAAGGCGTATGCACCCCTGGTTCGCATTGTCCGGCTGGCTGTGTGGCTGTCGCAATGGGGCAGGTTATTAACTATTGGAAATCGCCATCAATATTTGTGGATAATTTGAATTTTGATTGGTGTAACGCTCCAGACGCGTTATACTCAGTCTCAGCCAACTACGAAACCGAACGAAATACAATATCTTTTTTACTGTACAGATGTGGGTTGTCAGTGGATATGGATTATTGTTCTAATGGCTCTTGTAGTGGATCAGGCGCATATACATCAACTATTGCCGATGTATTGCCGACTAATTTTGGATATAGTAGTGACGCTGTTTATCGAACGAGATCGGGCTGCACCGACAGTGAATGGCTGAACTATATTAAATCCAACCTGAATAATGGTTGGCCAGTTATATATCGTGGCAGTTCTACACAAGGTGGCCACGCTTTTGTGTGTGATGGATATTTGTCGGATAATCGTTTTTCATTTAACTGGGGGTGGAACGGATTATTCAATAATAATTGGCTATCCTTGGATAATCTTGCGCCAATCAATACAATAGTATTCAATGATCAAGGTGGGGTTTTTAATATTCATCCAGTAAATACAGATTTTAATTATTGTGACTTTTCTTTACAATTATATTCACACTATGATTTTTACTACAATTTTGTACAAAACACAACGCCACCGCCATACTACAATGTCCCATCAAATGCGACACACTTGACAAGTGTACCTGAACAATATAATGCATCATGGCGCACAATTCCATCGGGTGTTACAGCATCATACGAGGCTCATAGCAGTGTGACGCTTGTTCCGGGCTTTCATGCAGAGAATGGCTCGGAATTCACAGTGAGCATCAATTCCTGTCCAATTTGCGAAAACACACAGCGTGATATGTCTCCGCGTTTTGGGAAACATGTGCCAATTTCGGAATCGTGTCCTGCCCATAATCAGTGCAAATCTACAAAAGAATGCGTAAAACTTAAGGTTTACCCCAATCCGACAGACGGCATGGTTACTGTTGAATACGTACTTCAGGAAGACAGCTATGTCAAGACAACAGTATATGACATGACAGGGTCAATAAGACAAACGTTGGGTCAAGGGAAAAGGAACAAAGGATTCGTCACAGAAAAATTCGATATGTCAAATATGCGAAACGGAACATACATCGTCAGTGTCTCTGTCAATGGAAACGTTTACACCAACAAGGTTATAAAGCAATAGTTCTGTCGATTCAACTCTATCAAATATATCAAAAAGTGAGACCACATGAAGTGAATAAATAAAAATGGTGCGCTGCAGGGAGAGTGTTAGCAAACGAAAACTCAAAAACACTCCCCTGCTACCTGCACCCGAGGCACTGACTTAATCACCTAAAATGAGTAAACAACGCCTACAATATATTAACGCTCCAAAGTGGTTTTTATGTTGCAGGCACAGGAACAAATCAAAAATCGTAGAAATCATGAAAAAATCATTATCATTGTTGTCGTGTAACACAACACGCAAAACCATGAAAGAGTATTGGCGCGGCTTACGTCATTACGGATGTCACGGAATATTATTTCGAACGATGCCAATATTAATGTCCCTTATGCTCTGTTTCACATCATTTGCGCAAAACGGCATATTTGTTGACAGTACTGCTAATGTAATCAACACCATCATACGTCACAAGCCAATGGGGTACACCCCTGTAACCTATGTTAAAACTAGCGACTCGACTGGAATGTTTTTGAGTAATTGGGGATTAATAAACAGCCACACAGGGAAATATAATAAAATACCCATCAGTGGCTACAATGTAACGGACTTTACGGTCGTGCGCGATACCATATATATGTGTGGCATAAAGACCGGTGGGCGCGGTTTTTATGCGTGGATGAAACTGGGACCGTCTCCAATTTCTGTTCAAATGAAGGTGTATCACCTCAGTGACGACACCTCTTTTGTGACTAATCCACGCCGCATACAGGTCTTCAACAATTTTCTCGGTACTCAAGTAATGCTAGTGGGTGACTATGTTAAACCAAACCTGTTACCTACCCCGGCCATAGTTCATATAAAAAATAATAACTGCTATGTTGCCTATCGCGGAGGTGAGTATTACGACGACATTGTTGTTTTGAAAAATTATATCGTGGCAGTTGCCCGCAAAGGACGCATAGCCCCCAACAATTCGCCGCAAATCATGCGTGTTCTGCCGAGGACTATAATCAATTTTAGCAACACCTACTTTCAAAGAAGTTTTTCATGCGAGCCTGAATCTGCAAATTCGCGCATTCTGCTGCAGCACATAGACAGTAACAATTTTGTGGCGGTTTATCAGGATGGCCAGGGATACTATATAAACAGTCATTCGGTGGGCTCTGGTGGTATATTGAACATTCTCCGATATTCAACAGTTAGCACTCCTGTTGACAATATCTTAGATGTGTCATACAACGACACAGACACATCCCTCATGGTTATACGAGGCCGAGGATCGAGCAGTAATGCATCACGCTTCAGTTGCTCTTCATTCCCCTACATTTCTTGGATTGAATCGTATGCTCCCAATGTGTTTGGCTATTGTTTGGGATGTATGAGGTTAATTAATTCGGCTTGTCGCACTTCTTCCACCAAATTCATGGTTTCTGGAATTTTGGATAATCACTTTATGGTTTGGAACACCAACAGTAATTGCAATATACCACTAAATGCAGATACAATAAGTGCTACATCCTATATGCCATATCTTACACTCCCTGTAACCAAGGATACTTTGGTGATTAGTAGTCAGACGTTATCACGACCTATTCAAAGTGATACATTATATGCTGTTTGTCAATAGCACTAAGTTATTAAAAATTCATTATCTTTGCATTGTAAACCCGAAAATATTTATAGTTATGAAAAACATACTTCAAATAGCAGTTCTTGTTGCCATTTTTGCCCTTGTGCCTATAATCCAAGCACAGGATACCATAGATACCACCTATTATCGCTACAACTTCCACCGTCCGCCAAGATTAGTTGACACCGCGGTTGGGCTTGTGCTGCCGCCCATGCCGCCCACGCTTCTTGATACCACGACAGGGCAGGAGGTTACCGATCCGGAAACAGGGGAACCAATACCTGTCTGTCCCAATGGACTGGGATTCTCGAATTTTTATGTTTCAGAAGGATGGACTGTTTATGAAGCAGATGTCGATCCGTGGATTCCAATGTTTTATGCATGTAGGATGAACCAATCTGTAAGCACGATTTATGGGCTTGCTGTTTATCTTGACCATATTGCTGATTTTACTGCTGGTGATTCAGCCATGTTTATACTTGCTGAACGGTCGCATGTTACAGGGCGTGTCACACCGTTCGACACAATAGTCCTTAAAGGCGGCGAGGTGGGAATAAGTCGCCACATGGAGATTCCCTTGATGCCATCGAACGTAGAGGGACTGCGATACTCTGTCCACAACACTTGCATCGACACTGTAAAGTATGCACGGGTAATGGAGTTTTATCTTGACAACCCTCACCAACTTGATGGAGACTCATTGTATATCAGTCCTAGGTTTGAACGTGAACATCATAGCCGCTTTTATGTAGCCTATTTTGACGAGAAATATTTAACCTACAATTTCCCGCTGGAGATATACGATGAAAGTCGGTGGGGGGAATATTTTGAGGTGTGGGTGCCAAACGATCCTTATTTTAAGACTTTTTCCACTCCCATCATAGCACCATTGCCAGAATGGGAAGTGGCACTGCTGGACACTCTGATACCAATGCCGACCAAGCCGGACAATCCCGACCCGGGCGACCCGCAGAACCCCGATGACCCCAACAATCCCAGCGATCCTAACAACCCTGATAATCCTGACAATCCAGATAATCCAGATAATCCACAGGACCCAGAGGACCCTGAAGACCCCGACAACCCTGGCGGTGACGAAGGCA
The DNA here is from genome assembly GCA_017616895.1 of Bacteroidales bacterium. Classification (GTDB taxonomy): domain Bacteria; phylum Bacteroidota; class Bacteroidia; order Bacteroidales; family P3; genus Colimorpha. The sequence goes on from JAFZXE010000002.1 coordinate 66,588, forward strand.
TCGACAACTTCGAAATTCAAAATTCAAATTTCGAAATTAACATCTATCCCAACCCGGCTAGCGGAGTGACCACTGTGTCGAGCGAGGAGCCAATTATCGACATGGTTGTGCGCGACATGGCGGGCCGCACTGTGATGCACCAGACCGCCTGCGGCACCACGGCTTCCTTTGACACCACTACTCTCCGCAAAGGGGTCTATCTGGTGAAGGTGACCACCACCAGAGGCACCGCAACCAAGAAACTGGTGGTGGAGCCTTGATGCATAATGCTACCTAACAAAGAGGGGCGCCGTGAAGCGGCGCCCCTCTCGTTTATGTTCAGAAAAGGAATACTTTAGATTCCCAGCGACTGTTTCAGTGCGGCAATTTTGTCGTCGAGGGCTTTCTCTGTCTGGTCGAAGTTTTCTTTGCAGCAGAGGGTGGCGCTGACGCTGAAGTAGAACTTTATCTTGGGTTCGGTGCCAGAAGGACGCACTGTGACCTTGCTGCCGTCCTCGGTGAAGAACTGCAGGACGTTGCTCTTGGGCTGGTCAATCTTGCGGGTGGCGCCGTTTGTGAGGTCGGTTGAGAGGCTTGTCTGCACGTCGTCGAGACGTATGACGCGGCTTCCAGCCAGCTCTTTCGGCGGGTTCTCGCGATAGTTTTTCATCATAGCCTCAATCTCTGCGGCGCCGCTCTTGCCTTTGCGTACCACGGAGACCTGAGCCTCTTTGAAAAAGCCATAGCGTTTGTAGATATCCACCAGCACGTCGAAGAAGGTCATGCCCTGTTCCTCGGCCCATGCCGCAATCTCGGCAATCATGGAGCAGGCGGCCACAGCGTCTTTGTCGCGGACGAAGTCGCCCACCATGTAGCCGTAGCTTTCCTCGCCGCCGCCGATGAAGGTCTCGATGCCTTCGAGCGCCCGAATCTTATCGCATATCCACTTGAAACCGGTGAGGGTGTCGTAGCTCTTGACGCCGAAACTCTCGGCGATAATGCGAGGAAGTTCGCTGGTGACGATGGTCTTTACGATATATTCGTTGCCCGTAAGCAGGGCTTTCTCTTTCCACTGGCGGCAGAGGTAATAGACGAGCACTGAGAGGGTCTGGTTGCCGTTGAGCAGACGCCAGTCGCCGTCGGGCATACGCACTGCCATACCCACGCGGTCGGCGTCGGGGTCGGAGGCAAAGACCACGTCGGCGTTGATTTTGCGGCCCAGATCGACGGCCATCTTCATGGCGGCGGTCTCCTCGGGGTTAGGCGAGGGGGTGGTGGGGAAGTTGCCGTCGGGGGTGGCCTGCTCCTCAACCACATTCACGTTGGTGAAGCCCAGTTCGCCGAGCACCCGCGGTATGAGGGTGATGCCAGTGCCGTGGAGCGGGGTATAGACTATCTTGATATCGTTGTGTTTCTTTATAAGTTCGGGGTGGAGGCTGTTGCCTATGATGCGGTCGAGATAGACGCGGTCGAGCTCCTCGCCTACGAACTCTATGCCGCGGTCGTCGTCCTGCATCTTCACGTCGCTCAGGTGCTTGATGTTGAGCACCTCGTCGATGACAGCCTTGTCGTGGGGTGGCACCAGCTGAGCGCCGTCGTTCCAGTAGGCCTTGTAGCCGTTATACTCTTTGGGGTTGTGGCTGGCGGTAAGCATGACGCCTGTCTGGCACTTGTAGTGGCGCACCATGAAGGAGAGGACAGGGGTTGGGCGGAGCTCTTTCACCATGATGACATGGAAGCCGTTGGCGGCGAGGACACGGGCAGTGATGAGAGCATACTCGCGGCTGTGGTTGCGGCTGTCGTGCGATATGGCGGCGCGCAGCTCTTTCTCGCCGGCGAAGGCTTTCTTCACGTAGTTGGCGAGGCCTTGGGTGGCCATTGCCACGGTGTATTTGTTCATGCGGTTGGTGCCGACACCCATGATGCCGCGCAGGCCGCCCGTGCCGAATTCGAGGTTACGATAGAAGCTCTCGTTGAGTTCGTCGGGGTTGGACGCCATGTCGGCGATGGCCTGCTTGGTTTCCTGGTCGTAGTCGCCTTCAAGCCAGGTTTGGATGTTCTGTTTTGCGGTCTCGTCGATGGCGAGCTGCATGATTTGGTTCTTTACGGCTGCAAAATCTGTCATATCGGTAGTTTTTTGAAGTATTAACGAGAAAACGAGGAGTTTAGTATGTAGGCGGAAGCCTCGCGAGTTTGTGGCGGCGTCAGGATAGAATTGGTTCTACAACAATAAAATGGGCATCAGCGGCGTTATGTATTTTACTCATATATTAATAAAATGAACTTGACAGGCAAGAAAGTATATATCGAGACCTACGGCTGCCAGATGAACTTCGCGGACAGCGAGGTCATCACATCGATACTGAATGGGGTCGGCTGTGAGAGGTGCGATAGTGTGGAGGAGGCCGACTATGTGCTGATAAACACCTGTGCCATACGCGACAACGCCGAGCAACGCATACACCACCGTCTGCGCGACCTGAGAGCCGTGCAGCAACGCCGCAGGCTATATGTCGGGGTGTTGGGCTGTATGGCCGAACGGCTGAAGCAGCGGCTGATGGTGGAGGAGGACAACGTGAGCTTCGTCGTGGGCCCCGACGCATACAGGCGGCTGCCTGAGATTATGACGAGAGTGGCAGAAGGGGTGAAGGTGGCGGAAACGGAGCTGAGCGAGAGCGAGACGTATGCGGACATTGTGCCTGTGAGGCTTGACGGTAACGGGATTTCGGCGTATATATCGATAATGCGCGGATGCCAGAACTACTGCGCCTACTGTGTTGTGCCATACACCAGGGGACGGGAGAGGAGCCGTGACGCGGAGTCGATAGTGAGAGAGGCGAGAGGGCTGTATGAGGCGGGATACAAGGAGGTTACGTTGCTGGGGCAGAACGTGAACTCGTACAGGTGGAACGGGGTGTCGTTTGCGCAGCTGATGGCTATGGTGGCGGAGGTCTCGCCGCAGTTGCGGGTGAGGTTCGCCACGTCGCACCCGAAGGACCTGTCGGACGAGCTGCTGGCCACGATGGCGGCATACCCGAACATCTGCAAGTGCATACACCTGCCCTTGCAGAGTGGCAGCAACCGCATGTTGAAGCTGATGAACCGCAGATATACGGCAGAGTGGTATATGGACCGCATCGCGGCCGTAAGACGTTTTATGCCGAACTGCTCGATAACAACCGACGTGATAGCGGGTTTCTGCGGCGAGGAGGAGGCCGACCACCAGGCGACGCTGGAGATGTTCCGCGAGGTGGGCTACGACTACGCCTATATGTTCAAGTTCTCGATGCGCCCCGACACCTACGCAGCGAAACACCTGAAGGACGATGTGCCCGACGAGGTGAAGGGTCGCAGGCTTGAAGAGATTATAAAGCTGCAGGGCGAGATAGCGCTGGAAAACAACCGCAGAGAGGTGGGTAAGATATACGAGGTGCTGGTGGAGGGGACGTCGCACCGCTCGAAGGAGCAGCTGTTTGGCAGGAACAGCCAGAACAAGGTGATAGTGTTTGACCGCGGCGACGCAAAGGCGGGCGACTACGTGATGGTGGAGGTGACCGACTGCACGGCGGCGACCTTGATAGGGAGGCTGGTGTAGAGTTTCAAGTTTTTGCTCTTATATAACGAATGACTGATTTTTCAAAAGTCTCGGAGAAACTGAATCCCAATAACCCCACACAAACGAAGTGCAGTGTGGGGATGCTGAAACATCCCTTTATAGCGTCTTGACGAGACGCTACATGATAAAAAACAGTCGAATGATAAACAAGTTTAAGTTTCAAGTATATGAAAAACAACGGTTTTATTCAGAAGCACCCGATAGTGAGACATCTGCTGTGGATGCTGGGTTTGTCGGTGGGGATATTGATAGTGGTGATGCTTTTCGTGAAGATTTATTCGCGCCACGGGCAGGAGTATGTGATGGAGAATTATGCAGGGGAGAATTACAAAGACGTGGTGAAGGCCAACAGTCTAGGCCTGCGGTTTGTGGTGACCGACTCGATATACAACGAGGAGTATGAGTCGGGTACGATACTGTCGCAGGACCCGCCGGCAGGTGCGCTGATAAAGAAGGGGCGTAAGGTGTATCTGACCATCGCATCGTCCGAGCCCGAGGACGTGCTGATGCCCGACCTGGTCGATATGTCGCTCAGACAGGCGGTGTCCCAACTGATGAGCGAAGGCTTGACCATAGGCAAGCTGACCTTTGTCGAGAGCGAAGACCGCAACGCCATATTGGCACAGAAAATCAAAGGGCACACGGTGGCTCCAGGTCAGAAGATAAGCCGCGGGTCGGTGGTGGATTTGACCGTGGGCAAGGGTACCAGCGAGGTGGGAACCATAATTCCTGTGTTGATAGGCAAGAACCGCGAGGGTGTGCAGAGGGCGGTGTTCGCCTCGTCTCTTAACATAAGCGAGACCTTCAACAGCGGGGTGACCAACAAAGCTACAGCCAAGGCCTACAAACAGGAGCCTATATGCTCGGACGTGAAATATCCGCTTGGAACCATTGTCAGGGTGTGGTACTGCAATGCCAACGAATACGAGTCGCAGCGGCGCTCGGCCGACCAGGAGCTCGACTCGCTGAAGCGGGTGGCCGACAGCCTGCGCAGGGAGCTGGATATGGTGGGTGACGAGGACGACGGGCTAGACTTCGACTACTTGGACATGGACGACCTGTGGTAAAATAACATAACAATGAAGGCTGTCAAGTGCATCTGTGTCTTATTGTCTGTGCTGGCGGCAACGACTGGTTTGGCGCAGGAGGTGATTGTGCCGATAGAGGGAAGGCCGGTGGCGAGAGGGCAGGCGGCGAAGTCGGGCGAGGCTACGATACCGTTCTTCGACGACTTTGCAAGCGGGGTGCTTGACGGCAGACTCTGGAGCGGCTTCCAGGCAGAGGCCACCGACGGTTGGGGCATGTACCCGCCGACGGTTGGGGTGGCAAAGTTCGACGCAGTCGATGAGTCGGGAGTGCTCTACCAAAACATCTCGTCGTCGTTCAGCGCCGATACCCTTATGTCGCAGAAAATACGCCTCGACTCGGTATTTGAGCCATTCGGCGAAGCTCTAAGGCCTGAGGATTCGCTTTATCTCAGTTTCTACTACACCGTTGGGGGAAGGTTGAGCAGCTACGGCGGACGCATCGGCGACGAGCCTGAAGAGCAGGACTCGCTGGTGTTGGAATTCTATGCAAAAGAGACAGACGAGTGGGTGACGGTGTGGGGCAGGGGAGGATGCAGCGCGGAGGCTCTGAAGACCGCCACGGGCAGATACTGGCAACGTGTGGCGGTGGCTGTATCGGAAGAGAGGTATTTCAACGACGAGTTCCGATTTCGGTTCCGCAATATATGCAGTCTCGACCCCACCACGACAGCGGGGCTGACTGGCAACAGCGACCAATGGTATGTGGATTGCGTGTATCTGGACAAAGACCGTTCGCGTGCCGACGAAGCTGAGCGCGATGTCGCCTTTGTCGAGCCCGCCCGCTCGCTGCTGAGGAACTACTGCGCCATGCCGGCTAGGCAATACCGCAGTTCGGAGATGGTGAGCAACACAGAGGCACTGATAACCAACCGATACAGTACGGCAGTAGCCTCGCACTACCAATATTTTATTCTTGACGCCGAAGGCAACACGATATACACCTACGACGGAGGCTTCGAGAACGTGCCGCCTTTTGTGAACGAAGGCGACTACCAGCAGTCGGCCTACCACGCACATGCAGCGGTAGGGTTCAGCTATCCCGAGAACACGCTGATGACTCGCTACAAGGTGGTGCATGTGGTGAAGGAAGGGGTGTTGGGCGACAGGTTCGTAGCCAACGACACGGTGGCCTTCGAGCAGGTGATGGAGGACTGCTATGCCTTTGATGACGGCACCGCCGAAAGCGGCTACGGGCTCACCTCGACAAGCAGCAACGTCTTTCTCGCGGCGGCCTACAACCTCCACACCGCCGACACACTTATCAAGGTGAGCATGAGTTTCAACCGCGCCCGCGACGGCGAGAATGCCAACATCAGTTTCAGGATAGTGGTGTGGGGTGCAGGCGCAAACGGGCCTGGCGAGGTGCTTTATAGAGACGAGGTGCTGAGGCGTCCGCAGTTTGGAGGCCTCAACGAGTTCAAGGACTATGTGTTGGAATATCCCGTGGCGCTGTCGGGTCTGGTGTATATAGGTCTGGAGCAGGAGGGCGCCGACTATCTCAACCTCGGCTTCGACCGCAACTACAACCACTCCGACCGCCTCTACTACCGCATCGGCAGCGAGTGGCAGCGCGCGTCGGCGGCAGGCTCTATTATGTTCAGACCTTACTTCGCACCCTACGAGACCCTCGGCATCGCGTCTGCGGAACTGCCGCACAGCGAGCTGACGGTTTATCCCAACCCGGCAAGGGGACACTTCTCTGTGGGCGGGTTGGAACCCGGCTGCGAGCTGACGCTGTTTGACGCCAGAGGTTCCAAAGTGAAGAGCCTCCGTGCGGACAACGCAAAGATAGAGGTGGAGTGCGGAAATCTCTCGCAGGGAGTCTATTACATAGTACCGACATTGCCCGATGGGCGGCGGCTCGAGGCGAAGAAGGTCATAGTTGTGAAATGAAAAACAGAAAGTGATATGGAATCAACCGAATATGAAAAGCCACTTGACGAAGCGCAGGCATCAGCACTTAACGAAGACGAACTCTACGAGCGTCACCGCATAGTGGTCGATGCAGGTCAGGAGACCATGCGTATCGACAAGTTCCTGCAGCAGCGACTTTCGGGCGTCAGCCGCACCAAGATAAAGCTCGCCACACTCAACTCGTGCGTCCTCGTCAACGGCTCGCCATGCAAGGCCAGCTACAGCGTCAAGCCCGCCGACACAATCTCCGTGTTGCTCCCCTATCCTCCACATACCGACGAGATTGTCCCCGAAGACATACCCGTCGATATCGTCTATGAGGACGACGACATCATAGTCGTTGACAAGGTCGCAGGCATGGTGGTTCACCCAGCTGTGGGCAACTTCACCGGCACCCTCGTCAACGCCCTCACCTTCCATCTGCAAAGCCAGAAAGGTCCCGACGGGCAGCCGCTCAAGCCCTACCTCGTACATCGCATCGACAAAGACACCTCAGGGCTGCTGCTCGTAGCCAAGAACGAAGCCGCGCAGGTGATGCTCGCCAAGCAGTTTTTCGACCACACCACCGAGCGCAAATACGTCGCCCTCGTGTGGGGCGACTTCGACGAGGACTCGGGCACCATCGTGGGCAACCTCGCACGCTCACAGAAAGACCGCCGAGTCATGGCCGTCTATGACGACCCCGAGGTCGGCAAGCACGCCGTCACCCACTGGACGGTAAAAGAGCGTTTCGGCTACGTCACCCTCGTCGAGTGCGTCCTCGAGACAGGCCGCACCCACCAGATACGCGCACACATGAAGCACATAGGCCATCCGCTCTTCGCTGACAGCGCCTACGGCGGCGACAAGATACTCAAAGGCACCACCTTTTCCAAATACCGCCAGTTTGTCGATATCTGTTTCGCCATCATGCCGCGCCAGGCGCTCCACGCCTTCATACTGGGTTTCGAACACCCCACCACCCACCAGCGCATGCACTTCGAATGTCCCATGCCAGCCGACATGCAGTCCGTTCTCGACCGCTGGCGCACATACACCCAAACCCGCTAATCCACTCCCAAAACCACTAAGCCAAACCAAACCTTCCCACCCAAACCAGCTAAGCCTCACCCCAAAAAACCTCCAGTGACTTTGCAGCGGCTTTGCAGTGGCTTTGCAGTGGCTTTGACTCATCCCGCATCGCCCAAACTTATGAACAAAGAAATTAACAATTTTGTTTGGTGGTATAGAAATTATTCGTATCTTTGCACCCTCATACTAAGCAACTAAGGGTTTGATTTACCCGTTCAAAGCTCTGAGTTGCTGAGTGTTGCGAGGGTTGTCCAGTGGGAGTCCGTCCCCATGTGTGAGAGCCGTAGCGGCACGGATATGACAAAAACGGTAAGAAAAGAAACACAAAAAGAACAATGAGTACATTAAGTTACAAAACAATCTCCGCCAACAAGAACACCGTCAAGAAGGAGTGGGTTCTTGTGGATGCAGAGAACCAGACGGTTGGCCGTTTGGCCACAAGAGTCGCCAACATACTGAGAGGCAAGACCAAACCTTGCTACACCCCTCACGTCGATTGCGGCGACAATGTGATTATCATCAATGCCGAAAAGATCGTCTTCACGGGTAAAAAGATGACTGATAAGATTTATCAGCACTACACTGGCTACCCCGGCGGTCAGCGCGAGACTACCCCCGCCAAGGTGCTTGCCACCCATCCCGAGCGCGTCCTCGAGCACGCCATCCGCGGTATGCTCCCCAAGAACCGCCTCGGCGCAGCTCTCTACCGCAACCTCTATGTGTATGCAGGTTCCGAGCATCCGCACCAGGGTCAGAATCCCAAAGTCATCAACATTAACGACATCAGATAAGCATTATGGCAGAAGTTATTAATACAATAGGTAGAAGAAAGACCGCCGTCGCCCGCATATATATGAAACCCGGCAACGGCGAAATCAAGGTCAACGGCCGCGACTATAAAGAGTATTTCACCACCGGCCCTCTGCAGTACATCGTCAACCAGCCTTTCCTGGTTGCAGGTGCTGAAGGCAAGTGGGACATCAAGGCCAACCTCGACGGTGGTGGAATCACCGGTCAGGCTCAGGCTCTTCGTATGGCTATCGCCCGCGCTCTTTGCGAGAACAACATCGAGGATCGCCCCGCCCTCAAGAAGGAAGGCTTCCTCATGCGTGACCCGCGTATGGTCGAGCGTAAGAAACCCGGTCAGCCCAAGGCCCGTAAGCGCTTCCAGTTCAGCAAGCGTTAACAGATTTGCAAGTTTAGTATCCAAATCGCCGAGACGCTCCGTCCGATTGCTCTCCTGCATACTTTCGCTATGCGGACAAATCGGACTCCCGTTAGGAAGGACTACTCAGCGATTGGTTTTTAGGAACGTAAACAAAATAAAACAAAATGACAGAACTCAAATTCGAAGAATTGCTTGAGGCTGGTTGTCACTTTGGACACCTCAAGCGCAAATGGAATCCCAAAATGGCTCCCTACATCTTTAAGGAGCACAACGGAATCCATGTGATCGACCTGCAGAAGACCATCGTCAAGGCTGACGAGGCCGCTGCCGCTCTGAAACAGATTGCCAAGTCGGGCAAGAAAATCCTCTTCGTGGCCACCAAGAAGCAGGCCAAGGACGTGGTGTCGGAGATGGTGAAAACCATTGACATGCCGTTCGTGACCGAGCGTTGGCCTGGTGGAATGCTGACTAACTTCGCCACCATCCGCAAGGCTGTCAAGAAGATGAACCAGCTCGACCAGCTGATGAAGGACAAAGACTTCAACAGCATCTCGAAGCGCGAGCGTCTGCAGGTGCAGCGCGAACGTGCCAAACTGGACAAGAACCTCGGAAGCATCGCCGACCTTAACCGTCTGCCGAGCGCTATCTTCGTCATCGACATCCAGAAAGAGCACATCGCAGTCGCCGAGGCACGTCGTCTTAACATCCCGACATTCGCCCTCGTTGATACCAACTGCAATCCTGAACTCATCGACTATCCTATTCCCGCCAACGACGACGCTTCGAAGTCCATCGCTGCTATCCTGAAGCACATGGTCGAAGCCATCCAGGAAGGTCTCAACGAGCGTATGCTCGACAAGGACGCCGCTAAGGAAGAGGAGCCCGCAACCGACGAGGCCGCAACCGAAGCCCCGGCTAAGGCTACCCGTCCACGTCGCACCCGCAAGGCCGACGCCCCCAAGGCTGAGGAGAAACCTGCCGAGAAAAAAGTCGAGGAATAATACGACAGTTATTTAACAACGACCGATTGGCAGCAACATGTCAATCGGTTTTTTCAAATCAAAAAAAGAATACATTATGGCAAACATAACAGCAAAACAAGTAAATGAGCTGCGCCAGCTTACCGGCGTGGGAATGATGGACTGCAAAAAAGCCCTCGTCGAGTGCGACGGCGACTTCGAGAAAGCTATCGACTATCTCCGCCAGAAAGGCCAGAAGATGGCTGCCAAACGTGCCGACCGCGACGCCAACGAAGGTTGCGTGCTGGCCAAGAGCAACGGCAACTACGGTGCCGTCATCATGGTGAGCTGCGAAACCGACTTCGTCGCCACAAACGCTGGCTTCGTCGAGTTCACCACCTCTATCCTCGACAACGCCATGTCCAAAGGCCTCAAGACCAAGGACGAGGTTCTCGCCATGCAGATCGACGGACGTCCCGTCTCCGACCACATCACCGACCAGATCGCCAAAATCGGCGAGAAGATTGAACTGGCTCACTTCGAGGTTGTCGAGGCCGCCAAGGTCTATGCATACGTCCACCCGGGCAACCGTATGGCCGCTGTGGTTGGAATGAACAAGGACGGTTTCGACGAAATCGGACACGGCATCGCCATGCAGGTGGTCGCTATGCGTCCTCTCGCCGTCGATCCCGACAGCATTCCGCAGGCTACCAAGGACAACGAGCTTAAGGTCGCCATCGAGAAGACCAAAGAGGAACTCATCGGCAAGGCTGTTGAAGCCGCTCTCAAGAAAGCCGGCATCAACCCTGCACACGTCGATAGCGACGACCATATCAACTCCAACATGGGTAAGGGTTGGATTACCGCCGAGCAGGCCGACCTCGCTCGCAAAATCAAGGTCGAAGAGGCCGAGAAGAAAGCCGCTTCGCTCGACGACAAGATGATCCAGAACATTGCCAACGGCCGTCTCAACAAGTTCTTCCAGGAAAACACCCTCCTCTTCCAGGAGAGCATCATGGAGAGCAAGATGACCGTGAAGGACTACATCGCCCACGCCGACAAAGACCTCAAATGCACCGACTTCAAACGCCTCGAACTTGGCGCTTAAGAGAATCTTTATTGCATAAACAGGAACAAAACGGCAGTGTTGTACATTGCCGTTTTGTTTTTGTCTATAATTGTAGTCTGTCCTATCAAAATAATCGTTTGAATTACAGTGATATTTTAAGTTGGAACGATTTTTATTACATAGAAACTGAATAAATGTTAATTTACAATATATTGTAAAACAATTAATTACCCCCCCCTATAGATGTATGGGGTTGATGCTTTGTTTTTTCGATAATAGTGTGTATCTTTGCGGTCGTATTTCAAATTTCAAGTTATGAAAAAGAGGATTATACTTTTCGCAGTCATGTTTACCACGGCGTTTGCAGGAGTGGCACAAGGCATACCCGTAAGGTTTACCGCACGCAATGCAAACGGAGCATACCATCCGTTCGACACCGTGCGTATCGAGAACCTGTCTCGCGGCTGGACCTATTCGCTGGCATATCCCGACACCTCTATTGTGCTGGGCAGCGGGTCGTCTGAAGGCATAGACCGTGTGGTTGGCAACGGCGAGTTGGAACTAAAAGTATATCCAAACCCCTTTGCAGGGCATACCGAGGCGATGCTTCATCTGACCGAGGGTGGCAATGTGAATATGCGTATAATCCGTATCGACGGAACCATTATATCGTCTTATAGCGGCAATTTGTCGGCAGGCGAATATCGTATAGGAATAAGCATGGCTAAGCCGCAGGTGGCATTTCTCTGTATCGAGACAGGAGGGCAACGCCATGTTGCAAAGCTTGTGAATGGCACTACGGGCAATGCCGACCGCATAGAGGTGAAACTTGTTGGTATGCAAGTGTCGCGAGCCAAGGATATAGAGCTGGGCAACTTTGAATTAGGGGATACTATGCGTTTTACGGCTGTTTCGGTTTCTGGCGGCAGAATTACCGAGAGCGATCCCATTGAGCAGCCGTTTACCGAAGGCGGCGAGGTAATACTCCTCTTCTCTGATGGTGACAATCCGAATGAAGGTGGTTTTGACGAGAACAATGCTTCATACGCAAGGTTTTCTGTTGCAGCAGATAGGCAGGTGCGTTTTTCAAAAGGTAATTTGCAGTATCAAGCTTCTACTGGCATTTGGAAGCTTGCAGACAACCAGTACGATTACATAGGTGGTACCAACTCCAATATCTCCGAAACATATAGCGGATGGATTGACCTTTTCGGAGCAGGAACAAGCGGATGGAACAGTGGGGCGAACGCATACCAACCGTGGTCAATCAGCGAAAACTATTATGACTATGTCTCGGACAATAGTGATAATGCTAATACCGATTGGGGCGTTTACAACGCAATCAGCAATGGTGGCAATCAACCTGGAATGTGGCGCACCTTAACTCACGATGAATACGAATACCTTATTTATAGTCGTAGCAACGCTGAAGACAAATACGGCAATGCGTCAATAAATGGAATGTTGGGCTTCGTTATTTTGCCAGATAATTGGATTCAGCCTTCTGAAATATCTTTTATACCTGGATTGAGCTCCAACGGTTCAATATCAAATACATACGATGCTAATGAATGGAGTCTCATGGAGAGTAACGGCGCAATCTTCTTTCCAGCCGCCGGATACCGTTATGGAATACAAGTTGAGGGTGTTGGTTCCTGCTGTTCTTATTGGTTGATATCCATACAAAATGGGTACCAAGATGCTATGTATTATAACTCTTATATTGATAATGATAGTGATTTGTTTGGTTTGTGGAACTTTATTTATGGTTGTTCTGTCCGTTTGGTGATGGATTGCGATGACAGCCACGCACTTCCTACGGTATCTACATCAAGTGTCTTGAATATTGGAACTTCAACCGCCACATGTGGTGGTAATGTAGAAAACGATGGTGGTGAGCCAGTCATTGCTCGTGGAGTTTGCTGGTCGGTACTACATAATCCCACTATCTCTGATGCTCACACATCCGATGGCGAAGGGACAGGTACTTTTACTAGCGATATCAGTGGTCTTGCGCCCGGCATTACCTACTATGTTCGAGCCTACGCTTCAAATAACGTCGGCATTGCCTACGGTAACGAACAAGAGTTCTTGACAGATGGCGAAAGACTGTTGGGATTTGATGAAAACGGAGCGTCGTATGCCACATTCTCTGTTGCTAATGGCAGGCATGTGAGCTTTTCCAAAGGTAATTTGCTGTATCAAGCATCTACGGGCATTTGGCGATTCGCTGAAAATCAGTATGACTGTTTAGAAAACAACAATTCCAATATATCTGAGACATACGATGGGTGGATTGATCTTTTTGGTTGGGGGACGAGTGGTTGGAACAGTGGGGCTAATGCGTACCAACCATGGTCAACAATAAACGCATCCACAGATTATAGCCCGGGAGGGGTTTACACAAATGACCTGACAGGCAGATACTATAACGCTGACTGGGGTGTATATAACGCAATTAGCAATGGAGGTAATCAGCCAGGTATGTGGAGGACACTTACAAACGATGAGTGGACATATCTTTTTTATGATCGCTCAAATGCATCTTCAAAATATGGTAGCGCAACGGTAAATGGCGAGTATGGCTTAGTGATTTTACCTGATATATGGACAATGCCTGACAGTTTGACATTTTACCCGGGAATGAATGGTTTCGAGAACAATATATACACGACGGAACAGTGGTATCAAATGGAGCAATATGGAGCACTGTTTCTCCCTGCTGCGGGTTACCGCCAAAACAGCACAATAGAAGATACTGACATTTCGGGAAATTATTGGAGTAGTACGCATGCCGATAACGGAAATGCTTACAATATATTCTTTTATGATGATTATCTTGACTATGATAATGGCTCAAGACATTTAGGGTTTTCTGTACGTTTGGTAAGGGATTCTGTCGAGGCTGGAGAAATAGATACACCTACGGTGACGACTACTGATGTAAATGACATCGGAGCAAGATATGCCACTTGCGTCGGCAATGTTATCGATGATGGTGGCGTATATGTAAATGTTCGTGGCTTCTGCTTGAGTACAACCCCCAATCCGACAGTAAACGACAGGCACTCGTCGAATGGCGCAGGAACAGGTGTGTTTAGCTGTACTATTGATAACCTTTCAATAGGAACAACGTACTACGTTAGAGCGTATGCTATAAGTAATATAGGCACATCCTATGGGAACGAAATATCGTTTACTACCGACAGCAATTATGTGGATAATTTTAATGAAGACGGAGCCTCCAATGCTGTATTCTCGATAGGGGAGAACCGACAAGTTAGATTTTCGCGCGGGAATCTGCAATATCAGGCATCTACAGATACTTGGAGGTTTGCCGAAGAACAGCGCTATTTTATTGGGTCTGAGAACCGCTATATTTCCGACACAAATAGTAGATGGATTGACCTTTTTGGCTGGGGCACCAGCGGGTGGAATTCGGGGGCTGTGTGTTATCAACCATGGTCGTCTAGTACATCCACTGAAAATTATGTTCCATGCGGCGATACGGCCTCAAACCTTACGGGGGACTGTATTAATGCCGACTGGGGAATATATAATGCCATTAGCAATGGTGGTAATCAGCCTGGCATGTGGCGAACGCCAAGTCAAGCCGAATGGCACTATCTTGCAGCAGTACGGGAGAACGCATCGGCCAAGTTTGGAGAAGCGAGGATAAACAACGTCAACGGAGTGATTGTTTTGCCAGACAACTGGACATTGCCAGAGGGGCTGACGTTCAATCCAGGCCGTGGAGCATATGCTAACAATATTTATACCTTTTCGGAATGGAATCGTATGGAGGCGGCTGGAGCAATATTTTTACCCGCGGCAGGTTATCGTGAGGGATCCTCATTTCATAATACTGAACTTGGCGGTACTGGTATGTATTGGGCCTCCACACAGGTTTTTGGTACTATGGCATACGAAATGATTATACCATATTTTGATTGTTATTATCATGGAGCAGCTTTTTGGTACCGTTACCGCGGAAACCCTGTACGTCTTATAAGAACAGAGAAGCCAGGGGTGTCAACAATAGAAGTGTCAAACATTCAGGCAAGTACTGCTGTGGGAGGCGGTAATGTCTTAGGATACGGCAGCGACACGATTATGGCTCGTGGTGTATGTTGGAGCACAACACCCAATCCCACGCTGGATGATAGCCATACAACCGATGACTTTGGATTAGGTAGCTACTCCAGCACAATAAGTGGTTTGGCACCTTCTACCACATACTTTGTACGTGCCTATGCCACATCTATGGTCGGCACAAGTTATGGAAATGAAGTTACATTTACCACTGCAGACATAGAGTTGCCATCTGCAACCATTTCAGAGATTAGCGACATAACTGCAACATCGGCCGTTTGTTCAAGTGCTGTTAGTCACGATGGATTTACTGAGGTAACTGCCCGTGGTGTGTGCTGGAGCACTGTTCCTAATCCAACTCTTGAGGACAGCCATACTATTGATGGAACTGGAACGGGGGACTTTGTCAGCGTTTTGAATGGGTTGGAACCCTCCACAACATATCATGTACGCGCCTATGCCACAAATAGTGTTGGTACATACTATGGAGAGGATATTATATTCAACACAACTTGTCTTATTCAGGGAGGTTTTGATGAAAATGGAGCATCACGGGCTTTGTTCTCAGTAGCCGAAGACCGTCAGGTGCACTTTTCGAAAGGCAACTTACAATACCAAGCATCTTCTTCAACATGGCGTTTTGCTGAACACCAATACGACTATATAGGAAGTGCTAATTCAAGTCTATCGGCAACATATGCTGATTGGATAGACCTTTTTGGCTGGGGAACAAGTGGATGGAGTGTCAGCGGTGCAACATATTACCAACCATACGACTATAATAGTACAAATGGATATGGTCCAAATAGTAGCGACGATATTACTGGAGATTATGCCAATGCCGATTGGGGTGTATTCAATGCCATCTCAAATGGTGGAAACCAAGTTGGAATGTGGCGAACTCTTACACACGATGAATGGTTGTATTTGCTGGAAGGCCGTGAGGATGCTTCTGCTAAATATGGTACCGCAACTGTTGATGGAAAGACGGGGCTTGTTGTATTGCCGGATTGTTGGGAATTGCCGGATAATATAACGTTTATATCTGGATGTACTGGATATGCAAGCAATACTTATACCTTAGACCAATGGGATGAAATGGAATCTAACGGTGCAATATTCTTGCCAGCTGCAGGATATAGAGAATCCAGAACGGTTTCAGGAGTCGGTAATGAGGGTGACTATTGGTCATCGTCGGGAGGACAACAATATAATGGAGCCTATCAAATATATTTCAGTGGGACATACATGTATCATTATAGGATATCACGTTACTATGGTTTTTCTGTGCGCTTGGTGATGGATTGAGAATAATAGGGGATTCGTTCCTTAATGCCTAAAAATCAGTGAATACTACAGGGCTTATATTCCCTACCAATCGGGTGGCTGATGTTGAGAGGTGTTTTCTCGATGTCTTAAAGGGGCTTTACCCCGAAGAAGAGATTCGGTCGTTCTTCCTGATGCTCTGCGATGCTTTCCTCGGGTGGGACAAGGTGGCTTATCTGCTGCACCGCTCCGAGACCATCAACCAGAGCGACTTGCTGCGCTTCCACTGGGCTTTGGAGGACTTGAAACGCCACAGACCGATACAGCATATCGTGGGCTATACCGACTTCTGCGACTGCCATATAGGGGTGAACGAGAATGTGCTGATACCGCGTCCTGAGACCGAGGAGATGGTGGGGTATTTGGCCGTCAGGTGCGTGCCCGCACAGGGCAATTATATGGAGGTCAGTGAGCAGCGGGCAGCGTTTCGTGTGCTTGACCTCTGCACGGGCAGTGGGTGTATTGCTATCGCGTTAAAGAAAAAGATGCCCTGGTGTAGTGTGACCGCGGTGGATATATCGGCCGACGCATTGGATATGGCAAAAAAGAATGCGGTGGATAACGGTGCCGATGTAGAGTTTATACAGGGCGATGTTCTTTCGGGCGGCTGGCAGTCAGCAGTCGGTGGCCTGTGGAATTTGATTGTCAGCAATCCTCCCTATATCACCGAGTCGGAGAAAGCCTCGATGCAAGCCAACGTGCTCGACTATGAGCCATCACAGGCTCTCTTTGTGCCTGACGACGACCCGCTGCTCTTCTACATGAGCATAGCAGCGTTTGCAAGGCAGCGTCTGTCTGAGAGCGGCCTGCTGGCGATGGAGATAAACGAAAGATTCGGGCAGGAAACTTTGCAGATGCTCCGCGACTACGGGTTCTCTGCTGAGTTACATAAAGATTTCAGAGGCAAAGACCGTTTCGTCACTGCCTCTCTTTTGAGTCGATGATGATGGTTACGGGGCCGTCGTTGACGAGCGAGACCTGCATGTCGGCGCCGAAGCGTCCGGTCTGCACGGGTTGGCCGTATTCCTGCGACAGCCGTGCCACGAAACGCTCATACAGCGGGATGGATATCTCTGGCCGTGCGGCTCGTATATAGCTGGGACGGTTGCCTTTCTTGGTGCTCGCCATAAGCGTGAACTGGCTGACGACGAGGATGCCGCCTTCGGTGAGCGAGGTGACAGGGAGGTTCATCACGCCGTCGCCGTCGTTGAAGAGCCGCATGTTGACTATCTTACGGCAGAGCCACTCTATATCCTCGTCGCCGTCGGCCTCTTCGATGCCCACAAGCAGCATCAGCCCTTCTCCTATCGAGGAGACCCGCTCGCCACCGATGGTGACGGAGGCTTCTTTTACTCGTTGGATAACTACTCTCATTCCACTATTGTCAGTTTAGCGAATTTCAGCAGCAGCTGTTTCTGCCCCACTCCGTCGAAGAAGACGATGGCCTTGCGGCTGTCGCCCTCGCCTTCGACCGCCATCACCTTGCCGCGCCCGAACTTGCCGTGCTCCACATTCATGCCTACCTGTATGCGGTTTATCTCGGCTGGTGTGTTGCCTGCCGTAGGTCCATTAACCACCGTGCGCTTACTGCTGGCTGCCGGACGCTGGCTGTTGACTGCCGGTTTCGGCTTGCCTGCGTTGAAGAACGCCCGTGGCAGCTGCCCCGGTTCGGGCAGCCGCTTGCGCTGTGAGGGCATCTCCAGGTATCGGCTGTCTATCTCCTCGACAAATCGGCTCAGCTCTTGGTAAGACTGCTGCCCGTACTGGTATCTCGTCTGTGCATACGACAGCGTCAGTTGTTTCTCTGCCCTCGTCACGGCCACATAGAACAGCCTGCGCTCTTCTTCCAGCTCCGGCCTCGACGAGATGGACATGAATGACGGGAACAGGTTCTCCTCCATGCCTACCACATAAACATACGGAAACTCCAGCCCTTTGGCTGCATGTATGGTCATCATCGACACCTTGTTCGGGTTCTCTTTCTCCTTGTCTTCCGACGTTAGCAGCAGCACCTGCTGCAGGAACATATCGAGTGTCTTGAGTTCGTTTTTCTCTTCTCCGCTGTTGTCGGGTGTTATCTCGTCCTCGCTGTCGCAGAATTCTTTCACGGCGTTCAGCAACTCTTCGATGTTCTCGAGTCTGTTGGTATTGTCTGGGTCGTCGTCGTCGAGCAGGTGTTTCTGTAGCCCCGACGCAGCCAGTACATGACGTGCCAGTTCGTATGC
This sequence comes from Bacteroidales bacterium, assembly GCA_017616895.1. GTDB lineage: Bacteria > Bacteroidota > Bacteroidia > Bacteroidales > P3 > Colimorpha. Next base: position 85,095 of record JAFZXE010000002.1, read on the forward strand.
GTCAATGTCGTACATCGACGAGGTGAAACGCTTTATCATCGTCACAAACTCGTCAATCTTTCGTTCGGTCGATGCCATTATCCCGAGGTTGAAGTCCTTCAGGTTCTCCATCACCGTCCACACGCTCACCTCGTTGTCGTTCGCCGCTATTCGTATCTTGTCCATCGACGTCTGTCCTATGCCTCGCGGCGGATAGTTGATTATGCGCGCCAGCGACTCGTCGTCGTGGTTGTTCACCACCAGTCGCAGGTATGCCAGCACGTCTTTGATTTCCTTGCGTCCGTAGAACGAAAGCCCCTGGTAGATGCGGTACGGTATGTTCATCTTGCGCAGCGCCTCTTCGATGGCACGCGACTGCACGTTGGTGCGATACAGTATCGCAAAGTCTTTGTACTCAAGGTCGTTCTCCAGCCGTTCGTTTTGTATCGAGTCCGCAACCTTGTTGCCTTCATCGCGTTCGTCGCTGGCTCTTATCAGCCTCAGCAGGTTGCCTTGGCGGTTGTCGGTCCATATCTCTTTCTCTATCTGGTCCTTGTTGTTCGAAATAATTGAGTTCGCGGCGTTCACTATGTTCTGTGTCGAGCGGTAGTTCTGCTCCAGTTTGAAGAGGTGCAGGTTCGGGTAGTCGCGTTTGAAGTTGAAGATGTTCTGTATGTTGGCTCCGCGGAAGGCGTAGATGCTTTGAGCGTCGTCGCCCACCACACAGATGTTCTCGAACCTCGCGGCCAGCTTCTTCACTATTAGGTACTGGCTATAGTTTGTGTCTTGATACTCATCGACGAGGATGTATTTGAACCGCGCCTGATATTTCAGCAGCACATCGGGGAAGTCCCTAAGCAGCACGTTCATGTTGAACAGCAGGTCGTCGAAGTCCATCGCCATCGAGTTCCTGAGCCGTTTGTTGTATATGCTGTAAATTTGACCTATATCTGGTTTCTTTGATGTGACATCGGTCTGCTGTATCTCTGGGTTGTTTGCGTAGTCTTCAGGTCCAATCAGGTTGCTTTTAGCCATTGATATGCGGCTCAGCACATAGCCCGGGCTATAGGTCTTGGGATCTAAGTTCAGTTGCTTCACGATGCTTTTAATCAACGATTTCGAGTCGTCGTTATCGTATATGGTGAAGCTGCGGTTGTATCCCAGTTTGTCGGCTTCGGACCTCAGCACACGTGCAAACACCGAGTGGAATGTCCCCATCCAGATGTCCTTTGCGCTGGAACCCACCAAGTTAATGATACGCTCTTTCATCTCGCCGGCCGCCTTGTTGGTAAAGGTCAGTGCTAGTATGTTGAATGGATCTACACCTGTCTCTATCAGGTGAGCTATGCGGTAGGTCAATGTCCGCGTCTTGCCCGATCCCGCGCCAGCTATTATCATCACTGGTCCTTCTGTGCAGGCCGCTGCCTCGCGCTGCGCCTCGTTCAGCTGGTCTAACAATTTGTCGCTCATACTTTGCTTGTGCTATACTGTTTTTTCAATGTTTACTGTTCTCAGGTTCTCGAAGGCCTGTCTTACTCGCTCGCTGTTCGACTGGCGGACGCTGAATTCCACCTCGCACTCCATCTCAAACCGCTGCTTGGTCAGCGTCAGCCCGAAGTCCTTCACTATGCGCATCACGTCGTTCATCTGCTCGTATTTGAACCCCACCCTGTAGCGGTCATCTACGGTGCGTTCCTCTATAGTGGCGGATTCCAGCGCCTCTCGTGCCGCAGTCTTGTATGCGTTGGTCAATCCCGAGGTGCCCAGCAGCACCCCGCCGAAATACCTCACCACCACAATCAGGGTGTCGGTCACATCCATCGAAAGCAGCTGCCCATATATCGGTTTGCCACCAGTCCCAGAAGGTTCGCCGTCGTCGTTCATCCTAAATGCCGACTTCTTAGGACCTAGAGCGTAGGCGTAGCAGTGATGCCGCGCATCATAGTACTTCTTGCGCAGCTCTCCCAGCCTTGCCTTCACCTCCTCTTCGCTCTCCACATGGTAGGCAAAGGCTAGAAACTTGCTTCCCTTTTCCTTGTACAGCCCCTCCGAGCTCCCTATTATGGTCCTGTAGGTGTCCTCCATCTCTACAACTCTGTGACTCTTACCAGTTTAAACTTCTTCTTCCGACTAATGTGTTTCTACAAAGATAGCAATAATTCCACTACCCCGACAGCACTTTTTATCAACCGTTTTCAGTCACTCTCTTTAACTGCTACGTTTTGACACTCGCCAGTTGCCTTTTTTTGAGTACCTTTGCACTTCCATTGCTTAGAAATCCATTAACCCTTAAACGTATCAACATATCAACAACAAAACCATGCTCTACCCTCTGAAATTCCTTCCGCTCTTCAAGAACAAAGTATGGGGCGGCAACAAGATAGCTTCTCTTGGATTCGACTATTCTCCGCTCGAAAACTGCGGCGAGATGTGGATACTCTCCGGACTTAAAGACAATGAGTCGGTGGTCGCCAACGGACCGCTGGCCGAGAACAACCTGGCCGAACTGCTTGAGATATACATGGGCGACCTTATCGGCGAGAAGAATTATGAGCACTATGGCAACGACTTCCCGCTGCTCATCAAGGTCATCGACGCCAACGACAGGCTTTCCATACAGGTCCATCCCGACGATGAACTCGCCCGTCAGCGCGACATGGTCGGCGGCAAGAGCGAGATGTGGTATGTGATGGAGTCAGAGAATGGTGCCGAGATAATCGACGGCTTCGACGAGGTGGTGCCTAAAGAGATGATTGCCGAATATGCGGCATCGGGACATCTTGAGAAGAAGCTGCATGTGGAACATCCGCAGAACGGTGATGTCTATTACCTGCCTGCTGGGCGTGTGCATGCCTTGGGTAAGGGACTTCTTATCGCTGAGATTCAGCAGTCGTCTGATTGCACATACCGCCTCTACGACTATAACCGACCCGACAAAGACGGCAAGCTCCGCGAGCTGCATGTGGCTGAGGCATTGGACGCCATCGACTACAGCGTGGTGAAAGACCCGCGTATCGCCTACGAATACCGCAAGAACGAGACGGTGGAGATAGTGAACACCCCCTATTTCGTCACCAACCTCATATCGCTCGACAAACCCATGAGGAAGAATTTTTCTGAGCTCGACTCGTTCGTGGTGTATATGTGTGTCGAAGGCATAGCGGCGGTGCGGACGATGGACACGATAGAGCCGATGCACGCAGGCGAGTGTGTGATGATACCTGCCGTGGCGGAGACGGTGGAACTTTTCTCTCAAGGTCCGGCCAAACTGCTCGAGGTGTATATCGACCCCGAACAATATACAGGTCCAAACCGTAGCGAAGAGCGCGACTGGCTGGCGCAGTTTATGGGTAATTGATATATGATAGCCGCGAAGTGGAAGAACACTCAAACAATCAGGCACTCAAACAAGCAGACAGTCAAAAGATGGGCATAGGAGGGTTGTTGCGAAAGCTCCTTCCTTTCGTCTTGCCCTACCGATGGCTTCTCCTTGCCACTCTCTTGCTCACTTTCGCGGGTTCGCTTATGGCACAGGTCAACGCGGTGGTGCTTGACCGCACCGTTGACGCCATCAACAACCTGCTCCATCAGGACCACTTCGAATGGGCATCGGCCGCCAGGCTCCTGCTTATAGTCAGCGCAATCCTCCTCGGCAAAGAGCTGCTGGCTGCGCTTCTCACTTTCGGGCAGCGCATCTTCGGCGAAAAGATCAGGATACACGTCAGCCGTGACCTCTCACTCCGTGTGGTCAGCCGCATCCTTCAGTTCCGTATGGCTTTCTTCTCCGCCGACGGCAACGAACCGGGCAAGCTGCAGACTCGCATCGACCGCGGCGTGATGAGCCTCAGCAACACCGTCAAAAACTTCTTCATCGACATCCTGCCGCTCTTCACCAGCGCCGTCATGGCACTCGTGCTCATGTTCATTGCCAACGTCTATGTCGGACTTGTGGCGCTCGCCGTAATACCTGTCTATTTCCTCATCACCGCACGTCAGGGTGTCCGCATGAAAGGGTGGCGTCGTCGTGTCTTTGGCACCCACCAGGCGCTCAACCACGGCATAATGAACATCATCGAGAGCATCAACGTCATAAAGTCGTTCAACCGCGAGCAGGTCGAAGCCGACAAACAAACCAAACTCCAGGACGACTCCACTGTCCAGCAGATGCAGACACGCCGCATCTCGTTCCTCTTCGAAGGGCTCAAGACTTTTGTCGAGCAGATAGGCACCGTGCTCATCATCATACTTACCGCCTACCTCGTGCTGATAGACTACCCCGGCATGTCCATCGGAAAAATCATGTACCACGTGCTGCTTTTCAGCAACGTGAGCGCTCCCATACGCCAGCTTCACCGCATCTATGACGACCTCAACGACGCACTCATCTATGCCGAGAGCTTCTTCGGCATACTCGAAAACGAATCCGATGTGGAAGTCAGCGGCGACTACAAACCCTCTCATGTCAGTGGCGACTTCCAGCTCCGCAACGTCGAGTTTACCTACTCCAACGGCACCCACGCCATACGCGACCTCACCATGCACATAGAGCCCGGCAAGACCACCGCCCTTGTGGGACTCAGCGGTGCGGGCAAGAGCACCATAGTCAACCTTCTCGACAAGTTCTATTCGCCCGACAGCGGAACTATCGCCCTCGACGGGAAACCACTCAATGAGTGGGATACCGAGTATCTTAGAGAGAATGTCGGACTTGTGTTGCAGAAGAACCATATCTTCAGCGGCACCATCGAGGAGAACATCCGCTATGGCTGCCCGTCTGCTTCCGCCGAGCAGGTGCGTCAGGCCGCCCGTCAGGCCTATATCTACGACCAGATAATGCAGCTGCCCGACGGCTTCGACTCTCAGGCGCTACAGCTCAGCGGCGGACAGCAGCAGCGCATCGCCATAGCCCGCATGTTCCTTAAGAATCCGCCTATCATCTTCCTCGACGAGCCTACCGCCAGCCTCGACGCCATCGCCACCGAGCAGATAAAAGCCTCCATCGACGCCATCAAGCAAGGCCGCACCGTGATAGTCATAAGCCACAACATAGGCCAGATAATCGACTCCGACTATCTCTACGTCCTCGACACGGGCCATGTGGTGCAGCACGGCACACCCGATGAGGTCTATCGTCAAGGCGGCCTCTATAAGGACATCTTCGACGCCTCCGCCCGCAGCATGAACGCCGACAAGATAGCCGAGACGATGGCATAACCGCCAAGTCCAGTACAAACCCATTTATCACTACACATTCCAGATGTTTCCATAACGATGGACAGTGATATAAATCTTGTGTTTGGCGATTTTATTCCCTAAACTTGTATTAAATTTGGCGATTGAACTCTCCAAATTCATATATAATTTGGTGATTTAAAATAAATATGTATTTTTGCAATATCAAAATAATCATTATGATACACCGAAAAATAGAAAAACTAATCAGAAATGATTTCCATAAAGGTGAAATTATCACCCTTATGGGAGCACGTCAGGTCGGAAAAACAACGTTGTATGATGCCCTTATGGATGGCGTTGAAAATGTATTGCGGCTGAACTGTGATGATTTCGACGATCGTAAGATTTTAGAGGAAAAGACATCGACAGAGTTGCGACATCTGATAGGTGACCACCCTTTCGTCGTTATTGACGAGGCACAAAAGGTAAAAAACATCGGTCTTACGCTTAAGATGATGGCAGACCTCAAACTGCCGGCTCAAGTATTGGTCACCGGGTCGTCGTCGCTCTCTCTTGCCGACGAAATCAATGAACCCGCCACAGGACGATTGAACGAGTACCGATTGTTCCCATTGTCGCTCGAGGAACTGATAGCGCACAGCTCGCAGCGAGAGGAACATCGCCTATTGGAGCAACGAATGATTTACGGAATGTACCCCAAAGTGGTCACACGTCCGGGGGACGCAAAAAGCATTTTGAATACCCTTACCAACAGCTATCTCTATCGTGACATTCTGGAGTATAAAGGATTGAAGAAGCCCGATGTGTTGCAGAAATTGGTGAGAGCTTTGGCATTGCAGGTGGGCTGCGAAGTGTCTTACAACGAACTTTCCCGTACGGTGGGCGTGGACAAGGCAACAGTGGAACGGTATATAGACCTTTTGGAAAAATGTTTCGTGGTATTCCGTCTTCCTGCATATAGTCGCAACCTGCGCACAGAGATAAAACGTGGCTGCAAAATATACTTCTACGACAACGGTGTACGCAACGCCCTTATCTCCAACTTTGCGCCGCTGGAGCTCCGCAACGATGTGGGTGTCCTGTGGGAGAACATGATGGTTAGTGAGCGAGTGAAACGCAACGCATACCGTAGAAACTACGCTCAGCTCTACTTCTGGCGCACGCAACAGCAGCAGGAAATAGATTTTATTGAGGAGGAGGACGGACGGTTGCGGGCTTTTGAATTCAAATGGAAGAAAACCAATGCCCGTGTGCCCAAGCCGTTCAGTGACAACTACCCTGGCACAGAATTCCAAGTTGTGAGCCCTGAAAACTATATGGATTTCGTTTCCTAAACATCGGTGCCGTCATCTTTATTTGAAGCGGAATTTGTCCTATTACTTTTCATTTCACCACCTCAAAAAAAAGTAGGGGCGCACATGAAGTGTGCGCCCCTACATTATTAGTTGAAACGAAAACTGCCTATCTCACCACCACTTTCTGCGGTTGACGGTTGGCGATTTTCACCATATAGACGCCTGCGGCGTTCACGTGGATAGGTGTTTCTATACGGCCTTTGTGGATTATGCGACCCATTACATCGTAGATAAGGGCGTCAGTGTTTTCCGGGGCTTCAATTACAATCTCACTACCGCGAGAGTAGATTCTAACGTCTTCATCGGCGATGTCGTCGATACCTTGTCCGTTTTCTTCAATGGTCAGGTGCAAGGTAACTGTGCTGTCGCATCCGTGCTCGGTGACGGTCTCAAAGGTGTAGTCGCCGCTCTCGGTATATACGTTGCCGTTCCAGACATACTCGCCATATCCCGTAGCCGTCTCTTCCGACTGTGCGTTGTCGTACTGCTGCACATCAACCGACACCATCGAGTAGCATCCAGCATCGTTGTATCCTATCACCGTGTAGTTGCCAGCTGAGCTGGTCTGATATGTAGCGTTGGTTGTGCCGTCAAACCACATATAGCTTGTGCCGCCGTTGGCCGTCAGCGCTGTGGTCTCACCAGGACAGAGCTCCGTATCGCCAGTGATGGTGATTGTAGGATTGGGCGACACCGTTACCGTCACGCTGGCCGAACCCGTGCAACCTGCAGCCGTCGTGCCTGTGACGTTATATACTCCGAAGGCATTAATCGTTACAGAAGGCGTATTTGTGCCGTTGCTCCAAGTGTAGGTGTCGGCTCCAGATGCAGTAAGTGTGGTGCTGCCACCTTGACAGAATGAAGTGTTGCCGTTGATAGTGATTGTCGGCATGGGGTTGACGGTCACTACGGCTACTGCCGTGTTGGTGCAGCCGTTATCGCCGGTTCCTACTACCGAGTAGTTGCCAGACGTGTTAACGTTGATTGCAGCGTTAGACGAGCCGTTTGACCAAAGATAGCTTGTGCCGCCCTGCGCTGTGAGGATGGAGCTGCCACCTTCGCAGAACGAGGTGTTTCCGCTTATGGTGATTGTGGGCAACGCCTTTACGGTCACCGTCTGTGATGCCGTTCCTGTACAACCGTTTATGTCGGTAACGGTCACTGTATATGTGCCCGCATTGCTGACGGTGTTATTCTGCGTTGCGATGCCATTATTCCAAAGATATGACACACCACCCGTAGCCACAAGTGTTGTGCTCTCGCCGTCGCAGAACGATGTCCCTCCGCTTATTGTGGCTGTAGGACGAGGATTGACGCTAAGAGTAAGCGTGACAGTTGAGTCGCATCCAGCGGTTGTGAATCCCGACTGGTCGTATGTTCCTGCGGTTGACAACATGGTGCCGAAGAAGTTGAAAGCTTCTCCTTCGCAAATGGCTGCCAACACAGGCAAGTTGACATACGATGGTTTGGCGGTAACTGCTATCGATGCCGTATTCGAACACCCCGAAGCATTGGTGCCCGTTACAGTGTATGTGCCAGGTGTTGAGACAGTAATACTACCACCCGTGATGCCATTGCCCCATGTGTATGTCTCGCCGCCTGTAGCGTTAAGCGATGTGCTAGAACCTTGACAAAATGTGTTGTCACCATTGATGGCAATTGTTGGAAGAGCTTCGACGTTAACCGTTACACCAGCCGATCCGCTGCAGCCGTCTGCAGTGCTACCCATCACCGTGTAAGTACCAGCTTCCGACACTGTGATTGACGGCGTTGTTGCACCGTTGTTCCACAAGTAGCTGTCGGCGCCCGATGCCGTCAGCGTGGTGCTATTGCCCGAGCAAATAGCAGTTGTGCCAGTTATTGTGGGAGCAGTAAACACCGAAACAGTAACATCCTGAGTAGATGTGCAGCCATAACTGTTGCGGAAGGTGCAGGTATATGTGCCGGCAGTGCTAGTGGTCAGCGTGGGTGTGGTCGCTCCAGTTGACCAAGTGTAGCTGTTGGCGCCCGAGGCGGTAAGCGTGGTGCTGTTGCCTGAACAAATTGATGTTCTTCCGCTGATGGAGCCGACAGGTAAAGGATTAACGGTCAAGGTCACACTATCTATTGCCGAACATCCATTATCATCAGATATAGTCACCGTATATGTACCTCCAACAGTCGTGGTAATGGAAGCCGTACTTTCCCCACTGCTCCATCTATATTCAAAATGTTCCGAATAAGCAGAACTGCCAAATGCGACATAAGTTACGCTATCTCCTTGGCATATTACCGTTGATGGTATATTAATGGTTGAATTTAGTGTGTTCGAACAAGACAAGGTTGTAAACTCTTTCCATTCTCCATACCTGGTTAAACCGTTTTTAGAAACAAAAGCTCGATATGAGTATATAGTGCCAGGGACAAGGTTTGCGAGTTCATAGTTAAATGTAGTACCTATATTTGCATATACTGTATTATATGATGATGACAAAATTGACTTATATTCAAATCCTTGCACATCGGCTTGTTCCCCCAAAACATAACAGGTACCTTTTAAAGACACTGTCATAAAACTTACATCTTCCGCCTCGGTGGTTACTACATAGATGGCGTCTCTAAATATAGGGTACCCTCCATTCACATTTGGAGTTATATCCATAACAAAAATTTCATCATCAGTATTAAGCAACACAGGCATAGCTGCTGACTTCATTATTGCCTCACTTTTACTTGTCGCTCCAGAACCATTATTGTTGTTGATAACACAACCTTCCAAATAGTAACAGTTCGTATTATACTGAGATATGGCAAAAGTAGAACCATATAACCTATTAACAACATTTCCTATATTATAACAATTGGTGACTCTCATACTGGTACTAGAAGTATTAGTACCGTAGATTCCAAATGAGCCTCTGGTCGAAGATATATCACCCGTATTATAGCAATTTATAACACTATCCGTAAGGTACTGACCGAAACCAACTATTCCTCCAGCATAATCCGTATATGCCGATGATGATGACAAATAACCACTAATCTGCCCGGAATTGTAGCATCTCTCAATCTTATTATTTAAATTCATCATGTATCCAACGATACCTCCACCATATGACGTGTTATTACTAGTTGATGAACCACTAGAGATCGTTCCTGAGTTGTAGCAATTCACGACTATGCATCTGGAGGATTTTCCAATGATTCCACCAGCTGTTGTGGTTCCACTAATGGTACCAGCGTTGTAACAATTGTTAATAATTGCTTTATCATGATTGTAACCAATAATGCCGCCAGCCTCTACAGCACTACAATTAACAGTACTACCACAATTGTCAATTAGCACTGTGCCATATGTTTGAGCAATTATGCCTGAATTTTTTGCGGTTCCTGACGTTGATAAGTTTTTAATTGTTGCCCCATTAATATAATTAAATAGTGCCTTAGTTGTACTAATGCCAATTATATGATGACCATCACCGTCAAATGAGCCTTGAAAACTAACGTTTTCGTCTGTTCCTATACCTATCCAAGAAATATTGTTGAGGTCAATGTCAGTGGTCAGTTTAAAAAATATACCATCATAATTGCTTACTTGACCGTTGACCATTTCCAGAAGCCATGCGAGATTGGCAGCACTTTCAATAAGATATGGGTCGGCTTCCGTACCACTACCATTGGTCCATTCAACAGCACTACCATCCCATGTGTCAGCAAATGCAGAAGGCATGGCCAACTCCATAAGCAACATGGCTACCAATACAATTTGTAATGTCTTTTTCATAATTATCATAGATTTAGTAAAATTATCATAGATTTAGTAAACCTTTTATGCAATCAAGACGGCATTGAAGAATACCCATTTCTTTCTTTAGAGTTTCATCAAGAAAAATTTTCTCGTTAGAATCCTGTATCACACCTCCAATCATCTTTTCTTGTCCCTTTAGTGTTGCGACTAATAATATTGCCATATCAAGTACTCGCCACAAAGGTACATCTTCGCTTTGTCGAGACCATAAACCATCATCAGTTTTTCTCCATACTTTGACCCCTAAACAATCATTGTTCCACGTTGCCCTACCAACAGATAGAATTTTTGCGTCACCAGCTTCATCTCGTTTTTCATAATCAAGATACACGATTGGTTTGTGGCTTAAATCAGTACGAATGTCTTCCATATTGTATTTATTTTATAATGTTCCCAAATCTCCAACGGAATGTTTATAAATGATGTAAAAAAGAAAGGCATGAGATTTATGAACTCATGTCCGTCTTGTTAGAGGTTTTGGCAAATACCTTTGAGGAAACGGGGTCTTTGGAACATATCTCACGCCTGTAGATATGCTGTGGCCTTAAGACCGCATACATATACGACAAGCGAAAGCATAAATGCTCATCCCTCCTCATGAAACCTTGCCAAATTTCTAACAAAGGACACTATTGCAATGCTTTTCTCGCATACTTACTTAACTCTCGTAAGCGATTGCAAAAATACTAAAATATTTTGATTGCGTTATTGCGGGAATGTGGGAATGTGTTAGTTGCTTTTATACCCCCCAGTGCAAGTACACACTTTTAAGCGAAGCGACAAAAGGTTTTCGCACCTTTTCGCCATTTTCGCACGTTTTCGCAATAAAACCCCTTTTAGTGATTTTCGAGTTTTTCGATGTCTAAAAACAACCCAGTGCAGATTTTTGTTATCGTTGCCTATGAATTAGAAAGGTTTTGCCCTATTCTTGCCTATGAATTAGAAAGATTTTACCCCATTCTTGCCTATGAATTAGAAAATTTTTATACTTTTACACTCGAAATTACTTCTGCAAATCATGTATAATAGACTATTAATAAATCAGTTGCGCGAATGGAAGGTGCGAAAAGGTCGTAAGCCGCTGGTTATACGCGGGGCCAGACAGGTTGGCAAGAGTACCCTAGTGCGTGAATTCGGCAAAGAATTTGACGTTTTCATCGAGGTCAATCTGGAACTATCTGATGATGCCGAGATATTCCGTCGTACCGACGATGTGGAAGAGATTTGGCGTTACCTCTGCCTTCACAACCATGTGGTTTCAAATCCCGACAGCGATATGCTCCTCTTCATCGATGAAATACAAGAGGAACCCCTTGCCGTCAACATGCTTCGCTATTTCTACGAAAAGATGCCGTGGCTACACGTGATAACAGCTGGCAGTCGCCTGCAAAGCCTTATGAAGTCGCATGTTTCGTTTCCTGTTTCCCGTGTGGAATATTTGAACCTGCGACCCTTTTCGTTTCTCGAATACCTTGCAGCCGTTGAAGGTGACGAATGGACTGCCGCAGTCCGCAACCTGCAGGTTACTCCCGTCATGCACGAGCATCTTATGCGTCATTTCAACCGCTATGCACTGGTCGGCGGGATGCCCGAGGCTGTGTCGAGTTATGCTTCCAACGGTGACATCGAAAGCCTCTCGCCGATTTACAACTCGTTGCTTAAAGGCTATAATGAGGATGTAGAACGCTATGCAAAGAACGAGAATCAGGTCCGCGTCATTCGTCACATTCTCGAAACCGTATGGTTTTCGGCTGGCGAAATCATCTCGTTCTCAGGGTTTGGCCGAAGCAACTATACCAGCAGCCAGATACACGATGCCATGGACTGCCTTCAACGTGCCTACATACTTTCGCTCGACTATCCCGTGACATCGACCGAGGTGCCACCACTCCCGTCCAAACGTCGTTCGCCAAAACTGGCAACCGTTGATATCGGTATTACCAATTTTGCAGCCGGGATACAGATTGAATACCTCCAAAACAAAGACCTGCTTGACACTTGGCGCGGTCGTGCCGCAGAACAGGTGGTTGCGCAGGAGTTACGTGTTATGCTTGACCGACATTTCCGTGACAGCCAATATTTCTGGATTCGTGACAAAAAGGGAGCCACCGCCGAAGTTGACTATATATGGCAGCATGACGCACGTTTGATACCGATAGAGGTGAAGACTGGCACCAACTCGCATCTGCGGTCGCTGCACAGCTTTGTCAACAACTCGAGTTCCTTTGTTACTGCCGTCAGGGTCTGGAGCGGCGAATACCTCGTGCAGGATGCATACACCCCAGCCCCCGACAGCAAACCGTATCGCCTTGTGAACCTTCCGTTTTACTACGTCGGCTTACTTGACGACATCATACGCCTGAACAGCTGAACGCCGCATATCATCGCCCGTTGTGCTAGGTTTTCCGAATCCGTCGCAATGGGGGGTGATGGGGTTGTTACAAGAACTTCCTGGTCACCGACCCGTCGCAAGCCATTATGCCTTTCGGCTCTCCGGCGTAGAGAAGGTGTCCGCCGTTGGCTCCGCCGCCGGGGCCGAGCTCGACGAGGTAGTCGGCGTTCTTCATCACGTCGAGGCTGTGCTCGATAAGTATCAGCGTATTGCCTCGGTCGGTCATCTCGTCGAACAGGGCCATAAGACGTTGGATGTCGTCTAGATGCAGGCCGTCGGTGGGTTCGTCGATGATATACAGTTCTCCTTTGCGGTAGAGGTTGTCTGCAAGCTTGATACGTTGCAACTCTCCGCCGCTCAGCGTGGTCATCGACTGGTTCATGTGCAGGTATCCAAGCCCCACTTTCGACAATGCCTCCAGCTGTGGCTGGAACGGCTGTCCGTCGAAAAACTCCCTTGCCTCGTCAACACTCATATCCATCACCTCGGCGATAGTCTTCCCGCGGTATTTGTGGCTCAGTGCCTCGTCGTTATATCGGGTTCCGTGACACACCTCGCACTCTGTCTCGATGGATTCCATAAAGGCCATATCCGACACGATTATCCCCTTGCCGTTGCAAGCAGGGCAGGCACCAGCACTGTTGAAGGAGAAGAGCTGCATGGATTTGCCGCTGGCTTTGGCGAAGAGTTTTCTTATGGTGTCGGAGATGTTGAGATAGGTGGCGGGAGTGGAGCGGAGGTTGATGCCGATGTTGTGCTGGCCGATGAAGATGGGAATGATTGTGTGATTGCGTGATTGTGTGAATGTTTGAATGTTTGAGTGTGACAGACTGCTAATAAAATAATCCATCAGTGAACTTTTGCCCGAACCGGCCACGCCTGCAATAACCGTCATCACTCCTTTCGGAATCTGTAGCGTGAGGTCTTTGAGGTTATGCAGATTAGCACGTTCTATCTCGTACCAACCCTGCGGCTTTCGCACTTGCGGCTTGAACTGTGTCTGATGGCGCAGCATACGGCCGGTCGTGGTGTCCGACTTGAGCAGTCCGTCGTAGTCGCCTTCGTAGGTTATCGTTCCTCCGTGATTTCCCGCACCAGGCCCCATATCCACTATGTGGTCGGCCATCGATATTATCTCTCTATGGTGCTCCACTATCAGCACAGTGTTGCCGTGATCGCGCAGGTGGAGCAGCGAACGTTTCAGCCGTGCTATGTCTTGCGGATGCAGTCCTACGCTAGGCTCGTCGAGGACGTAGGCCATATCGGTCAGCGGCGAGTTGATATATCGTGCAATCTTTATTCGTTGCGCCTCGCCACCGGAGAGCGTGCTGGTACTGCGTCCGAGCGAGAGATATCCGAGACCGATATCGACCAATGCCTGTAGCCTTTTTGACAGCTCCCGCTTGATATCGACCGCCAGCGGATGCTCGATGCTCTGTACGTAAGCGAGGGTGTCGTCGATGGACATCTCCATCACATCGACTAGGCTTTTGCCGTCAATCTTGCAGCTGCGCACCCGCTCGTTGAGACGTGTGCCGCCACAGTCGGGGCAGGTACCCATGGTGAGCATGGGGTTTAGCACTGAGGCATGAAGGAGTCCTTCCTCCGAGTTGATGATGCTGCGGTACATGCGGGGAATGAGTCCTTCGTATTTGGCGCTTTTGGGCCAGTTGGATGGCGGATTCTTGAGTTTAATCTGGGGCGAGTTGAGGAAGAGGTCGAGCTCTTCGGGTGTATAGTCTTTGATTTTCTTGTCGAGGTCGAAGAGGCCGCTGTAGGCGTAACGTATCCAGCGCCAGCCGCCTTTGCCGAAGGCGATGTAGTGGATAGTGTCTTCGTCGTTGAGCGACTTGTCGAAATCCACCAGCTTGTGGATGTCCAACTCACGGATTTCACCCAGTCCTGCGCATCGCGGACAACTGCCGCTGGGGTGGTTGAACGAGAAGGTGTCGCTATATCCGATAAATGGCTTGCCCACACGGGAAAAGAGCAGTCGCAACAACGCATAGATGTCGGTGTATGTCGCCACCGTCGAGCGGCTGTTGCTGGCAGGCTTCTTCTGGTCGATGACGATGGTGACGGGCATCTGCTCGATGCGTTCCACCTTCGGACGTCCGTATTTGGGAAGATACTGCTGTACAAAACTGGGGAAGGTCTCGTTCAGTTCACGTCGGCTTTCGGCTGCGATGGTGTCCAGGCAAAGTGAACTCTTGCCCGACCCTGAGATGCCCGTGAAGACTGTTATTTTATGCTTCGGTATGCACAGCGACACTTCCTTGAGGTTGTTCTCGCTGGCACGGATGATATTGATATACTCTTCAATCATAACTGACACACTCTGAAAATATTACGCTTATGCTGTTTCCCATACACCGTGCAAAGTTACGCAACTTATACAATAAAATGGCTATCTTTGCACTCTGATTTCTTCTCGCAATGAAACGCCAGATGCTCATAGCCCTTACCTGTCTGCTACCCTTGTGGATGGAAGCTCAGTCGTGGGATGACCTCAACCAGAGAGGTTATCCGCAGTGGTTTTCAGATGCTAAACTGGGTATATTTGTTCATTGGGGTCTTTATTCGGTGCCGGCTTACGCATCACCTGAAGGATATGCCGAATGGTTTTATCGTGGACTTATGGTGGGCGATACAGCCCGACGGCGGGTTATGAGCCAATATGCCGACACGACTTTGCCGGTATTGGACCAATATCGACAGCTGACCAAATATTGGAATGCGGAGAAGTGGAACCCCAATGACTGGGCTGCGCTCTTCAAGGATGCGGGCGCCCGCTACGTGGTATTGGTGACGAAACACCACGACGGCTACTGCCTATGGGACAGCCCTCGACAGCCGCAGTGGAATAGTGTAATCTCTGGTCCGCACCGCAACATTGTAGAAGAGCTTACCTCTGCCGTCCGTAAGCAGGGGCTGCGGATGGGTTTCTACTTTTCGCTGCCCGAATGGACCAATCCGCGCCACATTTGGATGCAAGATCCCGACTCGCTCATCGGTGACTATGTGGATAACTACATGGTGCCTCAGTTCAAGGAGTTGGTTGCTCGCTACCGCCCGTCGCTCGTCTTCGCCGACGGCGACTGGCAGAACACGGCTGAGCAATTCCGCTCGGCTGAGCTGATAGATTGGTACTACCGCACTGTGGGCGACTCGGCCATAGTCAACAACCGCTGGGGCGGCGGCACTCAACACGGCTTCAAGACGCCTGAATACAGCTCGGCTATATTCGACACCGTGACTCCGTGGGCGGAGTGTCGCGGAATAGGACGCAGTTTCGGATATAACCGCAACGAGTCGCCCGAGAACTACCTTAGCGACGGCGAGCTGATACGCCACTTCTGCGAACTGGTGTCTCACGGCGGTGGCCTTACTCTGAATGTGGGACCGATGGCCGACGGCACTATACCTGAACTGCAACAGGAACGCCTCCGTGCACTCGGCCATTGGCTAAAGGTCAACGGCGAAGCCATCTACGGGAGTCGCCCTTGGCGGACTGCGTGCAACACAGAGCGCCGCACAGCCGAATTGCCGTCAGACGGGGTGATCGACTACGACTGGGTCCGCAACGCTCCGCTTGAGGGAATGCCGTATGACAATTTCGACATCCATTGGGAAGGTGTGGTATCTGCACCTGAGGAAGTCGATTTTATCTTCCGTATTGAGGCGGATGACGAGGCAACAGTGAGTTATAGCCGTTCCAATTCTACTGATGCTATTGTTGCTGGTGTCGGAATGTCCGAATCGGAAAGGCGTAAAATGAACGATACTCTTTTGTATTACAATCACGGCTGGGCCGAGAATGGTGAGTCTGTGCATACTTTGCATTTCAGGAAGAACGAAGACCATCTTTTCTTTGTTGACTTCCATGAGCGTAACCTTGAGGCTGCGGTGGGGTTCACTTGGAGCCGTGACGGTGGCAAAACGTTTGAACCCGTACCTGCCCTGTGGCGCGCCACAGCTGCTTGGCATCGCACTGTCCGTTGTTTTACCTCCAATGCAAACGGCCTGTACGTCATTGAGTTTGATCGCCCTGGTCAAACGCTGGTAATACCCGATATGCCGCATCTTAAAAAAGGGACGGTGGTAACACTCCTCGGTACAAAGGGTAACCTAAAATGGAAGCAAAAAAAAGACGGCACTCTCTCCATCGACCTCTCATCTCTCGACTCCAAAGAGTTTAACGCCCTCGACCATGCTTGGGTGTTCCGCATAGAGAAACAATAAAAGAAGGTTATCGGCTCACCTGCATCACTCGTTCGTAGAAGTCGGGAAAGCGCTTCTCGAGTGATATGGGACGTCCGTTTTCAAGAAAGCAGTGTGTGCTTGCCGCGGTGCACACAACCTTCCCTTCGACGGTCATGGTATAGGCGAAGATGACCTTCAGCGGAGATGTCTCGGCTACGTTGACGGCTATCTCTATCACGTCTTTGAACGTGGAGGGTTGGCGGTAGCGGCACTCTACACTCACCACAGGGGAGACCACCCCTTCGGCCTCCATCTTTTCGAATCCAAAGCCTAGCTGGTCCATCCAGTCAACTCGCGCCTCCTCCATGAATCGGATATAGTTGCTGTGATGTGTGATTCCCATGCGGTCACACTCGTAGTATTTTACCTCGTGGCGGTAGGGCGTTATATCCATAGTGTCGGATTGGCGTCGCTTAGCAGTATTCGAACACTCCGTGTTCGCTCTTCACCGTCACGTGTGCCTTTGGTGCGGCTTCGCAGTGTCCTATCACTTGGGCGTCGATATTGAACGTCTTGGATATTTCGATGATGTCGGCTGCGGTGTTTTCATCGGTATATATCTCCATGCGGTGTCCCATGTTGAACACCTTGTACATCTCTTGCCAGTCGGTCTCGCTCTGTTCGTGTATCATCTTGAACAGCGGTGGGGTGGGGAAGAGGTTGTCTTTTACCACATGCAGGTCGTCAACAAAGTGTAGCACCTTTGTCTGTGCGCCTCCGCTGCAGTGAATCATGCCGTCTATCTTCGACCTGTATCCGTCCAGTATTTTGCGTATCACGGGTGCATACGTCCTTGTCGGCGAGAGTACCATGTGTCCGGCATCTACTCCTGCCACCTCGGTCGTCTCGGTCAGCTTCTTATGACCTGTATATACCACCTCGGCAGGAAGCGCCTGGTCATACGACATCGGGTATTTCTCGGCATAGAGTTTAGAGAATACATCGTGGCGGGCCGATGTCAGTCCGTTGCTCCCCATGCCGCCGTTGTAGGCGTTCTCGTAGGTGGCCTGACCGTATGAGGCAAGTCCCACTATCACATTTCCAGCTTTGATATGCGCGTTGTCTATCACCTCGCTGCGTTTCATTCTGGCGGTTACGGTCGAATCGACGATGATGGTCCTTACCAGATCTCCCACGTCGGCGGTCTCGCCTCCTGTAAGGTATATGCCGATGCCCAATTTCCGCATCTCCGCCAGAAATTCTTCAGTGCCGTTAATCACAGCCGCTATAACCTCTCCTGGTATGAGGTTCTTGTTACGTCCGATGGTTGACGACAGCAGTATGTTATCGACGGCTCCCACACACAGCAGGTCGTCCAGGTTCATCACCACAGCGTCGATGGCGATGCCTTTCCACACCGAAAGGTCGCCTGTCTCTTTCCAGTACATGTAGGCCAGCGACGACTTTGTACCTGCTCCGTCGGCATGCATTATATTGCAGTATTCGGCATCGCCGCCCACGAAGTCGGGCAGAATCTTGCAGAATGCCTTGGGGAAGATTCCCTTGTCTATATTCTTTATTGCGTTGTGCACATCTTCTTTCGAGGCCGATACCCCGCGTGCGTTGTATTTCTGTGTGTCCATCGTTATGCTGTTTGTCCAAATAATCGTGCAAAGATACTAAAAACTTTTATCTCGTTCTGTGCCGCGGCTATATTCAGAAACCGGGCTTGCCCAGTAGTCTGAACATATTGGTCTTGTACGCCTCGACTCCCGGCTGGTTGAACGGGTTCACCCCGAGCGTGTATCCGCTCACCGCGCACGCATACTCAAACATGTATATCATCTCGCCCAGCACTTCCTCGTCAATCCTTTCTATCTCCATCCCTATCACAGGCACATTGCCGTCATAGTGTGCCTCGCGGGTCCCTTTCAGCGCGTTGTTGTTCACGTATGTCAGCGTCCGTTCGGCTATGTAGTTCAATCCGTCTATGTTCTCGGCGTCCTTCGGCACCGTATATTCTCTTGTTGACGCTTTAACCTCCATCATGGTCTCGAATATCATCCTCTCGCCCTCCTGCACATACTGCCCCAGCGAGTGCAGGTCTGTCGTGAAACTCAGGCTGTACGGCAGTATTCCCTTCCCCTCCTTGCCTTCGCTCTCGCCGTACAGTTGTTTCCACCACTCGCTGAAATACCGCAGGCCGTATTTGAACGAAGTCAGTATCTCCACCTTGTATCCCTTGCGGTACAGCACGTTGCGTATCGCCGCATACATCAGTGCCGTGCACTCTTCCAGGCTCCTGCTTTCGGCACACTCTTTCTGCATTCTCCGTGCACCTTCGAGCATCTTTCTGATGTCATATCCCGCCGCCGCAATCGGAAGCAGTCCCACAGGCGTCAGCACCGAGAACCGTCCGCCCACATTGTCCGGTATCACAAACTGCGGCAGCCCCTCGGCTCCAGCTATCGAATGCAGCGCACCTTTCTTCTCATCCGTCACCACCGCAATCCTCCGCTTCGCCTCCTCTTTACCGTATTTCTTCTCAAGATGCTGCCTGATAAGTCTGAACGCTATGGCAGGCTCCGTCGTTGTGCCCGATTTCGAGATAACCACCACCGAATAATCCGCCTTGTCCAGCCGCTTCATCAGCTGTGCATAGTAGTCCGGGTCCATCGTATGGCCTGCATACACTATGTTCGCGCCCTTCTCCTTGCGGTCGTTTGCCGCCAGCGCTTCCACCACTGCCCTCGTGCCCAGATACGAGCCTCCGATGCCTATCACCACCACCGTTTCCGACATCCCGGCCAGCCGTGCAGCCTCTTTCTCCACTCGTTCCACAAAAGCCTCGTCCGTTCTCGTTGGCAA
The DNA here is from genome assembly GCA_017616895.1 of Bacteroidales bacterium. GTDB lineage: Bacteria > Bacteroidota > Bacteroidia > Bacteroidales > P3 > Colimorpha. The sequence goes on from JAFZXE010000002.1 coordinate 104,875, forward strand.
ATCCACCCATCCCAGGAAGTCGTTCCCAGCACCCTTGCCGCTCATCAGCACTTCTTTCGCCGCAGCTATCTCGCCGCGTATGCCATCAATGTCTCCATTGCCGACAAACTTCGACAACGTATCCAAACTAAGTTTTATGTTGCTCATATCCGTATGTATTTGTTTATACCTATTCTATAATTTGTTTATACCTATTATAATATAACGCACCCAACCCCTCCGTTGATATATCGCCCCTAAAAAATCATCCCCCACTATACCCACCAACCCCACCCCCACGCATC
>JAFZXE010000003.1 GCA_017616895.1 Bacteroidales bacterium
ACGTTAGTATTGATAGATAACAACACCAAAGTGCCAATCTACCAAAGGAAAGTGTTGTGATTTGCTTAAAAAGAAGACGTTAGTATTGATAGATAACAACGGAAATTCGGCAGATTTCTCCATGCCCACAGTTGTGATTTGCTTAAAAAGAAGACGTTAGTATTGATAGATAACAACTCGTTTTTGTCAATCCCCTAACATCAAACGTCTTACTTGACGTCTTACAATAGAAAAAGCACCTCAATTGAGGTGCTTTTTCTATTTATACCTGTTGTTTTTTCAATTCAAAACATCTCCAGCTGCTGCCCTGGCGCCTCAGGCTCTTTCGATTTCTGCCCCAGGAACAGTTCCATTTCCGAAAACTGTTTGTCCGTGATGCAGAGCATGCCCACCGACCCTTTCTCCGGCAGTCGTGATTTCACGCGTTTCTTATGCACGTCTGCATTCTCCCGGCTTGCACAGTGGCGCACGTAGGCCGAGAACTGGAACATTGTGAATCCGTCACCCGTAAGATGTTTTCGGAAGTCGGAAGCCGCCTTGCGCTCTTTCTTTGTCTCGGTCGGCAAGTCGAAAAACACAAACAGCCACATTATCCGGTATTCGCTGAATCTATCCATCAATTTGAGGATATGCAATCTTACGCAGTTCGCCGCTGTAGCATTTGGCCAACGAGGCGGTGGTCGAACTCACCGCCACCATCAGCGGGCTCCGTTGTCCGCCTATCACCACCTCTAAAGTGGGAATGGTCAGCAGGTCACGCTTGATGTCGGTGGTTATCTCATCCGTTTCTTGGTACTTATCCATCAGCTTCATCACCAAGCGGTCAACGTATGGTCGGTACGGCTCCATCACGTCGTCTGCCAGACAGTAGGCGTTGTAGCGGTTGTGGTGGTGGATGCCCAACGTGGGCAGCAGTCCGCTGCTTACCAGCGCCCTCGCCACCACTGCCCTTAATATTGCGTAGCCGTAGTTAAGCATCGCATTGGGCCACATACCGCTTCGGTCGCGCACAAATTTTTCCTCCTCCATTTCGAGCAGACGGCTCCAGTAGTAGGCGGCTGCACGGCCTTCAAGGTTGGTCGAGTCGCCCGACCGCACATCGCTCGCCCACACCAGCATGTTTTTAACCTCTATCCCTGTTATTTCGTGTAGCACTGCCGCCTGGTTTCTTATCTTTTGCACGACGGTTTGTTGCCACAGCTGTTTGCGCAAAGGCAGCGAGGCCGAGATTTGAGCCTCAAAGCGCTCTTGCTGTACCGTGTGCCCTTCCAGTGGCAGCACCAACCCCGTAGGTATATGCTTTTCGTCGCAAGTCACCACCGCTGCGTTGTTTTCAATCAGTGCCGCTATCGCACCCGAAGTTATTGTTATCTGTTGATGGTCAAGCACCACCACCCCCAAGTCCTCTATCGGCAGCGACGCCTGGCGTTCAGGTTCGTCGTCATGGGCGGCGACTTTCACCACCAGTTGCCCGTTGCGAAGCGACAAATAAGTCGGATTCGAGAAACAAACGGTTTTCTTAATCATTTTTTCCCTCCAGTTCTTCAATTTTTTTCTTCAGTTTGAAATTCTCCTCGCGGAGGGTAGCTACCTCTCTTGACAAATTATCTATCGTTTTGCGCTGCTTGGTGCGGTAGCCGAGGCGTGCGGCGGTCATGCGTTCGCGGATGCCGCCTTGGGTGACGAACTCCTCTTCTTTTTTCTTCTGGTAGGTCATCATCATCTTGTCGACCATGCGGCAGAGGGTGATGGCGATGTTGGCCGCCTCTTCGTCGGTCCACTTTTCGAAGAAGGGTTCATAGTCGGAGAGATAGTTGTGTTCGCGGCAGTAGCGGAGCATCTGGTCGTAGCGAGGATGTCCGGGAGTCCATTTGGTGAGGTGGTGAGAGGGGAGGTAGTCTTCGTAGTCTTCGAGCAGCTCTTGGATGCTGGAACGGGCGACGTTGAGGAGTTTGAGCTCCATCTCCATAGATGTTACCCCATCGGCGGAACCTTCCACAATATTCTGCTTGCCCGACCGTGCAGCCTGCACCATCTGATCGACCGTGCGGTCGCCGAAGGAAGGCAGAAACCGCCGCGTGAAAACGTAGGTCATCTGGTAGAGGACGACGGTTTTCTGATAAAACCAGAGGTTTTTCCAGTTGGTCTGTTTTCGGAGGACGGATTCGATTTCGTTGGCGGGTAGAGTTTTTGGGGACATTGGGATTTTCTTTTTTGGGGATTTGCTAGATGATCTAGATTTTCTAGATGCTCTAGATAGTCTAGATTTTCTAGAGGGGTTGGGGTTATTGTATTGAAATTATGTTGCCTAGTCGGTCGGTTTTTAGGTGTTTACAGACTTTCTGGATGTTGTATTTTTTGTCTATTGTGGTTTGCATTTTGTTCAAGGACTCAAGTTCTAATTTCTCAACAATGACAGAAGCTGTACTCATTGGGACACAGTATAAAGTTTTTCCCGTACATGAGACCATTTTGTAAATTCTGCTTTTGTCGATGGATTTTACATCGGTAATTGTTTCGTCTTCGTTGGGGACATATACTAGGTCGCCTGGAGAGAGAATGTAGAGCATTTTTTCGGCCGTGCATTTGGGGTCGTCGGCTTTCAGACGGTCGATGACGTGGTCTTTCCATTGCTGTTTGAACTTTTTCTGCAGATCGATGACCATATTGAGAGGCAAGGTGGCATAGCCACGTTCGCCTTTGTGGTTGGAATATATTGCAAAGAAAAGGTTTGTGCCCTGAGCTGCTTCGACAAATTTTTTCTTCTTGACGCCGGTTTCACCTACGGAGAACTTGTTGGCCTGTTCAAACTTTCGGACTTTCTTGATGGGTTGGTGGGGTTTGCCGCCGTTGAGTTGGACGATATTGGCGTTCATGCGGTCGAGGCCGTCGGGAGAGAAGGCTTCCTCGGCGTTGTAGTGTTCGTTGGCGAGATGAGCCAATAGGATTTTTCTTATACCGCTGTCGGTGATGCTCTCGATGGCCTTTTTGGCGGCTTCGGGAGTTGTGGATCCGCTCAAATGAGAGAGCAGGTCGGTACGAGTGGCGAAATAACGGTCGTTTGTCTCGGCGGTGTAGAACCAAACCTCGACTTTGCCGTTGGCGACTTCGCTGAATACATCCTTGTTGGCTGCGAAGAACTCGGTTATCTGTTTTGGGGAGTAACCTTTCTCTATCTTTTCTTTTATCTTCGCCTTGATTTCTTTGTTGACCACCCGTTCGGGATTTTTGATAGCCTCTTTGATGCTCACAGGCTTGGTGAGTTGCAGATTGACCTCGCCGAAGACGGTCTCCTTGTGCATCGGTTTGCGGATAGCCCAGCTGTCGCCGCTGTGTTGGGTTTCGACAGACTTCTTTCCGTCGCGGAAAGCGGTGTATTTGTTAGAGGTTTTGTTGATGACCCGCTGGTTCTGTTTGAAGCTCACTATAATCTCTTCGAGCGCACGACGGACATCTTGAGGAAACTGGTCCCATGGTTTTTTGAACTCGCCAGCTTTCTCTCGTTTTTCGCCATGCTCGTTGAGATAGGGATAGAAGTTGCGGAGTTTGCGCTGGAGGCCGAAACGGTTTTCGCGATGGGCGCTCATGGCCGCCTCGTTGTTGAGCAGGTTTACATGGTCGCGAGTTGTACAGGCGATTACGATGGCGTCCATAGCGTGGTGACGATGGTCGATACGTTTTTTGTTGAATCCCTGTCTAAGCTCGATAGGCATGTCTGGGATTTTGTGGCCTTGTGTGTTGGTTGCTGTGTAGCAGGAAGAGCCGGTAAGATTGTTGAGACGTTCGAAACGTGGCAGGACGATGCTGTTCCATACATCATTGACACCCCAGTCTTTCTTGAGGCGGTCGGTTATGCTGCCGTTACAGGCGATGACGTTCTTTGCTGTCGCAGAATCCTCGATATTGCCGTCGCCGTCGTCCTGGCGGACGATATTTGACATGAGCCGCATCATTAAACGGGAGATGTAGCGGCTGTCGTTCATCTGACGCTCGATAAACTCGTCGGGGATTTCGTCGAGCAAGAGTTTTTTCATTTTGGTGCGGTTGTTGGCGAAAGTGCGGCGCACGTGGTCCTCGTATTCTTTTACGCCGAGGACCTCGACGGTTTCGCTGCCACCGAGCGAGATTTTCTCACCATGGTGGTTTACGATGAATTCGTGGCCCAACTCACGGTCTTTCTTCTTGTTGACGGCGGATTCGCAAATGACCTTGTTGCTCAAGCTGTCGTCGAAATAGCGACTCTGAGGGATGACATGCTCTATTTCGTAGTCGGGGGTAAAGAGTCGTGAAAGAGGGATGGGCTTTCCTGTATAAGGGGAGACATATTTCTGGTCGAGCCATACCTTGTATTTTATGACATCGGAATGAGAAGGCCATTTTTTGCTGTCGCCGCCTGACATCTTCTTACGGATATCGGCAATGTCTTTTGGCAGTTCGCCAGCCGACTCGACCACACCGGTTTCGTAGATTTTTAGAATTTCCTGTTGCTTTGGTGACTGCGGACGGACGTTGGCAACTTTGCTGTCGGCTTGCGCCAGTTCCATGAGCAGTAGTCGTATGCGCTGGTTTGTCTCCTCGCCTTCCAGAATGCTTTTCGACATACGCTCACGCTCTTCGCGAGTCTTTTTCAGCTCACGTCCCAGCTCTATGTGGATTTCGTCGGGTTTGCCATATTGTTTCCATATATCGCGCACCGTGCGCAGCGTTTCGGTGACCACCTGCTCGACAACGGGATTGTTGAGTGAGTGTTGGCGGAAGGAGCGCAGGTAGTCGTCGATGTCTTCCGGGCACTCCCAACGTTTGGTGTCGGCCGACTCGGAGTGACGTCCATAAACGAGATAACAGGCCTCATGGAGCGGAATGCCCTTGCATTTATCGACGCAGTCGTATTGAGCCAACTGTTCTCTCAATTTAACTGGAATGGTTTCATCGACCTCGCCGGTAGAGAGGTGTTCTATTCGTTCGCGAGTTTGGGTGTCGATATCGTTTGAGGTCCAATAGCGACCACAACGCATAAGCGGCAATAGGCGGGATATGGCTTTTGCGGAATAGGAACCATAGTCTTTCTCCTTGTAAATGGTGAGACGCTCAAAAGCCTTGGCGAAAGCGGATGTCAGATCTTCGTTCCATCCTTGTTTCTTTCCGAAACGGATAAGCGCTTTGCCATATTCAGCGGAGTCCTCGACGGAATAGAGAATGTGCCATAATTCGAGTTCCTTCTCTTTGGTGAGGAAGTCTTTGTCGATACCACATTTCTGCAGGCCGCCGACAAGTGTACTGTGGGTTTCGCCTGCGGGATAGGACTTGTCGGTCACATAGTTCCAGCGATATGAGTCGTCGCCCTTTTTCGCTAGGCCAAAGTACTTAAGTATCGACTTTTGGTCGATGCTTTTCTGTTCGGACATCCAGTCATAGAGGTCACAGACGGTGTTTTCGTCATTGAGATAAGATGCGGTAACATCTTCGTTGTAATGGTATATGCGAAGATTCGAGATGAATTGCCAGATACGGAATTCCTGGAACAGGGGGTGCGACTTCGCGATGCCCTTCAACGGCTTAGTCTTTTCTTCGCCAGTTTCAGCGTTGGTGTATTTTGCTTTCTCGTATTGGCAGTCGGCGATAAGTGACTTCTTGCTCTTGAGAGGTCGTTGATAGAAGAGTATATCATCGGCAAGCAAATATTCGAAACCACGGCTGGCTATACTTTTGCGATAGGCATCGTTGTTGGGGTACAGTTCCTCGATAGCCTTTTCATAGAGAGAGGCATCTCGAAGTTCTGGGTGGTATTCAATCTGCTTCTTTAATATAGCATGTAGTTCGTCTTTGTAGTATTGTCTATCGACGGTGGTAACGTTTTCGCCGATAATCTTCTTTGATGGATCGGAGAGTAAAAGGTTAAAGATGTATTCTCCAAGAGTTACGTTGTTGTGTTTTATGTCCTGTTCAAGTCGCAGTTTCCGCGGCGCCCAGCTGTCTTTGTCGGGAGCACTTAGCGACGGTTGTTCAACAGCTTTTCGTTTGCCGTCAGCATCAAGTTTGTAGGTGGCGATAAATGCTTTTACCTTGCCTGCCCAATCGAGAGGAACGGCGCTGGCACGTTTATAAACCCAGCCGTTCTCCAGTTTTATGTGATACCAGGTCTTGCCCTTCTTGTCTTTTTCGCCGCTATCCTCAACCGCAAGAACTCTGAGCTCGTGATATTCTTTCTCTTCACTTTTTTCGAAAGCGGAGTCGCTCTCGTCATTTTTGCCACGTAGCTGATTGTAGCCGCGTTTCTGGTTGAACTGCATGAGCACCCACGCCAACTCCTCATTAGAGATGGGTTGAGACAAGGCTTTCTTACGCAGATAATATATCGTCCAGTCGTATGGCACATTGCCCTCAACACCAGCTTTGCGAAATTCGGCTACCATCTCTGCAAACGAGTCTTTGAACAGGAACTCCATTTTGCCGTCTTTTCCTTCTCTCCACGCCATTTTGGGTTCGGTTTCAGCATTCCAGTGGCAGTAGCGGTCGAGCTGTGAGGCATAATGATCGGGTAAATATCCTATTATACGCAACACACGAAGCAAACGCTCCCTTCTTAAAAGATATCGTTCACGGAGTCTTCTTGTACCGCGATAACCCGTGCGTTCCGCTGTTTGCGACACCGAGTTACCTCTTTCGAAATCGCCCATCACGGCTGCGTCCATCGGCAGAATACGCGAGCCAGCACCGTCTATGTGTTTTTTATCATTGTCAACAACTGCCCAACCGATACTGTTGGTTCCGAGGTCTAATCCTAATATTTTTGCCATAGTGTAGATAGTTATAGAGGTGCAAAGGTACAAATATATCTGTAGATATGCAACAGGTATAGATATAAAAAGAACGACGGGAACACGAAGTCCCCGCCCTTCCAAAAGTTTTCACAACGGAATAATCCTTATTGTGATTTGCTTAAAAAGTGATGCAAAGATATGCATTCTTTTCCATTTTGCAAATTTTCCAATTTTTTTCTAGGTCAAATATAAATGAAAAGTAGGAACAGAGTAGGCCCAGAGTAGGATCAGTATAAGGTCAGTAAAGGGTCAGTATAAAACCAGTAGATAACCCATGTAGGTAAAAAGTAGGAGAAAAATAGGTAAAAACTAAAACAAAGGTAGGCGAAATGTAGGCCAAAAGTAAAAGAAAACTAAAACGAATGTAGGAGAAATGTATAAGAAAAGTAAAAGAAATCTAAAACAAAAGTAGGAGGAAGGTAAAACAAAAATACTAGAAAACATGGTTGAGAATCTCAAATTATGTGTACCTTTGTAATTTGGTTGAGGCCGTTGCGGCCTCCGAATTGATTGTATATGAACGAGAACAACACCACATCGAAGAGCATCGTGCTGCTGGCTATGCTGCTGGGTCTGCTGGCTGGCATAGTGGTGGCGCCCAAGGTGAAGGGCGGCAGCGACGAGGAGAAGCCTCACTCGACGGTGGGGGAGGTGTATGACCTCATAAGCGGGGAATATGTTGACCGCCTGGAGGGCGACAGCCTCGACGCACAGCTGGTGGCTGGGATGCTCTCAACGCTAGACCCCCACAGCAACTACCTCTCGGCTAAGGAGCTTCAGAAGCAGCAGGAGGAGTTGAGCGGCGGCTTCGACGGCATAGGCGTCGTGTTGCGCTACCGCAACGACACGGTGTGGGCGGGCGAGGTGATGGCCGGCAGCCCGGCAGAGAGGGCTGGCGTGCACCCGGGCGACCGCATCATCACGGTGGATGACAGCACGGTGTCGGGAGCAAAGCGGAACGTGGAATACGCGGTGAAGCTGATAAGGGGCCGCAAGGGCACGAAGGTGACGCTGGGTCTGTTGCGCGGCGTCGAGGCTAAGCCGCTGAAAGTGGCAATCGCGAGGGGTTCGATATTTGTGCCGAGTGTGCCTTACAGCGGCATGCTGGACAAGACCACCGGATACATCAAGGTGATACGCTTCGGCGAGACGACTTACCGCGAGTTCCACCATGCGCTGGCCAACCTGAAGGCGCAGGGGATGGAGCGGCTGGTGATAGACCTCAGGGGCAACGGCGGCGGCCTGCTCGAGGCGGCGGTCGATATAGCCAACGACCTGCTGCCCAACGGCAGGATGATTGTCTATACCGAGGGGGCACACATGCGGCGCTCCAACACATACGCCCGCGGAAAGGCGTTCTACGAGGGCGAAGTGACGGTGATGATAGACGAGCTGTCGGCTTCGGCGAGCGAGGTGGTCTCGGGTGCGATACAGGATAACGACCGCGGCATGATTGTGGGGCGCAGGAGCTTCGGCAAGGGGTTGGTGCAACGGCAGTTCGACCTGAGCGACGGCTCGGCCCTGTGGCTCACGGTGGCGCGGTACTACACCCCCTCAGGACGCTGCATACAGAGGCCTTACGACAAGGGCTCGGACGAATACTACGCGAGCTACTTGGAGCGCATGTTGGCCGAGATGGAGAGCGACTCGATTGTGTCGGAGGTGACCGACACCACCAAATACTACACCAACAAGGGTCGTGTGGTTTATGGCGGCGGCGGTATCTTCCCCGACAAGGTGCTCTCGTATCTGAGGGACGAGGACCTGGTGTATGTGAACGGTTTGTTGAACCGTGGCTGTCTGACGGACTTGGCGCTCGAGTGCGTGATGCGCGACTACGAGGCTCTCCGCAAGCGCTATCCCACAGCCGACGACTTTGTGGCGAACTTCGTCGTGGATAACGCCATGATGGAGCGGCTCTACGCCCTCGGCGAGAAAAAAGGTGTGAAGAAAGACGCGAAGAGTGCAAGAAAATACGATTCATTGTTACGAACTACATTGAAGGCCAACCTCGGCGAATGTCTCTACGGCGCGGCAACATACTACAGGATTAACGTAGCCAGCGACCACGAGCTGCAGCAGGCGGTGGCGAGTTTTTAGTTTTTAAGTTTCAAGTTGATGAAAAAGTTTTTAAGCATATTTGTGATGATGGCCATGATGGGTGCGTCGTGGTCGCAGAAAGTTGAACTCAACGGCACGGTCACGGGCCTTCCCAACGGGGTGCGGCTGACGCTTGGCGAGGCGGTGGGTTCGAAACTGGTGGTGCGCGACACGCTTGCGATAGCCGCAAACGGCAAATTCAAGACCACCCTGAATGTGACGTCGCCCACACTCTTCACCCTGCAGCCGCAGGTGGAGAAAGCGCCGCAGGTGCACCTTATGGCGATGCCGGGCGACAAGGCGTTGACGCTCAACCTCGCCTACGACCAGCAGCACAACTTCATGAGGGTTGTGTCGTCCAAAGGTTCGCGCAATGCGGAGCTGTACCAGAAATTCAACGCGGCGCTGTACAACTCGTTGCAGGATTTTGACCGTATCAACGGCGAATTTGGCAAACCCGAGACCACAGAGGAACGTAAACAGGAACTGCAGCAAGAGGCGCAGGGGGTTCAGCTTCGGCAGAAACTGGCCGTCAAGGAGGCTGTGAGTGCCTACAGCGACTGTGTGATGAGCGCCTTTCTGGTGACCTATTTCGACAACGACTTCGCCACCTACTGCGACCTCTACGAGCAGGTGCTCGGCAAGCTGACGCCGAAATACGCCGACAACCAGTTTGTGGCCAACATAGCCCGCATGGTGGCGACGAGCCTCAAAGAGGGTTCGCTGGCGCCGGAGATTGAGATGAAAGACAAAGACGGCAACATACGCAAGCTGAGCGACCTGCGGGGCAAGGTGGTGCTGATTGACTTCTGGGCGTCGTGGTGCGGCCCGTGCAGGGCGGAGCTGCCCAACGTGGTGAGGCTCTACAACAAATACCACGACAAAGGTTTCGACATCTACAGCGTGTCGCTCGACAAAGACCGCAACGCCTGGCTGCAGGCGATACAGAACACCGGACAGGTGTGGCCCAACCACGTGAGCGACCTGCAGGGCTGGACTTCGAGCGGAGGACGCACCTATGGTGTGAGTTCGATACCGCACACGGTGCTGATAGACGCCAAAGGACGCATCATAGGCAAGAAGCTGCGCGGAGAAGAACTGGCCACGAAACTAAAAGAGATATTCGGCGAGTGAGTGCGTGCCCGCACAGGGCAGTTAATTAGTTTTAAGCTGTAAGTTTTAAGTATTAAGTTTCTGGTCACAGGTCACATATCAACATAAAACATATCCACATATCAACATATCAACAAAGTCAGCGGTCAGTAGTCAGTAAATTCATTTGTCAATTCACAATTCACTAATCACCATTCACTAACACAATAACGCATTAACACAATAACGCAATCAAGAAATGTACTCCTACGAATATCCTCGGCCGGCTTTGACTGCCGACATCGTGTTGCTCGACGCCGAGCGCCGCGAGGTGTTGCTGATAAAACGAGGCCACGAGCCGTTTAAGGACTGCTGGGCTTTCCCCGGAGGGTTCTTCGATATGGAGGATGAGACGATAGAAGCAACTGCGAGACGCGAGCTGAAAGAAGAGACGGGTGTGGACAGCGTGAGGTTGGAAGAGCTGTGTACCGCGTCGAAAAAAGGGCGCGACCCACGTGGGAGAACGGTGACGGTGGTGTTTGCCGCGCTGGTGGACAGCACGAAGATAAACGCCAAAGGCGACGACGACGCCAAAGAGGCGCGCTGGTTCGGTCTCGACGCACTGCCGCCGCTGGCCTTCGACCACGGGGAAATACTGCAGAAAGCAATAAAGAAATATTTGTAGCGTTTTTGAATACAGACTTTTTTTAACATAACACAATGAGCATAACAAAGACACAGGTAGAAATGGCGCTGAGCCATGTGGACGACCCTGACCTGGGGCAGAACCTCATGAAGCTCGGCATGATTGAGAACATAAATATCGACGGGTTGAAAATCTCGTTCGACCTGGTGCTTACCACCGCTGGATGCCCCATGAAAAAGAAGATGAGCGACGACTGTGTGAACGCCATCCACGAATATGTGGACCGCGACGCCGAGGTGACGGTCAACCTCACCACTCGCAAGGTGGAGCAGCCCGACCCGAAGGAGATGTTTCCGAATATCAAGCACACCATCGTGGTGGCTTCGGGCAAAGGCGGCGTGGGAAAAAGCACGGTGGCGGTGAACCTCGCCATCTCGCTGGCCAAGACCGGCGCCAAGGTAGGGTTGGTCGATGCCGACATCTACGGTCCGTCGATACCGATCATGTTTGACATAAAGCAGGAGGACATCTACGGCGAACGTCACGGGGACAAGACCTATATGGTGCCTATCGAGAAATACAACATCAAGCTGATGTCGGTGGGTTTCCTCGTCGATACCGACAAGGCGATTGTGTGGCGCGGACCTATGGCAAGCGGTGCGCTGAAACAGCTGCTCACCGAGACCTGGTGGGACGAGATTGACTATCTGGTGGTCGATATGCCACCGGGAACGGGCGACATACAGCTCACCATAGCGCAGACACTCCCGTCGGCAAGCGCCATCATAGTGAGCACGCCGCAGAAGGTGGCTTTGGCCGATGTGGTGCGCGGAGTCGAGATGTTCCGCAACCCAGGCATCAACATCCCGGTCTTGGGATTTGTGGAGAACATGGCTTATTTCACTCCGGCCGAGCTGCCCAACAACAAATACTATATCTTCGGCAAGGAGGGCTGCGCCAATCTCGCAAAAGAGATGGGCATACCGCTGCTGGGCGAGATACCGCTGGTGCAGGCCATCGCCGAATCGGGCGACAACGGCAAGCCTACGGCTCTGTGGAGCGACAAGCCCACTCCCGAAAGCGAAGCGTTTATGCGGGTCGCCGAAAACGCCATCAAGGAGATTTGCAAATTGAAAAACTGACAACCGAAATCACCCCAATATGACAGATCAAGAAAAAGCAACAGTTGAGCAGAAGGTGAAGAACGCACTCGACCAAATCAGAGTGTATCTGCAGCAGGATGGCGGCGACGTCGAATATGTCGATTTGACCAACGAGGGCGTGGTGATAGTGCGTCTGACTGGCCATTGCGGCACCTGTCCGCACGCCATGGCCACCCTCAAGCAGGGCATCGAGTCGGCTATGAAGAAGGCGATTCCCGAAGTGAAGTCGGTTGAACGAATAGATTGGTAGGCTATGGTTTACACAAAGACAGGCGACAAAGGAACCACCTCGCTGGTGGGCGGAAAGCGGGTCAGCAAATGCGACCCGAGGGTTGAGGCCTACGGAACTGTGGACGAGCTCAACTCGCACGTCGGGCTCCTCGCCGAATATGCCAATTCAATTGACCCCGCAATCTACACTCAGATGAAGTCCATTCAGGACGACCTGTTCACCATACAGACTCTTCTGGCTACTGAGGATGAGGCTCTATACGCCAAAATGCCGCAAGTCTCCGAGTACGACATAAAGAAGCTGGAGCAGTGGATAGACACCACCGAGGCATCGCTGCCGAAACTGCGGTCGTTTGTGACTGCTGGCGGCAGCGTGGCGGGTGCTCAAGCTCATGTGGCTCGTTGCGTCTGCCGCAGGGCTGAACGCCGTGTGGTGGAAATGTCTCAGCAGTGCAATGTCGAGCCAGTTTTGATGCAGTATCTGAACCGTCTCTCCGACTATCTCTTCGTTATTTCGCGCAAACTCGTTGTGTCTGAGGGCAAAGAAGAGACGTTCAAAAAAATATAGCTCTCAAATTTTGCCATTTTTCTAAAAGATGTATTTTTGCAGAAACAAAAAAAAAGCTAAACAGCAATCAAATTATAGCAAATCAAAGATATATCAGGTAATTTAAACAGTTAAAGACTATGTATTGGACGCTAGAATTGGCCTCGAAGCTAGAAGACGCTCCATGGCCTGCAACTAAAGAGGAACTTATAGATTACGCCCAGCGTACCGGCGCTCCGATGGAGGTGATTGAGAACCTTCAAGAAATCGAGGACGAGGGCGAAGCATACGAGACAATCGAGGATATCTGGCCCGACTATCCCACGAAAGAGGATTTCTTCTTCGAAGAGGACGAATACTAGGCAATGACGGAAAAATGGAGATACGGGTGGCGTGTGTGACACTGCCGCCCATTTTTTATACCTTTTCATAACGGCTGAAATGAAGATAGTTTTTATTGGAGCGGGTAATGTCGCAACACATCTGGCAAAGGCGATGTCAGCGGCGGGTCACACCATCGTGCAGATGTGGTCGCGCGACATTCGCCATGCTGCCGAGAGTGCGGCTATGACTGGTGCGGCGGCTATCGACAAATTGGAGGATTTAGACAGAGCTGCTGACTTTTACATCATCGCGGTACCCGACGATCACATATCCGCCATGTCCGCCCAATTGCCGTCTGTAGAGGGGATAGTGCTTCACACGAGCGGGAGCGTGCCTATTGAGGCAATCAAGCAGCAGCGGTGCGGCGTGATATGGTTCCCGCACTCATTTGTAAAAGGTACCGACATGTCTTACGACAATCTGCAATGTTGCTACGAAGGCTCGTCAGCCGAAGTTGAGTCGGCCTTGCAGGCTTTGTTGGGCGGTGTCGCTTACAGCAGTTACCGCCTCGACAGCACTCAGCGCCGTTGGGCACATCTGGCCTCGGTGGTCACCAACAATTTCTGCCACGCCTTGAACACTCTCGGCGAGCAGATAATGAATCAGCACAACATGGATTTTGCGATGCTGCATCCGCTCATTCTCTCCACCGCCGAGCGGGCAATGCAGCCGAATTTGGCTTCCAGGCAGACTGGTCCTGCCGCCAGGCACGACGAAAAGACTATGCAGGCGCACAGGCAGATGCTCGAAAGCATGCCCGAGGCTCAGAAGGCATACGAGGCGCTCTCAGACTTGATTCAGTCGTTCCAGAAGTCTGAGGGTATCAGATAGTACTGCTCAGCATAATGTCTTAGATGTGGGCGGATGCTCTTGTAGTAGCGTTCGTCGTCGGCAATCTTATCCTTCAGAATACGCATAGTTTCTTCATACTTGTCGCTACATCCAGCTGCGTGATAGACTCGTGCGATGTCGCGAAGTATCGTTTTGTCGGCTATAATCGCAATCGGCAGTTGCTCGTCGGTGGCAGCAATCAGTTGTATCGCTTGCTCATCTTTCCTGTCAAGAACAAGCCGTCTGGCGACTTGCTCCACCGAACGCCAATAAGACTCGATAAACTGGCGTGAAATCGGGTCGATATGCACCGACGTGATGTCGTACCAGCTGATATCCTTCAGTGCATGGCGATAGAATGTCTCGCAGTCAATCGAGTCGCACGGGGTGGGGCAGAGGCGGTAGCAGAGTCCCGTCAGCTGTAGCCGTCCCTGGAAATGATCGCCATAGTAGTCCCTCATATAACGTGAGAAGAACACTGGGCGCTTGAAGTTGTTGGCATTGAGTGTGGGAGTCAACCAGCGCCAGCCGCCTTTCAGGTTCACGTTGGCAACGGTGACATCGGGTCTTATGCCTTCGACCTGTTGGGCGTACCAAAGCGGGAAGGTGTCGTTGTCGCCGTAGGTGATGAGTATGGCGTCCTGGTCGCACGAGTTGAGCATGTTCGCAGCCGTGTCGTGCGCTGTATATCGTCCATGTCGGCTGTGGTCGTCCCAGTTCTGGCAAGCCATCAGGGTAGGAACCGCCGCCACAAGCAGGTATGCCGCCAATACGGCTGGCTTTTTGAACTTTCGGCTTTTCAGCTTTTGTATGGCCTCAACCAGCCACTTGGCACCAAACGCTATCCAAACCGCGAAGGCATAGAACGACAGTATGTAGGCGTAGTCGCGTTCCCTCGGCTCATACACGGGGTGGTTCATGTAAAACCCCAGCACTATGCCGCCCATGAGGAACAATGCGAGTGTCGCGAAGAATCCGTGGCGTCGCGGGCGGCATTGGAATATTGCGCCAAAGATGCCCAGCAGTAGCGGCAATGCGAAATAGCGGTTGTGTGCGCTTCCAGCCATATCCTGTGGCGGTGTCGCCGACGAGCCCACCAGCAGGTCGTCTATGAGAGGAAGTCCTGTGATGAACTGTCCGTTCTGCATCCCGCCGAATCCCTGCCGGTCGTTGAATCGCCCGCTGAAGTTCCACATCAGATACCGCATATACATATAGCCAAACTGGTAGCTCACCAGCAGCTCCACGTCGCCTCCTTTGCCCTGCCACACGGCGTAGTGGTCGGCGTTCGAGGCGTCTTTGCGCCAACTGCGCGGCCACAGCGGGGCTTTTGCATATTGGTCGCGTTTCAGGTATTTCTCAAACCCTTTGGCCGTCGAGGGGTCGCCGTAGCATATCTGCGGTTTTGCGGCGGCGCGTATCGGCACTATGGCGTATGTGCTCAATCCCATCGCGAAAAACAGCAGAGCGATGCTCACAAGCCCTGTAATCCTCTTGCTTGAGTGTCTCCTTGGTGAGCGGCGTAGATTTAAGATGACAATCAGCGCCACCGAGGGTAGCACCAGCAGCGTCAGCTGATGCACCCCGACCCCCAATCCTGCTACCAGAGCTATGAGCAGCAGCCAGCGGTTGCGGCGTGGGCCCACCGAACTGTACCATTTCATCGCTGTCCACAGCATCAACGCGGCCATGCAGGTGGCAAGTGAATAGACCTCGCTCTCCGTGGCCGAAAACCACGCTGTGTCGCAGAACATGTAGCATAGCGATCCAATCAGCGCTGCCCATCGTGTCGCCAGTCGCGGCCCGTCCTCTTGCGGCTCGGCGAGCATCAGTATGGTGCTGTATAGCAGACCCACCGTCACGCCCGCGGCCATAGCCGACAGTGCGTTCGACAGCGGTGCCACAAGCATAGCGTTGCCACAGGCAGGAAGCATCACGCAATGCGCCAGCAGGTTGTAGGTCGGTGCTCCTGGCGGGTGCCCCACCTGCAATCCGTACGAGGTGGCTATAAATTCACCGCAATCCCAGAAACTCACCGTCGGCTCCATCGTGAGCAGATAGACAATGCTTCCGACAACGGCTAACACCACAGCGATAAGCCTGTCGGCATGTTTATCCAACCACCGTCCGCCTATATCTGCCCTCCTGAAACTCAAACTTAAAACTTACAGCTTAAAACTCAAACCTAAAACTACCAATTAACCACCGCCTTGTTAAACACGTCCTCGCACAGCTCCTGCACAATCTCCTCCACCAGCGCACTCTCCACCGACGAGAAGTCGCGACCTGCGTTGTAGTCCTTGTAACGTGAAAAACTCTGGTCGAAGTTGGCCTCCTCGTTCAGCGTGTTCACAAATCGCACCTGTATCGTGATGGTGAGGCGGTTCATCGCAACCTCGTCGTTGCTCGAGAGCGATGAAGCGCGCGTGGCGTAGCCCGTTATCTCGCCCTCTATCTGCAGGTCGCCGTCCGAGTTGGCGATGTTGAGCGACGTCTGTGAGGAAAACATGTTCCGCAAGTCATCCGACAGCTTCTGGCTCAATTGAGGGTTGACCGTCGGCGCGTAGTTCGGGAACGTCTTCACCGATATAGTCTTGGCTCCTGGTGGTATCGATGCGCCTGTGAAGCTGTATCCGCCCGAGCAGCCGCAAAGCATGGCAGCCGCCACAGCGAGCGCCACAATCATCAAGTATTTCCTACAAAGGTTCACGGCCAGACAGATTAGTAGTCGCGCGAGTCTTCGTCTATGCGTTGCTCGTCCTCGAGTTGCCACAGCATAAACGACGACTGCTGCTCCATATAGTTCAGTATCTCCACCTTGTGTGTCAAGTCGGTCACCGTGCATATTTCGGTTACCAAAGCGTCAATCTTCTGCTTGAAATTATTGTCCATGACGTATTCGTTGATATGTATGGTATATTCGTTTGAAAAGGCAAAGATACGAAAATATCGTTGAAAGACAATAAACCCTATGTGGAATTTAAATATACTTTTCATAATCCTCCGCAAATATAAGTTTTTTGAAATCGGACATTCAAGAAATTTAAGTATCTTTGCAACTCCAAAAGTTGTAATTACAAACAAAAAACAATATCCATTATGTCGTTAAGAAAAAGTTTTCTATCGATTGTGTGCTGCGCTTTGTCGCTGTTGATGGTTCGTCCGGCCGAGGCCTGCACTAATTTCCTTTTCACTCCTGGTTCGACCAAGGACGGCTCGGCTATGATAACCTATGCCGCCGACTCGCACACCCTCTATGGTGAGCTCTACTATCGCAAGGCTGCCGACTACCCCGCTGGCACGATGTTTATGCTTTACGAGTGGGACACCGGCAAGAAACTCTTCGAGATTCCGCAGGTTGAGCACACCTACAGCGTTGTCGGAAATATGAACGAATACCAGCTCGCCATCGGCGAAACCACCTATGGTGGTCGCGAGGAGTGCTGGAACACCCCCGTCAAGGGCATTGACTACGGCTCGCTTATCTATATCACCCTTCAGCGCGCCAAGACCGCCCGCGAGGCTATCCGTGTGATGACTTCGCTGGTTGAGGAATACGGCTACTGCAGCGAAGGCGAGAGCTTCTCTATTTGCGACCCCGACGAGGTCTGGATTCTCGAGATGATCGGCAAGCGCGCCGAATACGACACCGTCAAGGGTAAGCCCGTCATGAAGAAACAGTACAAGGGCTTCAAGGACGGCGCTGTCTGGGTGGCTCGTCGCATCCCCGACGGCTACGTCAGCGGCCACGCAAATCAGGCTCGCATCACCACCTTCCCGCTCGAAACCAAGGGTTCCTACAAGTCCATCAGCAGCCGCAACATGAAGAACATCATGATGCGCGAGTGCGAGTGTGTCTATGCCGCCGATGTGATTAGCTTCGCCCGTCAGCGCGGCTGGTTCAACGGTAAAGACGAGGAGTTCTCCTTCGCCGACACCTACTGCCCGCTCACCTTCAGCGGCATCCGTGGCTGCGACGCTCGTGTTTATGCCATGTTCAACCGCATCAACAACGGCATGCAGAAATACGAGAAATACGCAATGGGTGACCCCACGGCCGCTCGTCTGCCTCTCTGGATTAAACCCGACCACAAGGTTGACCTGCACGAGGTGATGAACCTCATGCGCGATCACTACGAGGGCACCGCTATGGATATGACAAAGGATGTGGGAGCCGGTCCTTTCACCTGCCCCTACCGCTGGCGTCCTATGAGTTGGGAAGTCGATGGCAAGAAATACGTCCATGAGCGCGCCACCTCCACCCAGCAGACAGGCTTCTCCTTTGTCGCACAGTGCCGCGGTTATATCCAACAGCGCAAAATGGCCGGTATCATCTGGTTCGGCGTTGACGACACCTACTCCACCTGCTACTGCCCCATGTACTGTGGCTTGACCGAAATTCCAGAGTGCTTCCGCGAGGGCAACGGTTCCATGACCGAATACTCTGAAACCTCTGCCTTCTGGCTCTTCAACCGCGTCACCAACTTCTGCTACAGCCGTTACAGAGACATGATTGTTGACCTGCAGAAGGTACAGAACCGCCTCGAGGAAAAATTCATCCGCGAAGTGGCTCACCGCGACCGCAAGTTCGCCGAACTCACAGATGAGCAGTTGCAGAGAGAACTGAACGGCGCTTCTCGCGAGATGGCGCAGAATATGATGTACGAGTGGACAAAACTCGACCGCTACCTGCTCGTAAAATACATCGACGGCAATATCAAGAAAGAGACCAACGGCCACTTCAAGACCACCGAGACAGGCATGAGCGCCTTCCCCGACCAGCCGGAGTACCCGAAGTGGTTCTACCGCCAGATTGTTGAAGACCACGGTCCGGTGATTGAAGAAAAATAGAAGAAAAGAAGTTCTAAAGAATAAAGGAGCCGACAAAACGGCTCCTTTTCTTTTTTATTTTCTATCTTTGCAGTGTTAAAACTAAAACCAGATGAAAAATATTTCGACAATCGTAACAGCTTTGTTTATTGCGGCAACCTTCGATGTGGAGGCTTGCACCAATTTTTTGTTCTCTCGCGGAAGTACGACGGACGGCTCGACGATGATAACCTACGCTGCGGATTCGCATGTGAGATACGGTGAGCTGCGTTACTGTCCGGCGGCGGATCATCAGAGGGGCGACATGCTGAAAATATACGACTACGGCAGCCGCAAGTACCTTCTCTCCATTCCTCAGCCGGCCCATACCTACTCGGTGGTGGGATTCATTAACGAGTATCAGCTTGCCATAGGCGAAACCACATGGGGAGGCCGCAAGGAGCTGATGTACGGCAACGCCGAGGGCATCGACTATGGCAACCTAATTTATGTTGCACTCCAGCGCGCCAAGAACTGCCGCGAGGCTATCAAGGTCATGGACGAGCTGGTGCAGGAATACGGCTACTGCTGCGGTGGCGAGAGCTTTTCCATCAGCGACCCCAACGAAGTCTGGATCTACGAGATTCAGAGCAAAGGCAAAGAGAAAGGCGCCGTTTGGGTTGCACGCCGTGTGCCCGAAGGCTACGTGTGCGGACATGCCAACCAAGCCCGCATAACCACCTTCCCTTGGGAGAAGAAAGGCAGCTCCAAAAGCATAAGCAGCAAAAGTTTCTCAAAACTCTTCAATGCCGATGTGGAGTGCGTCTATTCTGCCGATGTCGCCTCCTTCGCCCGCAAGAACGGCTGGTTCTCTGGCAAGGACGAGGACTTCTCCTTTGCCGACATCTATAACCCTCTCACCTTCGACGGTGCCCGTTTCTGCGACGCTCGCGTCTATGCTATGTTCAACCGTGTCAACCCCGACATGAAGCGCTATGAGAAATACGCCATGGGCGACATCAACGCTGAGCGTCTGCCGCTTTGGATAAAACCCGACCACAAAATCGACGTCCTTGAGGTGATGGCACTTATGCGCGACCACTACGAGGGCACCCCTATGGACATGACCAACGACGTGGGAGCCGGCCCTTGGCACTGTCCCTATCGCTGGCGTCCGATGGTGTGGGAGCTCGATGGACAGAAGTACATCCACGAACGCGCCACCTCCACCCAGCAGACAGGTTTCTCGTTTGTGGCACAGTGTCGCTCATGGTTGCCCGACAAGGTTGGCGGCATCCTCTGGTTCGGCGTCGATGACACCTACTCCACCTGCTACTGCCCCATGTATTGCGGCATCACGCAGATTCCCGTCTGCTTCGAGGCGGGCAACGGCTCTATGACTCAGTATTCCGAAACCGCCGCCTTCTGGCTCTTCAATCGCGTGAGCAATTTCGCCTATCTCCGTTATGACTCGATGATTAAAGACATCCAGAAAGTCCAGAAAGAGCTCGAAGAAGGCTTCGTCAAGGAAGTGGCACGCTGCGACGGACGCCTCGACGGTGTCCAGAACCAAGGTCGCGTCACAGGCGAGCTTAACCGCACCTGCAACCTCTGGGCCGACCAGATGATGAAGCGCTGGAGCGAGCTCGACCACCTCCTGCTGATAAAATATATCGACGGCAACATCAAGAAAGAGGAAAACGGACGTCTCAAGACCACCGAGACAGGCGTGAGCCAATCGCCCGAGCAGCCGAAATACCCCGAGTGGTACTACCGCCAGATAGTAGGAGAGAAGGGAGAGATGCTGAAAGTGGTCAGTGGCCAGTAGATATCCGGAAGCAGACAGCAACAAATTTGTATTGTCAAATGCTTTAGCATTCATGAGCACCTCTGAATCAAATTAAATCAAGCGAATAATTCACTATTCACAATTCACTAAAAAATGCTCATCCTCCTTTCCGCCGCAGTACTCCCCGTCCTCCTTCTCCTTTACGCCATCTACAAGGCCGACAAGATAAACAAGGAGCCGTTAGGCAAGCTTGTTGTTGTCTTTATTTGTGGAGCGTTGACCGTTGTGCCTGCTTCGCTGCTCGAGATGTTCCTGTCCGATTTCACACCCGACGGTGCCCTCCTCGAAGGCTTATACACAGGCTTCTGCGTTGCAGGGTTTTCAGAGGAACTCTTTAAATTGCTGGCGTTGTTTTTGCTCGTGTGGCGTAGCCGCCATTTCGACGAGTATTTTGATGGAATAGTATATGCCGTCTATGTTTCGATGGGCTTCGCCTGTGTCGAGAATGTCATGTATGTGTTCAGTGGCGACAGCTACAGTGCCTCGATGGCTACAGCCGCCATGCGTGCTATACTCTCCGTGCCCGGCCATTTTCTCTTCGCTGTCATGATGGGTTACTATCTTGCCCTGGCCAAGTTTGCTACCAACCGTCGCACACGTTACATTCTCTACGCATTCCTCGTGCCCGTCTTTTTCCACGGCACTTTCGACGCCCTGCTTATGGTTCCCGAAAACATGGAAGACGGCCCAATGAAATGGGTTGTGTCGCTACTCTTCCTAATCGTTTTCATATTGTTCGACATCAAGATGTGGAAACGCGGCGTCCGCCGCATACGCCATCTGCAACAGCTTTCAGCCGAACAGGGACAGGAAGCACGCAGCGCTTTTGAGGGCTTCCAGTGGAACTTCTGATGCCCTGCCGAAAAAAAATATTTTGCTAGAATAAAAAAAGGGTGTATCTTTGCAAACCGAAACGATGGGGTATTAGCTCACTTGGCTAGAGCGCGTGACTGGCAGTCACGAGGTAATCGGTTCGATTCCGATATACTCCACCAAAGAGGTTCAAACGAACCTCTTTTTTATTATCACACCCACTATGGCATACCTCAAAGTTCTCAGTACCTGTAGCCCAAGGCCGCGAAGTAAGGAAAGTCGTCAGAAGGCCAAGTTGCTTGGCAAAGAGGGAGAACATATTGCCGCAAAGTGGTTGTCCGAGCAGGGATACATCATTCTAGAAAACAACTACCAGCCGAAGAAACACGAGATTGATCTCGTGGCTTTCGAAGGCGGCGACTTGGTGATAATCGAAGTCAAAACACGCAGCAATACCGATTTCGGCACACCCGAAGAAGCGGTTGACCACCGCAAGCGTCAGTTTCTAATACGTATGGCTAACCAGTATGTGAAATCGCATAACTGGCAGGGCAACACCCGCTTCGATGTCGTAGGCATAGTGATGCAAGAAGGCCAACAACCCCAAATCACCCTAACCAAAAACGCCTTCAACGTGATGTGTTATTAAGTATGATACACAGCTGAAGGAAGTTCTTATTTTTGGGATTCTCCCCAAACCTCAGCCTTCAAACACTAGCGACATCTTGGCGCAGGTGCTGTCGGCTTTGCAGACGGTGGCTTTGACTGAATATTTGGGGCTTGATTCTTCGGCGCTGCATGTGATGTCGAACACCACATCGCTCTGTCCGTCGGGTATGATTATCGACAGGAACTTGACATTCTTGATTTCACGCAGGCGCAGCTTGCGCCCGCAGTGGTGTTCCATCAGGTTGCAGACGGCTTCGACAAGGCAGGCGCCTGGTGTCACAGGGCTGCCTGGGAAATGTGCCTTATAGATAACACTCGCCGCATCGGGTGCCATGATGGCGCGAAAACAGCTGTCCGTAGGAGTTATTTGTTTCAAACTAAACGGTGTCATACGGCTGTCAGGAGCGTGAGTGAGTGGTTTTTGCCGTCGTCGTTGTTGTATAGCAGGAGGGCTTTCGGCTGTGTTGCTGGATGCTGTTGGCTATCGGCATACAGCGTCTGCGGTATTGTGCGTTCGGCCAGGCAGGTGGCGCCGACATAGAGTGCCAGCGCCGAGGCTGTGTAGCTTTCGCCAAAGAGGTGTTTATATTTCAACATCGGGGTTGTGCCAAACAGTTCGCCATAGTGGTCGAAGTAGGTGCGCCGGCTATCTTCGCTGCCGTTGAATCCAGTGAGCACTCCCGCAATATCCGACTGGGAAAGTCCGTTGCGGACAAGCATTGCCTCGACCGCTTCTTTGAGTTGCCCGGGAGCCGGCTGGTAGAGCATCGTCATATCGGCAATGCGACACAAGAGATTCTCACGGTTTTCTGTTCCAATCACTACCGATGCGGAACATTCCGATGCCATCTCGCCTTCATTGCCGAGGTAGCCAGCTTTGCACAGCAGGTTGTAGTACGAAGGCGTCATCTCGTCGTGTCCACCCACGAGGGCTGTCGCACCTGCCCCACTGCGTAGCTGCATGAGAGCGTCATGCAATGCCGAGTCGAACGATATGTTTTTGTGCGCGTAGGTGGCGTTGTAGCCGTGGCATCCGAGCTGTATTGCCATCAGCGAGCTGATGGTGTTGTGAGTCGATTGCATGAAATGCGTGGGCTTCAGCAGCTGTTCACCCTCACGGCAGAGGGCGTCGAGGAACAGTTCGGTGTTTTCGATACATCCGAGGCCGGTACCCGTTACGATGATGTCGGGCATCTCTACACCGCTCTGCGTCAAAGCCTCTTTCGACACGGCAAGCGCTCGTTTCAGCAGGCGTCCCATACGTCGCGCTTCCATAGGGGCGATATATGGTTTATAGTCGGGTTCTGTCGAGCGGACGTAGGGCTCCGTATGCAGCACGGGATTTGTCATCCACTCGCTCGAGAACGGTTGCTGTGCGGAGATATGCTGGGCAGAATAGACGTATATTGCTGGATTGTTGGATTGTGTGATTGCGGGATTGTGGGACTGACCGCTTGAAGGGTTGCTCAGAAGCAGCGACGAGTCGTTTCCTCCGAAACCGAACGAGTTGCAGAGAACATGCTGCAACTCCACGCCTGTACGCAGTTGCGCTACAGGGGTCACACAGTCGGAAGCCTTGCTGAAGTTGAGGTTGGGCGGGATAAACGAGTTGCGCATGGCCAGCATACATATCACCGCCTCGATTGAGCCCGAGGCGCTGGTGGTGTGTCCGGTGAAGGTCTTGGTTGAAGACACTGGCGGAACCGCGTCGCCAAACACCCGTCGCATGGCCGCACTCTCGCTGCTGTCGTTGTTGGGTGTGCCCGTGCCGTGGGCATTGATGTAGGCAATGTCAGATGGTTTTAGCCCGGCCCTCTCCAAAGCCTGTGTCATGGCGCGGAAGGCGCCTTCGCCGTCTGCCGACGAAGCGGTCTGATGGAAAGCATCGCAGGCGTTGCCATAGCCGTCGAGGTAAGCTTCAGCCTTGGCTCCGCGCGCAAGGGCGTGTGCCTCGCTCTCGAGTACCACAAAGGCTGCTCCCTCGCCGAGGTTGAGGCCTGCGCGGCTGCCGTCGAACGGACGGCAATTTGCCGTGTCGAGTATGCGCAGGGCGTTGAACCCGTTGAGGTGGAATTTGGTGATACACTCCGAGCCTCCGGCAACCACGATATCGGCCTTGCCGCTCTCGATTAGCCTTGCGCCATAGATAATGGCGTTGGCTGCCGATGAGCAGGCTGTAGAAAGGGTGGTGACCGAAGCAAAAGTGCCGTAGTGGTCGGCAATCATCTCTGTACAAGCACCGCAATCGTGGGTTTTGATGAAGTCGTTGCGGCTGTCGTTCTCGAGAAAGTCGAGATAGTACTGCTCGCTGCGGTCCATGCCGCCGACGGTGGTGCCCGACACCAGCGCCACTTTCGGCAGCGCTGCGGTGTCAAGTCGAGCAGAGTCAAGAGCTTCCCCAAGAGCCAGCATGCCCATCAGCGAGGTGCGTGTGGTGGGTGTGCCTGCCTTGATGCCCAGCCGCGCTTCCATCTCTTCGTTGTTCAGAGGGACTTCCCCAACAGGGAATTCCTTGTGTTCGGTAAGCAGGTAGCGCACTGTGGCTATACCCGACTTTGACGCAAGCAACGACTGCAGAGTGGCTTCTTTGCCCACTCCAAGAGCGGAAACGACACCGCTGCCTGTTATCCAGAGACGCATGTTTTGATTGTTTGAGTAAAGGATTGTTTGATTGCTTGCGTGACTCAAACATTCAAGCATTCAAACAATCAAGCATTTTTTGTTATTTCGTCCTGTTTTTGGAGATATAGTCGGCCATAACAGCGACAGACTTGAAGATGTCCTTGCCCTCGTTGGGGTCTTTTATCTTGATGCCGTAGTTTTTCTCCATAAGGACGATGAGTTCGAGGGCATCGATAGAGTCGAGGGCGAGCCCTTCGCCGAACAGAGGTGCGTTTTCGTCAATATCCTCAGGTTTGATGTCTTCCAGGTTGAGGACTTCGATAATCTCGTTTTTCAGTTTTAAGATCAGTTCTTCCATTGTGTTATTTTATTTTATGTTTGTTGTTTTTCTTCTTGTGATTGGTTTAACTGCCGCTGGCGCTCAGTTGACCCATAATCGTTTTATTTCGTCCGACAGTTCGTTTCTGTGACTGACTGCGTCGCGCTCGATGATGAACATCAGCACATCGTAGTCGGTCTCGCTGTAGCAATCAACCCATCCCGTCACAAGCGACCGCAACGACCCGTCGCTGAAGGTCATCTCCATAACTGAGGCCATTGCGTCGCTGTCGAATGTAGGCAGTACTATGAAGTTCGTCTCGCCATAGAAGTGGTTGCGTATCGCTATCTCGCCGGTAAGGACGTTGGGCAGGGTATATACAAAGAGCGACGGGCTTGGAAACGATGTTTCCGGGTCGTCGATGGTGGCTTGGTAGTTGCGGTCGTCGGCAAGAGAGCTGGCGGCATTGAACAGCACCACTCCGCGACTCTCGCCCCACTGCTCTTGTCTGCGCCCTTCGGCATTGAGCAAAAGCTCGGAGGCTACAAAACCGGCTTTGCACAGGGGGTCCATCTTGTAGAACTTGGGGTAGTCGTTTATATGCTCTTTGTAGATATCGGCAAGCAAGGTGTCGGCAGATGCGTTGCTCACAAGTATTTGCCCGTCGAGACAGACATTATTATATGTTGTCGGATGACTACCATCCATAGGCTGCTGGCCGATAATTCTGACATAATGCTTTATCAAACTCATCTGTCACCTCCTTTCTTGAAAGCGGCGGCGGCGTTGCAGCCTCCGAACCCGGATATGAGTTTTATGAAGGCATGACGGTCGGTTGTGCGGTTTTCGGACGATACCGATATGGCTCGGCTCACGCCGAGGTTTTCGAAGCCGCGAGTACCAAGAACCGTATGGTCATCGACAGCACACATGGAAAGCAGCGTTTCAAGCACTCCTGCGGCTCCCATCGTATGGCCATAACAGCCTTTCAGACTGCCTACCGGTGTGTCTGTCAATCCCGCTCTTTCAACTGCAATCGACTCCATTTCGTCGTTGTAAAGAGTGGCCGTGCCGTGTGCACTGATGAAAGCGATGTCGTCGGGCTCGATCTTCTGCAACACCGAGCGCAAAGCCAGATAAGACCCCTCGCCTGTGCGTGAAGGCCCGGAGATGTGGTTGGCATCGTTGCGCACGGCTCCGCAAACCATCTGCCAACGGTCGCACTCAGTGTCGGACCGTCCATATATTACGGTTGCTGCGGCCTCGCCGAGGTTCAGTCCCTTACGGTCGCGGTCGAACGGACGGCACGCTTCAGTCGAAACGGCTTTCAGTGCCTGGAAGCCTGTGACTATGAATGGCGACTGTACATCGGCGCCTACTACTACGGCATAGTCGCAAAGCCCATGTTCCAATGCCCGCATTGCCTCAATCTGTGCACATACACCCGATATGCATGCATTGGAAACCACCAACGGTATGCGATTGTTTGAGAAATATGATGCGATACGGCTGGCTGCCACGCCTGGCAATACGGCCGACGGCAAATCCCTCAGGGCTGAATATCTTCCGCCAGCAAGCAGGCTGACGTTGGCCTTGGTGGTGGAAACTATGAAAAGCACACGGTCCGACGAGGCGTCTATGTCGCATTGGGCCAAGGCCGCAGCCACTGACTGGATGCACATGCGCTCGAACTTGGTATAGTCGCCCTCCACGTTCAATATTGTTTCGTCAATCAGTGATGCAAAGAAAGGGATGGGTATGCCAGGAACGCCTTCGTGCAACCGCAGAGCTGAACGACCGGCTTTCACAGCACAGTAGTTCTCCTCGGTGGTGACGCCGAGCGGAGAGATAATATTATCTGCCAGTTTTACAACCATTTCTCTTTCCATTGCTGATAAAACTCTGGTGTCTGCCACACCAGTTGGTATTTCAAATCCATAAACACCTGCATCGTGTCACCTGTGGCAAGTAGGCTTCCGTCGGCGGTGTCGCGTATCTCGTATTCAAACAAAATCTTGGCAGCATCCGTCGGTTTGTAGGTTATCGTCACGGCGGGTTTCATGCCATAGATAATAGGTTTCTTGTAACTGAAATGCACATCGACCAGCGGAGCATAGAATCCATGCCCATACATCGTAAGGTAGTCGATTCCGTACTCTTTGCCGAAAGCTTCGCGGGCATCCTCGAAATAGAGCATGTAGTTCCCGTGCCACACAATGCACATGGAATCCACCTCGCTGAACCGGACATCGAAACTCTTTGTTACACTCAGTTTGTTCATTCTCCAGCTTTTTTATCGGTCAATGCTATTTTCATCTTGCATGTGGCAAGTGGTTCGTTGCCACGTTTTATTTCGGCTCTCACAAGCGTCATGTTGAATACCTCTTCTTCGACCACAATGGTGGTGCGCAGCTCTTCGCCCACAGATGGAGTCTCTTCGATTGTCATATTGTTTATCGCCCCGATGACGCCGATATGCACTTCGCCGCCTTTGAGACGTGAGAGATAGCCTATTCGTGCAGCACAGGTTTGCGCGATATTCTCTACCATTCCGGCCTCAGAAAACCTTCCCTCGCTATTGCAGAACACGCAGTCGCTCTTTACCTTGAAGACCGTCTCGGTGGTGTCGCCTTCACAACGAACCAATGCGTCAATCATCACAAACGGTGATCGCTGCGGCAGTATGTCGCTCAAGGGTATGTTCGAGAGGTCATTCATGTTTCTGCCAAAAGTCAAAATAGTTAAACCATTGGTATGGATATGCGTTTACCATTTCCTCCAGGACCTTGACATAGCTCTGCGCCATGCTGTTCATCCGCTTGCGAATATTGCCATCCTCCTCACATACTATCGGACGCACATAGAGGTGATATACCTTTGTGCTCTGCTTCATATAAAACACGGCATAGACAGGAGTGCCCTTCTGGGCAGCAAAGGCATATGGACCTGCAGGAAATCCTGCATCCTCGCCCATAAAACGGCAGGTGATGCACTTCTGTGAGCCGAAAAGACGGTCGGCGTGCATGCTTATTATCTCGCCGTTGTCTATGGCGGTGTTCATCTGGAAGATGTGCGACATGTCGTTGCCCACCAGTATCAACCCGATGTTGTGTTTGGCGAGTATCTTTTTGCGGCTTTCCATGATGGCTTCGCTCTCGCCGGCATATACCAGTGCGTTTACGCGTTTTTTGCTTGCGTCAAACGTGCATCCAGTGAGTTCATAGTTGCCCACATGCGAGCTCAGCATCACAAAGCCCTCATCGCGTTCGGAGTGTTTTTTTATCAGGTCGTTGCCCTCTTCGATAAAGGTAAACTTCTTTCCGGCATAGACCGCAAAACGGTCAATGACTATCTGCCCGAAAACATAGTGGTTTCGATATATGTGCCAAACAAGTCTTAGGCCATGGTCGCCGCGATGGCTGAAGTAGCCACGCATGGCCTGATAGCCTTTGCGGTTGAAGACCATGTAGAACGGAACCACCAATGCCATGATGGCATAGAACACACGCACATCGACCACGCGAAGCATCGCTATCAATGAGCGTTGCATCCACGAAGTGCCGTCGGTACGCCCCGACCACTGCTTGTTTTCTTCTGCCATGTCTTGGTAGTTCGTTAGATTACGAGGTTTGGAGGTTTTGGTCAAAGTAAAGAGGTCTCCCCCTTTTACCTATTCATTTTTACAATCCATTCACCCCTCAAACCTTTCATCCATTCAACCGCTGATCGATATAATTGCAGAACTCGGAGAATGTCTTGATACCCTTCATCTCCTCAGGTTTGATTCTGAAACCGAATCGTTCTTCCACAATAACCACTATATCGACAAAGTCGAGGCTGTCGATGCCTATATCCTCTTTTAATCGTGCTTCTGGTTTGATATTTTCTGCGTCAAGCTCGAGGTCTTCAACCAAAAACTGCTTGACGGCGTTTTCTATTTCCTGTCTATTCATTTAGTTTTTTATTTGTGTATGATACTGCTTCCTTACTGTTTTGCGCACACCATTATGCTGTGGCCGAATCCGAGGTTATCGACGATGCGCTCCACTTTCAGTCCTGCGCGGTTAACCACACGCGCCATGTCGTCAGAGTGGTACATCTTGCTTGTGCCGTTGGCTATGGCGGTGAAATAAAGGCTAGTCATGGTGAGGCAGAAAGCCGCCAGCTCGTATTTCTGACGGTCCCAGAAAGTCTCCATGATGTATATCCGCGATTTTCCGTCCATCACCGCAGCGGCTCTGCTCAGTATGCTCTCAATCTCATCTTCGCCGAAGCAGTCAAGGAACTGACTCATCCAGATGATGTCATAGTGCTTGTCGGTCGGGAACGGTGCGTTCTTGTCCAGCAGGTTGATGCCGTATCCCGATATGCGGTCGGCTCCGGGCTTGCCGTTGGTAAAGTTCTTCATCAACCCTATCTGTTGTGGCAGGTCCATGATGGTCACATGCACGTCGGGGTTGTAACCCACGCATTGCAGTGCCCAGCGACCAGTGTTGCCACCCACATCCAAAAGGTTATCGACCTTCTGCGCAAACACCGTCTCAAGTGCCTGTGCAAATGAGTTGTCTGAATAGAAATGGTCGAATCCGAACCAACTCTGCTGTACCTGCGGCGGCAGACTGGAAAGTCCCTCATAAACCGTGGGCCAGTCGCCGAAATGTTCCAATCCTACAGGGCGTCCCTCTTCAAGTGACTCCTCAAGCTTGAACCAACCTTCGTAGTTTACATCGTGGTTGAACGCCATATTGACGCGTGTCAAGGCATCTGTCAGCAAACACCATCCGGTCTTGGTCAGCAGAAAGTGCTCGCGGTCTTCGGCGAGAACCACTGTGCCTATGCAGAGCGAGGCTTCCAGAAGCACCTTTATGGCGTATGGTGTCTTGCCTGTGCGCTCTACGATTTCTGACATCGTCAGTCCGCCGTCTGTGTTGCGGAGCATCTCCAGGATGCCCCATTTTACCATTATGCGTGAAGCTTGGAACACCACCGGTCCGAAGGCAATCCATTCGGCTTTGCGTTGGGCTTCGCGAGCGGTGAGTTTATCCTCGCTGTATGCTTTTTCGAGAATTGGTGATAGATTCATTGAAAGTCGGATAAGTTAGGTTATTTGACTGCTGTCCACTGACTATTTCTTAGTCTTAGCCAGTGTCTCGCCTACTGTTTCAAAGCATTTTGTGAAACGGTCGTTGGGGATGAAGTCTCCCTCACCGTTGGCGCCGTCAACTTGAATTGAGCACACACTCTCGCCCGTAGCGATGTCGGTGACCTCGATTATACCCCAGCAAAGAGCGTATAGCTGACCTGGAACGCCAAAGATGTCTGAACGCCAATCCATATTGGCGATTTTCACGACAACACGATATTTAGCACCCTCCTCGCTTGTCGTGGCTTGCGCGCCCTTGCTTTTCTTGTTGAATCCTTGGATAAAGCCATTCAGGGAATTGTTTACGCGAGCTTCGTAGTCTTCACCGCACCAAGTTTTGAAGTCTTCTTTTTCGTCCCATTTTGCATAAGAGAAGTTGAACTCCACAGCCACTTTCACTTTTTCCTTGGCCCATGCCATCGAGCCGGATTTCACTTTCAGGTCACTTTTTGCAAATGCTGTCATGGCCATAACACAGGCGGCCATTAACAAAACAAGTTTTTTCATGATTTATAGGTTTTGATGTTTGATATTTATCTTTCAATTCGTTTCACTACTATCGCGCTGTTTGTACCACCGAAGCCGAATGAGTTCGACAGCACGTTTTTCAGCTCCATATCAACTCGTTCGGGTGTGATGTTCAGGTGTGCGCTCTGTTCGTCGGGGTTCTCGAAGTTTATGTTCGGGGCCACGAAGTTGTTCTGCATCATCAGCAGGCAATATACAATCTCGCTTGCTCCAGCCATCCAGCATTCGTGGCCGGTCATCGATTTGGTAGAGCTGATATAGGCTCGTTTTCCCTCAAACACTCTAGTCAGCGCTATGGCTTCGTTCATGTCGCCCTGCGGTGTCGAGGTGGCATGTGCGTTCACGTAGTCTATGTCGTCTGCGGTGATTTCAGCATCTTTCAATGCGCGGTTCATGGCCAGTACTGAC
Source organism: Bacteroidales bacterium (assembly GCA_017616895.1). Classification (GTDB taxonomy): domain Bacteria; phylum Bacteroidota; class Bacteroidia; order Bacteroidales; family P3; genus Colimorpha. Next base: position 30,976 of record JAFZXE010000003.1, read on the forward strand.
CCGTCGGCGTTGGCCTGCGATATTCCGCCGCCGTTCGACGAGAATCCGTATCCTGCCACTTCGCCGTAGATCTTTGCGCCACGCGCTATGGCATGGTCGTAGTCTTCAAGCACCAATGCTGCAGCACCGCCCGACGGCACCAGTCCGTCGCGGTCACGGTCGAACGGACGCGAAGCTTTCGCCGGCTCATCTATCCTTTTCGAAAAGGCTCCAAGCGCGTCAAACGACGCCATACTGTAAAAGTTCGTTTCCTGGGCACCGCCGCATATCACCATGTCTTGCAACCCCTGCTTGATGAACATATATCCGAGCCCTATGGCGTGTGAACCGCTCGCACATGCCGCACTCACACTAAAGTTGATGCCGCGTAGGTGGAAGATGGTGCTCATATTCATGTTCACCGTCGAGTTCATCGCCTGAAATATCCAGCCCGAACCCAACAGCATAGAGTCGTGTTTCTCGGCCATAAGGTTGGCCGACTCCACCACTGCCTTCGCGGACGAGTCGTTGCCGAAGAGCACTCCCACCTCGTTGTTCAGCAGGTATTCTTCATCTATGTTGGCCGTCTGTATGGCCTCTTTTGTGGCCATATACGCATATTCGGCCTCTTCCGAAAGTCCCATTCTTAACCTGCGATGCAGTTCTTTCAGCACCGGCTTCTGCACTATACCCGACAGCGGTGACTGGTAACCGTAAGGTATTCGCTCGGCATCTATGCCAATGCCCGACCGTCCGTCGTAAAGCGACTGCCTCACCTCTTCAAGGTTGCTGCCCAGACAGGACCAGATGCCCATCCCCGTCACCACTACTCGTCTGTTACTCATATTGTCCTACTTTCGCTTTATCGCAATCAAATTATTCCGCCGTTTATCGAAACCACCTGCCCGGTGATATATGCAGCATCTTTCGAGGCTAGGAACGACACCAGTGCCGCCACCTCTTCAGGCTTTCCTATACGTCCCAGCGGAACCATCTTTTTTATCATCTCCTGGTCCAATTCGGCGGTCATGTCCGTTGCGATGAATCCAGGAGCCACCACGTTGACCGTCACCTTGCGCGGAGCCACTTCCAATGCCAATGCTTTGCTGGCGCCTATGATTCCCGCTTTTGCTGCCGAATAGTTGGTCTGACCGGGCATTCCTTTGATTCCCGAAACAGACGAGATGTTAACTATGCGACCGTTGCGGTGGGTCATCATACTTTTCACCAAGCGGCGCGTCAGGTGGAAAAATCCGCCAAGTGTTGTGTTCACCACGCTCTCCCACTGCTCATCCTGCATAAACACCAGCAGATTGTCTTGACGTATGCCGGCATTGTTCACCAGCACCGATATATAATCCTCTGGATGCGACGCATCCCAAGCTTCAATAGCAGCTTCGACTTCGCTCGCATTAGAGACGTCCAGTTTCATCAGCTCGGCTTTACCGCCTGCTGCTACGATACTGTCAACTACTTCCCGCGCGGCTTTCTCACTGTTGTTGTAATTTACAATCACTGGGTATCCATCCTTGGCCAGTCTTTCTGCAATAGCCCTGCCAAGACCTCTTGACGCCCCTGTTACCAATGCGTATTCCATAATGTGAAACTTAAAACTCTCTCAAATATTTTTCCACTTTCGCTATCTCTTCGTAGAACGGCGTGTCTTCAACAAACATCGGTATGATGGCGCGTACGGCGTCGTAATGTTTCCTTGAAGCCGTGCACAGTTTGTCGGCCTTCTTCAGGCAATCTGTTGCCTGTGCCAGCGCTATGAAATGTATCGCCATCACCTGATAGCAGTTGTCTATTACCTCTTTGCACAGCAACGCCGTATTCGTTCCCATGCTCACTATGTCCTGGTTGTCGTTGTTGTTCGGTATGCTGTGCACATAGTTCGGCATCGCCAGCGTCTGGCACTCTGCCGTTGTGCTCGTGGCGGTGAACTGGCACGCCTGCATCCCGTAGTTCAACCCCAGCACACCCATATTCAAGAACGGCGGCAGTATTCCGTTTATTCTATCGTGGAATAGGTAGTTCAGTTGTCGCTCGGCAGTCATAGCCATCCTTACCACCGCTATCTTCACCTTGTCCTCCTCCAGCGAGATATAGTCGCCGTGGAAGTTGCCTCCGTGATATACGTTCTTCGTTTCGGGGTCAACAATCGGGTTGTCGCTCGCCGACTGCAGTTCTTCTTCCAACACACGCGCTGTGTTGTGAAGTGTCTCGTATATTGGTCCCATTATCTGCGGTGTGCAGCGTAGCGAATAGTAAGGCTGCACCTTGTGGCCGAATGTGGTGTCCTCGGTGTGACCGCCGTTGTACAGTTCATGCTCCCTTTCAAGCAGACATTTGCTGTCTGCCGACAGTTCGCGCATCTTCCGTGCCACTTCTATCTGTCCTTCGTGGCGGCGACATTCGTTAAGCGGGGCGGCCATCAAGTCGCTATAACTTGCGGCTATTTCGTTCATCCATACACTTGCCAGCACTGACAAATCGAGTAGGCGTTCCGCATAATGCTGGTTCACGCAGGCTATGCCTGTCATCACCGATGTGCCGTTGGTTATTGAAAGACCTTCGCGGATGTGAATGCCGATGGGTTTCAATCCAAGCTCTTCCATCACGCCCTTTGTCTCGCGCCATTCGCCTTTATAGTGTACCTTCCCCTCTCCGATAAGAGTCAACGCGATGTGGGCCAGCTGAACCAAATCCCCACTCGCACCTACACTTCCGTGCCTGGGAATAAATGGACATAACCCTTCGTTGATAAACGCCACCAGCAGTTCAGCTACCTCGCGGTGTACACCCGACCTGCACTGCAATATCGACCCCAGACGGGCAATCATCGCCGCTTTCACATATATGTCATCCAGCGGTTCTCCCGCACCTGTTGAGTGACTGCGGATGATGTTGTATTGCAAATCCGAGAGAAACTTGTCATCCACTCTCCACTGAGCCATCGGTCCGAATCCCGTGTTGATGCCATATATGACCTTCTCTGCCGAGAAAGATTTCAAAAAAGCGTGGCAATCATCTATGCCTTTCAGCACTTTGTCGTCAATGGCAATACGCTCTCCTCCAAAGAGTATTTTTTCTACGATAGGAAGCGTGAAATTTGATATATTTATCATTCCTTTTTATATAATTAATACTTAAAGGCGCTATGTGTAGCGCTTGGAATTGACTGGTTATAAATGTATTATGTACTCAATTGTATGATACATAAGATTACAAATATAATCATTTTCTTAAGATTGTGCCGATTATTTTCGGCACTTTCTTTTTTACCTAGTGTTGCACTTACAAGTTGAATTTAAGTACGGATATTCCTACACCTACAGAAAAAATCCGACACTCATTTTTTTTGTTTGAGCAGAGGCCGTATGTCCAGCACGGTGTCGTTCTCTATCTTGATGGTTTTTTCGAAGGATTCATGGCCCCAGGCTTCTATGAGTATGCTGTATTTCCCGTTTGGTACGGGGGCAATATAACCACCATCCTGATACTCATACCAGTGACGGCCCTTTATCGTTATTTTGGCATTGAGGTTATTCTCCGCTGACCAGTCGTTGATTCCTCTGAATTGCACTCTATATACATGGCGCCGCAAAAGACGGTACAAGAAGTCATATAGAGGCTTTACCGACGCCACTTCGTCGGGGTGATAGCAAACGAAACTTCGGTATCCTTTTGGCCCGGTCAGCTCTATTTCGAATGTGCCTCCGTCAAGAAATGGGCCTGGACCTATTACATAATCTTTTACGGTGTCAAAGGCGGCTACACATTGAGCCAACGTGTCGAGTTCGGCCTTTGTGAGGGCAAAGTCAAATGCCATATCAGTGCGATTCGAATTATCTACTACCCATGAATAGTCACATCTGCGAAAATAGAAACGCCCGTTCTCAACTCGCAGAGACATCGGTGTACTCAGCCCTCCTTGCAGCGTAAGTCTGACTATTGTTTTTTTGCGCTGTGGATACTCCAGGTTTCGCTCACCCATAGGTTCAAGATAAACTGATTTATAGTATGAGTTTAAGCGTGCCCACTCAAACTCGGCGGCATAGTCGGTTACGGTGTCTGTAAGCCAGTTCTCTTTCACTTCTGGCATGGGTACATACCAGCGTTTGTTTGATGCGCGTGGTTTGCGCACTCTGCGGTCATGCTTTATCCCCATTCGGTGTTCCATCTGGCAGATGGGATAGTAGAGGTAGTCGTATGTCTTCCGGTCTTTCAGATAGCAGTATTTCAGGTATGGCAACACCGTGTCAATCGTGTATGTGCGCCAGTGCGGTAGCGGATAATAGATGTCTTTAGCCATTGTCAAGGCCAAGCTTGCGTAGTTTGGACGATGTGGCCAACTGTTGGTGTCCATTTCATTCAGGTTGGCCTTGTATTTTGCTTCTTTTGCATGAAGCAAACTGTCTTTCTCTTGCCGCGAACGATATCGGCTGTAGGTAAAGTATTCATCGTTTCGAATCACAAACTCTATGACGGTATCGTTGCGCAAGTCGAGTAAAATCTCGTCAAGACCATACGAAAGGCTGCAACGCCCTCGTGGCAGTTCAACCCGAATAACTCCATTGGAATCAGATTCAACAAAGAGTACTTTGACCATCCCGTCGCAAGCCACATGTGCTGTACCATAGTATGGATAAGGCGAATTGATAATCCGTGCCTCAAGTTTTACCGTCTGAGCCTTGGCGATGGCGCCTAATGCGAGAAGTGCAGCAAGTATGATTATAGACTTGTTCCTCATAGCCAGTCTTTAGTTGTCTCCTAGCGCCACTGGTCGAACTTTGTAGTAGACGTAAAAATAATCAGTGCTTTCTATTCCAGCGTACTTGTTAGTATGTATTCCCTCGACATAAAACCACCTGTCCTTGCCCCAAAACTCCGCTCTTCCTGACGGTTTCCAGTATGGACCTGTTTGGTAAACATAAGGCCTTCCGACTCGCTTGCTGGCGGAGTCGTAAGGATAGATATATACATACCCTTGCTCATAGTCATAGTCGTCCCATATAGTGCCGCCGATAAAACCATCCTTCGACATTTTCATTCCGCACGGTACCATATATGTTGAATCGTGGAACAGGCGGGTGCAGCAGAAGTCTCCTCCCGCGAGTTCAATGAAAGGTATGTGCTCAAAATTGTAGAACCTGCACTCACTCATGTCCTCGATAGTGACGTCCTGATCTCGTCCCCATACCATAAAAATGGCGGTATCTTCTGCATTGGGGTTTCTCTCCGAGTTGAGGTACTCCCAATTCCCCGAAAGCTGTGCGGCAGAGTCGAATTCAGCGGCTTCTAACTCGACATAATTGAAAGTTGCGGCGTTCATAATCGGGTCGTCCCATGGCGTTAGATTAGCCGAGAGGGCATTATGGTTGGGCAGCAGGGTTAAATGGATGCCGTCGGACTCTTTGTATATATTAAAGTACCCGTCTTCTCGTACAACATCCACGCCTAACAGATAATCATTCAGAATCGCTATTTTGTCATACTCGTGTATCGACATATATATAAAGCACACTTTGTCATTGCGGTGGGGGTACCAGTTGTCCTCTCGGCGCAAGTCGATGATGCCGTCATCGCTGACAAAACCGTCTAGCGGCAGCCTGTAAACAAATCTTACAGTATCAATCCGCTTAAGCAACACGACTGTATCGCCATGACGTTCATACGGGATTGAATCGATTTTATCTATCACCAGAATATTACATGATTGAGCCAATATTGCATAGCAGGGGCCGTCGTTGCTTGAGTCCCAATAACACCAAATGGCGACAGTCATAGAGTCTCCCTCAATACCACAAGATATTCCATATTCTGAAGGATTGTCCTGTGCCGATAGGGTGGTCCCGATGGCAAGGAGTATCGCAAATATGGCTGAGAGTCTTTTCATCTGCATTAAAAAAGATTAGCGTCCGAACCAACATGTCATAACCAAACTGTCCTGTTCCGATACGGACTTGGCACGATATTTGACGAATAGTTTGTGGTAGTACCAGTCGTATGCTGGCCATTTCTCGTCAATGTGCCCTATCATTGCGTGTTCCCAGGGTTGGCTGCTGCCGTCTGTGATTGTAAGAAAAAGTGTGTCTGATAACTCTCCAGCAAATGACAGTCGCACACAATCAACAAGTGCGTCGGAATCTGTTACTATGCTGTCCGTCATCGTCTCGGTTGTGGGATGTAGCACTATTCTACCATCATATTTCGAGCCAATGCTCGACATCATCAAGTATGCCCCGGCAAGAATAGCCAATATTATTGCAAGAATCACTGATGCTATCGCCAACGCTTTTTTCATAGGCTGATTTTGACGTTTTGTGAGGCCGTCTCCTTCTGTCAATATCAGTTGCAAAGATACGCATTTTTCTGATTGCAAAAAAGGCTCGCCAGCGATAATGGCGAGCCTTTTCTCAGATAGGTTAAAACCTCTTACAGGACCTGGACGGGTTCGATAAGGCCTTTACCGATCTCGATTGCCTCTTCGTTCTGCGGGATGAGTCCCCAGTGACGCTGCGGCAGCGAGTGCTCAAGTCCTTCGTGGATGTACTGTTTATCGACGATGGGTTTCAGCTTGAGGAAACCACCGAGGACCACCATGTTGAACACCTTCGAGATGCCCATTTCCTGAGCCTTGGCGGTGGCAGCAATCTTATAGATGCTGATGTCCTTGCGGGTAGGCTCGTGGGTGATGCCGTTGGGGTCGTAAATCAATAGGCCGCCAGGCTTCACGCTGCTCTCGAACTTGTCGAGCGACTGCTGGTTGAGGATGATGGCGGTGTCGAACTGGTTGATGATGGGCGAGCTAATGCGCTCGTCGCTGATAATCACCGACACATTGGCGGTACCACCGCGCATTTCGGGACCGTAGCTGGGCATCCAGCTCACTTCCTTGTCTTGCATTACTCCGGAATAGGCCAAAATCTTACCCATTGAGAGAACTCCCTGTCCTCCGAATCCGGCTATGATTATTTCTTCTGTCATCTTTTTTCGTTTTTTTGTTTGATTAATAAGTCTTATAGGTCTTATAGGACTTATAGGTCCTATAGGGCTTATTGATTACTGCATAACGCTCAGCGGGTGGTCAACTGCGAGACGTGCCACATCGACGTTCTCGACCAGCTTGCCGTCAACCTTGATGTCTCCAACGGGGTAGTTGGGCATCATGTTGTCTTCCATCCACTTGTTGGCCTGTACCGGGGTCATCTTCCAGCCGGAGTTGCAGTTGGAGAGGATTTCGACGAAGCTGAGGCCTTTCTTCAGTTTCTGGTTTTCGAAAGCTTTGCGGATAGCGGCTTTGGCTTTGCGCACAGCGGCAGGGGTCTGCACACTCTGACGGGTCACATAGTAGGTGCCGGGCAGGGTGGAGATAAGCTCGGTGATACGCAGGGGGTAGCCGTTGATATCGACGCGACGGCCGTAAGGCGTGGTGGCGCTCTTCATGCCGATCAGCGTGGTGGGAGCCATCTGACCACCGGTCATACCGTAGATACCGTTGTTCACGAAAATCATGGTGATGTTCTCACCGCGGTTGCAGGCGTGGATGGTCTCGGCGGTACCGATAGCTGCGAGGTCGCCGTCGCCCTGATAGGTGAACACGAAAGTGTCGGGGTTAAGACGTTTCACAGCGGTAGCCAGCGCGGGAGCACGACCGTGGGCGGCCTCCTGGAAGTCGATGTCGAAATAGTTGTAGGCCAGCACGGAGCATCCTACGGGCGATACGCCTACTACATTGTCCTGAATGCCCATCTCGTCGATGACTTCGGCGACGAGGCGGTGGGTGGTGCCGTGACCGCAACCCGGGCAATAGTGCATGACCGCGTCGGTGAGCACTTTAGTTTTGGTGTAAACCTCGGTGTAACCTTGGTTCAACAGCTCTTGTTTGCGAGCTTCTATATCTTGATTCATATTCTTCAAATTATTTTGTTGATTAGTGATTAGTGGTTGCTTGGCGAAAGAACTCTTTTGTCATTTCACTCTTCACAATTCACTTTTCACAAATTTATTTTATAATTTTGTTCTCAAGTGCTTCGAGTACCTCGGTCGGGGTGGGGATGATACCGCCGAAACGGCCGAAGTGTTCGGTCTTCACGTTGCACTCGGTGGCGAGGCGCACATCCTCGATCATCTGACCGGCGCTCATCTCCACGCAGAGGATACCCTTCACGTGTTTGGCGACCTCGGCCAGCTGCTTGGTCGGGAACGGGAAGAGGGTGATCAGGCGGAACAGACCGACCTTGATGCCCTTTTCGCGAGCCATCTGCATAGCCTTCATGGCGATACGGCTTGACGAACCGTAAGCGACGAAGATATAGTCGGCGTCGTCGCAGTTGAGCATTTCGTAGCGGACTTCTTTCTCTTTCATCTCGGCATACTTGGCCTGGAGTTTGTGGTTGAAGACCTCCTGGCGGGCGGAGTCGAGTTCGAGCGAAGTGATGATGTTGTGTGGACGGTTGGCGGGTTTGCCCCAGGTGCCCCAAGGAGCGTTCTTGCGGCGCTCTTCTTCAGTCCAGCGAGGCACATAGTCGCGGGTGTAGAGCTTCTCCATGCACTGTCCGATAGCACCGTCGGAGAGGATGAGGACAGGATTGCGATATTTGAAAGCGATGTCCCAAGCGTCGAAGACGAAGTCGTACATCTCCTGGACGCTGGCGGGGGCGAGGGTGTAGAGCTGGTAGTCACCGTGTCCACCGCCCTTCACGCTCTGGAAGTAGTCGCTCTGCGAAGGCTGGATGGTGCCCAATCCGGGACCGCCGCGCATCACGTTGACCACCAAGCAGGGGATTTCGGCGCCGGCGAGGTAGGTCAAGCCTTCCTGCATCAGCGAAATTCCGGGAGACGAGCTCGATGTGGCGACCTTCTTGCCGGTAGCGGCACCGCCATAGACCATATTGATTGATGCCATCTCGCTCTCGGCCTGGAGAACTACCATTCCGGTCTCCTCCCAAGGTTTTTCGGCCATAAGGGTTTCCATAACTTCGGATTGCGGGGTAATAGGATAGCCGAAATAGCCATCGGTACCGCTGGCAATCATTGCTCGGGCAATAGCCTCGTTGCCCTTCATCAGTTTCAGTTCTTTTGCCATTGTATTTTTGTTTTTTTGTTTGCGTGATTGGTGATTAGTGAGAGTGTGTTAGCTTTTCTGAACGTGAATAATCACATTTGTCAATTCACATTTCACAATTCACATTTCACTCATCACTAATTTAACACTTGATTTTGTAAACCGAGATAACGCCGTCCGGGCATACCATAGCGCAGCTGGCGCATCCGATGCATTTGTCATTCACGGTTTCGGTGTAGTTGTAACCCTTGCCGTTTACATTTTTCGACAGTGCGATGCATTGCACAGGGCATGCGGCGAGGCATACTGCGCAACCCTTGCAACGTTCCGTGTCGATTACGATTTGTCCTTTAAATGCCATAGTTTTAGATTTATGTGATTAATAAAATATTTTTCCTCCTTAAAAGTCGGACTGCAAAGTTACTAAAAATTCTTTCTATATACAACTATAATTTTTTTACACTATCCTCCATCTCTACCTAATCTCTAGAAATCAATCTACTATGAAACCTGTTATCCTCATTCCCGAGTCATACCGTAAGCCCCGCAACCACTCTAAAGCTTACACGCATACAATACAGCATCCCCAATGCTCTAATTCTATCTGTAACCCACATTTTTCGATGTAAAAAAAAGGTAAAAGCGGAATAGGCGCAGCCTAGGAGAAAAGTAAGGTCAGTATAAGGTCAGTAAAGGGTCAGTATAAAACCAGTAGATACCCCATGTGGGTAAAATGTAGGAGCAAACTAGGCCAGAAGTAAAAGAAAAGTAGTCCAAAAGTAAAAGAAATGTAAAAGAAAAGTAAAACAAAAGTAGGAGAAATGTAAAAGAAATGTAGGTCAAAAGTAGGTGAAAAGTAAAAGAAAAGTAGGCGCCAATTTCTTCTTTTTGGGATGGAACTAAAACAAATCAGGGACGAAAAAGTCCAATTGGACTCCCTTAGTCCAATTGGACATCTTAAACCTATTAGCCCTACAAGCTTTATAAGACTTATAGGACCTATTAGCCCTACAGCCCTCTTAAGTCAAAAAATCATTTTTTCCCTCCGCGGCCGTTGGGCATTGGTGCCGACGTGCGTCTTTTTATCAAGTCGTATGCCTGCCACTTTCCGTTGCGCTTTCTCAACTCAATCTCTCTCGAGTTTCTCTTCCTCGGTGTCTTCTTGTGCCACACCGCTGTCGCCGTCGTGTCGCTCGTCAGTTTAACGTTTGTTATCCTCACCTTCGCCGGCAGGTCCTGTTCTATCACTTTCCTGTCCGTCTGTGCTAGGAGCGTACGGGCTGTCCCCAGCGTCTCTTTCTTTGTTTCCTCCGAGGCGTATTTTTCTGCCCTGTTCACATCGAAGTTCGCCAGCGACCAAATATATTCGTACGCCACGTTTTTCACAGCCTTCTTCTCGGCTGATTTCTCGCATGCGCAGCTGCAGAAAAGCATCAGCGCGCATATAGAATAAACTGTTAGTTTCATAGTATTCTTTTCAAAACAAAAGCGACTACACTGGTGTAGTCGCTTTTGCACGGTTATTTAAGACCTTTCAGAGTCTATTAGCGACGTCTGGGTTTTGCGGTAACGGTACCGTCGTTGTTGGTCTTAACTTCGATTTTGCCATCGCTGACCTCTACTTTGTTCTCACCAGCGGCAACTGATACGCCACCTTCGTCTTTCTTAACCTCAACCTTGGGGGTAGATTTCTTGGCGGGAGCAGCCTGTGCGGGAGCCTCCTCAACGGCCTCAGCGACCTCTACGGGAGCCTCTTCGATGGTCTCTTCAACAACCTCCTCAACGGGGGTGCTGTCGATAACTTCCTCAGCGGGTTTGTTGTTGTGGCAAGCCACGGTCAGACCCATAACTGCAACTGCAAGAGCGATGTTTCTTACGATAGTTTTCATGTTTTTTCTTTTTTAAAGTTATTTTTGTGAATTGATTATCTTCTTTTGGCCATGCCTTTTACGAGAACCTGGGTGTCAACAGTCCAAGAAGCGTTGTTCATGGTGATCTTCAGGTCTGCATCGTCTTTGCCGTCCTGTTTCAGAGTCTCAACGACCTCAGCGTCGATGGTGTGAGCTGCCAAGTCGATGGCGGTGATTTCCTGGCTGTGGGAATCAACATTCCATTTCAGAAGACCTTCAGCGGTGGTGTCACCAGCGTTCTCTGAATAGTAGAAAAGGTAGTTGTTGTAGGTACCAGTGGCTGTTCCAAGGGTGCCAAACACAGATGCGCAAGCTGCATCGTTGTAGTTGGTCTCATAAGCTTCCATGCCGAGAACTTCACCGACCTGGTTGCCAAGAACCTGCTCAGCAGTCCACTGCTCTTTGTTGAACTTAACGGTCAGAGCGTCTTTCTCGGTTTTTCCGCATGAAACGAACATGGCGGCGGCAACAAATGCCACAGCGCAGAATGCAAAAATCTTTTTCATTGTTTTGAAATTTTAAGTTAATAAATGATTGATTAAAGATTCACGATTTTTGTACTGCAAAGGTACAACTTATTTCGTTTTAACAAATTTTCACGCTTTAAATTTGTGTTAAGAAATATTAAAATTATCTTAAAATATTGATTTTCAACACCGCTTTTTCGTACCCCTAAAATCGCCCCAGATTGTCCAACCGCCCCTCTTTTCGCGATTTTCTGTCTTCCATCGCAAAACTCTCTTCCTAAAATAGGTATATTTATAGTATCTTTGCAAAATCACACACCCTAGTACACATCATTTATCAATTAGTTATACACATCATTTGTCAATTCACTTTTCACAATTCACAATTCACCATGAACCAAGTAATCGATTGTCTCTGCTCACGACGTAGCGTCCGCAGCTACTCCTCCAGACAAGTCAACCTCGACGACCTGCAGGCCGTCCTTCGTGCCGGCACCTTCGCCGCTACCGCCCATGGTCGCCAAGACCCCTGGATTGTCGCCGTCCAAAATCCCGACATCATCCGTCGTCTCGTCGCCATGAATGCCGCTGTCATGGGCACCACTGATAACCCGTACTATGGGGCTCCCACCATCATCCTGGTCTTCGCCTCCGACCCGTCTGTCTGGCCCAACAGCCTTTACGACGGCGCTCTCGTCTTAGGTAATATGATGAACGCTGCCCACTCACTCGGCCTCGCCTCCTGCTGGATTAACCGCGAGCGCGAGATGTTCGCCACCGACGAGGGTCGCGACCTTATGCGCCAATTCGGCTTGCCCGACGGTCTTATAGGCATTGGGGCTCTCTCCATAGGCTATGCCGACGGCGAACCCAAAGCTCCGAAAGAGCGCAAAGCGGGCTATTCCCGTGTCATTGCTTGATTGTGCCGCTTCCTGAAGGGGATGCGTAGCAGCAGCGTCTCAGCCGCCAGCATTGCCAGTGCTCCCAGCAGGAACCACCTCGTCAGCGACCGTCCTCCCGTCCGCTGGCGTATCAGCTCGTCCATAGGTTTCGAGCTGTTTTCGAACACCTCTACGTTCTTCGCCTCCAGTTCCTTTATGGTTGCCTTCAGCTCTTTCGCGCTGCAGAATTCCATCTGCGACTCGCTGCGGCTGTAGTTGAACGAAAGACCCTGTTCCGCCTTTCCGTTGCTTAGACGGTAGTTTCCCGCCTCCAGCTGCATCCCGTCGGCCATCAGGTACGAATGTTTCCCCGTGTGTCTTATCTCTGCCACCGTGCTGCCCTCCTCTCCATCTTTCGTAAGGCTCGTTTGTCCCTCTGTCGCAGCCGACCCAACCTCCACCGTCGCACCCTCCGCAAGCGTATAGTAAAGCATCGGTGTCGGACGGCTGTACAGCGCCATATTATATATTGTGGGCACAAAAAGCGCCTGCTGCATGAAGTCGCCGTTAGTCGTTTCCAATGGTGCGGTGAACAGATAAACCGCTCCTTCGCCGCATGGCACCGCCGCCAAATAGACCGCCCCGTTAGCCATCGTCAGTATCTCCTCGCACGACGCCCCGGCTGTGTTCCTCAGCGTGAAGTAACCTTTCACCGTCGGCAGCTCTACGTTTTCCTCCACCCGTCTGAACACCTGGTGGAACAGTGCCGCCTCGGTGTTGAGCCTCGTGCAGCTCGAAGTGTTGGTGTCGTACCCTTCAATCTGCGGCGCCCCGACGGCTGTCAGAAGGGTGTTGTAAGACTCTATGTCGCAGTCGGCCGGAGGCGCAATCAGCAGCGTGCCGCCATCCTCCACATAGTTTCCCAGTGTCTGCGCCACTCCCGAGGTGATTGACTTCACCGATGTCATCGTTATGAGTTCAATCTCATCGCTCTGGCTCAGGTCTGCCGACGCAAGCGGCGATTCGGCATATTCCGTTATCGAGTCGCCGTCAAACAGCCGTCTTATATATGTGTTGGCAGCCCCGCTGTGAAGTGCCAGCACTCGTTGCCGTTCTCTCACGTTTACCGAGAAATAAAGACTGTCGTCAAAGGTTATCGGATAGTCCGTAAGTTCCACATATCCGTTCATCACACCCATCCCTCTCACGGTGAAGCTTAGTTTCGCCTCCGTCTGCGACTTCCCATCTACATCCACGCTCGCCATTCCTTTCTGTTCTCCGTTCACGTATAGCTTCACAGGCATGCTCTCCACCCGTTTCTCTCCAGTGTTGCGCACAACAGCAGTAAGTCTAACTTCGCTGCCTTCACTAGCCAGCGGCTCGTTAAGCCACATTGTATCTATATATAGGTTTCCCTGCCCGGTGGCCCCTAGTGGCACCAGTGAATATCTGCATCCGCTATGATTTACCTCTGCTTTCTCTTTGCTGTCCGCTAAATCCCACGCCGACCGTTGGAAGTCCGAAATCACGTATGCATGTATATTCGACGACACTCCAGTTGCAAAGCCCGCCTGCTTCTGCATGGCGTCGCTGATGGTCATGCTCTGTGGCGACAGTTGCACTTCATCCACCGTTGCGATGAATTCCTCTCTGGTCAGCGACCGCCGCCGTTGTCCGCCGTTGTCGTTCGTGACTATCTGGAATTTGGTTTCCGCTGGATATGCTGCCGCTATCTCTCGCGCCTTTTTCTTCGCCTGTTCCAGCAGTATTCCCTCCGACCCCTCGTCGCCCATGCTGTACGAGTTGTCTATATAAACCGACACGTAAGTGCCTCCTACGATAGCCTCTTCCGATTGTTTTCTCACCTTCGGCTGGGCAAACGCCAGCACCAGCAGTGTTATCGCCAGCACCCTTGCCGCCAACACCAGCCATTCCCTCAGCCGCGAGCTGTTTCGCTGTTCCGACTGCAGTTCCGACAGCATCTCCGTGTTGCTGAAATATACCTTCTTGTAGCGACGCAGCTTTACCAGATGTATTATAATCGGTATCAGCACCCCAACGAGCGCTATCAGCATCATAGGATTTGCAAAATAAAGCATCTCAGTTCTCCAAGTTATCTATTGTCAATTCGCTTTTCACTCTTCACTTTTCACTCTTCACATAAGACTTGCACACCTCCTGCAATCCGCACTCCTCGCATTTGGGTTTCCGTGCCGTGCACACATACCGTCCGTGCAGTATCAGCCAGTGGTGCGCCAGATTTGCCAGCTTCTTGGGTATGTGTTTTTCCAGTTCTAGCTCTGTCTCCAACGGTGTCTTGCTGTCGTTGGTCAGTCCTATACGGTTGGCAACCCTGAACACATGCGTATCAACCGCGATATATGGTTTGCCAAACATCACCGACGCTATCACGTTGGCCGTCTTGCGTCCCACTCCTGGCAGCCGTTCCAGTTCCTCCCTTTCCTCTGGCACCTTTCCGCCAAATTCATTGCAAAGCGACTGTGCCATCCCCACCAGGTGGTGACTCTTGTTGTTCGGGTACGATACTGACTTTATCATCTGATACACCTCCTGCTCGCTGGCCTTTGCCATATTCTCCGCCGTTGGGTATTTCTTAAAGAGCGCCGGCGTCACCATGTTCACCCGCTTGTCCGTGCACTGCGCCGAGAGTATCACAGCCACCAACAGTTCGAAGGCGTTGCTGTATTTCAGCTCCGGTCCTGCGTTAGGCCGCGTAGCCATGAAATACTCAATTACACGCGAATATCTCTCTTTGGTAGTCAAAACAAAAACAGTTAATCAATAAAGATTACAACTCATAAATATCTTTTGTCAATTCACAATTCACTCTTCACCATCACTGCCACCACTCCGTTATGGTCTGAGAAGTCGCCCTCTAGCCGCTTGTAGGCCAAGGATTTCAACTCTTTAGAATGGAAGATATAGTCTATGCGGTATTTCGGGAACGCCCCGTTGTAGGTTATCCCTAAACCGCTTCCTTGTTCCACATACGAATCTTTCAGTTTCTTGCTTATCTTATAATATAAATGTGATGCAGGAGTATCGTTGAAATCACCCGCCACGATTATTGCGTGAGGAGCTTCTGTAATCACCTCCTCCATGTCTTCTTTCCATTCCTCTTCGTGGTTCAGCACGTTCCGCTTCACCTTTGACATCAGTTTCTTCGTCTTGGCCGTGTCTATGTCGTTGTGTTTTATATCTTGCAGCACCTCTTTTTCCTCCATTCCAAGCGAGTATGAACTCATGTGTACACACACCACCCTAACCTTGAAGTCGTCTTTCCTGATGTCAGCGTATATCTTGCGTCCGCTCTTGTCAATATTGTGTACGTAATCCATCTTGTGGCGCGAGAATATCGAAGCTCCGTAAGGCCGTCCTCGACCATCCGTTTTTGCGCTGTACTGGTACGTGTATCCCATCGCTTTCAGGCTGTCCGATACCGAGAACTTGTTTCCGTCAAGCATCTCCTGTGCACATATCACGTCTGGCTCCGTCTGCCGCACCATATCTACAAATTTTGCAGCATTCTCCGTTTCTTCGCCATATTCTTCTGTCTTACCGTGGAATCCGTGCAGGTTGTACGACATCACCTTCAGCTCGTCAGCCTTCGACCTCGTTTCCGACACGGGTGGCTCAGATGTCCCTCCTATCTGCACGAACAGTGGTATCATGTTGCACCTCAGTAGTATCGCCACTAACGAAATCAAGAACTCCCACCGTTTGAAAAACAGCCACATCAGCACACACAGTGCGTTTACCACCACCAGCGGGAAGAACACATAGCTCATCAGCGAGAACCACACACACTTAGACGGAGCAATCCATCCAGCTATACTGGACATCAACAACGCAATGACTAACAGTGCATTGATGACAATAAAGAATATCCTGATAACCTTTCGCATGGTCTGCAAAGGTACTCAAATTTTACCATACAGCCCCAAATATAGTAAATATGGTTTGGAATATCTTGATTTTTCATTACTTCAAACTATTCGATTCGGTTTATATGATTCTTGATAATTAACTAATAATCATCATTTAACTTTTGCTGTGCCGAAATTAAATCACATTTTTTTTGTCAGTATTAAAAATCTTTGTACTTTTGCAACCGCATTTGGCAAGAAAAAGAGAGTTCTTTTAAATAGTCAAAGCGAAACGGTTCGGTAGTTCAGTTTGGTTAGAATACATGCCTGTCACGCATGGGGTCGCGAGTTCGAGTCTCGTCCGGACCGCCAAACAATAAAAGAAGTTCTCTGTCAAGGAGAACTTTTTTTTATCCCCACTGGGGCTGACCGGTTTTGACAGCAGTGTGAGGGGATAGTAAGCATGCAGGCTCAAGCATCAGAAGCCTTGAAAACGGATGCATAACAATAATTGGCGAAAACAACTACGCTCTTGCTGCTTAACCGAAGCACAGTAGGTTAGCTTAATCGCCGCAACAGTTGTGGCGACAAGACATCTCCCGGAGGCCCTGCCCTCTGGCGTCCGACAAGGAGGTGCTCAGAAAAGAGGGATAACCGAAGACCCGCCTCGTGTCAACGGCGAAATTCTAGAGGCTAAGGCTGGCGTTGGGTGCCGATGTCCTTCACCCGCTCGAAAACCAATCACCGGATAAGCATGTAGAAAGCTTTTCTGTCAACTGTTTGGACGAGGGTTCGACCCCCTCCAGCTCCACAAAAAAAGAGGCCGCTTGACTTTTCAGGCGGCCTCTCTTTTTTTATCCAAGATTTTTGCGGAGCTTTCGGAGCAGCTCTTTGTGTTCCGCGGACACGCGGTAGCTCTCTAGGGCTTTCTGGATGCTTTTTCGCTTTACCCAGTCGTCGGTGACATCGTTTTGAAGGCACTTGATTGTTGCGTCCCACTGCTTTGCAAGCGCTGTGGCGAAATACCACGCCTGCATCATCTTTATGTAATACTCCTCACGCTGTAGCGCCGCCACTTGCCTTAACTGCGATTGCTCAAACCGCTCGTCCAGAAAATGCCTCATAAGCATCGAGATGCCGAACCGCACCTTATATTCGTGATCATCCGCCATCCATCTCTCAATCTTTCCCACCAGCTTCTCCGCTTGCTTCCCGAATGCCTTGGGCGACAGCGAGTCGCATACCGCCCAGTTGGTCACATAAGGCAGAAAACGCTCGGTTTCCTCGAGTGCCTGCCCAAAATCTTTCATGCCGCACAGCAGGTAGGCGTGCAGCATATTCTCCTCGTGCCATCGATGGGGGAGCTGGTGGAGAAACCACCCTGCGTCATCGCTCATGTCTTTCGCAATGCGTTTCAGTTCGGGGGCTCTTACCCCGAGGATGCTCTCCCGTTCGATGTTGGGGATGAGTTTCGCGCCAAATTCGGCGTACTGCTCGTCGCACAGGCCTTTCAGCTGCTCTTCAAGCTTCTTGGCTTTCCCAGAAGTCGGCATGTTTTATATTGAGTTTCTTCGAGTCGAACACGGGGTCTTCGCCGCGTTTCTTCGACCGTTCGTATTCTTTCAGTGCACGTAGCGCCTTGGGCGAAAGCAGAAGTATGGCTACTAGGTTCATCCACGCCATCGCGCCTACTCCGATGTCGCCTAGCGTCCACGCTATGCCGCTCCCGGTCACCGAACCCATGAACACCGCCGATATGGTCATCACACGCAGCACCCATACGGCTGTCTCCTCGGCTTTGTCGTCACCGAAATGCAGGTCGGCCTGCTCGTATGCGTTTTCTGCCTGCAGCCGCTCCGCCTCGTTCATCTGTTTTTCTTTGCGGCGCAGACGGTGGCGGCGCAGACGGCTGAAGAGATAGACGAGGTTTGTCTCGGCATAGTAGTAATAGGTCATTATGGTTGTGAAGGCGAAGAAGAACAGAGCGATGCTGATCACCATATCGGCAGGTTTCGCACCTATGACGGTGCCGAGCGCTCCTGAGGTGTAGAAAACACCCGGTTCGCCCGCAGGCGCATCGGGATTCTCGACAAGGTAGGTCACATGTGTACCGCCGTCGGGGAGTGTCTGCACCTGGTCGATGATATTATACGTTTGGCAGGCGAGTATCATCATCGCGGTGGCGGTGCATACAAGAAGGGTGTCGATATATACCGAGAATGCCTGAACCAGACCTTGTTTCACGGGGTGGCTCACCTTTGCAGCCGCGGCTACGATGGGACCTGTACCCTGTCCGGCTTCGTTGGAATAGATGCCTCGTTTCACCCCCCAAGCTATGGTGCTTCCCAGTATGGCGGCGCCTACCTGGCTTGCGCCTACAGCTCCGCGCAGCATCTCCATAAACACGCCTGGCACCGCCTCGTAGTGGACAATAAGCACTACTATCGACAGTATGATATATATGATGGCCATGAACGGAGCGATTATCTGCGCCACGTTGGCGATGCGTTTCACGCCTCCGATGATGACCAGAGCCAATATCAGCGCCACTCCTAATCCTATGATCCAGGGCGCCAGGTCGAAGGTTCTGGACATAGACATCGCGATGCCGTTGCATTGTACCGGCGGCATAAAGAATCCGCAGCCGATGGCGGAGATGACGGCGAACATGCAGCCGAAAAAGGTGCTGCGGAGTCCTTTCTCAATATAATATGCAGGGCCGCCGCGAAACTGTCCGTGGTGGTTTTCCTTGTATATCTGTGCCAGCGTTGCCTCTACAAAGGCGCTTCCCGCACCGAAAAAGGCAATCACCCACATCCACACGATAGCGCCAGGACCGCCGAAGCCAATGGCAGTGGCGACTCCCACGATATTGCCCGTTCCCACACGCCCAGAGAGCGCCATAGCGAAGGCTTGGAATGACGAGATTCCCGTTTTCTGCTTTTTGTCGGTGTTGAAGAGCAGGCGGCACATCTCACCGAAGCGCCTGACCTGCACAAATCGTGTACGCAGCGAGAAATAAAGTGCTGTCAGCAGGCACAGGCCCACGAGAGCCGGGCTCCATACCCAGCTGTACAAAGTTTGTATGGCCGAGGTGAGCCATGTGGAAGCAAGCAGATTAACCATATATAACCAACGTAGAAACGGTTGGTTTATTGTTTGATAAAGATTCGTAACTTTGCACCCGCTTTGCGCGGATTGCGCAGAGGTAATTTATAGAAAGACAGATGAAAAAGATAGTTATAATAGACGGGGGTCCGAGGAAAAACATGAACACAGCGGCTATGGCAGAGGCGTTTGCAGAAGGTGTGCGTGAATGTGGTGCCGAGGTGTTGACCTACCGTCTGTACGACATAGATTACAAGGGGTGCCGAAGCTGTTTGGTATGTAAACTTAAGGATAGGCTCTATACCGATGTGTGTGCCTGGAAGGACGGGCTCACCGAGGTGTTGAAAGCTGCCACCTACGCCGACGGCGTGCTTTTCGCTTCGCCTGTTTATTTCGGGCGTGTGACGGGTCAGATGGAGTGTTTTGTGGAGCGACTGACTTTCCCGTGGTTGAGTTACGACGACTACCGTCTGCTGCCGCCGAAGCGCATACCGTCGGCGGTGATATACACGATGAACGACACTTCGGACAACCGTCGTGGGTTGCGGTCGTTTGAGCTGCTCGTAGGTGGGTTCTACGGCGAGCTGCCAGAGAAGGCGGTGGCGTACAACACCTATCAGGTGGATGACTACGATCGCTATGCTATGGCAGCACACCCAAAGGATGTAAAAGAGCAGTGGCGACAGGAACACTGGCAGAAAGACCTAGCGGCAGCGAAAGCTTTGGGAAAACGATTGGTGGAGAAGGCCGGTTGAAGTCGTTTTTTTTACATATTTTATATTATATTGTTCGCGAGTGCGTAATTTTTCGTACTTTTGCACTTTATATCTGTGCCGTCTTGTGGCGGAACGGATGAATTGATAATGAGTTTAACATATTTATTTCCAAAGAGATGGAAACAATTAAAATGAAGTTAATCTACCCGAAATGGCAGAAATTGCGCGGGCAGACGACGTTTAACCTGCCTCCTCACGGCCCTGTGGCATACGCTGCAACGCTCCCGGAGTATGTAGATATTTCGTTCACGGACGAGAACGTGGAGGCGATTGATTTTGACGAAGAGTGCGACGTGGTTGCGCTGTCGGTGATGTTGAGTACGCAGGTGAAGCGTGCGTGGGAGATTGCCGATGAATACCACAAGCGTGGCAAGAAGGTTTTCGCCGGCGGTATTTCGGCGATGCTGCATGCAGAGGAGTTTGTGAACCATGTGGATAGCCTATTTCTGGGCGAGTCGGAGGGTAGGTCGGAGCTGCAGTTGATGGATTGGAAGAACGGCTGCCTGAAAAAGGTTTATAACTATATGGGCAACCAGCCTCCTATAGAGTCGGTAGGGCCGTGCCGCAGGGACTTGTACAAGCGTGACCTCTATAACCACAAAGGGGTGCAGATGGTGGATTTGTTCCACGCTTCGCGCGGATGTCGTTTCAGCTGCTACCCATGTGCGGTGTCGTACCTAGGCGGCAGAAAGTTCCGTCCGCGTCCGATTGACAAGGTGGTGGAGGATATGGCAGGCATAGACAACAACCGCTTGTTTATAGTCGATAACTCGCTGGCACAGGACAAAGAGTGGGAGAAGGAACTGTTCAGAGCCATCGCCCCGCTGAAGAAGAAATGGATAAGCCACACGATAGAGGATGACCTGGAGGTTCTCGACCTTGCCGCTAAGGCGGGTGCGTGGTATGTATATCAGGCGGTGTATGACACATCCGACTATATAAAGGAGCGTGTGAAGCGTTACCACGACTATGGTATCGGGGTGGAAGGCACTATTCTGTTGGGATTGGACAACCAGTCGGTAGATGACTGCAAACGGCTGATTGATTTCCTGGGTGAGATAGACCTCGATCTGGCGGAGTTCACGGTGATGACTCCCTTCCCGCACACGAAGGGCTATGACGACTTGCTAAGGCAAGGTCGTATATTCGACTTCGACTGGAACCACTACAATGCGGGTCAGGTGGTGTTCCAACCTGCCAAGATGACACCTGACGAGTTGCAGGATGTCTATGAATATGCTTGGAAGAGCTTCTACGCCTCGGAGACGCAGGAATCGAAGATGTTCCGCCTGTTCTGCAACGTGGCGTTGCGCGAGATGGAAGAAGGAACATACGTGCCACGCAACCGTGCACTGGCGAACAAGTCGTTCGGCAAGGATGTCGATAGGAGTGCACCGCACCAGAATGTGTGATGGAGTTTCAAGTTTTGAACTGTAAGTTTTAAGTAAGTTTCAAGTTTGAGTTTTGATAAATAATCATGAAAGTATCAGAAAGATATTACGACGAGATATTCGAGTTCAAGGGGCAGTGGGACATGCCCTCTACATGCGGTTTGAAGATACGCACGGTGGATGGGAAGAAGTACGTGATAGTGACCGAGCTGTATCAGGACAATCCCGGCACGTCGGTGACATACGCGGGACGCTCGCTGGCGGATCAGATTTGTGAGGCCAAGGGCTTCAAACTCGACGAGGTGGTGTATTTGGAATGTAACCCCAACACCAACTCGAAGCTGTCGTTCTACGACGAGGAGTATTTCGAAGTTGACTTCAATGCCGACAAGCAGCACATGTACCGTCGTCTGTCGGCGGAGGAGGTGAAATCAATATTGGGAGACGAGGCCGAGGTATGACTGCGGAGGTGATAAAGATGGGAGCATTGGTGTGCCTGCAGAGTGCTTTGCTCGCAGGCGGTCAGGTGCTACTGAAAATTGCCATGAAGGCGCTGCCAAAATTCAGCTGGTCATGGGCTTATTTCAAAGCTGTGGTGACCGACTGGTGGCTGGCGGCTATGGGGGTGTGCTTCGGGCTTGCCACGGTGTTGTGGCTCTATATACTGAGGCACTATCCGTTCAGCCAAGCCTACCCGCTTACGGCACTGGGATATATCTTCGGCATGGTGGCGGCAATTCTGGTGTTTGGCGAGGATGTGCCTGCCGTGCGTTGGATTGGGGTGGTGCTGATTGTGGCTGGATGTTTCTTTATCATGAAGTAGTTTCAAGTTTTGAGCTGTAAGTTTTAAGTATTAAGTTTCAACTTTTGGGTGATATGAAAAGAAATGGTTTTGTTTTGGTGGTGCTGTTGCTGGCGGTTTGGGGCGCTGTTTGTGCACAGACGCCGCGCGAGCTTACGGGCAAGGACCGCACGGCTGCGGTGGCAGAACTGGAGACAAAGACCAAGGCGATAAAGTCGTTCACAGGGCAGTTCAAGCAGACACGTGAGACTACGATGCTGAAAGAGAGCGTGGAGTCGAGCGGACGCATAAGCTTCAAACGCGACGGTGCGATAAAGTGGGAATATCTGAAGCCACAGGCAAAGGTGATAGAAATAAAGGGTGAGACGCTTTCGGTGGATGGTGTGAGCAGCGGCAGGGGAAACCGTATGGCCAAGGGCATAGCGGGGATGGTGAGCGACATGCTGCAGCAGGGTAAGGTGGCAGATGAGCGTGTGTTTGACTTCAAACTGTATGACGATGGGAAAAACTACAACTTGAAGGCTAAACCGAAACGCCGAGATATGCAGCGCATGATGTCGGCAGTCGATATTACATTCGACAAAGGGGACGGGTCGATGCGGAAGATGATACTGACCGAGAAAGACGGTAACCGCACGACGATAGAGTTCGTTGGATTGAAAATTGGGAATTGAGTGAAAGGTGAATAGTGATTAGTGAATTGACAATAGTAACATCGAGTATTTAGGATAGTAATGACGTTTTGTTCGATCATAGCTACATACAATAACCAAGAGACTTTGGCCGGGGTGATAGAGCGTACGCTGGAGGCTACGCAGGGGCACGTGATTGTGGTGAACGACGGCTGTACCGACCACACGGCTGAGATTTTGGCGGGATATGCCGACAACGAGCGAGTAAGGGTGGTGTCGTATGAGCAGAATAGGGGCAAAGGATATGCATTGTGTGAGGGATTTGAAGAGGCACGCAAGATGGGTTATGAATATGCGGTGACGCTCGACAGCGACGGACAGCACTATCCGGAGGATATATGCAAACTGACTGCAGGTGCTGAGAAAGAGATAGCGGCGGGATGCACGAAGTTTATAGTGGTGGGCAGCCGCAACCTCTCGGCTGACGGAATGCCTAAAGGCAACCGCTTTGCCAACCGCTTCGGAAACTTCTGGTTCCATGTGCAGACGCTGCAGCCTCTGAGCGATACTCAGACAGGTTTTCGTCTCTATACCCTCTCATGTCTGCCCAATCGCAGGTTTATAACCAACCGTTACGAGGCGGAGCTGGAGATGCTGGTGTTCTCGGCGTGGCGCGGTGTGCGCCTGTGCGAGGCGCCTGTGAGGGTATATTATGCGCCGAAAGGGGAGAGGGTGAGCCATTTCAGGCCGTTTGCCGACTTTATGAGGATATTTGCGCTCAATACATTCCTTTTCTTCGCTGCACTGCTTTATGGCTACCCCTCAATGATGATTAGAAAGAAATGACTAAAGCGATACTTGCCATATACGACTATTT
Source organism: Bacteroidales bacterium (assembly GCA_017616895.1). GTDB lineage: Bacteria > Bacteroidota > Bacteroidia > Bacteroidales > P3 > Colimorpha. Next base: position 54,756 of record JAFZXE010000003.1, read on the forward strand.
TGAGCGTCACCGCTGGGTGGCGGCATTGGTGTTGGCGGTAGTCGTGGTGGCGTGCGTGCTGCTCAGCTTGAGGTTGAAATATGGCGAGAATATAGCCGACTTTCTGCCGCAGAGCGAGGAGAACGGACGTTACACTAAGGTATATAACCAGCTTGGCGACCAGGGCAGGGTGACGGTTTTATTCAAGCCTTCGGGTGCGTGCTCGCAAAGGGAGATAAATGACAATCAGCAGGCGGTGGTGGATGCGATGGAGTTGTTTGACGAGATTTGGCAGTCGGGTGTGAGCCAGAATGGGGCGATAAATGACGGTCAGGAGGAAGTGGTGTTGGAGTGCCGTGTGGATGAGAGTCGAGTGCTGGATGCGATGGACGCCATTGGCGAGAACATAGCGACACAACTCACACGGGAGGACTATGACAGGATTGACTCGCTGTTGGCGCAACCCGGATATATTGACACCTGCCTGAGAAACATAAAACAGATGCTGGCGTTCCCGATGTCGGCGATGGCGCTACAAGCTATAGCGTCAGACCCGCTGAACCTTTTCTCGCCTGCACTGCAGCGGCTTTCGGGGCTTGGCTTCGGTGAGAAATACAGTGTGGAGGATGGCTTCGTGATGGATACCGCGGGTAACGGCTATGCGTTCATACATGTGCCATACGCCTCGTCGGACACTCGGGCATACGGACAACTGGCGAAGCAGATAGAGAGGGTTGCCGACTCGGTGGAGAGAGAGGTGGACGGTGTGGATATTAGTGCCGTGGGAGCGGGACTTATTGCCGCCACCAACGCCAACCAGATAAAGAAGGATAGCTTCATAGGACTTGCCATCGCTGCGGTGCTCATCATGGCGATACTGATTTTCACTATGGGGCGCAAGCGAAATATCGTGTGGCTGGCGGCGAGCGTGGCCATAGGATGGCTTTTCGCATTAGGAGTGATAGCGCTGTTGAAGCCGAGCCTTTCGGTGATAGTGATAGGCATAGGGTCGGTGCTGATAGGCATAGCGGTGAACTATCCGCTGCACTACCTTGACCACATACGCGACCATACGGACAAGCGGGAGTCGCTGAAAGAGATGGTGGAACCGCTGGTGACGGGCAACATAACAACGGTGAGTGCGTTTGCCTGCCTGATGTTTGTGAAGGCTGAGGCGATGCGCGACTTAGGGCTTTTCGGTGCCCTGATGCTGGTGGGAACCATAGTAGTGGTGATGATTTGGCTGCCGCATGTGGCAGTTAGTGGTGCGTGCCCGCACAGGGCGATAAGGCAGTCAGGTGCGAGTTCGCACGAGGCGATAAATGGCGGGCAGAGGTCGGTTTGGAGAGTGGTGCTGTTTGTGGCGGTGGTGCTGCTGACGGTGGTGTTCGGATGGCTGAGCACCAAGACGCAGTTTGACGCAGACCTGCACAACATTAACTATATGACGGCACAGCAGCGCGAGGATTTGAAACTGCTGAGCGGCGGGGATGCGAAGCAGTCGGACAAGAGTGTGATATACGTGGTTTCGGAAGGCGAGAGCATGGACTCGGCATTGGCGGCCAACGAGAGGCTTATGGAGTCGCTCAAAGGCTATAAGGTAAGCGGAGTGGAAGGTCTGCTGCCTTCGACCGAGAGACAGGAGGAGTCGTGGAAACGCTGGAACAGTTTCTGTGAGAAAAACAGCGGGTTGGCGGAGACTGTGAGACGCAAAGCGTCGGCGATGGGATTTTCAGACGGTGCGTTTGAACCGTTCTATGAGCGGATGGAACTTCCCTACGAGGTGTGGGACATCGACAAGAAGGCACCCGAGATAGTGGAGCTATGCACAGGGCATATAATAAAGAGTGACAAAGGGGTGTCGATAGTGAGTTTTGTGGAGGTCGATAGCAGCGAGGTGCAGAAAACAAAGGCCATGATACGCGAGGCTGTGGGAGAAGGGAACTTCGCTTTCGACGTGTCGGACGTGGGGTCGAACCTGGTGAACGACCTGCAGGACGACTTCAACTATATACTCTATGTCTGCGGATTTGTGGTGTTTTTCTTCCTGTGGCTGTCGCTGGGACGCATCGAGTTGGCCATACTCTCGTTCATTCCGCTGACAGTGGGCTGGCTCTGGATTCTGGGCATGATGGACATCGCAGGGGTGAAGTTCAACATAGTGAACATAATACTCGCCACGTTCATTTTCGGACAGGGCGACGACTATACGATATTCATAACCGAGGGCTTGATGTATGAATACGCCTACGGTAAGAAACGGCTGAAAACATACAGGCGCAGTGTGATAATTTCGGCGGCGCTGATGTTTGCGGGCATAGGTGTGCTCATCTTTGCCAAGCACCCGGCCATGCGCTCGTTGGGCGAGGTGGCGGTGATAGGCATGTTCACCGTGATATTGATGGCGTGCTACCTGCCGCCGCTGATATTCCGTTGGCTCACGATGCGGAAAGGGGTGCGCAGAGAGGTTCCGATAACGCTTTCGAGGCTGGTATATACGGTATATGCTTTGGGTGTGATGGGGGTAGTGTCGATGCTGATTGTTTCGCCGCTGACGTGGCTCTACAGGCTTTTTGCTGGCAAAGGCGAGCGGGCGCAGCTTTGCTATCATCGATTCCTGCAGTTTATGATGAAGGTGGGATTGAAAATGCTGCCGAAGGTCAAGACTGCGGTAGAAAATCCACACGGTGAGTGTTTCGACAAGCCGGCTGTGATAGTTGCCAACCATCGCTCGCATCTTGATTTGGAGGCAGTGCTGATGTTGCACCCGAAGATGGTGGTGCTGACGAACGACTGGGTGTGGAAAGACCCGCTGTACGGGGTGGTGATACGCTACGCACAGTTCTATCCCGTAAGCAAAGGCTACGAGCAGCTGGTGCCCAAACTGCGCAACCTGATAGAAAGGGGCTATTCGGTGATGGTGTTTCCAGAGGGTACGCGCTCGGTCGATGGCAAGATAGGCCGTATGCACAAAGGGGCGTTCCAGATGGCCAAGGTGCTTGGCGTAGATATACTGCCGTTGTATATTCACGGTGCGGGCGACGTGATGCCGAAGAACGACATACTGCTGAGAGAAGGCAAAATCACGGTGGAGATAGGGGAGAGGATGGATTACGAAAGTTTCAGAGACACGGATGCTCAGTCGATAGCGTCGAACATGCGGGTGCACTACGAGGAGCAGATGGCAAGGATGGCGGAACGGATAGAGGACGAGCGGTATTTCATTCCATACGTGCGATACCAGTATTTCTACAAGGGTCGCGACATATACCGCCGCTGCCGCAAAGCACTGAAGAATATTGAAGGACAGTCAGCGGGTCAGGGCGAGGTGGCACTGCTGCGGGCGTTGGCGCATCGGAACGAAGAATATCATGTGGAATTTGAGAACGAGGACGATTATCTGGTAGCATGCAACGTGAACAGGCTGCCGGCTAACCTGCACTACGAACTGAAAAGCGAGAGAGAGACAAATCAATAGCGATTCTAGAAAATGGAAATATCAAAGTCATATCAAAGTCACTGCAAAGTCGCTGCAAAGTCGCTGCAAAGTCGCTGGAAAATCTGGTTGGGTATGTGGCTGTTGTTTTTCGTTGTGGCTGGACCGAGGTTGACGGCGCAGGAGATTGTGCATCTGTATCCCGACTCGAAAAACTGTTCGGAGCGTAAGGTGACGTTGGAATGCTATACTGTCGAGAACCCGATAGCCACGGTGGTGGTGTGCCCAGGCGGCAGCTATTGCTGGCTCGACTACGAGGGCGAGGGACAGGAGGTGGCGCAGTGGTTGCAGAGCCAGGGTTTCAGCGCCTTTGTACTACGCTACCGTGTGGCTGGTTGGTGGGCTTGGGCGTTCCACTACCGCACAATTTGCCGCGGGCGGCAGCAGCCGGACATGTTTCTCGACGCGCACGCCGCGCTGCGGTGGCTGAACGACCACGCTAAGGAATACAACATCGACACTAAGCGTATAGGCATGATGGGCTTCTCGGCCGGCGGACATCTGGTTATGACGATGGGCTGTTTCGAGAGGGAGTTTAAGCCGCTGTTTGTGGCACCTATATATCCTGTGGTGACTATGACTGAGGATTGTGTGCACCGCCGTTCACGTCGCGGGTTGCTTGGCGACAAGGGCTGGCGAGATGAGAGATTGAGAGATTCGCTGTCGCTCGAAAGGCATGTGCCGACGGATTGTCCGCCTGTGTTTGTGGTCAACTGCGTGGATGACCCAGTGGTAGATTACCGCAACAGTATGCTGCTGGATTCGGCTCTTACATCCCAAGGTGTAAAGCACAAGTATATACAATATAAGACTGGCGGACATGGTTTCGGTGTGAGTGAGAAGAAAGGCTCGGAGGAGTGCCGTCCGTGGAAATGGGAGTTTTTGAAGTGGCTGAAAGGAGTGATGGGGAAATAAGCGTTAAGTATATCAATGGTTAAATAATTCAACAATAGGGTTTTGAATGAACGATATAGAATATAAATCAGCAGCGGAGATAAAGTCTTTTCAGGAGGGCTTGCTTGCACAGGCGTTGCAGTATCTGCAGGCAAATTCGCCGTACTACAAACGAATGTTTGCAGAAAAGTCTATAGATATCACCAAGATAACGAGGCTGGAGGACTTGCAGGCCATCCCGTTTACAGAGAAGAAAGACCTGCAGCTTTATAACGACGACTTCCGCTGCTGCCCGAAAGAGAAGATAATTGACTATATAACAACATCTGGCACTCTCGGCGACCCCGTGACTTTCGGCTGCACGGAGAAAGACCTGCAGAGGCTGGCATACAACGAGCGCAAGTCGTTCCAGTGTGCGGGACTTGCTCCTGGAAACATAGTACAGCTCATGACAACGCTGGATAAGCGTTTCATGGCGGGGTTGGCATACTTCCTCGGTATCCGCGAATTGGGAGCGTCGGTGATACGCGTAGGCAACGGCATACCAGAACTGCAGTGGGACACAATCCGTCGCCTGCAGCCGGACACGCTTATGTGTGTGCCGTCGTTTATACTGAAACTGCTGCAATACGCTGAGGAGCACAACATCGACTATCGCGGTAGCAGTGTGCGCCGCATTATCGGAATAGGAGAGGGGCTTCGTGAGCAGGATTTCAGCCTTAACCTGTTGGGGCGCCGCATAAAGGAAAAATGGGATGTGGATTTGTTTGCAACCTATTCCTCAACCGAGATGGGGGCAACCTTCTCGGAATGTGAGTATGGTTTGGGCGGACATGTGCATCCAGAATTGATTATAGTTGAGATTATAGGAGAGGATAACAAGCCCGTGGCTGACGGCGAAGTCGGCGAGATTGTGGTGACAACGCTCGGGGTGGAGGCGATGCCGCTGTTGCGTTTCCGCACAGGCGACATGGCGTCCAAGCATGTGGAGCAGTGCCGCTGCGGTCGCAACTCGTACCGCCTGTCGCCACTGGTGGGGCGCAAGAACAATATGATCAAGCTCAAAGGCACCACGCTTTATCCGCCTGCAATAAACGATGTGCTTGACAACTGTGGCTATGTCGAGAACTATTGTGTGGAGGTGCGCACCAGCGATGCCGGGACCGACGACGTGGTTGTGAAGATAAGCCTGAGAGGTGAGCAGGATTTCGACGTCGTGAAAGAGTTGAAGGATAGTTTCCGCTCTCGTATCAGGGTGGCACCGAACATCGAGGTGTTGTCCGACGACGAACTGCGCCGCATAATATTCCCGCCGAAAAGCCGCAAACCTGTGAAATTCATCGACACCCGCAACCATGGAAACAAGATTTGACGACATACGACACTATACCGACGCTGAGATGCTTCAGGCGTTAAAACGCATTGAGCAATTTCCAGAGCTCAAGCCTGTTGCAGCATACGCTTTCCCAGACCTGTCCTACGAGGAGTTCATCGAGCTTCTTGATAGCATAAAGAGTACTGCAGACCTCCAACACAGGGTGATGGTATGCGGCATGAGGAGCGTTATAGCCAAGACTATGACGTCGTTCACATTCTCAGGATTGGAGAATATTCAGCCGGGCAAGGCTTACCTCTATATCTCCAACCATCGCGATATCGTACTCGATGCCTACCTGCTTCAGTGCATCCTTGACACTCACGGAATGTCAACCACCCGCATTACCTTCGGCTCGAATCTCATGAAGAACGAGTTTTTGCGTGAACTGGGGTTATGCAACAAGATGTTCCGAACAGAACGCGGCGGTACGGCAAAAGGCTTCTACGCCGCACTTGCGCACCTTTCGGACTATATCAACAACTCCATACTGAACGATAACGAGTCTATCTGGATTGCCCAACGAGGCGGGCGCACCAAGGATGGCCTCGACGTTACCGACCCCGCACTAATTAAAATGCTCGGTATGGCGTCGCCGTATAGTGATCTTGTGGCGGCATACGGTAGTCTCAACATTGTGCCACTCTCCATATCGTACGAGTGGGAGCCTTGCGATAGTTTGAAGGCTATAGAGCGTTGCAAGACCATTGACGGAAAGTATGTGAAAGCCGAAAACGAGGATCTCATCAGTGTTGTGACGGGTATCACACAGCCGAAAGGCACTGTGCATCTTTCTATCGGAAAACCCATAACTATCGAGGATTTGATTGAGATGCCTTCGACACGCAACGATTTCTGTGATGCCTTGGCTGCGATGCTTGACACCAAAATCAACGCTGGCTACCATCTTTCGCCAAACAACTATATCGCCTGCGACATCATGAACGGCAACGACAGTCACTTGGACAAATATACGCCAGAACAGTTTGCCGCATTCCAAAGCCGTCTCGACAATGTTTTGAGCGAAACCCCGTCGGTTGACATAGAAAAACTGCGCAGGTATTTCCTTGAGATATACGCCTGCGCAGTGAGAAACTGATTCTTTTCGGGGGCTCTTATTCCACTGTCACGCTCTTGGCGAGATTGCGTGGTTGGTCAACATTACGCCCTTTGGCTACTGCTACATAGTACGATAGCAGTTGCAACGGCAGCACGGCCAGCAAGGGGACGAAGCAGTCGCGAGTGTCGGGTATCACAAAACAGTAGTCGCTAAGTTCGCGTACTGTCTTGTCGCCGTCGGTTACGATGGAGATAATCTTGCCATGACGCGATTTGATTTCCTGTATGTTGCTCACTATCTTGTCATACATGCCGCGTTTCGGGGCAATCACCACCACCGGCATCTCCTCGTCAACGAGTGCGATGGGGCCGTGTTTCATCTCGGCTGCCGGATAGCCTTCGGCGTGGATGTAGCTTATCTCTTTCAGCTTTAGAGCTCCCTCCAGTGCCACGGGATAGTTGTAGCCGCGTCCCAGATATAGAAAGTTCTTGCAGTAGGTGAACATCTGGGCAAAGTTGTCGATTCCTTTGTTGTTATCCAGCGTCCACTGCATCTTCTCGGGGATATTGTTAAGCTCATCGACCAACATGGTGTACATCTCGTCGCTCAGAGTCTTCTTCTCCTTGGCGATGGCGAGTCCTATGAGCGACAGCGTGATCACCTGTCCGGTGAAGGCTTTGGTCGAGGCGACACCTATCTCGGGTCCCACGTGGATATATGTGCCGCTTTCAGCCGCTCTTGCTATCGACGAGCCAATGACGTTGCAGACGCCATAGATGAAGGCGCCGCTTTCTTTGGCGAGCTGTATTGCCGCCAAGGTGTCGGCTGTCTCGCCCGACTGCGACACAGCTATCATCACATCGTCGGGGAATATCACTGGGTTGCGGTAGCGGAACTCCGACGCATATTCCACCTCCACGGGTATGTGTGCTGCCTCTTCGATGAAATACTTGCCTATCAACGCTGCATGCCACGAGGTGCCGCAGGCGCAGATGATGATGCGGCGCGCTTTGAGGAACTTGTCCTTATGGTCGATGATGCCGCTGAGGACAACGTCTTTGTGGCGTTGGTCGATACGGCTGCCGATGCAGGTGCGCATGGCTTTGGGCTGTTCAAAAATCTCTTTGAGCATGAAGTGCGGATAGCCGCCTTTCTCCAACTGGTCGAGAGTTACCTGCAGCGTCTGCAGCTGTGGGGTCTGCTGAACGTTGTTCAGGTTGGTTATCGCATAGCTTCCGTCGCGGTTGAGCACTACAATCTCTTCGTCTTTCAGATAGACCACCTGGTCGGTGTATTCGATTATCGGCGTCGCATCGCTGCCGAGGAAGAACTCTGGGGTTTCGCCATCTTTGGTTCCACCTATTCCAACAATCAGAGGGCTGCCTTTGCGTGCCGCTATAATACGGTTGGGATTGGTTTTGTCAAGTATCGCAATGGCGTATGCGCCCACCACGTTCTTCAGCGCCAGATGTACGGCTCTCACGAGGTCGCACCCGTGCGACTCCTTCATATATTCCACCAGCTCGACCAGCACCTCGGTGTCGGTCTCGCTTTCAAACTTGTATCCGTGCTTTATCAGCACTTCTCTAAGGGTCTTGTAGTTCTCGATGATGCCGTTGTGTACCAGCGCTAGCGTTTTAGATTGCGAGTAGTGAGGGTGTGCGTTCACTACGTTCGGCTCTCCGTGTGTCGCCCAGCGGGTATGCGCAATGCCGATTGTTCCGGTTGTGTCTTTGTCGGCCACAGACTCCTCCAGCGCAGAGACCTTTCCCTTCGCCTTATACACCGACAGCTCTCGCTCACCGTTTATCAGTGCGATTCCTGCACTGTCATATCCGCGATATTCCAATCTATGAAGTCCTTTAATCAGGATTTCGTAAGCCTCTTTCGGCCCGATATATCCAACTATTCCGCACATATTGTTTTGTTGTTATGTTAGAACGTTTGATTCTTACTATTTGCTGCTGACGACTCCTTGTTTGATATACTCTTCCAGCAGCCGTTGCACATATTTTCCAAACACGTCGAACTCGATATTAACCACTGTGCCGGGTTTGAAATTATGGAAGTTCGTCACCTTGTAGGTGTATGGGATTATGGCTACCGAGAACATCCCTTTCTCGCTATCGACTACCGTAAGGCTCACTCCGTTTATGGATATGCTTCCCTTCGGCACAGTTATAGAGGGTGCGTTCTTGGCGTCGTATTCGAAGTAGAACCGCCAGCTTCCGTTGTCATCGACGACCTTGGTACATTTGGCCGTCTGATCGACATGTCCTTGCACGATGTGCCCGTCGAAACGTCCGTCCATACGCATCGAGCGCTCCACGTTGACTTCCGTGCCCACCTGCCAGGTGCCGAGGTTGGTCTTCAGCATCGTCTCGTCCATCGCGGTCACCACGTATTGCTTCTTTGCCTTATCGACCTTCACCACCGTGAGGCAGCATCCGTCGTGTGCCATGCTCTGGTCGATGGAGAGTTCGTCGCCGAAAGGCACCTCCAAGGTGAAGTGGTAGTTGCTGTTCTCTTTCTCTATTTTCACCACTCGCGCGGTGGTTTCTATTATTCCTGTGAACATTATGGTTTATATTGTTGGAATTGATTACCTCTATTTCAAATAATCCTCGTAATAGTCGAACATCTTTTTGTACAGGTGTACTCTCTCTTTGCCCCTTACGTTATGTTCGTGGTGGGGATAGACGAAATAGTCAACCTGCTTGTAGTTGTTGATGCACCGCTCGATGAACTCCAGCGAGTTCTGCCACACCACCGTGTTGTCCTCGCAGCCGTGCAATATCAGCAACTTCCCTTCGAGGTCTTTGGCTTTGTCCAGCAGCGATGCGCGCTCATATCCCGCGGGGTTCTCCTGCGGCGTGTCCATATAGCGTTCGCCGTACATTACCTCATACCATTTCCAGTCAATCACTGGTCCGCCGGCACACGCCACCTTGAATATCTCAGGATGCGCCAGCTTCATCTTTATGGTCATGAATCCGCCAAAGCTCCAGCCCTCCAGTCCTATGCGTTCTGTATCGACATAAGGCAGTGACTTGAGGAAATCCACACCTTTCATCTGGTCGGCCATCTCCAGCTCTCCGAGTTGTCTGTGGATGCAGCTCTCAAACTCGAAACCTCGATTGTCCGTACCTCTGTTGTCAAGCGTGAACACCACATATCCGTGTTGTGCGAGGTATGTGAAGTACAGGTTTGCACCAGCCATCCAGCTGTCGGTCACCAGTTGCGAGTGTGGTCCGCCATAGACATACACTATCGCGGGATATTTCTTCCCGGTTTTCTTGCCCGGAGGGGTTATAAGCCTGTAGTAAAGGTCTGTCTTGCCGTCGGCAGCCTTGATGGTTCCGATGTCGTATGACGGCATGTCGTATTTCTCCAGCGGGTTTTCCGAGGTGTGCAACGTCTTTACAGGTCCGTTGGTGCCAACAATGCGGTAGTCGGCGCGGGTTGGCAAATCAACGCTGCTCCACAAATCTACATAGTGGGTGCAGTCGCTGCTCATGATTATCGTATGTGTGCCGTAGGGTTTGTCATTGCGCGGTTTGGTCAGACACTCCATCTTGCCGCTTTTCAGGTTCACCTTGTAGGCGTCGCGGCCTGTCGGGTTGTCTTTGTTGGCATAAACGAAGATGTTCTCGCCGCTTTTGTCGAATCCGATGAATCCCTCGACTTCGAACGGCCCTTTCGTCACCTGGCGCAACATATCTCCGAAGGTGTCGTAGAGGTACAGGTGTTTGTAGCCGTCCCGCATAGAGAACCATAGGAACTGGTTACCACTCGGAGTGAATATCACAGGATCGACGGGCTCCACATATCTCTCGTTCTTTTCTTGGAACAACACCTTGTCAAGTCTGCCGTTGGATGCGTCATAGCGTTCCATCCACATGCGGTTCTGTTCCCTGTTTATCTTCGCCAAGTATATGTATCTTTCGTCAGGACTCCACGCTATGTTGGTCAGATACATCTCTTTTTCCTTGTCGCTGTCGTCTCTGCGTGTTTGCAGGTATATTTTCTTTAGCGTTAAGGCGTTGTAGATTCCTATCGTCACCTCGTGGCTTTTCATGCCGGCCATCGGGTATTTTATTGGCTTTGCTTCGGCCTCGCGTGCTTTGGTGTTCACTATGGGATAGTCTTTCACCATGCTTTGATCCATACGGTAGAATGCCACCTTGGTCTTTTTTGGCGACCAGAAGATACCACCGTTTATGCCGAATTCGTTGCGGTGTACGCTTTGGCCCACCACAATGTTGTAGTCGTCGCCGGCTTCGACAAACTTGTTATCTATATACAAGTTGCCATCCCTTATCTCCACACGCTTGTCCTCCTCGGTTTTCAGCAGTTCTTGGTAGTCACCTATCTGCTCGGGGGTGAGCACCTTGGTTGCCTTTCCGTCAAACACGTAGGTCTCGTTCCCTTTCGTGTACATCACCCTCTCGGATTCAGGTTCGAAAACAATGCCGTGTATTTGTCTCTGTGGATAGAGGCTGTAATCCATCAGTTGTTTCCAATCCAACATCTTGTTCTGTGCCATAGCCGATGCGGCGCACAGGGTCAGCGATAATATTACAAAAAACCTTTTCATAATCGATATCAGTTTTTCAATAGTTTTTCCAGTTTCTGAACCTCAAAGAGAACACCCCGAAGAAGGCCTCCTTGAATATCTTCATGCTCATCTTGCTCATTCCCAGCACGCGGTCGGTGAATACAATCGGTATTTCGTGTATCTTGTACCCAAGTTTTGTGGCCGTGTATTTCATCTCTATCTGGAAGGCGTAACCCACGAATTTCACTTTGTCGAATTTCATGCTCTCCAGCACCTTGCGGCTGTAGCACACAAAACCGGCTGTGGCGTCATAGACATGCATGCCCGTCACCAGCCTTACATACACCGATGCGTAGTACGACATCAGCAGGCGTCCTATTGGCCAGTTCACCACGCTTATCTTCCCGTCAACATACCGCGAGCCGATTATTACATCGCCCTTCCCTTCTTCGCAGGCTTCGAACATTCTCGGCAGATCGTCTGGGTTGTGCGAAAAGTCCGCGTCCATCTCGCACACATAGTCGTAGCCGTGTTCCAGCGCCCATTTGAATCCCGCGAGATAGGCCGTTCCAAGCCCCAGCTTCCCTTTTCTCTCCATGATGAACAGTCGTTCGCCGAACTCACCCATCAGGCGCTTCACAATATCCGCCGTCCCGTCGGGCGAGTTGTCTTCCACTATCAGCATGTGTGCGCCGATAGGCAGCGATAACACCTTGCGTATGATGTTCTCGATGTTCTCTTTTTCGTTGTATGTGGGTGTAACGACTAGATATTTAGACATCTGACTCTTTTTTTATTGCTGTTTTTCTATGGAACTAAATTCGTATTATGACCACAAAGATACACAAAAAGTGTGAATTGCAAAGCCCTCGCTATCGCCGTCCTCCTTTCTGGCGGTTCAAACTCAGAGCTATTGTCAGTACAATCCACCCCAGAGTGACGCCTATGGCGTTGGCCAGAAGGTCGTTTACGTCGAACGACCTGTAAGGTAGCAGCCGCTGTACAAACTCCGTTACCACGCCTGTCGCTAGGCTTCCGAGCCATATCAACGCCAGCCACCATGCTTTCATCGGCCTCCTGCCGCACAGCACCCACATAAAGTAGGCGCAGAAGCAGTATATAGAGGCGTGATACAGGTGGTCGGGACGGAGGCCGAATATCAAGTTGTCGATGGCAATGCCGCCGATGGGCATCCACATCGAAATCAGCAGCACCGCGAAGTAGGCGGCAGCCATATACCGGCCACGTTTACCATCGAACAATGACTTGAAGCCGTTCAAGGCTCTCTGCTGTTTCACAACCTTGGCCGACCGTTTCATCCAGGCGTCGCTGTTGCACATGATGCGGCTGCCGTCAGGGAGCTCCACCTCTTCCAGCTTCCCCACTATCGCCTCGCGGGCGACACGTTGTTCCTCTCGGCACGAGTCGCCCCTCACCACATATATCGGCCCTTCACGACGGACAAAGCGTCTGAATTGGCAACGGTCGTCAATCTCAACCGCAAGCACGTCTAGGCGTTTCGGCTCGTAATCGGCCGACACTGGTCTCACGCACACTCTGTCGCGTCCACCTTTCAGCAGCGGCTCCATGCCGCTTCCTCCGTAGCGGGCGAATAGCGGAGCGCCCTCCTTGGCGCAGGCGCGCAGCTCTACCAGCATCACTCTGTCGTAGCCTTCGGGCAGAGTCGTAAGTTCTTCTTTAGCCTTATTGTGCTTCATTTCGGTTATTTCAATACCGTTGACAGACAGATGGATTCTTAGAAACTGTTTAAATTTGATTGATGAATTTTGTTATGGACATGGACGAGCAGATTTTTCGCCTTATCGAAGGCGCAATGGGTGTCCATTGTAACTGAGAGAAGGTGGAAAATATGCCGTTCAGGTTCTTTAAGAAAAACAT